>CAVYXT010000011.1:0-388389 GCA_963772625.1 uncultured Actinomycetota bacterium | reverse complement strand
TGACGCTCAGGCCGGCGTGACAAGCTGCCACCAGCGAGTCGATCGTGTCGCCGAGATACTCCGCCGGGTAGTACCGCACGTACTGATCGATCGCGCGAGGTCCGGCGGCCCGGAAACCGCTCGTCACATCGGTGAGTCTGGTGCCGGCGACGCGGGAGATCACACTCGCGAGGAACACCATCGCCCAGCGACGCGGGCCGTGGACCTGGTAATCGCCGACGTCGCTGAAACGGGCGCCGATGGAGATGTCCGCGCGCTCGAGGCCGGAAAGCACGAGCCGGATGTCGGCGGGATTGTGCTGCCCGTCTGCATCAACTTGGATCGCGCGCGAGTAGCCCAGGCGCTGAGCATAGGTGAATCCCGTCCGCATGGCTCCGCCCACCCCGAGGTTGAAGGGCAGGCTGAGCACGGTGGCGCCGGCATCCCTCGCCTCAGTGGCGGTGGCATCGGTGGATCCGTCGTCGACGACGGCGACGTGAAAGGCCGGGTCGGCGGCTCGGATCTCTCGAACGGTGGTGCCTACGCTGCGCATCTCGTTCCAAGCCGGAACGATGACAAGCACTCGATCGTCCGGCTCCGTCATAGTTCGCTCAGTCTATCCGAGGGGTTTTGCCACGATCGCTCAGCCGCAGGCGACGATCTCATACAGGCGCGCAGCCCCTTCGCTGTCGACGAGCCGTACCGCCTCGGACCTTGCGAGCTCATCGAGCCCGGGAAAGTCATGCTTACCGGGATGAACCTCCTGGCTGCCGAAGTCGAGCACGAAGCCGACGTCGAGGTCGGCCAGGGCTCGACAGACGGCGTCGCCCGACTGAGCGGAGTCCAGTCCGTCGTTGACGGCGGCGATGGGGTCGGACACGTCCATCAGGGTGTGCGGCATGAGGACCGGGCGATTCGCGATGGCATACGCGAGCGACGTGCCGGTCCAGGCGCTGCCGGCGATCGCCACGCCCTCGGGCACGTGCTCGTCGACACGCTCCAGCAGCGCGTGTTCGTCGCTCGTGAGGAGCGGCGAATTCGCATCGAGCCGATACTGCGGCCAGGCCCAGTCGACCGCCCGCTGCATCGCGGGTCCCTGGAGCAGGAGTGCGAGCGCCGTCGCCACCACGGCGGTGAGGACACCGCGCGCCGTCGGCGGAAGCGACGCGACGCCGCGACGGAGCGGCGGCAGCGCCAGAATCGTCTGCCACGTCCGTGCGACACCGTAAGCGCCGACAGGGATCATCGGAAGCACGCTCAGCGCGGCCAGCCGCGGCAGGTTGTTGTACCAGCTGCCGGTGAGGGCATCGCGCACCTGGGGGAACGGCAGAGATGCGACGACGACGAACAGGCCGACCCCGATCACGTACATCGCCAGCGCGAGAAGGGACGCTCTCGTGTGATCGATGACGGCCCACACGATTCCGAGCAGAATGGCTGAGCCGACCACCACAGCCGGGACCAGATACCAGGCCGACACCGCGAGCATCTGCCCGATCGCATCCAGCACCGACATCTGAGTCGGCCACAGACGCGCCTCGAGGGGTGGGCGCAGGATTCGCACGAGCATCACGCCCGCCACCAGGTACGCCACCACGGCGCCGACCACGATCACCTTGCGGCCGGGGGTGCGGGCTCGCGAGAACCATCGCCACGCGAAGAGCCCGGCCATCGGGACCGAGAGGGCCAGCCATGCGACGAAGGCACCGGGATGGGCGATGGTCACACCCGGGATGACACCGACGAGGACGAGGGCCCACCATCCCCACTCCTTCGGCTGCCGCGAATCACCCAGGCCCAGCAGGTGGAAGGTCGCCGCAAGGGCCACGGGGGTGAGAGAGAGCCCGAGCTGGAGGGGATAGAGCACCCCGTAGTCCATGAGCAGGATCGGGAATGCGGGGACGGATGCGGACAGCAGCGCCGCAGCGACCGTGACGGCGGGATGCCCGCCGAACAGAGTGCGCGTCAGCAGCACCGCCGATACGGGCCACACGACGGCGGACACGACGAGCGTCACCGCGTTGACCGCCACCGGGATCGTGGCGCCGCTGAGCTGAACCACCAGGCTCGTGAGTGCGTGCCACCCGGCGGGATAGAACGGAAGGGTGCCTCTCGGGCTGGTCATGGAGCCCAGATGGAGCGAAGACGCGTTGCCCTCGTTGAGGACGAACCGCACCCCATTGAGGTGGAAGATGTTGTCGAACGTCTGCGAGATGTGATCCGGTGCGCCGATGATCTGCACGACGCGCAGAGCGATGATCAATCCCGCAGCGACGAGCGAGACGATCAGCCAGCCGTCCACTCGCCCCTTCACCGAAGGCGACGTCCGCGGTGACACCCTCCGACGAATCAGGTAGATCGCACCGCCGACCACGAGCGTCATCAGCATGACCGGCAGGAGCGACCAGGGCAGGCCGACCCACGCCGCCACGACCGCAGTGCCTCCGATGATCGTGATCGCGAACGGCGCGGCGGCCGCGACGATCCAGAAGCCCCGCAGTCCTACGGCCCACGCGAGCGGAGCGCCGATCACGGCCAGGATCCCGAGCCCGACGAACGCGGCCCACAGCAGATTCAGGAGGGTCACGGGCGAGAGCCTTTCCAGTCGTGAGCGGCGGTCGACCGTCAACCATAGGCCGCTGCGGCTGGGAGTCGACCTTCATCGCTCGGCTCAGTTTACGCAGGGCAATGGCCGGCGCTGCGACGGGCCCGCACTGCTGGGGAATGCTGCCGAGGAGTCGTCCAGGTCGCACCTGACAGAATGGTTTCATGACAGCCGAGCCCAGACAGCGCCGTCCTGGGCTCATCGGGCGGGCGTGGTCCCACAGCGCTGTGCGCTACCTGACGGTCGGCGGGCTCGCCTTCGTCTTCGACGCCGGATTCCTGTGGATCCTGCACGAGGCGCTGCGCGTTCCACTCGTGATCGCCACGCCCGTCGCGTTCCTTACGAGTTTCGTGGTGACCTATTCCCTGCAGCGGACGGTCGCCTTTCGCTCCGCCGAGTCGGTGGCGCCCAGCGTCGTTCGATACGCCATCCTCGTCGCGCTCAACACCGTCGTCACCACCGCCATCGTCGCGGCGATCGCTGCGATCGGCGCTCCATGGCTGGTCGGTAAGGTCATCGCAGTGATCGTGACCACGATCAGCAACTACTTCGTCTACCGCTACTGGGTGTTCGCTCGCACCGGAAAGTCGGAACCAGATGTACAAAGGCGCCGTGATCGCGGCTGTCGTGCCCGCGTACAAGGAAGAGCTGATGATCGGCACGGTGATCGAGACGATGCCCGACTACGTCGATCACATCGTCATCGTCGACGACTGCAGCCCCGACGACACGAGCGGGGCGGTCGAGCGCAGTCGGCGACGCTCGGGTCACGCTGATCCGCCACGAGGTGAATCAGGGCGTGGGCGGCGCGATCATCACCGGTCACAAGGCCGCGCTCGATGGCACTGGGCAGCGACGTCAACGTCATCATGGCCGGCGACGCCCAGATGGATCCCGCCTACCTGTCCGCAGCTGCTCGACCCGGTGACCGACGGACGGCTACGGATTCGCGAAGGCGAACCGCTTCTACTCGCCCGAGTCGTTCAGGGGATGCCGGGCTACCGGGTCTTCGGCAACATCGTGCTGTCGTTCATGACGAAGCTGGCGTCCGGCTACTGGCACCTCTTCGATCCGCAGAACGGCTACACCGCGATTCGCTCCGACGTCCTCAGCCGCGTGCCGCTGGACCGCGATCGCGAAGCGCTACAGCTTCGAGAACGACCTGCTGATCCACCTCAACATCCTGCAGGTGCCCGCCGTCGACGTCCCGATTCCCGCGGTCTACGGCGACGAGGTGTCCAGCATCAAGCTGCGCCACGTCGATCCCGGAGCTCATCAGCCGGCTCACCGTCGGCTTCTGGAATCGCATCTGGTACCGCTACGTCCTCTGGTCGTTCTCGCCGATCGCGCTGCTCTTGTTCGTGGGACTCGCTGCTCTTCGGTTTCGGCGTGATCGTGAGCATCTGGCTCATCTTCCAGATCGCCGGCTCGGTGATCGCGACAGCCGCCACCGTGATGCTCGCCGCCCTGCCGCTCATGCTCGGGACCCAGCTGCTGATCAGCGCCCTGCAGCTGGACATCCAGGCGACGCCGTCCACTCCGACGTATTCCGCCCTTCGACGAGGCCGACACGACGTCCGAGGAGACCGACGCTAGGCCACCACGCACTCCGTAGTCACGAGCGCGCCGCCCTCCTCGGCCGGGATCGCAGTGCGGACTCGACGACCTCGAGGGTATGGGCTGCCTCCGCCATCGTCGACAGCTCCGTCGGCTCGCCGCGCACGGCGTCACGGAACGCCTCGAGCTCGGCCCGCAGCGGCTCCGTCTTCGCGAACGCGAACCGCGTGACGTCGCCTTCGGAGACTCCGCGGAACGTCGAGACGGACTCCCACTCGAGTGGAACCGTGCCGTTCGCGTAGAACGTCAGGTCGCCGGTCGCCGTGTCGGCGATGAACGTCCCGCGCTCGCCGGTGACCACGGTGACCCGCTCCTTCATGGGGCTCAGCCAGTTGATGAGGTGGTTCACGACGATTCCGCTGCGCAGCCGTCCGGTGATCGCGATCATGTCCTCGTGACGCGCGACCGCTCTTGTGCGCCGTCTGAGCGGACACCGAGACGTACTGCGACTGTGCCACCCAGGCAGTGAGGTCGATGTCGTGCGTCGCGAGGTCTTTGGCCACCCCGACGTCGCCGATGCGGCCGGGGAAGCTGCTCTGGCGGCGCGTCGCGATCTGGTAGACCTCGCCGATGTCGCCCTCGCCGAGTCGCCTGCGCAGCTGCTGCAGCGCGGGATTGAATCGCTCGACGTGACCGACCACTCCGACCAGGCCGCGCCGGCGGAATGCGTCGGCAACGAGGTGACCGGTTTCGGTGTCATCGGCGATCGGCTTCTCGACGAGGCGTGCACTCCGGCATCGGCGAGCGCGAACGCGGCCTCGGCGTGGAACCGTGTCGGCGATGGCGACGACGGCGATGTCGATCCCCTGCGCGATGAGCGCCTCGACGTCGGGCTGCACATCCAGGCCGCCGGCAACGCGGTGGGGATCGCCACCGGATCGGCGACGGCGACGAGCTCGACGCCGTCCAGGTCGTGAAGGACGCGCGCGTGGTGGCGACCCATCATGCCGAGCCCCAGCAGGCCGGCCTTCAGCGCGGCCATCAGGCGCCCGCTCCCGCGAGAGCGTTGACCGCATCGACGATGCGATCGAGGTCCCCGGCGCTCAGCGACGGGTGCACGGGGAGCGAGACGACCTCGCTCGCCGCGCGCTCGGTCTCGAGGCAGCTCGAGACCAGGCGCGAAGTGCGTCAGCGAGGGCAGCCGGTGGTTCGGAATCGGGTAGTAGACCCCGCTGCCGATCGAGTACTCCTCCTTGAGCGCGCGGACGAACCCGTCGCGGTCCTCGGGCACCCGGATCGTGTACTGGTGGTACACGTGCGTCGCGCCCTCGGCCACCGGCGGGACGACCACGCCGCGCAGGTTGTCATCGAGGAAGGCCGCGTTGGCTCGGCGCGCCGCGGTCCACCCGTCAACCTTCGTCAGCTGCACTCGGCCGATCGCGGCGTGGATGTCGGTCATCCGCGCGTTGAATCCGACGACCTCGTTCTCGTACTGACGCTCCATGCCCTGATTGCGCAGCAGACGCACGCGACGCGCGATCTCGGCGTCGACCGTGGAGACCATGCCCGCCCTCGCCGAGCGTCATGTTCTTCGTCGGGTACAGCGAGAACATCGCGAACGTCGCCGAACGTGCCGACCGGCACTCCCGTCGAGCGCCGCGCCATGCGCCTGCGCGGCGTCCTCGTACGATCGAGTGCCGTTGCTCGTCGGCGATGCGGACGAGGTCGGCCATCGCGAGCGGGTGGCCGTAGAGGTGAACCGGCATGATCGCCCTGGTGCGGGGCGTGACCGCAGCCTCGACGGCGGCAGGGTCCAGGCTGAACGTGCTCGGGTCGATGTCCGCGAAGACCGGTCGTCGCACCGGTGAGAGCCACGGAATTGGCCGTCGCCGCGAACGTGAACGACGGCACGATGACCTCGTCGCCCGGCGCGACCCCGGACGCCAGCAGACCGAGGTGCAGTCCCGAGGTCCCGGAGTTCACCGCGACGACGGCCGGCCCTCCACGAAGTGCTCGGAGAACTCGCGCCTCGAATGCCGCGACCTCCGGCCCCTGTGCGACCATGCCGCTGACGCAGCACGCGATCGACGGCGTCGCGCTCCTCGTCGCCGATCAGCGGTTTTGCGGCGGGGATGAAGTCGGTCATGATTCGTCCTCCTCGAGCAGTCGCCCGTCGTTCCACGTATCGTAGCACCCGTTGCTCGGGCAGATCCAGATTCCGGCCTCAGCGTCGGACTCGGCCAGAGCGGACGCCCGCGCGCCGACCCATCCGATGCGTCGCGCCGGCACGCCGGCGACGAGGGCGAAGTCGGGAACGTCCTGCGTGACGACCGCGCCGGCCGCGACAGTCGCCCACGCGCCCGATCGTCACGGGTGCGACGCACGTCGCGCGAGCGCCGATCGAAGCACCGCGCCGATGGTCACGCCGACGGGCTCCCAGTCGGAGGCGCTCTTCAGCGAGCCGTCCGGGTTGATCGCGCGCGGGTAGGTGTCGTTGGTGAGCACGACCGCGGGTCCGATGAAGACGCCGTCGTCCAGCACCGCGGGCTCGTAGACGAGCGCGTAGTTCTGCACCTTGCAGTTGTCGCCCATCGACACGCCGGTGCCGATGTAGGCACCGCGACCGACGATGCATCCCGGCCGAGGATGGCGCCCTCGCGCACCTGCGCGAGGTGCCAGACGCGCGTTCCGTCGCCGAGCGACGCGCATCGGCGGCGACATCGGCGTTCGCGACTGACGCGGACTCGGTGCTTCACCTGGGCTGGACGGGGACTCGGGAGCTGTCGCGTGACACGACGAAGGAGTCTATCCTGGCGCCTCTCGCCGAGTGACTACGATTCGACGGTGAAATCCGACGACCTCCTCGAGGATCAGACGGAGTCTCCGCCGGGCGACACCCGATCTCCTGCTGGTCACCCTCCTGAGCTGGGCTATCGCGTCGCCGGTGGCGTCGAGTCCGGACGACAACTTCCACCTTCCGTCGATCTGGTGCGGTCTCGGCGAGCGCGAGGGCTGTGCGAACCGGCCGACACCGGACCTCGCGACTTGTTCCGACTCCGATCACCACCGCGCACCTGCTACGCCTTCCTGCCTGCGCAGAGCGCGGCCTGCTGGGACCCGATCGGCGCCCGGGATGGCCGAGGCGGACTGGCTGAACGCGGGCCCGCTGTATCCGCCGCTCTTCTACGCGACGATGGTCGGTGCTGGCGGGACCCGACGTGCAGGTGTCGGTCCTCGCGATGCGCGCTCTCAATTCGGTGCTCACCGTGGGACTGCTGACCGCCGTGTTCTGGGCGCTTCCGCGCACGCTTGCGTCCCGCCCTGGTGATCTCCGCGGTCGCGTCCGCCGTTCCGCTCGGCGTATTCGTCCTCGCCTCCACGAACCCGTCATCATGGGCGTTGCTGTCGGCGGCCACCGTGTGGATCTCGCCTCTACGGGGCGACGCAGACCGACGGGCGCGCGTCGTGGCGTGCTCATCGGCCTGGCGGTCGTCGCGACGATCATCGGTGCCGGTGCGCGGGCGGACGCCGCCGCCTTCGCGGTCCTGGGTGCTGTGATCGCCGGTGTGCTCGGCTTTCGACCATCGCGCCGCATACTGCTGCCCGCAGCGGCTGCGGTCGTCGTCGCGATCATCTCCGCTGCGTTCTACCTCAGCACGGGCCAGGCCGGCTCCGTCGTCAGCGGGCTTCCGAACGACGCCCCGCCGCTGACCACCGCCCAGCTGTTCGAGAACGCCGTGAACGTGCCAACCCTGTGGATCGGGGTCTTCTCCGGCGCTCTGGGATGGCTCGATACGCCTATGCCGACCATTGTGCTGGCTGCCACCTTCAGCGTCGCCGCTGCGGCGTTCTTCATTGGGATCCGGCGACTCGACGTGCGGCGGAGCATCGCGCTCGCGCTGGGGCTGGCTGCGTTCTGGGCTGTGCCATTCGTCCTGCTCGCCCAATCCCACGCCGTGATCGGACAGGTCGTGCAGCCGCGATACATCCTCCCGCTGCTGATCATCATCCTCGGAGTCGCCAGCTGCCACCCCGATGTGGAGAGATGGTGGAGGGGACCACGAGCGTGGATCGCCGCCGGATCCTTGGCGATCGCGGCATCGATCGCGCTGCACTTCGACATCAGGCGTTACACCACGGGGCTGGACCATCTTGCGGCGGACCCAGGGCGGGACGCCGAATGGTGGTGGAACGTCCCGATGTCGCCGGCGGCGGTGTGGATAATCGGGTCCGTCGCGTTCGCCGGCGCGCTCACCCTGATCGTGCTGAGCGTGGCATCGGGGGCGATGGGCTCAGCGTCGGCCGCGGAAGATGCCCCGGAGGCGACGCGCGATCCGCTGCCCGTCTGAAGGTCGGGCATCCAACTGGCGCGTGACCTCCTCCCGAACGACGTCGGGAATGTAGCGCGAGAGGTAGAGCGCCAGGCCGGGTCCGTGCTGCGCAGCGTATGCCCTGAGTGCTTCGTCGCGGATCAGCCGGTCGAATCGGCTGTGCTCGTCGGCGAGCGTGAACATGCTGTTGCCACTCTCGCCGGCGACTCCCACGCGGTGCATCCAGTACGCAAGCGGCTCTCCGTCTAGGAAGCCGATGTGGTGGTGCAGAGCGACGCGGAGATTGAACTCCCAGTCCTCGGCCGCCTCGATGTCCGCACGGTAGAGCCCCACCTCGTCGTGGACACCCCGTCTGTACAGGAAGGAGATGGGCACTGCGCGGTTGATCGCCAGCAGATCGGTGTAGGTGATGTCGGTGAGCCCGGGCCAGAACGGCAACCGATCCTCGACGACGAACTCACCCGGCCTGTCAGGATCCTCCTGCTCGTACACGACCTCGGTTCGGACCACCACGCCGATGTCCACGGCGTGTGCGTCGAGCCAGCCGACCGTGGCTGCGAGGAATGACCGATGCCACTGGTCGTCATCGTCGTGGAGGACGAGGAACTCTGTGGCCAGCGCCTGGACGCCCTGATTGGCAGCCGTCGAGCGCCCCAGTGAAGCTGGGTTGTGCGTGCTGCTGATCCTCGCTCGAGCGTCCGGTGACAGCTCCGCGATTGCGCGTTCGACATCTCCCGGGTCACCACCGTCATTGACGATGTGAACCTTCCAGTCGTCGAGTTCCTGACGGACGATGTCGACCAGCGCACGTCGCAGGAACCATGGTCGGTTCTTGGTGCGCAGCACGATCCCGACACGGGCGGCTTCGTCGGGCACTCGCAGCTCTCCTTCTCGGGCGGACCAGTGCCCGACACTACACCAGGGAGCGTCGCCGACCGGATCCCTATAATCGAACGCGTGCTGAGACATGCGCGGGCTCTCTGGCGCACCTTGAGGGACGTCCCCGGAATCCGCGCCGCCATCGAGGCCGCTGATCGCGCGTGGTGGGCCCACACGATCCGCAAGGCGGATGTCGTCGACCTCGACTTCGTCCGGGCGCAGGGTCACGCCACTGGCATCCGCCAGGCCGTGCGATCATACGTACGCGGAGGTTTCCGACGCGGCCAGGCCCTCAATCCGCTGTTCATGGAGGAACTCGTCTCGGGACAGCTCTCGGACGCCGGCCGGGTGCCCGCGCTGTACGCATACCTGGTGAACGACGCGCGCGCGATCCGGACGAGCGTCGCGTGGGACTCGGTCGCGTATGCCGCGGCGGAGGCGGCTTCGCTCGGCGCCCCGGGGGGGCCGCTGGGGCACGCCTGGCGATCCGCGCGTCGCTCGGATGGGCTGCTTCTCGGTGCCGGCAGCGCGCGCAGCTCGGCATCCTGGCGCGAAGCGATCGACGCCGCGTGCGAAGCAGCACGCTGGTCGACCGCTCCCACGAGCGCGCCCACCCCGGGCGGCCTGCAACGGTCGCTGGTGTTCGTCTGCCGCGTCGCAGCGAACGAACGTTCCGCCTCAGCCGCGCTGGATGCGGCAGCGGAGGTGGCGCGACGGAACGAAGCCGACGTCGTCATCGCCCTGGAGGCCGGACAGGCGGATGTCTGGAGTGCGGCGGCGTTGTTGGCGCTCTCGCAGCCCCAAGTGCGGGTGGTGGCGGACAGAGACGCCGTGGCTGCCGTGGTGTCCGCCACCGCCGCATCCGTCCTGCTCGTGCGCGGGCCGCGCGCGCAGATCTCAGCGGACGATCTCATGGCCGTGGCGCATGCCGCGACGGATTCTCCGGCGCAACCCCTGTGGCTCGGGGAGGAGGGCACCGTCGCAGCCGCGGGCGCCATCGTGCGCGACGGCCGACGGTTCCACCTGCTGGCGGGACATCCTGCCGAAGACGCGGCGCTCCTCGGTGCAGAGGTAACGGTGGCGGAGGTGGCCGGAACCACGTATGCGCGCCCGCTGATCGACGACGACCGTGCTCCGGCTCGTGTTCTGCTCACAGCCACGGTTCGAGCTCCGGCGACCGAACCCGATCCCGCGCACGTGGGACTGTCCGACTCACCCACCGCGGCGCTCGTCGGGCCGATTGGTCTGGCGCATAGCGGAGTGGACCGCCCATGGCCCGACATACATCCGCGCTCCGGCGACCGTCGCACTGGAGGACGGGGCAATGGTGCCGCGACTGCGCTGGGCGATCAAGACAGCCGCGCCCGCCGGTCCCGCGGGCGAGGCGTGGGGCGATACGCACTTCGCGCGCGGCATTGCCGATGCCCTTCGCCGCCTCGGGCAAGAGGTCGTGATCGACTCGTACGCCGCCCGTCGGCGTCCGAGTCGATATCTCGACGACGTCGTCGTCGCACTCCGGGGCCCCGAACCCATCGAGCCACAGGCCGGCGCCACCTCGCTGATGTGGATCATCAGCCATCCCGATCAGATCGACGCGGCCGAGATCGGCGGATTCGATGTCGTCTTCGCGGGTTCGCGTTCGTGGGCGGCGTCGGCGTCCGAACGTCTCGGACGCCACATCGAACCGCTGCTTCAATGCACCGATGCACGCCGCTTCCGTCCGCGGGGCGTGGCACGCACCGAGGATCTCGTCTTCGTCGGCACGGCTCGCGGAATCCCGCGGCCCTCCATCATCGAGCCGCTGCGCGCCGGGATCCCGGTCTCGGTGTACGGCCCGGACTGGCGGGGATGGATCCCGGCCTCCGCGATCGTCGCGGCGGGAGTTCCCAACGCCGAGCTTCCCGCGCTGTACGAGTCCGCTGGCGCAGTTCTGAACGACCATTGGCCCGCCATGCAGAGGAACGGGTTCATCTCGAACCGCCTCTACGACGTCGTCGCGGCCGGGGGTCGGGCCATCAGCGACTCGGTGACCGGAATCGGGGAGATCTTCTCCGGCGCCGTGCGCACCTACGATTCGGTTCCCGAGCTCTTGGCGCTTCTCCAGCACGATCTGGACGACATCTTTCCCGAAGAGAATGAACTCGCCACGATCGCCGCGCGCATTCGTCACGAGCACTCGTTCGATGCCCGGGCACGCACCCTGCTCGATGCCGCGCTCGACCCGGCAGCCGTCAATGTCAGGACGAGCCGGTCCCCTGGCTGACCGAGACGTCCGCCGAGACGGTGCCGAGCGTGTCCGCATCATCGATCACCGTGAACATCGCACCTTGAATGATCCCGTGACTGCTCACTTCGCTCACACCTGCGGCATTGGCGTTGACGTAATACTCGCCCGGCCCCGAAGTGCACTTCGTCGATCCGCAAGTCGACGGTCGTGGGGCCTGAGATCGGGGCGAGCCGGTAATCGAGGAGGTCGGTGTTCGATGCGAGCACCATATGACCCGAGCGGCGTGTCGATGCTGAAGCCGACCTCCCACCGTTCGATCGGGCGCAGCGCGTCGACGTGCACCCGGATGGTGAGCGGATCACCGACACGCACGCGCTTTGTCGGCGGGCCGTCCGCACCGACGAGCTCGATCCGCTTGACCTGGATCGGATGCAGCGTCTCCTCAGGCTCGGTCTCGCCGACGCGGCGCCCGTCGAGGACGTCGCGCAGCGCGCCGATCGCCCGTTCGTCTCGCCGTCGAACACCACGCTGCCGTCCTTGAGCACGATCCCGCGGTCGCACAGCTCCGCGACCTGCTGCGCGGAGTGGCTGACGAGGATGATCGTCCGTCCCTCGGCGCGGAACTGCGCGATGCGATCCATGCACTTGCGCTGGAACGCCTCGTCGCCGACCGCGAGCACCTCATCGACGAGCAGGATGTCGGGATCCGTGTGGACCGCGACCGCGAAGGCGAGGCGCACGTACATGCCCGACGAGTAGAACTTCACCGCGGTGTCGATGAAGTCGCCGATGCCGCTGAAGTCGACGATCGCGTCGAACTGCGCGTCGATCTCGCTGCGCGACTAGGCCGAGGATCGACGCCGTTCAGATAGACGTTCTCGCGACCGCTGAGGTCGGGGTGGAACCCCGCGCCGAGTTCGAGCAGCGCCGCCATCCGGCCGCGCGTGCTGCACGGTTCCCTCGGTGGGCGAGACGATCCCGCCGATGAGCTTGAGCAGCGTGCTCTTGCCCGAGCCGTTGGCGCCCAAGCAGGCCCACGGTCGTGCCCGCCTCGATGGTCAGCGACGACGTCGTCGACGGCCACGAAGTCCTGTCGGTGCGCGCGGCCGAGCCGGCCGAGGTGCACGATGCGGTCCTTCAGGCTGTTGTCCTTGCGTACGCGTGAACTTCTTCGTCACGGCGTCGAGGCGGACGATCGTCGGGGCCGGATCTGCGGTGGACTCTGTCATCACAGCTCCTGCGCGAAGTTGCCCTGCAGGCGCGTGAACGACGCGGTGCGCGATCCAGAGGAGGACGAGTCCGATCGACCCCGGCGATCAGCATCCGCAAGCCGAGATCCGGCGGATAGTCGGCCGGGGTGCCTGCTCCCCAGAAGGCCTTGTGGAACCCGAGCACGGCAAGCGTGAGCGGATTCGCCGCGTACAGCTCGAGAACCCACGGCGGTAGGCCGAAGCGGTCGATCACATCCGTCGACCATCGTCCACGAGTACACGATCGGCGATCCCCACATCGCCAGCATCAGCACGACCTCGGTGAGGTACTGGATGTCGCGAAGGTAGACGTTCAGTCGCGGACAGCAGCAGACCGAGGCCGATGCCGTAGACGAGGATGAGCAGCACCGAGGGGAAGAACCAGAGCATCATCGCGGGTTCCGGCAAGCGCATTGAAGATGATCGCGGCGACGAGCAGCACGCCGAGTTGCACCAGGAACATGAAGCCAGCGGCGCCGATGCTCGCCAGCGGGAAGATCTCGCGCGGTAGGTAGATCTTCTTCACCAAGCCTGCGTTGCAGGATGATCGAGCCGGTGGCTCCGAACACCATGTCGTTGAAGAACGTGAAGAGGGTGAGGCCCGAGAACAGGTAGATCGCGAAGTCGTCGATGCCCTCAGCGGCGCGCAGGAACTGTCCGAGGACGATGAAGTACATCAGGAACTGGATGAGCGGACGGATGACCGTCCACAGGAAACCGAGGAAGCTGTCCCGGTAGCGCGCCTGGAGGTCGCGACGGACCAGTAGGTTCAGCAGCTCGCGGCGTTCGAGGATCTCCCGCAGCTTGCCGCCTCTGCGCGTGCTGCGCAGACCACCGCAGTCGATCGGTGACGAAGGGCTCAGCCGCGAGTCGGGCGAATCGTTCCGAAGTCTCCAACGTCCCACTCACGTCTTCCAGACAACCCTGCAACTATACCCGTCGCGGTTCATGCAGTGCTCCTGCCCGCGAGCCTCGTGCAGCAGTGCGCGATCGGCGTGGCGCAGCCGCCGGATCCAGCGACCCGACAATCGCGCGGGATCCATCGATCCGACGCATCCGATGGACCGTGTCCGGGTGGTTGCAGGCGCATGTACATGCGCAGCGAGAGTCCCGCGCGCGCCCGTGTCCCACGAAGCCCGCCGTGCGGAGGAAGTCGATCTTCTCGTAGCTGTTGCCGGGGATCGTCGACGGACATCTCGTCGAGCTTGAACTCGAACGCCGTGTGGCTGATCGACATGTACTCGAACGTCGAGACGGTGCGCGTGTGGTAGCCGAGCTCGCCTGCCGCGTATGACGGCATCCGCTCGAGGATGTGCGCGAGCCCGCCGTCGCGGTAGGCCTCCGCCCCGCCGAACTGGTCGTAGCGTCCACTCGTGCTCGACGAGCAGCCGGAGCGACTCCGGGCCGCGCGACGTACATCGATCCGTAGGGCGCGAGCGGCGAGATCTCGTCGAGCGGCACGTGGATGCCGAGCTCGTCCGCGAGCGCTTCGAACCCGGCCTTGTTCGACCACCACGCCGCGGCCCATCGTCGGGTAGCCGATGTGGATCATCGGCGGATAGACGAGTCCGAGTCCGGGCTCCGTCTGGAAGAGCGCGAGGACATTGGCGACGTAGCCGGGCGCTGTTGAGGAGGTTGTCGAACTGCTGCTCCTTGAAGTGCCGGCCGACGTTGAAGCCGTCCTGGGGCGTCTTCTTCGAGTGGAGCTTGACGACGAGGTCGTAGCGGTCGCCGAGCAGGACGTCGCGGCACGCGATCAGGAAGGCGCTCTGGTCGCGGCCGTCGTTCGACGGCAGCGACGCGCACCTCGACGGTGCGACCCGCGCGTGGTCGCGGCGTCGATCGATGCGCCGGATCGCGTCCGCCTTCGGCCTGCGTCCGGGCGTCGTCACGACGAGGTCGTAAGCGCCCGGGCAGGCGTGTCGGCGCAGATCGAGCATCTCGTCGGTCATCTCGTCGTAGAAGATGTGCGCGATGACGACGATGCGGAACGGGCGAGCCGGGTCGTAGGAGACGTCGACGTCGGGAAGCACCTCGAGCATCCCGGCGTCCGTGTTGAGGTCCTTCGGCGGCACGTTGCGCGCGAGGTTCTGCCAGATCAGCTCCATCGGGATAGCCGTAGCGACTGCGACCTTCTCGAGCGTCCACCGGCCGATGACCGCGTGAGCGATCGAGGTAGGGCGGCCACTGGAAGAACGGCCGTCGCTTGAGGACGGGACAGCCGTCGTCGAGCAGCGCGTCGGCGTTGAAGAGCGACGGGTTCTCGGTGTCGTAGTCGCTGAGCGGGAAGGCGACGTCGTGGGTGAAGCCCGCGCGTCGGCGAAGTGCTCGGTGAAGATCGCCTCGTGCTTGCAGGACCGCGTCGAAGTAGCCCGGCATCGCGCGGAAGCTCCCGCCAGTACGCGCCCACGCCTCGGACAGGAACATCTCCCGCCGCACCGCGATCCAGAACGACTGCAGGTGATACGGCAGCACACCCTTGCTCCGTGAACGGGTTCGGCTCCTCCCGCGCATGATCGGTCATGCCCCAGAAGTGGACGGCCCGCCCATCCATCCGCTCGAACACCGGACCGAACGGACGCACCGGACCGAACCACGTGTCGTTGGTCAGCACGCACCTCGTCGAACTCCGCGATGCCCGCACCCACATGATCCAGCGCGTCCTTGTGCGCCCAGATGTCGAAGCCGACGTTCTCGCGCACGAGGATCTCGTCCGCACACCGGCTCCAGCTTCGCGCCGTCCCTCATCGCGTCAGCGACCCGTTGACGACCACGAGCATCCGCGCCGCATGCTCACGCAGTCCCGCCAGCGCGTACGGAATGTAGTCCTCGACGCCGCCGCGCCGATCCCACACCACATAGACGACCAGCCGGCGACCACCCGCCGGAAACGCGCCCGGCGACGCCACGCGATCTCGTCCGGTCATCGTCGGCCGCCTCGCCTGCCGCGCAGTCGCGAAGTCGCGCTTCGCACGCGCGCATGCGCGCAGATCGCGCGACGCGCGACGTGCCGAGCGGCCTGAGCGACCGGGCGCGATCGCGCGCACGCCTCGCGGATGGTTGATGTTCAGGTACATGCGCGCGAATCGCGACGATCCCGCCGTGCCCGGCCCATCCGGCCCGGTGGAGGAACTGGATCTGCTCGACGGGATAACCCGGCGTCGTCGAGACGAGCTGATCGAGCTTGTACTCGAGCGCGATGTGGCTGATGCCGGCGTGCTCGGCGTTCAGGACGGTCCGGCGTGTGATAGCCGCGCTCGCCGGCCGCGCTCGGCGATGCAGGCGCTCCTGCACGCGCGCGAGATCGGCCTCCCGTGCCGCGGTCGACTCGGTGTAGTCGCGAATACTCCCAGTCCGCGTCGGCGAGGAGCCGCAGCGCCTCCGGCCGCGCGATCAACATGCCGCCCGAGCGGCGCGAGCGGCGAGACGCCGTCGAGGGGGACACGGATCCCCAGCTCCTCGCACAGCTCGACCGCGCGCTCGCGGTAGGGGATCCACGCCGCCGCCCGGCGTCGCGATAGCCGATGTGGATCATCGGCGGGAAGACCGACGCCGAGGCCGGGCTCGCGCTGGAAGAGGGCGAGCACGTTGCGCGACGTAGCCCGGGCTGCTCAGCAGGTTCTCGAGCTGGTAGCGGCGGAAGTAGCGCGCGATGGTTCGCCGAGCGCGTCTTCGGGCGTCCGCGTGTGCACCTTGACGACGAGGTCGTACGCGCCGCCGCGCAGCACGTCGCGGCATCCGACGAAGAACGCGCTCATGTCTCGCGGCCTGCGCCGGACGGCAGCGAGCCGCACCTCGCGCGGACGCCGCACACTGCTCGGCGCGCGACTCGCAGCGCCGCCAGCACGTCTGATTGCGCTGACCGCGCCCGGATGTCGTGACGACCAGATCGAAGGGCGCCGGGGATGCGCGCGACCGCGCGAGCATCTCGTCCGAGTCGTCGCCGGCGTCGGCACGTGCGCGATGCACGACGATGCGGAAGCGGGCGAGTCGGGGTCGTAGGAGACGTCGACGTCCGGAAGCACCTCGAGCATCCCGGCATCCGTGTTCAGCACCTTGGGCTGCGACGTTGCGGGCGAGGTTCTGCCAGATCACGCTCGATCGGGAACCCGTAGCGCCGCCACCGCGCTGCGAGGATCTCCCGGCCGATCACCGCGTGGCGATCGAGGAACGGCGGGTAGTGGAAGAACGGGCGGCGCTTGAGGACGGGGCATCCGTCCGCCAGCAGGAGATCTGGGTTGAACAGCGCCGGATGATCGGTCGGATAGTCGGCCGACGGGAAGGCGACGTCGTGCGGCGAAGCCGCGCGTCGGCGAAGTGCTCCGTGAAGACCGCCTCGTGCTTGAGCACCGCGTCGAAGTAGCCCGGCATCGCCGGAAGCTCCCGCCAGTACCGCGCCCACGCCTCCGACAGGAACATCTCCCGCCGCACCGCGATCCAGAACGACTGCAGGTGATACGGCAGCACGCCCTTGCCCGTGAACGGGTTCGGCTCCTCCCGCGCATGATCGGTCATCCCCCAGAAGTGGACGGCGCGCTCACCCATCCGCTCGAACACCGGACCATAGGGACGCACCGGACCGAACCACGTGTCGTTCGTCAGCACGCACCTCGTCGAACTCCGCGATCGCCCGCACCCACATGATCCAGCGCATCCTTGTGCGCCCAGATGTCGAACCCGACGTTCTCGCGCACGAGGATCTCATCCGAGACCGGCTCCAGCTTGCGCCCGTCCCTCATCGCGTCAGCGACCCGTTGACCACCACCAGCACCCGCGCCGCATGCTCGCGCAGACCCGCCAACGCGAACGGCACGTAATCCTCGACCTCACCCCGCCGGTCCCACACCACATACACGACCAGCCGACGACCACCCACCGGAAACACACCCGGCATCGTCACGGCGACCACTTCCGACTTGCTCACCGTGAAGACTCCTGGCTCGTGGACTTCCTGACCGGCGGATCACGTGGCGGACCAGGATGCGCAGGCAGTGCGATCCTACCGACCGTTGCCTGCGCGCCTTATGTGAAACGATGGATGCTGTGAAGGGCATCATCCTGGCCGGCGGTTCGGGCACGCGTCTGCATCCGATCACGCTGGGGATCTCGAAGCAGCTGATCCCGGTGTACGACAAGCCGATGGTGTACTACCCGCTGTCGACGCTGATGCTCGCCGGGATCCGCGACATCCTGATCATCACGACGCCGCATGACGCGGAGCAGTTCGAGCGACTGCTCGGCGACGGGTCGCAGTTCGGGGTGAACCTGACGTTCGCGCAGCAGCCGTCGCCGGACGGGCTGGCGCAGGCGTTCACGATCGGTGCGGACTTCATCGGCGACGACAAGGTCGCGCTCGTGCTCGGCGACAACCTGCTCTACGGTCCGGGTCTCGGCACCCAGCTGAAGCGGTACGCCGACGTCGAGGGTGGCGCGATCTTCGCGTACTGGGTGGCCGATCCGACCGCGTACGGTGTGGTCGAGTTCGACGGAGACGGCAGGGCGGTCTCGCTGGAGGAGAAGCCGGCGCAGCCCGAAGAGCAACTACGCCGTGCCGGGCCTCTACTTCTACGACAACGACGTCGTCGAGATCGCGCGGAGCTGCAGCCGAGCCCGCGGGGCGAGTACGAGATCACCGACGTGAACCGGGCGTATCTGGACCGCGGCGCGCTGCAGGTCGAGGTCCTCCCCCGGGGCACGGCGTGGCTGGACACCGGCACGTTCGATCAGATGACGGATGCCGCCGACTACGTCCGGACGATGGAGCGGCGCACCGGCCTGCGGATCGGGGTGCCGGAGGAGGTCGCCTGGCGGCAGGGGTTCCTCAGCGACGATGACCTGCGCGCGCGCGCGGGCAAGCTGGTGAAGTCCGGGTACGGCACCTACCTGCTGGAGACCCTGGAGAGGGGCCGCTGATGGCGAACCTGCTCGTGACCGGTGGGGCCGGTTTCATCGGGTCGAACTTCGTGCACCACGTCGTCGCGCACACCGACCACCACGTCACCGTGCTCGACGCGCTCACCTACGCCGGGAACCGGGACTCCCTGGCCGGGCTCGCCGAGAACCGGGTCACGTTCGTGAAGGGCGACATCACCGACGCCGCCCTCGTCGACGAGCTGTTCCCGAACGCGGACGCGGTCGTCCACTACGCCGCCGAGTCGCACAACGACAACTCGCTGCACGACCCGCGCCCGTTCCTGGACACGAACATCGTCGGCACGTACACGCTGCTCGAAGCCGCCCGCCGCCACGACACCCGGTTCCACCACATCTCGACCGACGAGGTGTACGGCGACCTCGAGCTGGACGACCCGGAGCGGTTCACCGAGGACACCCCGTACAACCCGTCATCGCCGTACTCGTCCACGAAGGCCGGATCCGACCTGCTGGTGCGGGCGTGGGTGCGCTCCTTCGGCGTGCGGGCGACGATCTCCAACTGCTCGAACAACTACGGGCCGTACCAGCACGTCGAGAAGTTCATCCCGCGGCAGATCACCAACGTGATCCGCGGCATCCGCCCGAAGCTCTACGGCGAGGGCGAGAACGTGCGCGACTGGATCCACGCCGACGACCACTCCTCCGCCGTGCTGACCATCCTCGACGGGGGCGAGATCGGCGAGACCTACCTCATCGGCGCCGACGGAGAACGCAACAACAAGGACGTCGTCGAGCTGATCCTGACCCTGATGGGGCAGGATGCCGACGCGTACGACCACGTCACCGACCGCGCCGGTCACGACCTGCGCTACGCGATCGACTCCACGCAAGCTGCGCACCGAGCTCGGCTGGCGCCCGCAGTACGGCGACTTCGAGGCGGGGCTCGCCGCGACCATCGACTGGTACCGGGAGAACGAGTCCTGGTGGGCCCGGGCCAAGGACGGCGTCGAAGCGTTCTACGCATCGAAGGGCCAGTGACCTGGCCGAGTTCGGCAAGGCTCTCGCGCGCGTCGAGACCCCGATCCCCGGCTTGGTCGTGTTCGAGCTGCCCGTGCACGGCGACGCGCGCGGCTGGTTCAAGGAGAACTGGCAGCGCGAGAAGATGATCGCCCTCGGCCTGCCCGACTTCGGGCCCGTGCAGAACAACATCTCGTTCAACGACGCCGTCGGCACGACCCGCGGCATCCACGCCGAGCCGTGGGACAAGTGGGTCTCGGTCGCCACCGGCCGGATCTTCGGCGCGTGGGTCGACCTGCGCGAAGGCCCCACCTTCGGTGCCGTGTTCACCACCGAGCTCGACCCGTCGCGGGCGATCTTCGTGCCGCGCGGCGTCGGCAACTCCTACCAGACCCTCGAACCCGACACCGCCTACACGTACCTCGTCAACGACCACTGGTCGCCCGACGCGTCGTACTCGTTCCTCAACCTCGCCGACGAGACCGCCGCGATCGACTGGCCGATCCCGCTCGACCAGGTCGAGATCTCACCGAAGGACCTGGCCCACCCGCGCCTGGCGGAGGTGACACCGATTCCGCCGCGCAAGACCCTCGTGCTCGGCGCCGCCGGGCAGCTCGGCCTCGCCCTGCGCGCCGAGTTCGGCGACGCCGCGCACATCGAGTACGCGACCCGCGCCGAGCTGGACGTGACCGCTCGCGGACCTGGCGACGGCGCGGCGCTGGCGCGACTACGACACGATCATCAACGCGGCCGCCTACACCGCCGTCGACCGGGCCGAGACGGCCGACGGACGACGGGATGCCTGGGCGGCCAACGTCGCCGGCGTCGCCGCGCTCGCGGCCGTCGCCGCCGAGAACCGCATCACCCTGGTGCACGTCTCCAGCGACTACGTCTTCGACGGCGCGCTGGACCGGCCCTACCGCGAAGACGACCCGGTCTGCCCGCTCGGCGTCTACGGCCAGACCAAGGCCGCCGGCGACGCCGCTGTCGCCACCGCCGCCGCGGCACTACATCGTCCGCACGTCGTGGGTCATCGGCGAGGGCGGCAACTTCGTCCGCACCATGGCCTCGCTCGCCGCAGCGCGGCGTCGACCCGCGCGTCGTCGACGATCAGATCGGCCGCCTCACCTTCACCGGCGACATCGCCCGCGGCATCCGCCACCTGCTGGACACGCGCGCGCCGTACGGCGATCTACAACCTCACCGGCGAGGGCGAGCCGACCTCGTGGGCGGAGATCGCCCGGCAGGTGTTCGCCCTCACCGGTCACGACCCCGCACGTGTCACGGGCGTGACGCACCGACGAGTACTTCGCCTCCGCACCCGGTCCGGTCGCCCCGCGGCCCCGCTACAGCGTCCTGGACCTGTCCAAGCTCGAAGCCACCGGATTCCGACCGACGGATGCCGGCGCCTCACTGACGGAGTACATCTCGGCCTGACCCGCCCCCACCACGATCCGGGGCGTCCCGGCCCACCGGCCGGGTTCGGTCGCGTTGCGTCCGTCGATGAGCAGGCGGATGCCCGGAAGGTCGGCGGGGGCCAGCGTGCGATACGCGGCGTGGTCGGTGTGCAGGATGGCCAGGTCGGCAGGGACACCGAGGGTGTGGGGCTGGAAGCCGAGCTCGCGCAGTTCCTCGTCGGCGTACAGCGGGTCGTGCACCCGGACGTGCGCCCCGCGGGATCTCAGGGCCGCGACCGTCGGGAATACGCCCGAGAACGCCGTCTCCTTCACGCCGCCGCGGTACGAAGCGCCGAGCACCACCGCGGTCAGCCCCGACAGGTCCCCGAGGATGACCGCCGCCTGATCGACCAGCCGCTGCGGCATCGATGCGTTCAGAAGGCGCGCGGAGCGGATGATGTCGGCGTCGGGATCGGTCGTCAGGTACAGACGCGGGTAGACCGGGATGCAGTGTCCGCCCACCGAGATGCCCGGCCGGTGGATGTGGCTGTAGGGCTGGGAATTGCAGGCCTCGATCACCTGGTAGATGTCGATGCCGTTCTCACCGGCGAACAGCGCGAACTGGTTCGCGAGTCCGATGTTGACGTCGCGGTACGTCGTCTCCGCGAGCTTGGCCATCTCGGCCGCCTCGGCCGAGCCGAGGTCCCAGACCCCGTTCGGGCGCGCGAGGTCATCCCGCTCGTCGAACTGCAGCACGGCCTCGTAGAACGCGCACGCGATGGCGCTCCCGGCCGCAGACAGTCCGCCGACGAGCTTGGGGTACCGGCGCAGGTCGGCGAAGACGCGCCCCGTCAGCACGCGTTCCGGCGAGAACGCGACGTGGAAGTCCTGCCCCTCGATCAGACCGGATGCGTCCTCCAGCATGGGCTTCCAGCGTCCGCGCGTGGTGCCCACCGGCAGGGTGGTCTCGTACGAGACGAGCGTGTCGGGGGTCAGGTGCGCACCGATCGAAGCCGTGGCGGAATCCATCCACGCGAAGTCCGGCTCCCACGTGGCGTCGTCCACGATCAGCGGCACCACGACCACGACCGCGTCGGCGCCGGGGACGGCGTCGGCGAAGTCGGTGGTGGCGCGCAGCGCACCCGTCCGCACCACTTCGCCCAGTGCCTCGTCCAGTCCCGCCTCGTAGGGGTGCGACCGCGACAGTCCGTTGATCGCCCGAACGGTCGCGGGGTCGAGGTCGACGCCGACGACCTCGTGGCCGGCCGACGCGAACTGCACGGCGAGGGGGAGCCCGATCTTGCCGAGCGCAACGACAGCGATACGCATCCGGCAAGTCTAGGCGGCCGTGCGCTCACGCCCGTCCCGGGAGAGGACCGGCGCGCGCGGACGGCCCACCGAGGCGCCCGGAGCATGCCCCTCCTAGACTGGCGCTCGTGGACCCGGCAACCACCCCGCCAGACACAGCCCACGCCCCTCGTCTCGACGCGATCACGGGACTGCGGTGGTGGGCGGCGTTCGGAGTGTTCGCATTCCACATGGCGGTGTTCGCGCCGCTGCCCGGCGCAGATCGGCGCCTTCTTCCAGCTGGGCGACTACGGTGTGGCGTTCTTCTTCGTCCTGTCGGGCTTCGTGCTCACCTACTCGATGCGTCCGACGACGGCCAAGTCGACGTTCTACTGGCGACGATTCGCGCGAATCTACCCGCTTCACTTCGTCACGCTGCTGCTGGCGATCCCGGTCTTCTACAGCTTCACCCCCGACCCGCAGGACTGGTGGGTGAAGCCGTTCAACGCCGGCATCCTGATGCTGTCGGTGGTCCTGCTGCAGGGCTGGTCGCGCGACCCCGCGATCCTCTTCTCGGGCAATCCCGCGGCGTGGACGCTCACGGTGGAGGCCTTCTTCTATGCCCTGCATCCGTTCCTCGCGGCGGGCCTGACGCGGATGGGCCGCCGCGGTGCGCTGATCGCAGCGGGCGTCGTCGCGGCCGTCACCATCGGCATCCGCGTCGTGGTGCAGCTCGACCCGGGCGGCTGGGTGGCGACGCTGCCGCTGCCGATCCTGCGGCTCAACGAGTTCGCCCTGGGCATGTGCCTGGCCTGGGCGTTCCGGCTCGGGTGGCGCGTGGGCGTGCACCCGTGGTGGTCGGCTGCAGGCATCGTCGCCGTGGGAGCCACGCTTCGTGATCGCCGAGCAACTCGCCCCGGAGACGCCGCTGTTCACCATCGTCGCGATGATCCTGCCCGCGGCGATGGTGCTCCTCTTCGGCGCGCTGATCGCCACGACGTCGGCTGCCGAGATCGCCGGGCGCGTGCGATGGATGACCTGGCGGCCCCTGGTGGCGCTCGGCCAGTGGTCGTTCGCCTTCTATCTGATCCACGCGACCGTGATCTATTCGGCCCGCACTCTTTTCGGCTTCCAGAACCCGGGGTGGATGAACCTTCTCTGGTTCGGCGGCCTCCTCGCGGTCGCCATCGCCGGCGCGGCGGCGCTTCACCTGCTGCTGGAGCGGCCGGTGGAGTCGAGGCTGCGCGCCTGGGAGGCGCGTCGGCGTCAGCGGCGCGCCGTGCGCAGGCCGCGCCGCGCCGGCGAGTCGGGGCCGGTCATCCTTCCCGGCGAAGGATCGAGATGACCCGCTCCGCTGCGTGACCGTCGCCGTAGGGCGCGGCATCCGTTCGATCAGGGCGGGGTCGGCTCACGGCGGCGGCGATCTCTGTCGGCGATTCGGCCAGGACGTTCCATCCGAGCTCGACGGTCTCCACCCACTCGGTCTCGGACCGCACCGTGGTGCACGGCACGCCGAGCAGGAAGGCCTCCTTCTGCAGACCGCCCGAGTCCGTCACGACGCCCGCGCTGCCCAGCGCCGCCGCGATGAGGTCCGCATAGGGCAGAGGTCGCGTGTGCGCGCAGCGAGCCCTGCGTCAACTCGACTCCCGCAGCGACGGCCCGCGCCACGACGCGCGGATGCGCCAGGAGGATCACGGGCCGGTCGAGACGAGCGAGCGCTGACACGATCCCTCGCAGCCGATCCGGGTCATCGGTGTTCTCTGCGCGGTGGATCGTCGCCAGGTAGTAGCCGCCGACCGCAAGCCCGACCCGTTCCGCGAGATCGCCGACGCGATCGTCTGCCGCCCGCGCGAACCGTGAGGCAGCACGTCGGTCATGACATCACCCACGAGCCGCGACCTGGCACGGAGGCCCTCGGACGCGAGGTGGCGCATGGCGGTCTCGGTGGGAGCGAGCAGCAGGTCGGCTGCGTGGTCGGTGAGCACGCGATTGTGCTCCTCGGGCATCCGGCGGTTGAAGGAGCGCAGGCCCGCCTCCAGGTGGGCGACCGGCACATGCAGCTTGACCGCGCTGACGGCTGCCGCGAGGGTCGAATTCGTGTCGCCGTACACGAGGACCCAGTCGGGGCGGTGCGCGTCGATCACGCCGTCGAGGGCGGCGAGCATCGCACCGGTCTGCACACCGTGCGAGCCGGATCCGACGCCGAGGTGCACGTCGGGCGGACCGATGCCGAGCTCGTCGAAGAAGACGTCCGAAAGCAGCGGGTCGTAGTGCTGGCCGGTGTGCACGATGACGTGGTCTACCCCGTCCGCGCGCGCCGCCCGCGCGAGCGGAGCGAGCTTCACGAACTGAGGACGGGCGCCGACGACGCTGAGCACCTTCACGGGGACCGAGTCTAGGCCGACCCGCGCGGCGTCCGTTCCCGCCCGCTCATCGCCGCAGGCGCGTCAGCGTTCGGATGCGAACTTGCGCGCCGCGTCTTCGACGACACGCGCAGGCACGCCCTTCAGCACGCTGTACGGAGGCGCCACCGTGTGCTCGCGCACGACGGCCCCCGCCGCGACGACACTGTGATCGCCGATCGCCGCACCCATGAGGATGACCGCATTCGCTCCGACGTGCACATGATCCCCGAGTGTCGTCGGCGCCCGCCCGGTTTCGACGGCACGCTCGCTCACGCACCTCGCGACGGTCGAGTGGGAGTAGATCTGCGCACCCGAGGAGATCTCGCAGCCATCGCCGATGACGAGGCCGCCGCTGCCGTCGATGACCGTGAACGCTCCGATCCACACGCCTTCGCCGATCGTGGGCTCGCCGACGATCCACGCGTGCGGATTGAACCGATTGGCCGGGATGCCGTGCCACGTCGCCACGTCGCTCGTCAGGTCCCTCTCCACGGGCGGTGCCCTCCACTCCGAGTTCATCGATTCGCATAGGATGGTCGGCGTCTGTCGCACCTCCCGTGACATTCGAGACTCTACGCGTTTGGAACTCTCCCATGTCGGTCCGGTCGAAGTCGATCCTGGTCACGGGCGGCGCCGGCTTCATCGGAAGCCACCTCGTCGATCGGCTGCTCGCCGACGATCCTCGCCGGATCACCGTCGTCGACAACTTCTTCCTCGGCAGCATGGACAATCTGTCCGACGCCATGCTCGCCCGGCCCGACATCGACGTGATCCGACTGGATGCCGCTGATCTCGCCGCGATGCAGGACGTCGTCACCGCGCACGAGGTCGAGACCGTGTTCGACCTCGCGGTCATCCCGCTGCCCACCTCCCTCACCTACCCCGCGTGGACCGTCCAGACCAACGTCGGGATCGCCACGACATTCTGCGAGATCGCACGACGCGGACTGGTGGAGCGTCTGGTGCACGTCTCCAGCTCGGAAGCGTACGGATCGGCCCGCTACATCCCGATGGACGAAGGTCACCCCCACGACGCGATCACGCCGTACGCGGCGAGCAAGTCGGCGGCCGACCACATCATCGAGTCGTACGTGCAGACCTTCAACATCGACGCGACGGTGATCCGTCCGTTCAACAACATCGGTCCTCGCCAGAACCCCGGATCCTACGCGGGCATCGTGCCCATCGTGGTGCGGCGGGTGCTGGATGGCGTGCCGATCGAGATCTACGGCGACGGCGAGCAGACCCGGGACTTCATCTTCGTCAAGGAGACGGCCGGCCTCATCGCGCAGATCCACGACTCCGCGGAATGCCGGGGCCAGGTGCTGAACGTCGCGACCGGCGTCGAGACATCCGTCAACGAACTGGTCCGCCGGATCCTGTCGATCATGGATCGCCCCGAGCATCCCGTCTTCCACTCCGAAGAGCGCCCGGGTGACGTCAGGCGTCACCTCGCCGACGTGTCGAAGCTTCAGGGCATCCTGGGCCACGAGGCGCCGACGCTCTCGGACGATGCACTCACCCAGACGATCGACTGGTACGTCTCGGTCCTTTCATGAGACTCAACGTCCCCCTCACCGGCGAAGCCGAGGTCGATGCGGTGCGCGCAGTTCTGGAGTCGGGCTACCTGACTCAGGGCGCCCGCACCGCCGATTTCGAGGTCGTGCTGAAGGAGTACGTGGGTACGCGGCACGCGGCGGCTGTGAGCTCGGCGACGACCGGCCTGCACCTCGCCCTCGTGGCGGTCGGCGTCCGGCCCGGCGACGAAGTGATCATCCCGGGATTCAGCTTTCCCGCGACCGCCAACGCGGTGATCCAGCAGGGGGCCGTCCCCGTCTTCGTCGACATCATCGAGGAGACCTTCAACCTGGATCCGGCGCTGCTGGACGCTGCCGTCACCGACCGCACGCGAGCGATCATGCCGGTGCACGCGTTCGGCCTCTGCGCCGACATGGCACCCATGAACGCCGTCGCCGCCGCGCATGGAGTGCCCGTGATCGAGGACGCCGCCTGCGCGCTGGGCGGCACCTACCAGGGGCGCCAGGCCGGATCGCTCGCCACCGCCGGGGTGTTCTCGTTCCACCCCCGCAAGATCATCACGACCGCCGAGGGCGGGATGATCATGACCGATGACGACGAGCTCGCACGGCGCATCGCCGTGCTCCGTGCCCACGGCGCGGTGCGAGGCGAGCTGTACATGGAGTTCGTCGACGCGGGCTTCAACTACCGGCTGAGCGACGTGCACTCGGCGATCGGGCTCGCCCAGATGAAGCGGCTCGACGACATCGTCGCGGGGCGACGCCGCGCTGCCGCGGCGCTGACCGAGCGGCTCGGAGCGGTCGACGGCATCCGCGTGCCGGCTGCGCCTCCCGGCATCGAGCACACCTACCAGTCGTACGTGGTGATGCTCGACGACTCGATCGATCGCGACGGCGTCATCCGCTCGATGCGAGCCCGCGACGTCGAGACGACCCTCGGCACCTACGGGATGCACCTGCAGCCGTACTTCCGGGAACGCTTCGCGATCGCCGACGAAGCCCTTCCGCACACGACCCGTGCGCACCACCAGGCGCTGACCCTCCCCCTCTACCCGCAGCTCCAAGATCCGGATCTGGATCTCATCTCCGAAGCCCTGGGCGCGAGCATCGGCGAGAACGTCCGCGTGCCATGAGTGCGGCGGCGGACATCACCATCGTCGACTACGGCGTCGGCAATCTGGGATCGCTGCGCAACGCGATCGCCAAGGTCGGCCACGCCGCGGAGATCTCGGGCGATCCCGCGACCATCGCCGCCGCGCACCGCCTGATCCTGCCCGGGGTCGGAGCGTTCGACCGTGCGGTCGAGCAGCTCGCGGCGCGCGGGCTGGGCGAGGCGGTGGTGGAGGCGGCGCGTGAGCGCGGCGTGCCGCTGGCAGGAGTGTGCCTGGGGATGCAGCTGCTGATGGACGGCAGCGACGAGGGCGTCCTGCCCGGCCTCGGGCTGATCCCGGGGCGCGTTCGGCGCTTCCCCGACGCGATCGATGGACGGCGATTGCTGGTGCCGCACATGGGTTGGAGCACGGTCTCGGCGGCGAAGCCCTCCCGTCTGGCTCCTTCGCTGACGGACGGCGGCCGCTTCTACTTCGTCCACTCCTACGCCGTCGAACCGGATCGCGCCGAGGACGTGCTGACGTGGACCGAATACGGCATCCGTTTCGCTTCCACGATCGAGCGCGACAACGTCCTGGGCATCCAGTTCCACCCCGAGAAGAGCCACCGCTTCGGACTGGCGATTCTGCGGGAATTCGCGGAGGCTGGAAGCTGATGCACGTCTACCCCCGAATCATCCCCGTGCTCCTGCTGGAGGGCGAGCGGCTCGTGAAGACCCGCGAGTTCGCCGACGCGCGATACGTCGGCGACCCGGTCAACGTGATCAGCATCTTCAACGACCTCGAAGTGGATGAGCTCATGATCCTGGACGTCTCGGGAGCGCGCAGCCGCACGCCCTCGTCGATGGAGCTGCTGCGCCGCATCGCCTCCGAGGCGTTCATCCCCCTGGCATACGGAGGCGGCGTCGACAGCGTGGAGCACGCCGAGCGGATCATCGCCGCCGGCTTCGAGAAGATCGTCGTCAACACCGCCCTCCTCCAGGATCCCGCCGCCGTGCGCGAGATGGTGCACGCGCTGGGCTCGCAGGCGATCGTCGGCTCGGTGGATGTGCGCGCCACGGCATCCGGGTACGCCCCCTACAGCGAGGGCGGCACCGCGCGAGGCGACCTCGACCTCGCGGAATGGGTGCAGCGCGCCCACGACGTCGGTGTCGGCGAGATCATGGTGACGGCCATCGATCGAGAGGGAACGCGGACCGGGATCGATCTGGATCTGGTCCGTGACGTCGTCGAAGCGTCCTCGGTGCCCGTCATCGCGCACGGCGGAGCGGGCACGCGGGAAGACCTCGTCGCGCCGATCGAGCATTCGGGCGCGTCGGCCGTCGCTGCCGGCTCGGCGTTCGTGATGCAGGCCGGTCGCGACAGTGTGCTCATCAACTACCCGACGCGACCGCAGATCGACACGCTGTTCGCGCACCTGTTCGACGGTCGCGGCGACATGGCCGCTTCGGCCGCACTCGCCCACGATCTCGACCTCGTCGCCGCCGACGCCTTCCTGTCGTCTCCGGATGTCTGCGCGAGGTGCATCATCACCTCGGACGTTCCCGGCGCCGCGTTCGACGAGGCCGGCGTCTGCTACTACTGCCATCTCCACGACTCGCTGGACCGGCAGTACCCCGTGGGCACGGCGAGCGAGCAGGCGCTGGATCGCTTCGTCGCCGAGCTGAAGGCGGCGGGCAAGGGCAAGCAGTACGACTGCATCATGGGGGTCAGCGGCGGGACGGACTCGTCCTACCTCGCCCACCTGCTCGTCTCCAAGGGCGTTCGCCCGCTCGCCGTCCACTTCGACAACACCTGGAACTCTCCCACGGCGACATCCAACATCTTCGCCGTCCTGGACAAGCTGGGCGTCGAGCTCGAGACGTACGTGGTGGACAACGCCGAGTACGACGACATCTACCGCTCGTTCATGCTCGCCGGGGTCAAAGACATCGAGGCGCCCACCGACATCGGCTTCATGGGGGTTCTGTACCGCGCCGCTGAGAAGCACGGCATCCGGCACATCGTCGAAGGGCACTCGTTCCGCACCGAAGGCATCTCGCCCATGGGGTGGCTGTACATGGACGGCGGTTACATCAACGGCGGTTCACCGCAAGTTCGGCCGCCTGCCGATGAAGACCTTCCCGAACCTGGACTTCGGCAGATTCGTCAAGTGGTCGGCGTTCAGCCGCATCCAGCGGACTCGGCCGCTGTACTGGATCGACTACAACAAAGAGGATGCGAAGCGCTTTCTTGCCGACGAGTTCGGCTGGCGCTGGTACGGCGGCCACCACCTCGAGAACCGGTTCACGGCGTTCTACCACACCTACTTCCTGCCCACTCGATTCGGCATCAATTTCCGGCAGATCGAGCTGTCTGCGCTGGTGCGGTCCGGCCAGATGGACCGACGGATCGCGGCGGGTCAGTTCATCGAGCCCCGGGTCGGCGATCCCGAGCTCATCGCGATGGTCAAGAAGCGGCTCGGCTTCAGCGACGCGGAGTTCGAGCACGTCATGACGATGCCGAAGAAGGACTACACCGACTACCCGACGTACAAGCGCCGCTTCGAGCTGCTGCGGCCGTTCTTCTGGCTGATGTGGAAGCTGAACCGCGTGCCCAAGAGCTTCTACGTGAAGTTCTGCATCCCGCGGCGGGCGGCGTGAGCGCAGGCTCGACGGTCGTCTTCACCCGTCAGAAGCTGATTCTGCGAGTCGCGTACTGGGTGCTGAAGCCCTTCGCCCTCCTGCGACGCCGCCTCGACTGGGTCGTCGGCCCGGAGGACATCGCGTTGATGGCCACCCACATCGCCGTCGCCCTGCCCCGCTCGTACACCGCGATCCACGCGCGCAACCCGTTCTACGAGGTCGACTACGACGCGGTGATCCAGAAGCCGAGCGCGGCGCTCGGCGGCAGGCTCGCGGTGTGGCGCCGGCTGTACGGCGGGCCTCTGCTGCTCGCGTGGCTCGTCAGCCGCTCCCGCGGCTTCATCTACGTGGGAGGCGGGGCGTTTCTGGAGGGACACCACGACGAGCGTGAGTTCGAGTTCTCCTTCATCCGCGGCCACGGTCGCCGTCTCGTCTGCTACTTCACGGGCAACGACATCCGCTCGCCCAAGCTGATGGCGGAGCGGGCGGCACGGACCGGCCGTCCCAACATCGGCACAGCACTCGCCGCGACCGATCCGCTCTTCGCCGGCGATGCATACGACGAGGCCCGTCGCGTGCGCGCCGAGGTCGCAGACCGGCATGCGGAGGTGATCTTCACCGCGCGAGAGGATCAGCTGTCGTATCTGACCTCCCCCACACGGCCGTTCCTCTACTTCTACCCCGACGAGCAGTTCGCGGCGAACTCCGCCAAGTTCGAGTCGACCGACAAGATCGTGGTCGTGCACGCGCCGTCGAACCCCCTGCTGAAGGGGACGGATGCCGTGCGCCGTGCCATGGCACGCATCACGTCCGAGAACCCCACGGTGGAGTACCGCGAGCTCATCGGCGTGCCGCACGATCAGGTGCTGGGGGCGCTGGATGGCGCCCACATCGCTCTCAACGAGTTCTACTCGTCCATGCCGGGGGTGTTCGGAGTCGAGGCGATGGCGCGCCGCTGCGTCCTTGTGACGAGCGCGCGCGTCCAGGACGAGCCGGATCTGGGACCGGACGCCGAAGGCGCTTGGGTGGTCGCCGACGTCGACACGCTCTACGACGTCGTGACCGAGGTCATCGCGCATCCCGACCAGATGTCCGGCCAGGCGGACCTCGGCTGGGAGTGGGCGCGCGCGCACGCGTCAGCGTCGGCCAGCCGCGTCGCGCTTGCGGCCGCACTGGCGCCGCGGCCGGCGGGCTAGCAGCTTCTCGCGGCACTGCCTCGCGTTCCCGGCCCGCGTTCGAGCACGTGCCGCGAGGCGCAAGGCGCGCCGCGAGGATCACGCGGGTCGCGCGATGCCGATCAGCTCGCCGCAGCGAGCCGCGCGATCGCCGCGCGCCAGATTTCGACCTGCGACTCGGCGGAAAGCTCGCGCGCGGAGCGATCCGAGGCCGCCTTCCACTCACGGACGTCGTCGGCGCTCAGCGCGTCCAGCACCGCGGTGAGCGCCGGCGGGTCGAAGTCCTCGGTGACCGGGCCCAGACCGAACTGCCTCACGTACTGCGCCATCTCCGGCGTCGGGCCCACGATCACGGCGAGGCGCGCCTGAACATAGTCGAAGAGCTTGTTCGGAAGCGCCCACGTGTTGTTGAAGTTCGTCGGTGCCAGGACGTGCACGCCGATGTCGTAGTCGCGCAGGGTGTCAGCGAGCCGGCTGTAGGGCACCGGCTCGTGCACGGTGATCCGCCCGCCCGACGCCTCCGCCTGCGCACGCAGCTCCTCGAGGTACGCGGGCTGATTCGGAGTCAGATAGAAGTCCAGCGAGACCGGGGCGTCCGAGGCCACCACCGCAGTGACGAGATCGTGCAGGCGCCGGTCGGCGAGCGCCGCGCCGGAGTGGACGAGACGGATGGGCTCGCCGACGGGCGTGGGGGCGGCATCCTGATACGGCGCGGCGTTGGTCACCAGCGCGGCGCGAAACCCGAAGTTGCGCTCATACTCGCGGGCGAGCCCCTTGCTGACCGTCGTCCAGGACGACGCACGCGACACGTAGCGCGAGCAGATCCACTCAACATAGGGCGTGATCCTCTCGCGCCACCCCTCCCAGTCCTCGTGCAGCAGCGGGGAGTACTCGTGCAGGTCAGCGTGCACGCCCTTCCGAGGCTTCAGACGCAGCGCGATGGGGACGGCTTCCACGTCGTTCGCCAGGACGATTTCCCAGGAGCGCGGGCGCAGCTGCCTGCGAGCCCAGTCCACCGACCACAGGCTCCAGTAGGCCCGACGGTATGCCTTGCGGGTGATGTAGCGATCGTCCAGGACGTTGTGCTGCACGTCGTCTGGTATTCGAACGTGACGCGCCACACCGTCGGGGGCCGGTCCGTACCCGCACGTGGTGACGACGTAGTCGTCTCGGAAGGCCTCGACCTGCTTGAGAACGCGTGCGTCGCCGGCGATCGGCGAGAAGGAGAGGATGAGCAGGGTCGGCTTCACATCGGTCGCTTCCGGTGCGGGTCGGGCACACCGCCTGTCATGATACGCGGACGCGCGGCGGCGCCCGAGCGACGTCCAGCCGGGCCCGGACGGGCCCCGCCGATAGACTCGTCGTCATGACGGCCGCCCTCCTGAAGGACCAGCGGGCGTGGTGAATCGGAACGCGATACCGCGTTGGGGCAATGCGCTGATCGACGCGATCGCCGACGCGCCGATGAGCCCGCTCGGCCGTCTCGCGGCCAAGCGGCTCGGCGCCCCGGCTCCGCGGGGCACTGTCCAGTCCACGACCTTCGAAGACCGCCCGAGGCGGGTCCTGATCGCGCCGGTCAATTATTCGGGGCAGGCGATCGCGTGGGCCCGCGCCCTCGAGCGGGCCGACGACACGATCTCGGCTCGCAACATGGCCGTCGACGTGCCCGGAGGGTTCTCGTTCGACGCCGACCTGCTGGTGCCGGTGGGCACGTACCACAACGACCCCGACTGGCAGCGGCGCGAGTTCGACGCCGCGTGCACGGCCACCCACGTGCTCATCGAAGCCGAGGAGCCGCCGTTCGGCCGGATGCTGCGCAGGTCGGTCGCCGCCCAGGCGCGCGCCCTTGTGGACCACGGCGTGGACGTCGCCTTCCTGGCGCACGGCACCGACGTGCGCCTGCCGTCGCGCCACATGGCCGACAACGAGTGGTCGCACTACGCCGATCCGTCCGTGTACGCCCCGCGAGCCGAGACGCTCGCCGCCCGCAACATCGCCCTCCTGCACGACAGCGGTCGTCGTCTGTTCGTGTCGACGCTCGACCTGCTCGCGGATCTGCCCGAGGCGGACTGGTGCCCGGTCGTGGTCGACCCCGAGCGGTGGGCGGGCGTGCGCCGGCCCCGCGAGTCGGACCGGCCCCTGCGCGTCGCCCATGCGCCTTCGGTCGACGCGGTGAAAGGCACCGAGCTCATCCTGTCGACGCTCGAGCACCTCGAGGCGTCCGGCCTCATCGAGGTGGAGCTCGTGCGGGGCGTGCCGTCCGCACGGATGCCGGAGGTCTTCGCTCGTGCGGACGTCGTGCTCGACCAGTTCCGGGTCGGCTCGTACGGGGTAGCGGCGTGCGAGGCGATGGCGGCCGGCTGCATCGTGATCGGCAGCCTGGCCGACAGCGTTCGGGAGCAGACGCGTACTCGCACGGGACGCGACGTGCCCATCCTGGAAGCGACCCCCAAGACACTCGAATCGGTTCTGCGCGATCTCGCGGCCGACGCCGATCTCGACGCGAAGCGCGCGGGCGGCGTCGACTTCGTCCGCGCCGTCCACGATGGATCGCTGTCGGCGCGCGCACTGATCGACGGATGGATCGCGCCGCGCGCGACGTCGCGCGGAAAGGAGCATGCCCATGCATCCGATGGTTGAACGCGCCTGGAAGGTGGTCCCCAAACCGCTCCAGGACGCCGATCGCCTCCGGCGTCGATCGCGTCCGCGGAGTCACCCCGCCGCCTCCGCCGCTGCCGGACACCGGCAAGAAGTACCGCCTGCTGGTCGGGCCGGTCAACTACGCCGGCCAGGGATACCGCTGGTCGCGTGCGCTCGAGGAGTCGGGCGAGGTCTCGGCACGCAACTTCGTGCACACCGAGAACAACGTGCTGCAGTACGACGCCGACTATCTCGTGACCTGGCGCACAGCTGAGCACTCCCGAGCGTGGCAGCGGTCGATGGTCGAGGCGATCGCCCGCGACTACACGCACGTCCTCATCGAGGCCTGCTATCCGGTGCTCGGCGGCATGTACAGCGGCGACATGCGCCGGCAGGTGGCTCTCATGCAGGATGCCGGCGTCAAAGTGGGCATCGTCGGCCACGGCACCGATGTGAGGCTGCCCTCGACGCACATGGAAGCGGATCCGTGGTCGTACTTCCACAACGACGTGTGGGTGCCGGCCGCCCTCCTCGAACCGGTCGTCGCGAAGAACCTGAGGTTCATCAGTGACATGGATGTTCCGACCTTCGTCTCCACCGCCGGCCTGCTCATCGACGTGCCGAAGGCCCATTTCCTCGGCGTGATCGTCGATCCCCAGAAGTGGGCGAACGACACTCCCGTGCTGACGCGAGACCGGATCAAGGTCGTGCACGCCCCGACCAACCCGAACCTCAAGGGAACGATCGACGTCGCGCCCATCGCCCGCCGGCTGCACGACGAGGGCGTCATCGAGTACGTCGAGATCACCGGCATCCCGAACGACCGGATGCCGGCCGTGTTCGCCGACGCGGACGTCGTTCTCGACCAGTTCCGCACCGGCGACTACGGCGTCGGCGCGTGCGAGACGATGGCGTCCGGTCGCATCGTGCTGGCGCACGTGACCGAACAGGTGCGCGCGGAGGTCGCGCGCGCCGCGCGGATGCCGCTGCCGATCCCCGAGACGACGATCGACACCGTCGAAGAGGTGCTGCGCGACATCGCGGCGCGACGCGAGCACTATCGCGCCCTCGCGGCGGACGGCCCCGAGTTCGTCCGGCGGCTGCACAATGGCGACTTCTCGCGCTCGGTCGCTCATGACGCACTTCCTGGAGGGCTGACGGCGTGCTGGTCACGATCGTCTCGAGGATCTACCGACCCGAACCGGCCTCGGCGTCGTTCTTCCTCGGGTCCGTCGCGGACGCTCTCCTCGCCGACGGTCATGACGTCGACGTGCTCACCGCTCGGCTCCCCCGCGGGATGTCGCCGGAAGAGCGGGGGGAACGAGTGCGGAGGTTTCCGGTGCTGCGCGACCGGAACGGATACGTGCGCGGGTATCTCCCCTACCTCAGCTACGACGTGCCGCTGGCCTTCCGCCTCCTGTTCACCCGCCGACCTGCCGTGGTCCTCATGGAGCCGCCGCCCACCACCGGTGCGGTCGTGCGGATCGTGTGCGGCATCCGGCGCATCCCCTACGTCTACGACGCGGCCGACGTCTGGTCGGATGCCGCCGACATGGCGACCGGATCCCGTACCGTGATCCGCATCCTGCGCGGGGTCGAGCGCTTCGCCATGCGGGGCGCCGCTCAACTCGTCACCATCACGCAGGGCGTCGTCGATCGCGTGCGGCAGCTCGGCATCGATCGGCCGGTCACGGTGACGGGGTTCGGCGCCGATACGAGCGAGTTCACGGTCACCCGCGCGCCCGCTTCGCCGGTCTTCGTCTACGCGGGCAGCTACTCCGTGTGGCACGGGGCCGAGGTGCTCCTGCCGGCGCTCGTGGAGCTGAGGACGACCCATCCTCAGTACGGCCTGCGCGTGATCGGCAACGGCGAGCGCGCGGCGCTGGAGCAGCGCGCCCGCGAGCTCGGCATCGGCGACGCCGTGGAGTTCCTCGAAGCAGTTCCGCCCGCCCAGCTCGCACCACACCTCGCCGGTGCCGTCGCGACTCTCGCGACGTTGAAGCCCGGAACGGGGTACGACTACGCGTTCACATCGAAGGCCTACTCGTCGCTCGCCGCCGGCTGCCCGGTCATCTTCGCCGGCCCCGGGCCCACGGCCGCCTTCCTCGACGACGCCAACCGGCACGTGCGGGCCGGAGCGGCGGTCGCCTACGACTCCGCTGCGATCGCCGGGGCGATGCGCGCGTTCGCCGACAGCCCGCTCACGATACCCGAGCGCGAGGCGCTGGGTGCGTGGACGGCTGCGGAGCACTCGATGGCCGCAGTGGCACGCCGCGTCGCAGCGGTGGTGGAGGACGTCGCGGAGACTGCGGCCGTTGCGCGGGGAGCGCTGCGGTGAACAGGCTCGTAGCCGGTCCGATCGACTGGATGGTGCGACATCGGTCGTCGATGCCGGCCTGGGTCGATCGCCTGATGGAGTCGGTCGCCCGTCATCCCGACGGGGTCGCCGGCCGGATCGCATCGCGACTGCTGGGCGGCGGCGGGCCGGGTCCCGTAACGGCCGTCCCCGACGCGCCCGTACGGGTCTACATCGCGCCCACCAACTACTCCGGTCAGGGCTATCAGTGGGCACGGGCCCTCGAGCGAGCGGACCCCGATATCGCGGCGCGCAACATGGCCGTGTCGCTCCCCGGCGGATTCGAGTTCGACGCCGACACCACCGTGCCGGTCGCGGTGGTGAACGCGTCCGCGCAGTGGCAGGAGTCGGAGTGGCAGGCGGCGCGCCGGTTCACGCACGTGCTGGTAGAGGCGGAGCGGTCGATCTTCGGCCGCCGGTTCGACCGCGATGTCGCCGCCGAGATCGCCGCCCTGGAAGCCGAGGGCGTATCGGTCGCCTATCTCTGCCACGGCACCGACATCCGCGACCCCGACAAGCACGCGACGCTCACGCCGTGGTCGCTCTATCCGGAAGATCCGCGAACCGACGTGCTGCGCGAGGACGCACGGGTCAACCTCCGGCTGCTGAACACGGTCCGGCGCCCGACGTTCGTGTCGACTCCCGACCTTCTGCTGGACGTCCCGTGGGCGGCCTGGTGCCCGGTCGTCGTCGACGGGCGGCGTTTCGCCACCGACAGCGTCCCGTTCCTCGGCGAGCAGGTACGCGTCGTGCACGCCGCGAGCGCACCGCTGCAGAAGGGCAGCCACTACATCGAGCCCGCGATCGAACCGCTCGTGCGAGCGGGAGCGGTCGATTTCCGCCTGATCACCGGCACGCCCGCAGCTCAGATCCCGGCGGTGTTCGCGGGCGCCGACATCGTGATCGACCAGTTCCGCGTCGGGTCGTACGGTGTCGCGGCGTGCGAGGCGATGGCGGCGGGCCGCGTCGTGGTCGGGCACGTGCTGCCGTTCGTCCGCGAACGCGTCGAAGCCGAATTCGGGATGCCGCTGCCCATCGTCGAGGCCACGCCGGACTCCCTGCGCGAGACGATCGAGAACCTCGCGAACGATCGCGCCGCGGCAGCCGCGATCGCGGCATCCGGACCGGCCTATGTCCACCGGGTTCACTCCGGCACCGCCAGCGCCCGAGTGCTCCTGGACCGCTGGATCCGACCGTCCGCGTGACCGTCGCGCCGGGCGGCCGCCGACCGCCTCGGTAGCATCGAACGCATGACCCAGCCCCTCGTCGATGTGACCATCGCGGTGCACTCGGCCGTACGGCCGATAGCCCGGGCCGTGTCGTCGATCGTCGATCACACGGTGGCGCCGGTGCGCGTGAACGTGGTCGCCCACAACATCGATCCCGAGGTGATCCGCGAGAATCTGGGCGAGTACGCGACGCATCCCCGGGTGCGCCTGCTCGCGCTCCGGGACGGCATCTACTCCCCCGCGGGCCCGATGAATCACGGGCTGGCACACTCCGAGGCTCCGTTCGTGGCGGTGATGGGATCCGACGACGAGTTCGCACCAGGCGCGATCGACTCGTGGCTCGCTCTGCAGCGGGAGACCGGCGCTTCGACAGTGCTCGCGCGGGTGCGCATCGGCAGCCGCGGAATCGACCCGTATCCTCCGGTGCGCCGCGGCCGGCGCAGACGGCGCCTGAGCGCCGCCAAGGACCGCCTGGCCTATCGCAGCGCCCCCCTCGGTCTGATCGATCGCGAGCGGTTCGCCGATCTGCGCTTCACCGAGGGCCTGCCCTCGGGTGAGGACCTCGCGTACTCCGCGACGCTGTGGTTCACCGGCCGGCATGTCGCGTACGACCTCACCGGCCCGGAGTACCTCATCCATGACGACGCCGCGGACCGGGTCACATTCGGCCCGCGGCCGGTGCCCGACGATTTCGCCTTCCTCGATGCCATCGAGGCGACCCCCTGGTTTGCCAAGCTGCGCCGAAGCGATCGCCGGGCCCTGGCCGTCAAGATCCTGCGCGTGCACTTCTTCGACGCCGTGCTGGCGCGCACGAAGGTGCCGGAGGGAATAGGCGCCCACCGCGCCGACCTCATCGCCGTGCTGGACCGGATCGAAGCCCTGGCACCGGGTGTGACGCGTCTGCTGGCCCGGGTCGACCGTCAGGTGATCGACGAGGTGCGCTCGTCCTCACCCGATCCGCAGGCGATCCTGCACTTCATCGACGCGCGCTGGAACTACCGGACGGTCGGCGCGATGCTGCCGCGCAATCCGCTGCTCGCCCTGCACCGGCAGGCTCCGTTCCGCACGCTCTACGCGGGTCTGCGGGCGATGTCCGCTGCTTAGCGATCCAGATCGCGGGCCAGCCCTGCCAGGAGCACCTGCTCCGCGAACGACGGCAGCGAAGCGGCGACCTCGTAGAACGTGCCCTGGCTGACGATCACGCCCTCGTCGACGTAGCAGACCCGGTCGTAGTCCTTGATCGTCGACAGGCGATGGGCGACGGAGATGAGCGTCACCTCGCCCTGCAGCGCCTTGATGGACTTCGTCACCTCGTCCTCGGTCTTGGTGTCGAGCGAGCTGGTCGCCTCATCGAGGACGAGCACGAGCGGATCGGTGTACAGCGCCCTCGCGATGCCGAGGCGCTGCTGCTGACCGCCGGAGAGCGACACACCCCGCTCCCCGATGCGCTCGTCGATGCCTCCGGCGCGCGACGCGACCAGCGAGCCGAGCTGAGCGCGTTCGAGTGCGCGCACGACCCGCTCGCGATCGACCTCGTCGTTCCAGGTGAGCGCGACGTTCTGTGCGATGGTCCCGTCGAACAGCGCCACCCGCTGGGGGACGTATCCGACACGCCCGCGCCACTGACGCAGCACCGAGTTGAGCGGGTGCCCGTCGATCAGGATCTCGCCCGACGAGGGCACGCTCAAACCGAGGAGGAGGTCGATCAGAGTCGACTTGCCCGCACCCGACGGACCGACGATCCCCAACGAGCTGCCCAGTGGGATGTCGACCGACATCCCCCGGATGACGTCTTCGGACGCGTTCGGGTACCGGAACCGCACGTTGTCGAGTCGCATCTCGCGCGGCCGGTCGGACAGCTCGGCGGTGTCGGCCGGCGTGGTGGACGTCTTCATGTCGTTCTCGGACGCGATGAGGTCGCCGATGACGTCCGTCGCCGACGGAATGCTCGCGACGGCCTGGACGATGCCGCCCTGGATGCCGTTGATCGCGGGGATCAGGCGGAAGCCCGCCGTGGCGAACAGCGCCACCGACGTGAGCGCGGCAGTCAGCCCCCCCTGGAAGAACGAGGCGCCGCCGACGAGGATGATGCCGCCGATGAGCGCCGCCTCGAACACGAAACCGGGGATGATGCCGAGGATGGATCCGTTGGCGCGCGCACGCACGGACCGCTGGCGGTTCACGGTGACGAGCTCCGCGACATCCGATAGACGGTTGCGGAGGCTGAGCTCCTTCAGCGCCTCCATCATCTCGGTCATCAGGATCGCCACGCGGTAGCTGAACTCCAGATTGACCTGCGCGGCCTCGAGGGCGCGCTTGGTCACGAAGTGATGCACGATCAGGGCGATCAGCGAGAGGTAGACCAGCGCGATGATCGAGATCATCGGGTTGACCACCAGAAGCACGCCGAGCACCAGCACGAACGTGAAGATCGAGCTCGGCACCCGCATGAGCGGAAGCAGGAATCCCGCCATCGTGTTGGCGATGCCCGCATCCGCGATCCGCGTGATCTCGGCCACCGACCGCTTCGAGCGCTGCTCCCAGCTCGAGTTGATGTAGGCGCGGAACATCCGGTCGCCGATCTCGAGCTCGTATTTCGCGAAGCGCCTCGTCGCATGCCAGTGCAGCGACACCGAGAAGATCGACTTAACGATGATCAGGACGAGCGCGGAGAGCGCCAGAACAGGCGCCATCTCCGGGGTGATCTCGCCGATCAGGGGGAGGTTGAGGGTGCCTCCGGTGATTGCCGGGCCGATCACGATCGCAAGCAGCGACATGGCGACCACATCGAGCAGCGTGACCACCGTCGTGGAGATCATGTAGAAGACGAAGTACCGCTGAGCACCGACAGGCAGCAGCGGCAGCAGGTCCTGAAGGACGGCCCAGACGCGCTTCACCACGAATCACCCGCCCCCATGGCGTGCGTGAGCACGCCGGGGGTCCGGGGCGAAGCCCCAGTGGGTACCCGCTCGGCGCCGCGCCGCACTCGAGACATCAGAAGGTGACCGATGCACCGTTGGATGCCGAGCTCAGCGCGCCCTCGACGACCTCCAGCGTGTGAAGACCCTGCTGCATCGTGACCACGTCGCTGGGCCCGCCCAGGACGGCATCCCGGAATGCCTCGTGCTCGACGCGCAGCGGCTCGCGCTTGGCGAAGGAGAACCGGGTGACGTCGCCCTCGGAGACACCGCGGAACGAGGAGACGGAGTCCCACTCGAAGGCGATCGTGCCGTTGGCGTGGAAGGTCAGGTCGCCGGTCGCCGTGTCGGCGATGTAGGTGCCGCGATCGCCGGTGACGACCGTGACGCGCTCCTTCATGGGGCTCAGCCAGTTGATGAGGTGGTTGACGATGACCCCGTTCGCGAGCCGCCCCGTGAGGGCGATCATGTCCTCGTACTCGCGGCCGCTCTTGAACGTCGTCTGCGCGTAGACCGTCTTGTAGTCGCTCTGGGCGACCCACGCCGTCAGGTCGATGTCATGCGAGGCCAGGTCCATACCGACGCCGACGTCGGCGATGCGGGCGGGGAATGTGCTCTGGCGCCGCGTGGCGATCTGGTAGACCTCGCCGACGTCGCCGTTGGCGAGCCGGCGCCGCAGCTCCTGGAGCGCAGGGTTGAACCGCTCGACGTGCCCGACGGCGCCGATCAGGCCGCGCGAGGAGAACGCCTCAGCCATCCGGCGGCCCGCCTCGGTCGAGTGCGCGATGGGCTTCTCGACGAGGGTGTGGACGCCGGCATCGGCGAGGGTCATGGCGGCGTCGAAGTGGTAGCGCGTGGGCACGGCGACGACGGCGAGGTCGATGCCGGCGGCGATCAGCGCGTCGACATCCGGCAGCACGTCCAGGCCCGCCGCGACCCCGTGCGGATCACCGCCGGGATCGGCGATGGCGACGAGGTCGACTCCGTCGACTTCGCGGAGCACTCGGGCGTGATGGCGACCCATCATCCCGATGCCGAGCAGGCCTGCCCGCAGCGCCATCAGGCGCCCGCCCCTGCGACCGCGTTCACCGCGCGAACTATGCGCTCGAGATCGGCCTGGGCGAGCGAAGGGTGCACGGGCAGCGAGACGACCTCGCGTGCGGCGACCTCGGTGACCGGAAGGTCCAGGCCGGGCGCGTACGGGGCGAGCGAAGGAAGGCGGTGATTGGGAATCGGGTAGTACACGCCGCTGCCGACCTGGTGCTCGTCTTTGAGCGCCTTCACGAAGCCGTCGCGATCCTCGGACACGCGGATCGTGTACTGGTGGTAGACGTGGACGGCGCCTGCGGCGACGGGCGGCACGACCACACCGCGCAGATTGGCGTCGAGGAACGCCGCGTTCTGCTGGCGACTGCGGGTCCAGGCATCCACCTTGGTGAGCTGGACGCGACCGATCGCCGCATGGATGTCTGTCATGCGGGCGTTGAACCCGACGACCTCGTTCTCGTACTGCTTCTCCATGCCCTGGTTGCGCAGCAGCCGCACCGCGCGGGCGAGCGTCTCGTCGGCGAGCGTGACCATGCCGCCCTCGCCGCTGGTCATGTTCTTCGTGGGATACAGCGAGAACATCGCGAACGCCCCCCACGCGCCCACCGGACGGCCGTCGAGAGATGCGCCGTGCGCCTGCGCCGCGTCCTCGTACAGTGCGACGCCCCGCGCCTCAGCGAGCGCTGACAGCTCGCGCAGGCGCGCGGGATGACCGTACAGGTGCACCGGAAGGATGCCGCGGGTCCGCGGCGTGATGGCGGCCTCGACCGCGGCTGGGTCCAGCGAGAACGTCTCGGGCTCGATGTCGACGAAGACCGGCGTCGCACCGGTCAGCGCCACCGAGTTGCCCGTTGCGGCGAAGGTGAACGACGGCACGATGACCTCGTCGCCGCGGCCCACGCCTGCGGCGAGCAGCCCGAGGTGCAGGCCAGACGTGCCCGAGTTGACGGCCACGGTCGGGCGCCCCTGGACGAAGTGATCCGAGAATTCGCGCTCGAAGGCGGCGACCTCGGGCCCTTGCGCGACCATGCCGCTGCGCAGCACGCGATCCACCGCTTCGCGCTCGTCGTCTCCGATGATCGGCTTGGCGGGTGGGATGAAGTCCAGCGTCACGTGGTGACCTCTCTGAGTGTGCCGTCGACTTCTTCGTAGACGTCGGATGAAACCGGGCAGTGCCACTGACCGTCGCGTTCCACGAGCGGATGACCGGCGCGGCCGACCCACCCGATGCGTCTGGCGGGGACGCCTGCGACCAGTGCGAAGGCGGGAACGTCCTTGACCACGACCGCACCGGCGGCGACCGTCGCCCAGGCGCCGATCGTGACCGGCGCCACGCACGTCGCGCGGGCGCCGACGGAGGCTCCGGATTCGATCGTCACACCCACCGGCTCCCAGTCGTGGGCGCTCTTGAGCGAACCGTCGGGGTTGATCGCGCGCGGGTACGTGTCGTTGGTGAGCACGACCGCGGGGCCGATGAAGACCCCGTCGCCGAGCCGCGCGGGCTCGTAGACCAGCGCGTAGTTCTGCACCTTGCAGTTGTCGCCCATCACCACGCCCGTGCCGATGTAGGCGCCACGGCCGACGACGCAGTTCTCGCCCAGAACGGCGCCTTCTCGCACTTGGGCCAGATGCCAGATCGACGACCCGTCGCCGATCCTGGCGTCGGCGGACACGTCAGCGGATTCCGTGACGCGCACGGCGGAATACTGGCTCAAGTCGGGGCTCCTCGCGACTCCGGCATCGGACCGCGGAGCGCCCGTCAAGTCTACCTGCCTCTGCAAGAATGGAACGATGAGCACCGAGGGCCCTGCGGGAGTGCCGACTCCCGACGAAGGGGCATGGGTGGTCATTCCGCTCTACAACGAGGCATCCGTCATCACCGACGTCGTGACCGGCCTGCGGCCGTCATTCCGTCACATCGTGTGCGTCGACGACGGCTCCGCGGACGGTTCCGCGGCCGCGGCGCGCGCTGCAGGTGCGACGGTCGTCGCCCACCCGGTGAACCTCGGTCAGGGTGCGGCCCTCCAGACCGGCATCGAGTACGTGCTCGAGCACCCGTCGGCCGACTACATCGTGACCTTCGACGCCGATGGCCAGCACCGCGTCGAGGATGCCGTCGGCATGGTGCGCGAGGCGCGACGCGACGACCTCGCCATCGTCTTCGGGTCGCGCTTCCTGGACGATCGCACCCGGCCCGGCTGGATGAAGCACGTGATCCTCAAGACCGCGGTGTGGGTCACCAACCAGACCACCGGGCTGCGCCTCACCGACGCGCACAACGGGCTCCGCGTCATCCGCCGTGACGCGGCGGGGTACGTGCGACTGAAGCAGGATCGCATGGCGCACGCCACCGAGATCGTGCTGCAGCTGGGAAACACCGGGCTGCCATGGGCGGAGTATCCCGTCGAACTGCTTTACACCGACTATTCGAAGGCGAAGGGGCAGAGCGTGCTGAATTCAGTCAACATCCTCGTCGACCTGGTGGTGCGCTGATGCTGATCCAGATCATCCTCATCGCGGCGATCGTCGTCATCGGCATCCTCGTGATCCGCAATCCCGGCAGCGACAGCCATCTGGCGATCCGCCGGCTGCTGCTGTTCGGCTTCGTCATCGTCGCGGTCCTGTCGGTGCTCTTCCCACAGTGGCTGTCGTGGGTGGCCTCGCTGATCGGCGTCGGCCGCGGCACGGATCTGCTCCTGTACGCGCTCGTGCTGGTCGTCCTCGTGGTGATCGCGACGCAGTACCGCACGAACGTCGAGCAGAACCGGCGGATCACGCAGCTCGCGCGTCGGATCGCCCTCCTCGAAGCGCGCGAGCGCGAGCGCACGCCGGCGAGCTCCGGCGACACCGGCCTGCCGCCGGACCGTTCCGACGCGCCGGGCTAGTCGCAGGCGGTGACCCGCCAGAGCGATGCGCGGCCCTCGCGGTCGACGAGCTCGAAGCCCTCACTCGCCTCGATGTCGGTGAACCCGGGCAGCACGTAGTGACCGTACTCCTGATCGCCCGGGCCGAAGTCCAGCACGTAGCGGGTGCCGATGGCGTCGAGGGCGGGGCAGACCTGCGGGTCGGTGGCCGCCGCGTGAAGGCTGCCTGCGAGCACCTCGTAGGCCAGCCGTGCGCGGAGGCTGCCAAGTCATCGGGTACACCGCGTGGTCGCCGAGCGCATACCCGAACGCCATTCCGGTCGAGGGGTTGCCGACGATGAGTTCGTCCGCCGGGACGTTGTCAGAGAGGCGCTCGAGCAGTGCGCGCTCGTCGAGGCTCAGATACGACGATTCGTCGATCTGATACCACGTGACACGATCCACGACGCCGGTCCACACGTCACGCCACTGGATGACCGGCGCGACGGCGAGTGAGACCGCGCCGAACGCGGCGAGGATGCCGATCGTCCAGGCAGCGGCCGTCGAATCCGCGGTCGCGGATTCGCGGCGCCCGGTCAGGGCTTTGCGCGCCCAGGTGGCGACTGCCGACACCCCGATGCCGGCGAGCGGAATCACCACGAGCGGGAACAGTGCCGTGATGCGGTAGGGGTCGTCGTAGAACGGTCCGATGAGAGCGCGCACTGCGGGGTTGCCGACGGCGACGGCGATGAAGTACAGCGCGGCCAGCAGGACCCACGAGGTCGCCAGCCAGCGCAGCGCGGGTCGGCGCACGCAGATGATCAGACCGAGGATCATCAGGATGCTGACGCCCCAGGCCGGCGGGAATCCGAGCTGCCCGTTGATCAGGACGTCGACGACGCCCAGCACGCGGCCGCGCGAGTGCGGCCAGATGCCGTCGAGGAGATATCCCATCGCAAACCACGCGACCGCGACAATCAGGAAGCCCGCCGATGTCGCGATCACCAGGATGGCGCGCTGCCGGCCCGTCGCCTCGCGCCAGGCGCCGAGAACCCACCACAGTGCGAACGATCCGGCCAGCAGAGCCCACGCCAGCAGGAGCGAAGGCTGGGCCAGAGCGATCGCCGTCAGTCCGACGACGATCAGCAGGACGCCCCACAGCGCGTCCCGGGCAGGCGAACGCGATGCGCGGAGGCGCGCCGCGAGGTCGATGACCGACGCGACCGCGGCCGGCACCAGCGCGATCGCGAGAAGCGACGGGTAGAGCACTCCCCACTGGATCATCAGCAGCGGGAACGCCGCCAGCGCCGCCGACAGGGTGGCGGCGGCGGCGGCAGCAAGGCGATTACCGCCGGTGGCGACGAGGGTGAGCCACGCGATGCCGGAGGTCCAGACGAGCCCGCCGATCACGAGGCTCATCGCGTTGGCGACGACCACGACGTCCGCCCCGGTGGACAGTGCGACGAGGGATGCGGGGGCGTGCCACGCGGCCGGGTAGAAGCTCGAGATTCCCAGCATCCCGGTGATGTCCAGAGACGAGGCCGAGCCCGACTCCAGGATGTAGCGCAGGGCGTTCAGGTGGAACACCCCGTCGTTGGTCTGCGACACGTTCTGCGGCGAGCCGATGTAGAACCCGAGGCGAAGGGCGGCGAGCACCGTGCCGACACCGACACCGACCGGGATCAGCCACCGCGCGCCTGTCCCCTGCTCCGCTGGTCGCGGTGTCGGACGCAGGAGCACCCGGATCCCCCAAATCGCGAGGGCGACGAGGCCGGCGGCGGCAGCGGCGGACCACGGCGACCACGGGATGCCGACGAGGCCGAACAGCAGCGCGGCGACGGCGAGGACGGCCGTGCCGGCGACAGGAGCGAAGGCCAGCAGCGCCAAGCCGCGGAGCCTCGCGGCGAGCCCGAAGGCGAGACCGGGCAGGAGCATCCAGGCGGCGGCGACCAGGACGGCGCCGGACGCCGCGAGCCACTCCATGCGCTCAGCCCTCGACGATGGCGATGGCGCCCTCGACGTTGCCGTCGTAGATGACGTCGCCCTTGTTCAGGACGATCGCACGCGCACACAGTTCGCGCACCATGTCCATGTCGTGGCTCACCACGACCAGCGTCTTGCGGGCGGCGATGAGCTCCTCGAACTTGGTGCGGCACTTCTCCCGGAACGGCGCATCGCCGACCGACAGGATCTCGTCGACGAGCAGGATGTCCAGCTCCACGTGGATGGCGACCGAGAACGCGAGCCGCATGAACATCCCCGACGAGTAGTGCTTCACCTCCTGGTCGATGAACGGCTCGATCTCGCTGAACGCGACGATCTCGTCGTAGCGCGCCTCGATCTCCTTGCGGCTCATGCCCAGGATGGCCGCATTGAGGAACACGTTCTCGCGACCCGACAGCTCGGGATGGAACCCCGCGCCCACCTCGATCAGACCTGCCACCCGGCCGCGGGTGAGCACCTCGCCGCCGTCCGGCTGCATCACTCCGGACACGAGCTTGAGAAGCGTCGACTTGCCCGACCCGTTGAGCCCGAGGATGGCGACCGACTCCCCCTCGTCGATGACGATGTCGATGCCCTTCAGGGCTTCGAACTGGCTCGTGAGCTTCCGACGGCGGATCCACGAGACGATCGTGTCCTTGAGGGAGAAGGCGTGATTGAGGGTGAAGGTCTTGTGGACGTCCGTCGACGACGATGCTGGGGCGCGATCTCGGCGGCGATCTGACTGCTCATAGGTCCTGGGCGAACCTTCCCTCGAGGCGCCGGAAGACCGCCTGACCGATCAGCAGGATGGCGACGGTGATGCAGGAACGTCCACAGCGTGTTGAGGGCCAGCGCAGGCGGAATCGGGATCGTGGTCTGCGTGACGGGGTACCAGAAGGCGAAGTGGAACAGCTCGACTGCCTGCGTGATCGGGTTGAGCAGGTACAGCTCGAGCAGCCAGGACGGCCACCCCAGCTGCCGTGATCGCGTCCTGGACCATGATCCAGGAGTACAGCACCGGCGAGGCCCAGGTCGCCAGCAGCAGGAGAAGCTCCACGATGTTCTCGGCGTCGCGATAGCGGACGTTCATCGCCCCGAACAGCAGTCCGAGACCGAGCGCGAACAGCATGACCAGGGTCGCTCCCGCCAGGATCGCGAGCACCGAGAGGATCGAGATCGAGGTGATCCAGCCCAGGAACAGGCAGACGACCAGGAGCAGGCCGACCTGCGGCAGGAAGTGCACGAAGGCGACGATCACCGCCGAGACCGCGAACAGCTGGCGGGGAAGGTAGACCTTGCGCACCAGCGGCGCGTTGCCCACGATCGAGGTCGTCGCGTTCTTGAACGCCTCACTGAAGAGGTTGATGACGACGATCCCCGAGAACAGGTAGACGGCATAGTTGGGGATGCCGCGCTCGAGGTTGAGGAAGAGCCCGAGCACGACCCAGAACACCAGGAACTGCGCCGCGGGACGCACGTACGACCACGTCCAGCCCAGGACCGAGTTGCGGTAGCGGGTCGTGACGCCCGGTGCGCACGAGCAGTCGCAGCAGGTAGTGCCAGCGGAAGACGTCGAGCAGGCCCCCGGCTTTGCCGGGGACATCGAACGACGATCGCGGCACTAGCGCGAAGGGGTCTCGGATCTGGGACACTGCTCAACTCATCGGGTAGGACGTTGCGGCCCATTCCGCACACAGGTTGCGATTCTACGACAGTGCCCTGCGTCTCCGATGCGAAGGGCGCGGGCTGAGCGGCCGATCAGGGGAGGGAGGGCATCCGATATGCAGGGGCCGGCCATCAGCCGAGCTGCTGCATGCCGTTCCAGCCCTGGCCGATCACGGAGCCGGAAAGCCATCCGCCGCCGCCGTCTCCGCGGTAGAGGTAGAGCTGACCGCCCGGCGTCCGCGCCATCACGTCCGGCCCACCCGCGCCGTCGAAATCGCCCGGACCGATGATCGCGGTGAACCCGTGCCAGCCGACTCCGATCCCGCGCGGTGTGCGCCAGCCGCCGGAGCCGGAGCCCGGGTAGAGCCACAGCGAGCCGTCGGCCTGGCGGGCGAGGATGTCGGGCGCGCTGTCGCCGTCGAAGTCGCCCGCGTACAGCAGCGCTGTCATCCCGGTCCAGCCGGTGCCGATCGTCACGAGACCGCCGAGCCACCCGCCCGCCCCGTCGCCGCGATACATCACCAGGTTGCCCGAGGCATCCCGGCCGACCACGTCCACGTTGCGGTCGCCGTCGAAGTCGATGCCGCCGACGAGCAGGCCTATCGTGCTCCAGCCGTTGCCGATCACCGTCGGTGCGTCGAAGGTGGCGTCGCCGCGACCCTTGAGCATCTCGAAGGTGCCGTCCGCCAGCACGCGTCCGACATCGGCAGCGCCGTCGCCCGAGAAGTCGCCGAGGCTCACCAGCCGGCTGCCCGCCGCCCACACGCCTTCGACCGGGGTCGAGCCGCGCCAGCTTCCGGCGCCGTCGCCTCGGTAGGCCAGCAGCTGGCCGCCGTCGGTCAGGGCGAGGACGTCTCTCGCGCGGTCGCCGTCGAGATCGCCGGCGCCGGACGGGAAGACACGAACGTTCGCCGTCGCCGGCCCGGTGCCCACGATCTCGAGCATCCCCTGCCAGCCGGTGCCGACCTTGGTGCCACCGGCGATGCGACCGCTGCCGGTGCCGTAGTAGTGCCACAGATTGCCCGACGAATCGCGGGCGAGGATGTCGCGGATCGAGTCGCCGGAGAAATCGCCCGGGCTCAGCACGGTGGTCATCCCGCTCCAGTTGCTGCCGATCTGCGTCGCATCCCGCCAGCCGCCCGCCCCGTTGCCCGAATACAGGTACAGGTTGCCGTTGGTGTGGCGCGCGATCAGATCGGGAGCGCCGTCGCCGTCCATGTCCGTTCCGCCTGAGAGGAGGCCCATCCCACCCCAGCCGTTGCCCACGGCGATCGGCGTGCGCAGGCGCCCGGAACCGGTGTTGCGCCACAGCAGCAGGTCGCCCGCGGCGTTCGTCGTGAAGGCATCGGGGGCGCCATCGCCGTCGAAATCGCCCGCGGCCGTTGCCAGCACCGCGCCCGACCAGTCCGCGCCGAGCGGCCGCGACTGGTTGTAGGAGAGACCCCCGTCGCTGCGGTACAGCGTCGTGGCGCCGGCGGCGCTCACGCCGACGACGTCACGGTGCCCGTCACCGTCCAGGTCACCGACAGACAGCATGCGCCGCGTGTCGGGCAGAGTTCCGACCTGTACCTGCTCACCCCACGCGCCACCGGATGAGAACGGGTACGCCCACAGCGCGCCGGCGGAGTCGAGGGCGATGACGTGAGCCGACGTGTCGACCGACGACACGGTGGCGAGCCGAGTGGCCCCGAACCAGTCGTGGAAGTACTGATAGAAGTTGCGGTTGCCGTAGGCCGAGCACGCGTCGCCCTCGCCGTAACCGGCACGAATCGCCGCGGCATTCGGCTGGTACGGCGTGTAGTAGTACAGATTCGCGGTCGCCTGGTTCTGGACGTACACCGGCGCGCTTCCGCACGACTCGTTCGGGTGCCAGCGGATGTTCCACGTGTTCCCGGGCGCGAACCACGTGAAGTACTGGCTGGTGCCGGGCGGGTTGGCGTATCGCTTCAGCTGCCATGCCGCGCCGTACACCTGGTTGAAGAAGCCGTAGTAGCGCGTGTCGCACGCCGCGGTGTCGGGGCACCCCTGACCCATCGCGATCGTGTACCGCCATTCGCTCGGCCAGGTGTGGGTGACGAGGCCCTGCTCCTTCTGGAGCATGACGATGAGGACCTGCGGATTGATCCCGCACGCCTGGGCGACCTTGTAGATGATGGTCGAGGAGCGTTCACGAACACCGCCCGAATAGGCGCCGCACATCGCGTCGGCGGAGGTCGTGCGCGACGTGTCGTACCAGTCCTTGAGGCAGGTGTAGCCGGACTGGCACGTCGGTACCCGGTCCTCGAGGAAGGTCTGGATCTGCGCTTCGCCCATGGTTCCGGAGTTGTAGAACACCGCGTCGCTGATGATGTTGCCCGGCTCGAACTTCGACAGATCCGCCATCTGGATCGGGGTCTGCGCCGCCGACGTGACCGCTGCCGAGCTCGCCGGGAGTGATGCGAACGGGGCCGCACTGGCGGCCGTCCCGCCTGCGCCGAGCATGCCGATTGCGAGCACAGCGGCGATCAGCCACGCCATGGTTCGCCGGATCACACGCGCACCGATATACCGGTCACTGCCCTCGTCATGTGAACAGTGTGGCGGAAGTTACTGCTGATACTTGGTATTGAACGAGGGGAGATCGCTCAGAGGTCCGCGTGAAGCTGCCAGACGCGGTCTGCGGACTCCCGCCACGAGAAGGCGCGGCCTCGATCGGCAGCCAGCACGCCGAGCCGGTCGACGGAGGCGGTGGAGGCGAGGGCGCGGCTCAGCGCGTCGCCCAGTGCATCCGGCTCGGCGTCGGCCAGGATCCCGCCGTCGACGATCAGCTCGTCGTGCACCGGAGAGGATGCCGCGACGACCGGAACGCCCAGGGCGAGTGCTTCGAGGACGCGCCACGGGAACGCGGTACGGTGCGCGGGCGCCACGAACGTGACTGCCGCGCCGAACACGGCGGCGCGATCCTCGCGTACGAGCGCACCGCGCACATGCAGGCTGCGCTCCGGGATCCCCGCGGCAGCGGCCAGATCCGCGATCGCGGGCTCTTCGCCGTCGCCCGCGCCGATCACGACGACGGGAAGATCCACTGCTGCACGCCCGACGGCGGCGAGTCCCTCCGCGAGCGCGTCGGTGGGCGCGGCGCGACCCGCTAGCAGCACGAAGCCCTCGGGCAGGTCCAGCGCCCGGCGGCGGCCGACCTCGTCGGTGGGGACGGCGAATCCTGCCGGCGCGGCGCCGGCGATCACGCGGATCCGTTCGCCGAAGGCTGCGAGCTCACCGAGTCGCTGCGCCATGGAGTGCGTCGGCACGACGACCGCGTCGGCGTGCTTGACCGCACGCTTGAGCATCGCGCGGTTCCACCCGGCGACCGACTTCGGCCATTCGCCCGGCGCCTCCCACGGGCCGAGGTCCCAGATCGTGACGACGGTCTGGTCGTTGTCGTGCACCCGATCGTGTCGGACGAGCGGAGCGAGCAGGGTCGGCGAGTGGATCATCCCCGCCCCGATGCCCGTGGCGACTCCGAGCTGCAGAGCCGCAGCGAACTCCCTCCGCGCGAGCGCGGCACGCCGCAGGCGCGCGAGGCCCGCGATGTCGACGGGGCGGTCCGGTGGCCCGGCGGGGGCTATCCCCTCGACCTCGCAACCGGCGGGCGCCCCCGCAATCAGACCGCGCGTGAGCTCGCGGGCCGCCGTCTCCAGGTCCGGCTCCGTCGGCGCGACGAGCTGGTCGAGGATCACGCGGAGGGTTGCGGTCATTCCGCTCAGCCCTCCGGCTCCGGCGTCGGGGTGGGCGGGTGAAGCGCGAGCTGCACGAGCTCCTGGATGTAGGGGTAATCCGGGTCGAACTCGTCGATGCCGCCGGCGGGCGTGAGCTCGATGGTCGTGACCGGGTGCTCCTTCGCCTTCAGTGCGAGTTCGGCGAGGAAGGGGAGCATCGACTGCGGCAGGTCGGTCTGCACGAGATCCTGGCCGGCCAGCGCGACGTCCTGGAACCGGGTCAGCACCACCTCGGGCGTGAACTGGGCGAGGATCGCCTGCTGCAGCACGCGCTGCCGCTTCATCCGATCGAAGTCGTCCGTGGTGTACCGGGAGCGCGCGTACCACTGCGCGGTGTCGCCATCCATGTGCTGGGGACCCGCCTCGATCCAGCCGATGGCCCAGTCCTCGGCCGGCTGGCCGTCGTACTCAGGACCGCCGCCCTTCGGGAGGCGCTGCTCCACCGTGACGTCCACGCCACCGAGCGCGTCCACCAACGCCGCGAACCCGTGCATGTCGAGGAACACGTAGTACGGGATCTCGATGCCGAGGATCCCCTCCGCGGCATCCTTCGTCGCCTCGATGCCCGGCTCGGAGCCGTTGAGGACGGCATCCGGATACAGCGTGTTGCCGTCCTGGCACACCTCCACCTCGGTGCGGAGCTGGTTGATGCCGCTCCCCCACCCGCAGCTCGAGTCGGCGTGACCCTCGTGACCGTCCGGGTAGCGATCCTGCATCGGACCGGCGGAGAACGGGAAGTTCGGTATGTCGCGGGGGATGCCGGTGATCGTGGTCGCGCCGGTCTCGGCGTTGACCGAGACCACCGAGACGCTGTCGAACCGCATCGAGTCGCGGCCTTCGCCGCTGTCGGCGCCGAGCAGAAGGATGTTGTAGTAGCCGTCGCTCGGAGGCACGGACGGACCGCTCAGACCGAAGATGGCACCCAGCGTGTCGCGGGTGGTTCCGGCGATCTGCGCGCCGTAGACGGCACCGCCGCCCGCGACGACCAGGAGCAGGACGGAGAGCGCGGCGATTCCGAAGCGTGCGGTCGGCCCCGTCTTGACGAGCCGGATCAGACGCAGCGTGTCGATCGTCAGGATCACCCACAGCACCGCGTACGCGAGGAGGATCCCCTGGATCACCAGCAGGGGGACTCCACGCAGCAGGCTCAGCCAGTCCGGCAGCCATGCACCGGTGATGAGACTGAGCATGGCCGTCCGCCAGAGGAGCGCGCCGAGCACTCCGAGGAGGAGCATCGTCCACATCGCGAGCGTCGCGCCGAGGCCGATCCGCGCGAGCCGCCGATTCCCGGCGGCCGCCTGTGCCGATCCGGGAATGAGGAAGTTCAGCAGCACCAGCCACCAGCCGCGCCGGGTCATCACCTCGCGGGAGGCGGTGTCGGGGTAGCGGAGCGGGCGGTCCTCGACGACCCTCGGCGTGGCGCGGCCCGCGTGTGCCGGGCGCGGCGGACTCGCGACGCTCACAGGGACTCCTTGAGCCGCCGGTTCTTGTCCTCCACCTGCGACTCGAGGTCTCGGGCGTAGGACTCGATCCGCTCGGCGAGCGCGGGATCCGTCGCGCCGAGGATCCGCACCGCGAGGAGCCCGGCGTTCTTCGCGCCGCCGATCGCGACGGCAGCGACGGGGATGCCGGCGGGCATCTGCACGATGCTCAGAAGCGAGTCCATGCCGTCAAGGGTCGCGAGAGGAACCGGCACGCCGATCACCGGGAGCGTCGTGACCGACGCGAGCATCCCGGGCAGGTGCGCGGCGCCGCCCGCCCCGGCGATGATCGCGCGGAGCCCCCGCGCGCGGGCGTCTCGCCCGTAGCGGATCAGCTTGTCCGGCGTGCGGTGGGCGGAGACGACCTCAACCTCGTGCGGGACCTCGAAGTCTGTGAGGATCTGCGACGCATCGCTCATGACGCGCCAATCCGAGTCGGAGCCCATGACGACGCCGACCAGGGGCGCGTCCGAGGAATGCAGCGGCCGGGTCACCCGACCAAGGCTAGGGGCCCAGGCTGGAAGAAACCCGCAACGGCGCGGTGCTTCGGCGGGCCCATCCGGCTGAGATCCGGCGGCAGGCGCTCAGTCCAGGAAGAAGGATGCCGCGGCGCGTGCCTCGTACGCGACTTCGTCGAGGTCGTCCCCGATCGCGTTGACGTGCCCCACCTTGCGCCCCGGGCGCGGCGCCTTGCCGTAAGTGTGCAGCTTGGCAGCCGGATGCGCCGCCATCGCCGCGGCGAATCGCTCGTCGAGTGCGCCGTCGGCGGGCCCGCCGAGGATGTTGACCATCACCGACCAGGTCGCGATCGGAGCGGAATCTCCGAGCGGCAGGTCCAGCACAGCGCGGAGGTGCTGCTCGAACTGACTGGTGTGCGCCCCATCCTGAGTCCAGTGCCCGCTGTTGTGCGGGCGCATCGCCAGCTCGTTGACGAGCAGCCGCTGGTCGGTGGTCTCGAAGAGCTCGACCGCCAGCATCCCGGTCACCCCGAGTCCCTCGGCCACACCGGCACCGATCTGCGCCGCAACATCCGAGAGGCGTCCAGCCGCGTGCGGTGCGGGCGCGATCACCTCGGCGCAGACGCCGCCCCGCTGGACGGTCTCCACGACCGGGTACGCCCGCACCTCCCCGGACGGACTGCGGGCGATCTGCTGCGCGAGCTCGCGGGTGAAGTCGACGAGCTCTTCGGCGAGCAGGGCTCCGCCGCGGGCGTCCTCGGTGAGCGCGGCGAACCAGTCGTCCGCCTCGACGGCGGTCGAGACGACGCGGACGCCCTTGCCGTCGTAGCCGCCGCGGGGCGTCTTCAGAACCGCGCGGCCGCCGTGCGCATCGAGAAACGCCTGCAGCTGCTCCGCATCGGTGACGGCCGCCCATTCCGGCTGCGGCATCCCCAGTTCCTGCAGGCGCGCACGCATCAGGAGCTTGTCCTGGGCGAATTGCAGCGGGTCGGGACCCGGCCGCACGGACACGCCGGCCTCGACGAGCGCCGCGAGGACGTCCTGCGGCACGTGCTCGTGGTCGAACGTGAGGACGTCCACCTCGCGTGCGAACTCGAGGACGGTGGTCGCATCGCGGTAGTCCCCGACCGCCGTCGCGGCGAGCGAGGCCGACATGCGTTCCTCCTCCGCGAGCACCCGCAGCTCGATGCCCAGCTCGACGGCGGGCGCGATCATCATCCGCGCGAGCTGTCCTCCGCCGACGACTCCGACTCGCAGCGCCATGGGGATCCTTCCGTCGCGTGCCTTCGCTCCATCATCCCGCAACCGGGCGGCGGACCGATCCGGCCGTCGCTTGGGAGGAGCGCTCGGCGGCGCTTCGGGAACCGGGCACAGCCACTACCGCGGAGATCGGCGCAACCTCGCAGCCGACCCGGGCTCGGCTTCCGAGACAGTGCAGATCTCCGAGGGTGTGAAGGCTTCTCGCCCGGCGAGACGACCTCAGGCGGGCGGCGGTGCCGGCGGCGCCGGCGGCAGCGCCTGCGCGTCGCGGTGCGCGAGGATCTGGTTGACCTCGACCTGGTCTACGAGGGCCTCGTGGACCAGGCCGACGCTCGGGACGTTCACGAGCCGCATCGGCTGATCGACACCGTTGGTCAGCACAAGAGTGCCCGCGCCCCACATCCGCTGCAGGAGGCCGCGCCGCTCCTGGATGCTGTACCCCCGCACGTGGCTGAGCTCCTGCCGGCGGACGCCGAAAACTCCCGACCGCTCCAGCACCCTTCTGGTGGTGATCGTGTACACGTGCGCCCACCACGACAGGTAGGGCAGGAGTACGAGGAACAGCACCAGGGCGGCCGCCGCGGTCAGCAGCATCCAGTTCTCGAAAGGCGCCGGAAGATTGCCGTAGAAGTACCCGAGCGCCCCCGCCACCGCGATGAGCACCAGGGCCGACCAGAACAGGCGGCGGGCGTGTCCGCGGAACCGTGCGACGCGCAGCTCGGGTGTCGGCGCGCCGGGTACGACCATCGGCGGCCTGCCGCCGTACGTGGTCGGCTGGGTCATGCTCCCATTGTCGCGCTCACCGCCGACACGGGAGGCTGCCACGCCCACCCTCAGCGGACGTGGACGACGTCTCCCGCCGACACGGCCGTCTCGACACCGTTCTCGACCACGACGAGCCGCCCGTCCGGATCGATGCGCTGGGCGCGGCCGTGCAGACGCGTGCCATCGGGAAGGGTCACCACGACGTCGGAGCCGAGCGTCGTGCACAGCGCCTCGATCTCGCCGAGGATGCCTGCGGCCGCGGCATCCCCGAAGGCGCCGTTCAGCGCGGTCAGCTGGGTGTCGAGCGCGACGAGGTAATCGGCCAGCAGGCGATCCTCATCCACCTCGAGCCCGACCGACGCGAACGAGGTCGCGGTGTCGACCGGCAGATCGGCGCGGGTCATGCGGGTGTTCACGCCGGCGCCGATCACGACGGCGTCGGGATGCTCCGGCACGACCTCGGCGAGGATGCCGCTGAGCTTGCCTCCGTCGAGGAGCACGTCGTTCGGCCACTTCAGGCCCGCGGTGTGCGGCGTGCCGCGCACCTGCTCGATGACCGCCCGCGCCATCGCCGCTCCCGCGATCAGCGGGATCCATGCGCGCGCCGGGGTCGGCAGCGTGCCCACGCGCACCAGCACCGAGATCGCCAGCCCGGTGCCCGGCGGCGCGGTCCACGTGCGGTCGAGGCGCCCGCGTCCCGCGCGTTGATCGGTCGTCAGCACGACGGACAGGTGCGGCCACTGATCGGGTGAGGCCAGCGGCGGCCTTCAGCAGGTCCGCATTGGTCGAGCCGGTGGATTCGGCGACCTGGAGGCGCGGCGAGACGGCGGCGGCGCGGGGATATCCGTGAGGCGGTATCGACATGCGCTCACCCTACTTACACCGCGACGCTCACACCGCGACGGTGGGCCAATCCTGGCGGCGCGGAGCGCGGACGATCCGCGCCGCCGAGGATCGGCCGTCCGATTCCTTCCTCGGTTGAGCAGATCGTCCTCATGTCGCTCGGCTCCTCCCCAGCCCTGCAGGCGGCTGCCGCACAGAGGAAAACGACGAGCGCCGCTACGGAACGCCTGCCGTCGGGCAGGCTACGACGGGCCGACGTCGCCCACGATCGTGAATTGAGACTGCTCGGCTACACCGTCTTCCAGATACTCGTATGAGGATGTGATGTTCGATTGGCCGCGAGTCGAGACGGAGGTCCGCGCGGCTCTGGCCCGCGGATTGCACCTCGCGAGGTGAGGACGTTCACTCGACATGCGTACGCCCCGTGGGACGCAGTCCTCATCCGAGCCGGTCCTCCTCGGTTTCGACACGGCAGGAGTGCCAACCGGCCCGGGCACGGTTGCGTGTCACACCCGACAGCGGATGCCGCGGGCGCTTGTGCGAAGCCTCCAACCGTCTCGACTACCCCGCCGATAGGGTGGAACGCGTGACCGATCAGCCCGACCTCTTCACCACCGCCGGCAAGATCGCCGACCTTCGCTCGCGGTTTCAGGAGGCCGTCGTCGACGCGGAGAAGACGGCTCAGCACAAGCAGCACGCGAAGGGCAAGCTCACCGCACGTCAGCGCATCGAGATGCTCGTGGACACCGGCAGCTTCGTCGAGTTCGACGAGTACGTACGGCACCGCACCACCGCGTTCGGCATGGAGAAGTCGCGACCCTATGGAGATTCGGTCGTCACGGGCGTCGGAACCATCCACGGTCGCACCGTGGCCGTCTACGCCCAGGACTTCTCGACTTTCGGCGGATCGCTCGGCGAGGTGGCGGGCGAGAAGATCATCAAGATCATGGAGTTCGCACTGCGCGGCGGCATGCCCTGCGTCGGCATCCTGGACTCGGGCGGCGCCCGCATCCAGGAGGGCGTGGTCGCCCTCGGCAAGTACGGCGAGATCTTCCGGCTGAACACGCAGGCCTCCGGCGTCATCCCGCAGATCTCGCTCATCATGGGTCCCGCCGCGGGTGGTGCCGTGTACTCGCCCGCACTGACGGACTTCGTGATCATGGTCGACAAGACCAGCCAGATGTTCGTCACCGGCCCCGACGTCATCAAGACCGTCACCGGTGAGGACGTCGGCATGGAGGAGCTCGGCGGCGCCTACACGCACAACACGCGCTCCGGTGTCGCCCACTATCTCGCCGAGGACGAGGACGACGCGATCGACTACGCTCGCACCCTCCTGGGCTTCCTCCCCGACAACAACATGGCCGAGCTGCCGGTGTACGAGAGCGGGTTCGAGTTCGAGACGACGGATGCCGATCGGTTCCTGAACACGCTGATTCCCGACTCGCCCAACCAGCCGTACGACATACACCAGGTCATCTCGCACCTGGTCGACGCGGGCGACTTCCTCGAGGTGCAGCCGCTGTTCGCCCCCAACATCGTCATCGGCTTCGGTCGTGTCGAAGGTCGGACGGTGGGCATCATCGCTAATCAGCCCTCGCAGATGGCCGGAACGCTGAACATCGAGGCGGGTGAGAAGGCCAGCCGCTTCGTGCGGTTCTGCGATGCCTTCTCCATTCCGATCCTCACCCTCGTCGACGTCCCGGGCTACCTTCCGGGCACCGACCAGGAATGGACCGGCGTCATCCGCCGGGGCGCGAAGCTGCTGTACGCGTACGCCGAGGCCACCGTGCCGCTGGTGACCGTAATCCTGCGCAAGGCCTACGGCGGGGCGTACATCGTGATGGGGTCCAAGCAGCTGGGTGCCGACGTCAACCTCGCCTGGCCGACGGCCGAGATCGCGGTGATGGGCGGGCAGGGAGCGGTCAACATCCTCTACCGAGGCGAGATCAAGCGGGCCGAGGCTGCCGGCGAGGATGTCGCGGCGGTGCGAACACGCCTCGCCAACGAGTACACCTACAACGTCGCGTCGCCGTTCCTCGCCGCGGAGCGCGGCGAGCTGGACGGCATCATCGAGCCCGCGCAGACGCGAGTCGCCGTCGCGAAGGCGCTGCGCGCGCTGCGGGGAAAGCGCGCCGAACTGCCACCGAAGAAGCACGGCAACATCCCGCTATGACCCACCCATCCGACCTCCCGGAGACCTTGGAGAGCATGCGCGTGGACGTGCTCCGCGGTTCTCCCACGAGCTCCGAGCTCGCCGCTCTCATGGCGGTCGTCACGGAGGCGTATCAGGTGGAGTACGCGGGTGCCACCGCAGACGATTCCTCGGGCCCCGACGCCTGGTCGCTGTCGCAGCGCTCGCTACGCGCATCGCTCCGGCGAGACCTCGGATGGGGACGCTTCGGGGGTTGAGCGGCGACTGGAGGCGCGCCCCGCAGATGTCCCCCGAAATACCTACAGACGCGAGGGTTGACCGCCCTCGATACTGGAGGAGCTGGAACGCATTATGCGTTCGGCCGACCTGCTCACCATTCGTGGATAGCCCAGGTTCGGCCACGCGGACGGTTTTCGGGTAACTGTCCGCCAGGTGAGGGGCGGGCGGCTTCGCCGCCCCTCACCTCCTCCCACTCCGCTCCCCGCCCCGGCTCCCCTCCCCCGCCGGGACGGGGAGCGAGAACCCTCGGCATCCGGCTGCGCGGCCGGGCTACGTCAGGCTGCGCCGGGGTGGTCGATCTCGCGCCACAGGTCGACGGCGTCCTCGTCCGACAGCCCCGGCCCGGCGTTCGACCGGCCCACCACGGTCACCGCGACCCGCTCATGCGGCGAGGTGCGGATGTAGAGGCGGTCCGACCGCGCCGCGCGCAGCGTCTCGGCCAGCTGCGTGCGGATGATGGCGAGCGTCGCCTCATCCAGTCCGTCGAGGCCGCCCTCGTCGAGCACCGTGACGTTCGTGCCGCGGCGCCGGGCGCGTTCCAGTTCGGCGTGCACCGCGTCGTCGAGCAGTCGCGGACCGCGCATCTCGTCGCGCAGGCGCCCCTCCGCGAGGCGCGCCTGCGTGCGCTCCTCCTCGTCGAGCGATCCGCCGGATGCGACGGTGCGGGTCAGCACAGGTCCCGCGACCGCGAGCGCGCGCTGGACCTGGATCCGGCGCTCCCGCTGACGACCGGTCTGCGACGCCTGCCACGCGGATGCGGCGCGCTGCAGCTGCGCGAGCTGAGCGGTGTCGCGCGCGGCGCGATCCATCGAGCGCAGCATCAGCTGCGTCGCCGACGACCCACACGATCGAGCCGACGAGTCCGAGCGAGAGCGCGTTCAGCGGCCCCATCCACGCCATCGATGCGACCGCGAGAGCGGCGATGCCACTCCACGCGATCCACGGACGCCGGCGCACCATCACGATCGTCATGAGCGCACCGATACCGCCGAGGTACCAGGTGGCGAACGGCGCGGTGCGCGAGTCCGGTGCCCACGGCGACCGCGATGGCGCTCGGCACGATGAACGCGCAGGCGAGGGCGAGCACGCCGGCCCACGACGGCAGGGCGCGTCCGGGATCCGGCGGTGAGCGGTGCCGTCGACGGACTGTCCGCGCTCCGCGGCGGGGCGGTGCGGCGCGGCTCCCAGAAGATGCAGAGCCAGGTCGTGACGAGGTACAGGCTCGAGCGCCGCGATGACGACCAGCGGCTGCGGCACTGGGGCCGTCCACCACAGTCCGCGCGCGGCGAGGTATGCGGTGAACGCCACCCCGAGCACCACGATGATCCGCCGGACGCTGATCATGGCGTTCCCTCGCGCCACTCGAGCCGCACCGTCGTGCCGTCCCGGTCCGACTCGATCGAGCTCGTGCCGCCGACGGCCGCCACACGGGCGAAGATCGAGGCGCGGATGCCGAGGCGATCATGCGGGACGCGATCGAGGTCGAAGCCCGCACCGGTGTCGCGGACGGTGATCCGCACGTGCGCGGGCGCGGCGCTCCCCTCCACGGCGACCGCGAGTCCGGAGCCGCCCGCGTGCTGGGCCGCGTTCGCGACGGCCTGCGTCGCCGCGAGCACCAGGGCGCGGGCGATCCGGCCCGGCATCGAGGGCGTGCTGCGCGGCGATCGTCCGTTCGACCCGCACCTGCACGCCCGAGTTCGAGCGCGGCCCGTTCGATGTCATCGGCGAGGCTCGCGGCCTCCCGTGGCTCGTCGCTGCCCTCCTCGGAATCCTGCTCGGTGTTGGCCGAGCGGGTGAGTGCCTCGCGCGCCATCGCGACGGCGAGCGTGCGCTCACGCGGGGTGTGTGCGCACGCTCCGCGGCGATCAGCGCTGCCAGGACGCTGTCGTGCATCAGCGCGGCGACGGCGATGCGCTCCTGCTCGGCGGCATCCGCCGCGGCGGCCGCCGCGTAGGACTCGACGGCACGGGCGCGAGTCTCGTCCACGTTCGCCGCGACCGAGCGGAACACCCACCCGAGGGTCACGAGCATCCCGCCGAGGATGAGTGCGAACGAGACGTCGAGGGCGACCGAGAACCAGTAGTCGCGCGCGAAAGACCCCTGGATGAGCCGGACGACGCCGAACAGGATCGGGACGAACGCGGTCCACACGACCTGGAGGAGGAGCGGGAAGGCGAGCACGCTGGCGACGGTCGCAACGTTGACGAGGTACCAGATCCACGGCTGGTTGTCGGGGTCGGCCGACCCGCCCGCGGTGGCGATCGGCCAGAGGATGAGCGCGAGCGGGTACACCAGCGCGAAGATCCCCGCGAACAGGCGCACGCCGCGGCCGGCCAGGCACGCGACCAGCATCGCCGCGAGCGGCACGAACGTCATCACCATGAGCGGGACATGCCAGCCCGGGCTCTCCTGGCCCGGACCCAGCGCGGCGAAGAATGCCTGCGCGCCGAGGGCCACGCTTCCGAGGCCTACGACGATGGAGATGATCCGCTCGATGCGCAGGCGCGTGAAAGACCCGAGACCCGCCGTCGTCTCCCTCGTCTGAGGAATGTGACCCCACGCATCGTCGAGGATCGCGCGGGTGCTCTCAGGCTCCGACACCACCGGCACCTTCGCGGTCGCTCGGCTCGGCGAGGATCCCGTCCTCCATGGCGCGGCGGAGCAGGTCGACCTTGGTAGGCGCGGGACGCCCGACCTCGACGTACTTCACGCGCACCCGCGTGATGTTCTCCTTCGCGGTGGAGTAGGCCACGCCCAGCCGGTCCGCGACCACCTTCAGCGGAAGTCCGGCCGCGTACAGACGCAGGACGTCCCTCTCCCGGGCGGAGAGCTGGGCGTCGGCGAAGGCGCGATCGCCCTCCACTGCGCTCGCCCACTCGACGTTGTTGAGCGGCTCGCCGTTCGCGACCGTGCTGATCGCCGCGATCACGTCGTCGATCGGCGAGGCCTTGCTGACCACGCCGGCGGCGCCGGCCGCCAGTGCCTCGCGGACGGCAGCGGGGCGGTCGGCGACGCTGTGGATGATCACGCTCGACCCGTCGAGCACCAGCCGGCGCACGTTCTCGGTCACGGTGGTGCCGTCTCCGAGCGTCAGGTCGAGCACCACGACGTCTGCGGGGGCGGAAGCACTGAATGCCCTCCAGTCCACGTATCCCGTGACGTTGCTGCCCGAGAAAACGACCACGTTCTGCGCACGCGCGCAGGCGGCCTCGAGCCCGAGCCGCACGGACTCGTGATCGTCGATCAGCGCCACCCGTGTCATGGTGCCAGCCTAGCCACGCCGCACCTCCGGCACCCGCCTCAGCGGACGAACGTCGCGACGGCTTCGATGTGGTGCGAGTTCGGGAAGAGATCGAACGCCGACACGCGCCGCAGATCGTAGCCCTCCGCGCGGAAGGTCGCGACATCGCGGGCGAGCGCGACCGGATCGCAGGCGACGTAGACGACCGCTGACGGCCCGAGCGCGGCGACGGCTTCGACGACCTCGCGTCCCGCGCCCGAGCGGGGCGGATCGAGCACGATGACCCCCCGAGCGAGCCGATCGCGGTCGCGCGCGGACGCATCCGTCGCCAGTCGCGCCACGAATCGGTCGACGCGGGCCGTCTCCGCCCTCGCCCCGACCCACTCGGCCAGATTCTGGCCGGCGTGCTCGGTCGCGCGCGGATCGGACTCGACCGAGGTCACCCGGGCCGCCGCCGAGCTCGGCGAGAGCGGCGGCGAACAGACCGACTCCGCCGTACAGATCGAAGTGCCACGCGTCGGGATCGAGAACGGCATCGTCGCGCCCGGGTCGGCCGGAGCCGACGTCGCGGATCGCGGCGCGCAGGGCTGCGTCGAGCGTCACGGCGGCGAGGCGGTGCACCTGCCAGAATCCGCCGGCGTCGACCCGGAACTCGCGACTGCCGACGCGCTCGACGACTGCTTCCCGAGCCTCGCGCGGCCCTGCCTTGGCCGCATCGGCACGGGGGATAACGCGCACCCGGCCGTCTGCGGGCTGGACGAGGTCGATGCGCCCGGGACGCCCCCGGGCGAGCCGCAGCGCCGCGGTCTGCACCCCGGCGGTCGCGAGCGGGAGGTCGTCGACCGGGACGACCGTATGGCTGCGTGCCGCGAACGGGCCGACGCGGCCGTCCGCATCGACGTGCAGGCTGACGCGGGTGCGCCAGCCGGTGCCGTCCGGAGTCTCTGCGTCGACGAGCCCGCCGGTGGCGTGGAAGTCCTGCGCCGGAGCGGGCACCTCGACCGGAAGGTCGACGCCCCCGAAGCGCTTCAGCGCGTCGGTGAGCACGTCGAGCTTGAGGACCCGCTGGTGCGAGAGCTCGATGTGACCGAAGTCGGCGCCGCCCGGGCGCAGGTGCGGCGGCACGGTGACATCCGCCTGCCGCCAGATGTGCGGCCGCCGGTGCGGCGAGGCGTCCAGGACCTCGAGCACCTCTCCCCGCCAGAAGGACTTCTTCGCCGACATCCGTCAGGCGGATCCGAACCCGCTCGCCGGGGATCGCGTCCGGCACGAAGACGACGCGGCCCCCGCGTCCCGAGTCGTCGAGGTCGGCGCCGAGCCGCCCGACGAACACACCGCCGTGGGCGACGGCGGTGACGTCGAGCTCGAGTTCGTCTCCGGCTGCCGGCGAGCTCGGCGAAGCGTCCACCTCCCGAGCATTCCACAGCCGCCGGGTCGCACGGCTACCGTGAACGCATGCAGGTCTGCCTCGCCTCGACGTCTCCCGCCCGGCTCATGCTGCTGCGGCAGGCCGGGATCGAACCGCGGACCATGGCACCGGACGTCGACGAGGACGCGGTGATCGCCGGAGTCGAGGCGGCCGAGAGCAGGCGCCTCGACGCCGACGAGCACGTGCTGCTGCTCGCCCGGCGCAAAGCGGCGGATGTCGCGACGCGCGTCGCTGCGGAGGATCCCGGATTCGACGGGATCGTGATCGGCGGCGACTCGATGTTCGAGATCGACGGCGAGATCCTCGGCAAGCCCCACACCGCCGAGGCCGCGACCGCGTCGATGGCGCGCGATGCGCGGGCGCACCGGGATGCTCCACTCCGGGCACAGCGTGATCCGGGTCGAGTCCGGACGCGGACCCGCGCGAGGCGCACGCGGTGGCCGCGGCATCCGTCACCTTCGCCGCGGACGTGACGGATGCCGAGATCGACGCGTACGTCGCCTCGGGCGAGCCGCTGCAGGTCGCCGGGGCGTTCACCATCGACAGCCTCGGCGGCGCGTTCATCGAGCGCGTCGACGGAGACCCGTCCACGGTGGTCGGCATGTCGCTGTCGACGGTGCGCCGGCTGGCGCGCGAACTCGGCGTCACGTGGCCCGATCTGTGGAATCGCACGTAACCGCTCGGAACCGCACACAACCCGTCGGCACCGCTCGTAGACTCCCCCACACGTTCCGCCGTCTTTCTTGTGCAGTGCGAGTCAAAAGGGGCACGCGGCGCCTGGGTAGGCTGGCACGCATGCCTCAGATCGCCAAGGTGCTCATCGCCAACCGCGGCGAGATCGCCGTCCGTGTCATCCGCGCCGCGCGGGACGCCGGAAAGTCGTCGGTCGCCGTCTACGCCGACCAGGACCGCGACGCCCTGCACGCACGGCTCGCCGACGAGGCGTACGCGCTCGAGGGCACGACCAGCGCCGACACGTACCTGTCGATCGACAAGATCCTCTCGATCGCCCGCCGGTCCGGCGCCGACGCCGTCCACCCCGGCTACGGCTTCCTCGCCGAGAACGCCGGCTTCGCCCGCGCCGTCATCGACGCCGGCCTCGTCTGGATCGGTCCATCGCCGGAGGCCATCGAGGCGCTCGGCGACAAGGTCACCGCGCGCCACGTCGCCGAGAAGGTCGGCGCTCCGCTCGCGCCCGGCACACCCGGTCCCGTCGCCGGCGCCGCCGAGGTCGTCGCATTCGCCGAGGAGTTCGGCCTGCCGATCGCCATCAAGGCGGCGTACGGCGGCGGCGGGCGCGGGCTCAAGGTCGCGCGCGAGTTCGACGAGATCACCGAGATGTTCGAGTCCGCGACGCGCGAGGCGATCACCGCCTTCGGCCGCGGCGAGTGCTTCGTCGAGAAGTACCTCGACAAGCCGCGCCACGTCGAGACCCAGTGCCTCGCGGATGCCGCGGGCAACGTCGTCGTCGTCTCCACCCGCGACTGCTCGCTGCAGCGCCGCCACCAGAAGCTCGTCGAGGAGGCACCCGCGCCGTTCCTGAGCGACGAGCAGAACCGCATCCTCTACGACGCGTCGAAGGCGATCCTGCGAGAGGTCGGCTACGTCGGCGCGGGCACCTGCGAGTTCCTCATCGGCGCCGACGGCACGATCTCGTTCCTCGAGGTCAACACCCGGCTCCAGGTCGAGCACCCCGTCTCGGAGGAGATCACCGGGATCGACCTCGTGCGCGAGCAGTTCCGCATCGCCGAGGGCGGCATGCTCGACTACGACGACCCGGTGCCCGTCGGCCACTCGATCGAGTTCCGCATCAACGGCGAGGACCCCGGGCGCGGATTCCTTCCCCAGCCCGGCCCGATCCACGTCTTCAAGACGTTCGGCGGCCCCGGCATCCGCCTCGATTCCGGCGTCACCGCGGGCGACATCGGTCAGCGGCGCGTTCGACTCGCTGCTCGGCAAGATCATCGTCACCGGCCGCGACCGCGCCGAGGCGCTCGAGCGCGCCCGCCGCGCCCTCGACGAGTTCGAGGTCGCCGGCCTGCCCACGGTGCTGCCGTTCCACCGCAAGGTCGTGCGCGACCCCGCCTTCACCGCGGAGGACGGCCGCTTCGGCGTCTTCACCCGCTGGATCGAGACCGAGTTCGTCAACGACATCCCGCCGTGGGACGGCGAGCTCGAGCGCCCCCAAGCCCGTCGAGGCCCGGCACACCGTGGTCGTCGAGGTCGCCGGCAAGCGGCTCGAGGTCAGCCTCCCCGACCGCATCGTCGCCGCGCCCGGCGCTGGCGGGCGACCGGCCGCCGTGCCGCCGTCGCGGCGCTCGCACGCGCCGACCGTCGTCGCCGGGGCCTCCGGCGACGCCGTGAAGTCGCCGATGCAGGCGACGATCGTCAAGGTCGCCGTCGAGGACGGCCAGCAGGTCGTCAAGGGCGACCTCGTCGTCGTGCTCGAGGCGATGAAGATGGAGCAGCCGATCCAGGCGCACAAGGACGGCGTGATCGGTGCGATCAACGCCGACCGCCGGCACGACGGTCTCGGCCGGTCACCAGCTGCTGACGATCTCGTAGCGCGTCGGCGAGCCGGCCGTCGGCGACGCGGGTCCGACGTCGACGCTCGAGGCCGGCCTGCGGCGCGGAGCCGGCGGGCGTCAGCCGTCTTCGTTGGCGCGGTCGACGATGTGCATCGCGCGCGCGGCGTCCGTGATGCTGCCCGACAGCGACGGGTACACCGCGAACACGCGCGAGAGCTGGTCGACGGTGAGCCGGCGCTCGACCGCGATCGCGATCGGGTAGATCAGCTCCGAGGCGCGCGGGCGCGACGATCACGCCGCCGATCACCGTGCCGCTGCCCTGCCGGGCGATGAGCTTCACGAAGCCGTCCTTGATGCCCATCATCTTCGCGCGCGGGTTCGCGGCGAGCGGCAGCTTGTGGACCACGCCGTCGATGATGCCGTCGGTGATGTCCTTCTCCTGCCAGCCCGATCGTCGCGATCTCGGGCGCCGTGAAGATGTTCGAGGTGATGCGGCGGCGCTCGAGCGGGATGACGACGTCGCCGAGCGCGTGGAAGACCGCCGTGCGGCCCTGCATCGACGCCACCGAGGCGAGCGGCACGAACGTCGTGCAGTCGCCCGCCGCGTAGATGTTCGGCACCGACGTGCGCGCGACGCGGTTGACCTGGATGTGGCCCGACTCCGTCATCTGGACGCCGGCCTCCTCGAGTCCGATGCCCGCGGTGTTGGGGATCGAGCCGACCGCCATGAGGCAGTGGCTGCCCTCGACGGTGCGGCCGTCCGCGAGGGTGACGAGCACGCCGTCGCCCGTGTCGCTCGACCTTCTCGGCGCGCGACTTCGACAGCACCGTCATGCCGCCGCGCTTGAAGACCTTCTCGAGCACCTTCGCGGCATCCGTGTCCTCACCCGGGAGCACCTGATCGCGGCTGGAGACGAGCGTCACCTTGGCGCCGAGGTTCATGTAGCGCCGACGCGAACTCGGCGCCCGTGACGCCCGAGCCGACCACGATGAGGTGCTCGGGCAGCGCCGTCATGTCGTAGAGCTGCGTCCAGGTGAGGATGCGCTCGCCGTCGGGCATGGCGGTGGGCAGCTCGCGCGGCGACGAGCCGGTCGAGACGACGAGCGTGTCGGCCTCGACGCGGTCGAAGTCCGTGCCGCCGGGCCCGGTCGAGACGACGACGGCGTTGTCGCCCTCGAGCCGGCCGTGGCCCGAGATGATCCGCACGCCGGCCTCGACGAGCGACGCGCGCATGTCGTCGGACTGCTGGCGCGCGAGCGAGAGGAGGCGCTTGTTGACCGCGCCGAGGTTGATGGCGATCTCGGGCTTGAGCGGCTTGCCCTCGGCGCCGCTTGCGCGAACAGCTGCACGCCGAGGTCGCCCGCCTCCGAGATCGCGACGGCGGCGTCGGCGGTCGCGATCAGCGTCTTCGACGGCACGACGTCGGTGATCACGGCCGAGCCGCCGATCCCGGCCCGCTCGACCACCGTCACCTCCGCGCCGAGCTGGGCGGCGGCGAGCGCCGCTTCGTAGCCGCCGGGTCCGCCGCCGATGATCGCGACGCTCTGGGTGCGCTCGAAGCTCAAAGACATGCCCCCATTCTCCCAGCACGAGCGCGGCGAGACGACATCACCGCCGAATCCGCGACGATGCCGGCACCCGCGCGCGCTCTGGCTCCCGGGCCCGCGCGTTCCTAGAGTGGGGGCATGTCAGAGACGACCGCAGCCGCATGACAACCCGCTCGATCGACCCCGCGCGCCGACCCGTTCGAGATCGCCGCGCGAGGCCGCCGACGACATCGCCCGGATCACCGGCGTCGAGCGTCACGACATCGCACTCACCCTCGGCAGCGGCTGGGGCGAGGCGGCCGAGCTGATCGGCGAGACGGTCGCCACGCGTCCCGGCGATCGGAGGTCACCGGTTTCAGCCGGCCCGCGCTCGAGGGCCACGTCGGCACGCTCCGCAGCGTGCGTGACCCCGCGCGGCCAGCCACGTGCTCGTCATCGGCGCGCGCACGCACTTCTACGAGGGCCACGGCGCCCGCCGGGTGGTCCACAGCGTCCGCACCGCGGCCGCGACCGGCGCCCGGACGATGGTGCTGACCAACGGCGCGGGCGGTCATGCGAGCACACCTGGAAGCCCGGCACGCCGGTGCTCATCAGCGACCACATCAACCTCACCGGCGTCCACGCCGCTCGAGGGCGCGACGTTCATCGACCTGACCGACCTCTATTCGCTGCGTCTGCGCGACCTCGCTCGCACGATCGACCCGACGCTCGACGAGGGCGTGTACTGCCAGTTCCGCGGACCGCAGTACGAGACGCCGGCGGAGGTGCGGATGGTCAAGGCGCTCGGCGGGCACATCGTCGGCATGTCGACGGCCCTCGAGGCGATCGCCGCTCGACAGGCAGGCATGGAGATGCTCGGCTTCTCGCTCATCACGAACATGGCTGCCGGCATCCAGACGACGCCGCTGAGCCACACGAGGTGATCGAGGCGGGTCGGATGGCCGAGCCGGTCATCTCGTCGCTCCTGGCGCGCGTGATCGGCGCGCTGTGACTGCCGGGGTGACCGACCCCGCCCGCGAGACGCCGCGCTCGAACACGCACTGCTGGACACGGCCAGGGCGTGGCTCGCGCAGGACCCCGACGTCGAGACCCGTACGGAGCTCGGCGAACTGATCGACGCGGCCGAACGGGGGCGATGCCGCCGCATCCGCCGATCTCGGCGACCGCTTCGCCGGCCGGCTCGCCTTCGGCACCGCGGGGCTGCGCGGCGAACTCGGCGCCGGCAGCAACCGGATGAACCGCGTGCTCGTCGCCCAGGCCGCCGCGGGTCTCGCTGCGTTCCTGCTCGAACGCGGCGGCGCACGGCGACGAGGCACCATCGGTCGTGGTCGGCTACGACGGCCGACGCAACTCCCGGGTGTTCGCCCAGGACTCCGCCGAGCTCTTCGCGGGCGCCGGTCTGCGTGCGATCCTGCTCCCGCGACTGCTGCCGACGCCGGTGCTCGCCTTCGCGGTGCGGCAGCTCGGCGCGGCCGCCGGGGTGATGGTCACGGCCAGCCACAATCCGCCGAACGACAACGGCTACAAGGTCTACCTCGGCGGGCACGACGACGGCGCCCAGATCGTCTCGCCCGTCGATGCCGAGATCGCAGCGCACATCCGGACGGATCGCCGACGCGGGTGATGTCGGAGCGCTCCCCCGCTCGCTCGGCTACGAGACCGCACCCGAATCGCTCGTCGACGCGTACGTCGCGGCGACTGCCGCGGTCGCTCCCGCACCCGCAGACGCCGGGGGCTTCACGTGGGTCTACACGGCGATGCACGGAGTGGGGTGGGAGACGTTCTCTCGCATCCTGGATGCCGCCGGATACCCCGCGCCCGGTGCCCGTCGATGCTCAGCTGGAGCCCGACGGCGCGTTCCCGACGGTCGCCTTCCCGAATCCCGAGGAGCCGGGCGCGATGGACCTCGCGTTCGAGACGGCGCGCAACGTCGAACGCCGACCTCGTGATCGCGAACGATCCGGACGCCGACCGCCTCGCCGTCGCGGTGCCGGATCCGCACGCCGCCGGCGGCTGGAGACGACTCACGCGGAAACCAGATCGGCCTGCTCCTCGGCTGGCGCGCCGCGCGCCGCGTGAGCGAGGCGGGCGCCCCGCCCGGTGCATCCCTCGCCTGCTCGCTCGTCTCCTCGCCGGGCCTGAAGGCGGTCGCCGACCACTACGGGCTCGACTTCCACACCACGCTCACCGGCTTCAAGTGGATCTCGCGCGCACCCGGCCTCGTGTTCGGGTTCGAGGAGGCGCTCGGCTACCTCGTCAACCCCGAGACCGTGCGCGACAAGGACGGCATCTCGGCGGCGATCGCGATGCTCGGGATGGTGACCGAGGCGCGCGGCGCGCGGTGAGAGCCTCGCCCGAGCTGCTGGCGGAGTTCGATGCGACGTTCGGCTTCTTCGCCAGCGAGCAGATATCGATCCGCGTGGAGGACGTCTCGTCCATCGGCCGGATCATGGCGGCGCTGCGGGCGCGGCATCCGTCTTCGATCGGCGGCGTCGCCGTCGAGCAGGTCGACGACCTGCTCGTCGGCGTCGACGAGCTGCCCTCCGGCGACGTCCTGCGGCTGTGGCTGTCGGACGGTTCGCGCGTCATCATGCGGCCGAGCGGAACCGAGCCCAAGCTGAAGCTCTACCTCGACGTGCGCGGCGACTCGGCCGATGACGCGAAGGCGCGCATCGCGACGCTCGGCGGTGGCGCCAGAGACCTGCTCGACGAGGTCGGCTGAGGGGACCGGCGCATGGCGGAGAGCACGGACGACACGGCGGAAGACTCATCTGTCCGCGACGACGCCGCGATCACGGCCCACCAGCCCGACCCGCCGCATTGGCTGCGGAAGGTCATCCTCTTCCTCAGCGGGCAGACGATCAGCCTCCTCGGGTCGATGCTCGTGCAGTACGCCGTCTTCTGGTACCTCACGATCACCTACCAGTCGGGCGTGATCATGATGCTCGCCGCGCTGTTCGGCTTCCTCCCCCAGGCGGTCGTGTCGATCTTCGGCGGGGTCTGGGCCGACCGTCACAACCGCAAGTACCTGATCATGACCGCGGATGCCGCGATCGCCGTCTCGACGCTGGCGCTCGCCTTCGTGATGATGGCCGGCTACGACGAGGCGTGGGTGATCTTCCTCGCCCTGGCGATCCGCTCGGCGGGAGCGGGCATCCAGCTGCCCGCCGTGTCGGCCCTCATCCCGCAGATCACACCGATGCGCAATTTGATGCGCGTGAACGGCATCAACGGCTCCATCCAGTCGGCGATGGCGCTGCTTGCTCCGGCGGCGGCCGGCGCGATCTACGCCTGGTCAGCGGCGGCGACCGGAGGCACGGCCGCTTCGCTCGTGCCCATCTTCTTCATCGATGTCGTGACCGCGATCATCGGGATCGGCCTCCTCGCCCTGATTCCGGTCACCGCGATCCGGCGCGCGGGGGACGTGGAGGCCGGCTACTTCGCCGACCTCGTGGACGGCGTGCGGTACGTCGCCCACCACGCGTTCGTGCGCTGGCTGCTGATCCTCTTCGCGATCATCTTCGTGCTGATCGTGGCGCCATCGAACCTCACCCCGCTGATGGCGGTCCGCTCGTTCGACGCGGGCGAGCAGCAGAACGTGATCAATCTCGCCGTCCTGGAGATCGCCTTCAGCGTGGGCATGGTGTTGGGCGGCATCGTCGTGGCGGCGCTGTTCGCGAAGCGCAGCCGGATCGGCATGATCATCGTCTCGTCGCTCGTGTTCGGACTCCTCTCGATCGGCATGGGCCTCTCGCCCAACATCTGGCTGTTCTTCGGGTTCATGTTCCTTCTGGGCCTGTCGGTTCCGTTCTTCTCGACGCCGTCCACGACGCTGCTGCAGGAGAGCGTCGAACCGGAGCGCCAGGGGCGCGTCTTCGGCTTCCTCGGGATCGTGATGGCTCTCGCGATGCCGCTCGGGATGGTCGTTTTCGGCCCGCTCGCCGACGTGCTGCCGATCGAGTGGCTCCTGGTCGGCTCCGGGCTGCTGACCTTCGTCGTGCTGGCGGCGGCCGTGTGGCTGCCGGCCGGCCGGCGCGCGGTCGCCGCGGCCCGCGCAGCATCCCGGGTGTCCGATCCGGCCGCCGGTGCGGCGGCGGCCGAGGCCGCCATGCAGGCGAAGGATGCCTCGTAGGCTCGACGCATGCTCCTACGCGACCCGATCAGCCTGCAGAACGAGTGGGTGCGGCTGGAGCCGCTCGCCCCGGAACATGCTGATGACCTGGCCGAGGCCGCAGTGGGGCTCGAGCACGCCTGGTACACGTTCGTCCCCGCTCCCGACGCGATCGGGTCCGAGATCCGCGACCGCCTCGCTCACCGTGAGGACGGGTCGTCCAATCCTTGGGCGGTGCGACGGCTCGACACGGGCCATGCCGTCGGCATGACGAGCTACCTCAACATCGACCAGCCGAACCGCCGCGTCGAGATCGGGTCGACCTGGCTCGCCGTGAGCGCTCAGCGCACGGCCGTCAACACCGCCGCCAAGCGGCTGCTGCTCGGGCACGCGTTCGAGGAATGCGACGCCATCGCCGTCGAGTTCCGCACGCACTGGCACAACCGCCAGTCCCGCGAGGCCATCGCCCGGCTCGGCGCGAAGCAGGACGGCGTCCTGCGCAACCATCGGATCGGCCCCGCGGGCACGCTCCGCGACACCGTCGTCTTCTCGATCCTGCCCGCCGAGTGGTCGGCCGTGCGACTCGGCCTGGACGCACGGCTCGCGCGCGACTGACGGATGCCGGGGCTTCAGCCGTCGATCACTGCGACGAGCTCGTCGAGGAAGCCTGCGAAATCGACGCTGCGGCGCACGATGCGGTGCACGCTGTCGCGCTCGGAGAACACCTCGACGAACTGCTCGAACACGGTCTGGAAGGCTTCGCGGTCGGACTCGGAGAAGGCCACCACCGCCACCACCTGCACGCGCCCCTCGCCCCACGGGATGGACGGGTCCGCGATGCCGACCGCGATCGCGGTGCGCGTGGCGGTCATGCTGAGCGCGTGCGGCACGGCGAGGGCGTCCGTGAACGCGGTGGATGAGAGCCGCTCCCGCTCGATCGTGCGTTCGACGTAGTCCTGGTCGATCACGCCCTCCGCAACCAGGAGACCACCCAGGTGACGGATCACGCCCTCCTCGCCGCCCTCGGCATCCAGCCCCCGCACGAAGGCGGACCGCACGAAGTAGCGCTCGAGCTCCTTGCGCAGCCGCGCCAGGCGCCGGGATCGGCGGATGCGGGCGGCCGCGGTCTGCACGCGATCCACATCGGCATCCGTCAGGAAGGGCTGGATCCGCACGAAGCGGTCGCCGGGGATCGCGGGGTCGATGGTCGTGAGCACCAGGTCGGTGTCGATCGAGCCCCAATCGGGGTCGACGCGCGTCTCGACGCCGACGACCTCGATCGCCTGCCCCAGCGACCGGTCGACGCTCGAGCGCAGCAACTCGTGCAGCTCGTAGTAGCCCGGGCACACGATCGTCGCGGTCAGGAGCTGATCGGCCCGGCGGCTGCGTTCGAGCCGTCCGCCGACATGCATCGCGATGTAGGCGATCTCATCGTCCAGCAGCGGGATGCCGAGACGCTGCTGCAGACCGCTGGCGATGAAGACGGCGACCTCGAAGATCATCGGATACGTCGACTTGAGCGATTTCGTGAGCGGATTGCGGGACCAGGCCTGCTCGCGCGCGCGATGCTGCAGATTCTGCACGTGCAGCGCCAGGCGCAGGATGAAGTCCTCGTGTGCGATGTCGACCAGGAACTCGGCTGCGGCCGTCTCCACCACCTGACGCACAGCCGATTCGACCTCGGGATCCAGACGTGATCGCGCCTGATCCGACGGTGCCGACGCGCCGGGAGCGACGACGCGCGTGAGCACGAGTGTCGACAGATGCTGCAGATCGCCGGCGCCGAGCGTCACCCCGAGGTGGCGCTGAACGAGCCGTTCGAGGATCGCGGCCACCTCCTGCTGCGCGGGGCGCACCTCGCCGGCCGTCCCCTCCAGCCCCCGGTCGCGCGCAACGCGGTCGGCTGCGATCGCGATGTGCATGACGACGTCGGCGATGCCGAATTCGTTGACGAAGTATCCGAGCGCACCGAGCTCGGCGACGAGCTCCGTCTTGAAGGGCCCGAAGGCGCGGGCGCCGACGGATCCCTCGCCGAGCGTGCGACGAAGGGCCTCCAGGTCGAACGACCCGGCGTCCATCTCGTCGTGCGCGAGCCGGCTGAGGAGCCTCCGCTGGGCCATCTCGGTGCCGCGGAGCCTCGCCTGGGACGCCGACCGCTCCAACGTCAGCTCGGTGCCGCCCAGAAGCCCGCGCACACGGGCGAGATCGGCGTCGAGCGTCGCGGGGCTGACATGCAGAGAGTCGGCGGTCTCGAACACGTCGATCCCGTCCTGGGCATCCAGCAGGGCCCGCACCAGCGTGTGGAGCCGGTCGCGCGGGGTCGATCCGTCCGCCGGAGCGGTGATCCGGAGCGCCACCGCGGCATCCGCGCCCGCGCGGTAGCCCTGCGGACTCGACTCGACCGCGACACCGTCGGGAACCCGCGCGTTGATGGCCGTGACGTAGGAGCGGATGCTCCGCGGCGTGACCCCGATGCTGTCCGCGAGCGTGGCCGCGGTCGCCCACTCCCCATCGCGCGCGAGGAGGCTCAGAAGGCGGTCCTGCCTCGCTTTGGTCACGTCGTCCCCTCGCGCGTCGTCGCAGCGGCGCTCCCGCCAGTCAATCACGCGCCAGCGTGGCAGTGGCGGTGCGAGAAGAGCGCACGATACCGTGATCTCGCCGCCGACTGGCGGCAGACCTCGCGTTAGGAGTGGACATGGCAGGACAACGCCCCACAGGGGTGACCATCGTCGCGGTGCTCGCATGGATCAGCGGCGCTGTGCAGATCATCGGCGCCGTGATCGGCCTTCTCGCCGGCGGGGGAACCGATGCGTGGGTGGCGCTCGCCGTCGGCATCCTGACGATCGCCGTCAGCCTCGGACTGTTCCGCGGCACCAACGCCGCCCGCATCATCATGGCCATCCTGTTCGTGCTGAACCTGGTGGTCGCCGTGTGGGCGATCGTCATCGGCGTCAACTTCTGGGGAGCCGTCATCGCCGGCATCCTGGCGGTCATCGGTCTGGTGTTCCTGTTCTCGCCGAAGGCCAACGCCTACTTCACCCAGTGATCACGCGCGCTGCGGCCCCGGCTCCCTTCCCAGGGTGTCGGGGCCGCAGCGCTTTCCGCCCCTCCGGAAACATCACTGGTTGTCGGCTCCCAGCGTTTTCACAAGAATGGCCACACGGAAAGGCGGGGTCGATGAGGATCCTTGTGGTCTGCGGTGCAGGTGCGTCGAGCACGTTCGTGGCTCAGCGCGTGCGGCATGCCGCCCACGACCAGGGTCTTGCATACTCGGCGTTCGCCGGCACCGAGCTCTCACTGCCGATCGACCTCGACGCCGCGGATGTCGTCCTCGTCGGTCCGCACCTGGCGCACGCGGTGGAGCGGATCCACCGCGACGCCGCGCTTCGAGGAACGACGGTCGTGCTCCTGCCCCCCGACATCTTCACCGATCTCGACGGCACGCGCACGCTCGCGCTTGTCCAAGACGCGATCTCCAACTCCGACGAGGCCGTCCCGGCCGCGCGCGGCGCTTCCCCCGACGTCCGACAGGAAGAGGACTGACATGCCCCCTCTCACCCGAACCGTGCGGATCGGATCCTCGCACGGTCTTCACGCGCGGCCCGCGAAGCTCTTCGCCCAGGCGGCGAAGGACTCCGGCATCCCCGTCACGATCTCGAAGGATGCCGGAGCCCCGGTCAACGCGGCGAGCATCCTCGGGGTCATCGCGCTCGGAATCGAGCAGGGCGACTACGTGACCCTGACCGCCGACGGTGACGGGGCCGAGAGGACCCTCGACCACCTCAGCGAGCTGCTTTCGACCGATCACGATGCGCAATGACACATGACCGACCCCAGAGAGAGCAGATCATGACCGAATCGCGCGAAGGAAGATCATGACCGAACTGAGGGGCGTGGGAATCGGACTGGGCGTCGCCCAGGGGCCGGTCGCCCGGATGGCCGAGCCGTTCCCGCCGCCGGGCGACGCCCCGAGCGCCCTGGGCGGCGAGGAGGAGACCGCCCGCGTGCGGGATGCGGTCGCGGGAGTCGCCCGCGAGCTGGAGCAGCGCGGGGCACAGGCCGGCGGCGCCGCTCAGGACGTTCTCGAGGCGCAGGCGATGATGGCGGAGGATCCGAGCCTGGAGTCGGAGATCGACGCCCGCATCGGCGCGGGCAAGACCGCGGAGTTCGCGGTGCACGACGCCTTCGCCACGTTCCGCGACACGCTGACCGCGATGGGCGGGTATCTCGGCGAGCGTGCGGCCGACCTCGACGATGTCGCCCAGCGCGTGATCGCCCGTCTGCGCGGCGTGCCGGCCCCCGGCGTGCCCGACCCGGGCCATCCGTTCGTGCTCGTCGCGAAGGATCTGGCGCCCGCCGACACGGCCCTGCTCGACCTCGACAAGGTGCTCGCGCTGGTCACGACCGAGGGCGGGCCGACGTCGCACACCGCGATCCTCGCTCGCGAGAAGTCGATCGTCGCCGTCGTCGGCGCCGTCGATGCCACCGGCCTCGTCGAGGGCGAGATGGTGATCGTGGATGCCGCTGCCGGCGTGGTTACGACGCAGCCGACGGCCGAGGAGCTCGAGCGCGCGCACAACCGCGCCGCCGATCGCGCCTCGGCGGCGTCGGCGCCGATCACCCCGGGGGCGCTTCGCGACGGCACCCCGATCCCGCTGCTGGCGAACCTCGGCAAGCCCGAGGGCGCCGTCGAGGCCGTCGCCCTCGGCGCGGAGGGGGTGGGCCTGTTCCGAACCGAGTTCCTCTTCCTGAGCGCGAACCAGGCGCCGACGGTCGAGCAGCAGCGGGAGTCGTACCGGCAGCTGCTGGCGGCGTTCCCCGGCAAGAAGGTCGTCGTCCGGGTGCTCGATGCGGGAGCCGACAAGCCGCTCGCGTTCCTCAACGACGCGCACGAGGAGAACCCCGCCCTCGGGCTGCGCGGCATCCGCGCGCTCCGCGCGAGCGAGGACATCCTGCGCGAACAGCTCACCGCGCTCGCCGAGGCGGATGCCGCGACCGACGCCGACCTGTGGGTCATGGCGCCGATGGTCGCGACCGTCGAGGAGACCGAGTACTTCACGGCGATCGCCCGTGACTACGGCATCCGCACGGCGGGGGTCATGGTCGAGGTTCCGTCCTCCGCGCTTCTGGCCGATCGCATCCTGGTCGACGCGGACTTCGCCTCGATCGGCACGAACGATCTCACGCAGTACACGCTGGCAGCCGACCGGCTCCTCGGGTCGGTCGCCGCATTCCAGGACCCGTGGCACCCGGCCGTGCTGCGTCTCATCCGGGAGGTCGGCGATGCCGGCCGCGTCCATGGCAAGCCCGTCGGCATCTGCGGTGAGGCGGCTGCCGATCCGCTCCTCGCGGTGGTGCTCGTCGGGCTCGGGGCATCGAGCCTGTCGATGGCGCCCACGGCCCTCGCCGACGTGCGGGCGTCACTCCTGCAGTACTCCCTCGATGATGCCCGAGTCATCTCCGAGGCCGCGCTGGCCGCGAACGATGCGGCTTCCGCAAGAGACGCGGCTCGCGCGGCCGCGGCGTCCACCACTGAGAATGCGGCTGCACGTGCGGCCGCGAAGTCCTGAGAAAGAAGGAGCATCGCCATGACAACGGCGTCAGCGCCCGCCAAGGGCAGCAGCAACATACGGGTCGGAGTCCAGCGCTTCGGCACGTTCCTGTCCGGCATGATCATGCCGAACATCCCCGCGCTCATCGCGTGGGGCATCTTCACGGCGTTCTTCATCGAGGTCGGATGGACGCCCAACGCCGATCTGGCGACGATCGTGGGCCCGTTCATCCACTACCTGCTGCCGATCATCATCGCCTACACCGGGGGCAACATCATCTACGGCATCCGTGGCGGCGTCGTCGCCTCGATCGCTGTGATGGGTGCGATCGCGGGGTCGGACTTCCTGATCGCGCAGTTCAACGCTGCGCTGCCCGAGGGTGAGGCGCCCCTCGGACAGGTGCACATGTTCATCGGTGCCATGATCATGGCTCCGTTGGCCGCCTACACGATGAAGTGGCTCGACAGCCTCTGGGAGGGCAAGATCAAGGCGGGCTTCGAGATGCTCGTCAACATGTTCTCAGCCGGCATCTGGGGCTTCGTCATGGCAGTGGTGGGCTTCTATCCCATCGCCTTCCTGGTCAACGGACTCATGCAGATCCTCAGCAACGCGGTGGACTGGCTCGTGACGATGAACCTGCTGCCCCTGACCAGCATCATCATCGAGCCGGCCAAAGTGCTGTTCCTCAACAACGCCATCAACCACGGCGTGCTGACGCCGCTCGGCATCCAGGAGTCGGCCGAGTCGGGATCCTCGATCCTCTTCCTGCTCGAGGCCAACCCCGGTCCCGGTGTCGGACTGCTGCTGGCTTTCACGTTCTTCGGCATCGGCGCGGCACGCGCCTCGGCTCCGGGCGCGGCGATCATCCAGTTCTTCGGCGGCATCCACGAGGTCTACTTCCCGTACGCCCTCATGAAGCCGATGGTGATCCTGGCGCTGATCGCGGGTGGGGCAACGGGTGTCACGACGAACATGCTCCTGGGCGGCGCACTGCGCGCTCCGGCGGCTCCTGGCAGCATCTTCGCGGTGCTGGCGCAGACGGCGAACGGTTCGTACTTCGCCGTCATCCTGTCGGTGATCCTGGCCGCGGCGGTCACGTTCGCCCTCACGGCGATCATCCTGAGGGCGTCGCGCAAGCGCGACCTCGCGGCGATGGCCGCCACGGATGACGCCTTCGGCGCGGCGATCACTCAGACCGAGGCGGCGAAGGGCAAGTCCTCCGACGCGCTCGGCGGCCTCCGCGGTGGCGCCGCGACTGCAGCGGGCGGCGGGATAGATCCTGCAGTCATGGCCGAGCGGAACATCAAGAACATCGTGTTCGCGTGCGACGCGGGCATGGGTTCGTCGGCGATGGGCGCGAGCGTTCTGCGCAACAAGATCAAGAAGGCGGGCATCGAGGATGTCACGGTCGTCAACAAGGCGATCGCCGCTTTGGACGGTTCCGCCGACCTGGTCATCACGCAGAACCAGCTCACGGACCGGGCGCGGCACCAGACGCCGAACGCCGTGCACGTCTCGGTCGACAACTTCATGAATTCGCCGAGATACGACGAGGTCGTGGAGCTGGTGCGCGACCAGCACCAGGATAGTAAGTAGGCGCACAGACGGCTGCGGGGTCGGGCGGCGAGATGCCCCCGGCTCCGCGGCTTTTCTGCCGCGACTCGGTCCCGGCAGCATCCCATCGAAGTAGGAAAGGCAATGAACATGGCACGTGACGTCCTGAGCACCGGCCAGGTCCGGATCCACTCCGGCAGCGCGACGCGCGAAGAGGCGATGAAGGAAGCGGCCGACATCCTCGAGGCCGCGGGTGCGGTGACCAGCGCGTACTTCGACGCGATGCAGCAGCGGGAGGAGACGGTCTCCACCTACATGGGCAACGAGCTGGCCATCCCGCACGGAACGAACGAGACCAAGCACACCATCCTCGGCTCGGCCCTCTCGGTCGTGCGCTACGACGGCGGCGTGGACTGGGGCGGCGAGCCCGTCACCTTCGTCATCGGCATCGCGGGCAAGGGAGACGAGCACCTCGAGATCCTGTCCCAGATCGCGATCCTCTTCTCCGACGAGGACGAGGTCGAGACCCTCAAGCGGGCCGACTCCCCGGAGGAGCTCTACAAGCTGGTGTCCGCGGCAGGCGTCTGATGAAGGCCGTCCATTTCGGCGCCGGCAACATCGGACGCGGCTTCGTCGGGCTGCTGCTGCACCAAGGCGGCTATGAGCTGGTCTTCTCCGACGTCGCCGCGCCGCTGGTCGACGCCATCAACGGCGTCGCGGAGTACACCGTCCATGAGGTCGGCGAGGGCGGCCGCGACACCGTCGTGACCGGCTTCCGTGCGATCAACAGCGCGACTGATCCCGACGAGGTGATCGAGGAGGTGGCGGGTGCGAACGTCGTCACGACCGCTGTCGGCCCGACGATCCTCAAGTTCGTCGCCCCGCACATCGTCGCGGGCCTGGCACTGCGCGACCCGTCCTCGCCACCCCTGCAGATCATGGCCTGCGAGAACGCGATCAACGCGACCGATCTGCTTCGCGACGAGATCGCGACCCTGGCCGGCGAAGCATGGGACGCCCTCGAGGGGCGCGCGGTGTTCGCTAACACCGCGGTCGACCGGATCGTTCCGGCGCAGCCGGATGGCTCCGGGATCGATGTCACGGTTGAGCCGTTCTATGAATGGGCGATCGAGCGGCCTCCGTTCGGCGACGATCCCCCGACGATTCCGGGCGCGCACTTCGTCGACGACCTCGCGCCCTACATCGAGCGGAAGCTCTTCACCGTGAACACCGGGCACGCCGCGACGGCATACTTCGGCGCGATCGCCGGCGTCGAGACGATCGCCGAAGCCCTCGCCGATGAGACCATCGCCGCGCGCGTCGCCGCCGCGCTGGAAGAGACCTCCGCGCTGCTCGTCGCCAAACACGAGCTCGATCCGGCGGACCTCGGCGCGTACCGCGACACGATCCTGCGGCGGTTCCGCAATCCCGCTCTGCCCGACACCGTATGGCGAGTCGGCCGGCAGCCGTTGCGCAAGCTGTCGCGGCATGAGCGCTTCGTCGGCCCGGCGGCGGAGGCCGCTGAGCGCGGCCTCCCGGTGGACGCCCTGGTGGATGCGATGGGCGCGGCACTCTCGTTCGAGGATGCCGAGGACGCCCAATCCGTCGACCTCCAGCGCATGCTCCGCGAGCAGGACGCGGCATCCGTGACCGCAGCGGTGACCGGCCTCGACCCGGACCATCCGCTGTTCCCGCGGGTCGAAGCGATCGTGGCGGCCCGGCAGGCCGAGCTCACGTGAACTTGCGGCGTGACGGCTGAGACCCCCGCCGCAGCGCCGCCCAGACGGCGGGGCCGGCGCATCCTCGCATGGGTGCTGGGATCGCTCGGCATCCTGATCGTCGCAGTCGTGGTCGGCTTCCTCCTGTGGGCGAACATCGGCGTGATGGCGGCCGAACCCGCGGCCCTCGCCGCCGTGCGAGACGACCCGGATGTGACCCTGACCGACGAGGGTGGGGCGTGGGTCCTCGCGCCGGCGTCGGGCGAGTCGACCACCGGGCTGGTCTTCATCCCAGGGGCGAAGGTCGATCCGCTCGCCTACGCCGCGACGCTCGTCGGCGTCGTGGAGGAGGGCGCGACGGTCGTGATCACGAAGCCGACGCTCAACCTCGCGTTCTTCGACTTCCGTCCGCTCTCGGACTTCACGATGCTCGCACCGGGCGTCACCGACTGGTTCGTCGGCGGACACTCCCTCGGAGGCGTGAAAGCCTGCCAGCTCGCCGTCGACACCGACGGGCTCGTCCTCTTCGGCAGCTACTGCGCGAACGACCTGTCCGATTCGGACCTGCCGGCCCTCAGCATCTCGGGCAGCGAAGACGGGCTGTCCACTCCGGAGAAGATCGACTCCGCCGCACACCTGCTGCCTGCCGACACGATCTTCGTCGAGATCGACGGCGGCAACCACGCCGGCTTCGGCGCCTACGGACCGCAGCCGGGCGACGGCGAGGCGACAACCCCCGACGACGATATCCGCGCGCAGATCACCGACGCACTCGGTCCCTTCCTGCTCGGCGGGGACTGACGACGCCCGCCGCAGGACTGGACCGCGGCAGCCGGGAGCCGCGATCCGCAGCGCGCGACGTGCAGAACTCCTCCCAATGCGGCCACCGATTGGCCGCCTGACCATATCGGGTGACAATGCCGCGCATTGGAGGACTTTTGCACGCGCGATCGCTCCTCCACGGTGGCGCCCGTCGACGACTTGTCCCCGGACTGAGGAAGAGCCGCTCGCGCGCACAACCGGTCGCACAGGGTGGGCAGATGTGGCCACAGGCTCAGCCCACGCCCGCAACAACCGTGCCGCCTTCGTTTCTGAGCACGCGAGCGCTTCTGGCGAGAGGGTTGACACGGCGGCAGATCGACCGATGCGTCTCCGATGGCCGCCTCCTGCGGGTGCGGAATGGGCGCTACCTACCGCATGGCACCCACCAGGAAGTCCTCCAGGTCGCACGGCTCGGCGGCCGGGTGGACTGCATCACGCTGTTGCGAATGTTGGGCGTCTTCGTCCTGGACAGCGGCCGCCTGCACATCCAGGTGAGCCCCGGATCCAGCCGGCTTCCGAAGCGACCGCCGGGAGTCGTATGCCATTGGCGGGAGTCGCCGGTGGGTCGCGAGGACCTTTGCGCGGACATCATCGGGGCCCTCGCGCAAGCGTGTCGATGCCAGGAGCCGCGCGCCGCGATCGCGACCCTGGACAGCGCTTGGCACCTCGGCCTGGTCGATGAGGACGGGATATCGGCCGTATTCGCTCTGCTGCCTCGGCGCTTTCGCGGCCTCCGGTCTCTGCTCGATCCGCGCAGCGAAGCCGGATCGGAGACGATCATGCGGTTGATGCTGCGCATGCTGGGCTGCGGGGTCGAGGTGCAGGCGACAATCGCCGGCGTGGGTCGCGTGGACTTCGTCGTGGACGGATGGCTGATCATCGAGTGCGACAGCGAGGCCCATCACTCGGGCTGGGCGGCGCAGAAGCGCGACCGGCGGCGCGACCTCGCCGCTGCGCGCCTCGGATACACGACGATCCGACCGATCGCCGAGGACATCTTGTTCCACCGAGAGCAGACGTTCGCGTCGCTGAAGACCATCCTCAGTACGCGAGCCGCGTGGATCGCTGCGCAGAACTCATCATCCAAGCGCGCTCGAGGTCGATCTCGGCCGGTGTGAGTCACTCAGCCGCCTCAGACTTGAGGAGTTTCTCACGTCGCGGCGCGCCGGCGAGGCGCGGCCTACCGCTCGAAGCCCTCCGCGATCAGCTCGATGAGCTCCTCCCGCTCCTCGATCGGCAGGAACGCGCCTGCCGCGGCGTTGAGCTGGAACGTCTCGAGGTCGTCCAGGTCGTACTCGAAGGTCTCCGCCAGCAGCGCGAGCTCGCGCGTCAGCGACGTACGGCTCATCGTGCGGTTGTCGACGTTCACGGTCACCGAGAAGCCGAGCTGATACAGCAGGTCGAACGGATGGTCGGCGAGCTCCGTGCCCCACTTCTCGATCGCGCCGGTCTGCAGGTTCGACGACGGCGACAGCTCGAGCGTGATCTCGCGGTCGCGCACCCATCGCGCGAGATCGCCGAACTGCACGAGCACCTCATCGCCCGCGCGTGAGATGACCTCGAGGTCCTCGGCGATGCGGACGCCGTGGCCCAGCCGCACCGCGCGGCCGTCGATGAGCGCCGAGCGGATCGAGTCGAGCCCGGCCGCCTCGCCCGCGTGCACGGTAGCCGGAAAGAACTCCGACGCCAGATAGTCGAACGCGACCTTGTGGCGCGACGGCGGGAACCCGTCCTCGGGTCCGGCGATGTCGAATCCGACCGCGCCGCGCCCTCGCCACGAGACGGCGAGCTCGGCGATCTCGAGCGAGCGGTCGGTGTGCCGCATCGCGGTGATGAGCTGGCCGACTCGGATGTCGCGGCCTGACTGCTCCGCGGCCTCCTCACCCTCTTCGATCCCCGTCTGCACCGCTTCGACGACCTCCTCGAGCGAGAGGCCGCGAGTGAGGTGCTGCTCGGGCGCCCACCGGACCTCGCCGTAGATCACGCCGTCTGCGGCGAGGTCCTCGACGAACTCTCGTGCGACGCGGGTGAGGCCCTCCGCCGTCTGCATCACGGCCGTGGTCAGATCGAACGTCTTGAGGTACTCCACGAGCGAGCCAGAATCGCTCTTGTCGGCGAACCAGCCGGCGAGCGCGTCGCCGTCGGTCTCGGGAACCTCCAGCGCGATCGCGTCGCCGAGTTCGATGATCGTCTGCGGCCGCACGCCGCCGTCGAGGTGATCGTGCAGCGACACCTTCGGCAGACTCCGGATCGAGACGTCCTGCAGTTTGGTGTCGCCGTGCTGGTCGATCGGCATATTCGGTCTCCTCAGCGCCGGCCGTCGGCCCGCGCGGTTCGAGTGGTGTTCGGTCGTGGATTCGGGAAGGACATGAGCGGATGCCGAGGTCTCACGCGGTGATGCGCTCGAGCACGAGCGGGTGAGCGTCGGGAGCGGCCGGACCGACCTCCCACGAATCCTCGAGTGCGGCCAGCGCCCGCTGGAACCTCGACTCATCGTGCCCGAGGAGGGTGAACAGCGGCTGACCGGCGGTGACTTCGTCGCCGGGCTTGACGTGCAGGTCGATGCCCGCGGCGTGCACGACGGAGTCTTCGGCTCGCGCGCGACCGGCGCCGAGCCGCCACGCGGCGATGCCGAAGGGCAGCGCGTCCATGCGCGTCACGAAGCCCGCGTCGGTCGCGGTGACGGTGTGCGTCTGGCGCGGCTTGGGCAGCGGGGAGTCCGGATCGCCGTCCTGCGCGAGGATCATCGCGCGCCACGAGTCCATCGCGCGTCCGTCGGCGAGCGCCGCCTCGACGTCGGCGTCGGGCTTGCCCGCGAGCGCGAGCATCTCGCGGGCGAGCGCGATCGTGAGCTCGACGACGTCGGCGGGGCCGCCGCCGGCGAGCACCTCGACCGACTCGCGCACCTCGTTCGCGTTGCCGATCGCGAGGCCGAGCGGAGTGTTCATGTCGGTGAGCAGGGCGGTGGTCGACACTCCCGAGTCGGTTCCGAGCGCCACCATCGTGCGGGCGAGCTCGCGCGCCCGCTCGATGTCCTGCATGAACGCGCCCGACCCGAACTTCACGTCGAGGACGAGCGAGTCCGTACCCTCCGCGATCTTCTTCGACATGATGCTCGAGGCGATGAGCGGGATCGCCTCCACCGTGCCGGTCACGTCGCGCAGCGCGTAGAGCTTCTTGTCGGCGGGTGCGAGTCCCGAGCCGGCGGCGCAGATGACCGCACCGACGTCGCGCAGCTGATCGAAGAGCTCGTCGTTGGTCAGCGCGGCAGTCCAGCCGGGGATCGACTCGAGCTTGTCGAGCGTGCCGCCGGTGTGGCCGAGTCCGCGACCGGACAGCTGCGGGACCGCGACGCCGAAGCAGGCGACCAGGGGAGCCAGCGGCAGCGTGATCTTGTCTCCCACCCCGCCCGTGGAGTGCTTGTCGACGGTCGGTTTGCCCAGCCCGGCGAAGCTCATACGCTCGCCCGACGCGATCATCGCATCCGTCATCACATGGATCTCGTCCCGCGTCATGCCGTTCAGCAGCACGGCCATGGCGAACGCGGCCATCTGCGCGTCCGCGACGTACCCCCGGGTGTAGGCGTCGATCATCCAGCGCAGGGCGTCCTCGGGGATCTCTCCGCCGTCGCGCTTGATGCGGATGACGTCCACGGCGTCGTGGTGCTCCACGCGTCACCGCGCGGCCTCTTCCAGGTCTCGCGGGCCGAACGCGTCGGGCAGGACCTCATCGATCGTACGGATCCCGGACACCGTCTCCAGCAGCATCCCCGGGATGGCGTGTTCGTACAGCAGCTGACGGCATCGTCCGCAGGGCATGAGCGTGCGACCCTGACCGTCGACGCAGACGAACGCGACGAGCTTGCCGCCGCCCGACATGAACAGGTCGCTGATCAACGAGCACTCGGCGCACAGCGTCACGCCGTAGGAGGCGTTCTCGATGTTGCAGCCCGAGACGATGCGGCCGTCCGAGACGAGCGCCGCAGCGCCGACTCTGAACCGCGAGTAGGGGGCGTAGGCGAGCTCCTTCGCCGCAGTCGCAGCGGCGCGCAATTCGTCCCAGTCGATGTCGGTCACGCGGCTCATCCCTTGATGTAGGGCTTGCCGTCGGCGGCGGGTGCCCGAGATCTTCCGACGACACCGGCGACCACGAAGATCGTGACCAGGTACGGCAGCATCAGCATGAATTCGCTCGGCACCGGCGACCCGATGATGTTGAGCGTGTTCTGCAGGCTCGACGCGAAGCCGAACAGCAGCGCAGCCAGGGTCGCCTTGATCGGATCCCACTGGCCGAAGATGACGGCGGCGAGCGCGATGAATCCGGCGCCGCCCGTCATCTCCTTGTTGAACGGGATGGCCGCTCCGATGGTGAAGACGGTGCCGCCGATTCCGGCGATCGCGCCGGCGAGGAGCAGGTTCCAGAAGCGCGTCGCGTTCACCTTGATGCCCACGGTGTCGGCCGCCTGCGGGTGCTCGCCGACCGCGCGGAGACGCAGACCCCAGCGGGTGTGGAACATCCCGACGTAGACCAGGGCCACCGCGATGTACATGAGGTACACCACGATCGTCTGCCGGAACAGCACCGGACCGATCACGGGGATCTCGCTCAGAAGCGGGATCGGGATCCGATCGAAGCGCGGCGGGCTGTTCAGGAGCGCGGCGTTGGGCTGCAGCACCTGGGAATACAGGAAGCTGGTGAGCCCGATGACGAGGACGTTGAGGACCACGCCCACGATGACCTGGTCGACGAGGTACTTGATCGCGAAGGCGACGAGGACGAACGCCACCGCGGCGCCTGCGACCATCGCCGCGATCAGGCCGAGGAGCGGCTGGCGGGTGATCGATGCCACGACCGCGGCGGTGAACGCCCCGGCCAGCAGCTGTCCTTCGATGGCGATGTTCACCACGCCCGCGCGCTCGCCGATCACACCGCCCAGCGCGCCGTAGATGAGCGGCACCGCGAGGGCGATCGAGCCCGCGAGCAGGCCGACGACGGGGATGGTCTCCTGGGACGCGGCCCAGGAGAGGAACCCGACGACGAACGCCACGATGTAGACGATGAGGATCCACAGCGGCGTGCGTCCCCAGGTGCGGACGAAGTAGGCGGATGCCGCGGCCAGGACCACGAGCAGGACGAAGAAGATCCACGTCGTGAGGCTGACCGGCACGACCAGCTCGGGCAGCTGGATCACGTCGGAATCGGTCGACAGCCGGAACGTCGTGACGCCGCCGCGCGGGACGAGGACCAAGAGCAGTCCGTAGAGCGCGGCGAAGACGCCGAGGGCGATCGGCGCCTTCCAGCTGCGGATGACCGCGACTTCGGGCGTGTCGGACCCGCCGGGCATGAGGCCGGCGGTGGAGACGGTGGGCGTGCTCACTTCGCCGCCCCCTCGAGCTCCGCCTCGGCCTCGCCCACGACGCGCGCCTTGAGCGCCTTCTCGCGGGCCTTCTCCTGCCGGCGCCGATCGCGCTCGGGCGAGGGGAGGAAGAAGATCGTGCGCACCAGCGGCGGCGCGGCGATGAACAGGACGATGAGCGACTGGACGACCGTCACGATCTCGATCGGGGATCTGCTCGGCAGCCTGCATCCCGAACCCGCCCGCCTTGAAGGCGCCGAACAGGATGCCGGCGGCGAAGGTCCCCCACGGGCGTCGAGCGGCCGAGCAGCGCGACGGTGATGGCGTCGAAGCCGATGCCCGCGTCGATGTCGATCGTGAAGCCGGAAGTGATCGTGCCGAGGACCTGGTTCACGCCGGCGAGCCCGACGAGGGCGCCGGAGATCAGCATCCCGTAGAGGTACATGTTCTTGACGTTGATGCCCGCGACCCGCGCGGCGTTGGGGTTCTCGCCGACGGCGCGGAACTGGAAGCCGAGGCTGGAGCGGTTCAGGATCCACCACACCAGGACGGTCGCGGCGATCGAGAGGATGAATCCGAAGTGCAGGTTGAACTGCGGTCCGAGCAGCGCGGGCAGGACGGCGGTGTCCTTGGACGCCGGTGAGGTGGGGTTGTTCGAGCTCGGCGCCTGGAGCAGGCCGGGGGTCCGCAGCATCCACAGCACGAGGTAGACGGCGACGTAATTGAGCATGATCGTCACGATCACCTCGTGCGCGCCGGTGCGGGCCTTCAGGAAGCCCGCGATCCCGGCCCACAGCGCGCCGGCGGCGACGCCCGCCACGAGGGCGACGATCATGTGCAGGCCCCACGGCAGGTCGAACGAGAACGCCACCCAGCTCGCCGCAGCGGATGGCCATCAGCATCTGACCGCGGCCGCCGATGTTGAACATGCCGATGCGGAAGGCGAGCGCGACGCCGAGCCCGGCCGCGATGAGCGGCGTGGCGAACGTCAGCGTCTCGGTGAGCGGCCTGATCGCACGGGCGAAGGTCGGCGCGCCGAAGTTGTAGACGGCGCTCTGGAAGAGCGCGATGTACGCGCCCGAGACGGCGTCCCAGATCGCGACGAGAGTGTCGACCGGGCGTGCGAAGAAGTAGCCCGCTGCGGCCTGGACCTCCTCGTCGGTGACGGCGATCATGATTCCGCCGACGATGCAGCGCGAGGACGATCGGCGAGCACGGAGATGATCGCGTTGCCCTGGGTGATCTTGAGGAACGTCGCATGCCACTTGGACGGCGGTGGCGCCCCTTGGACCGTTGCGGTCGGCGGTGCTCATGCTGCAGCCCCTTCTCCGGCGACGGGCTCGCCCGCCATCATCAGTCCGAGCACGTCGCGCGGTGTGTCGCCCGGAACGATCCCGACGATCCGGCCGCGGTACATCACCATGATCCGGTCGGCGAGGGCGGTGACCTCGTCGAGTTCGGTGGAGACGACGATGACCGGAACACCGGCGTCGCGCGTCTCGACGATGCGCTTGTGGATGAACTCGATCGATCCGACGTCGACGCCGCGCGTCGGCTGCGCCGCGACGAGCAGCGACAGATCGCGGCTGAGTTCGCGGGCGAGCACGACCTTCTGCTGGTTGCCGCCCGACAGCGTGCCGCACCGGGGTCTCGATGCTCTGCGCGCGGACGTCGAACTCGCGGAAGCGCTCGTTGGCGAACTCGTTGAGGGCCTTCGGCGCTGAACGTTCCAGGCCTTGACGAACGGCTCGCCGTTGGCGCGGTCGAGCATGAGGTTCTCGGCGATCGTGAAGGCGCCGACGAGCCCGTCCTCGGTGCGGTCCTCGGGCACGAAGCCGACGCCCTCGTCGAGGATGCGGCGCACGCTCCGGCCGACCAGCTCCTCGCCGTCGAGCGTCGCGGAGCCGCGCACCAGCGGCTGCAGCCCGAGAGCGCCTCGGCCAGCTCGGTCTGGCCGTTGCCCTGCACCCCCGCGATCGCGAGGATCTCGCCGCCGCGGACGTCGAAGCTGACGTCGTTGACGACGATGTGGCCGAACGCGTCGATGACGCTCAGGTTCTCGCACGACGAGCGCCTGATCGTTGATGCTGCGGCGGCGTCCTTGTGGACGGTCAGCTCGACCGCGCGACCGACCATCATCGAGGCGAGCTCGGCGTTGGAGGCGGTCGGCGACGCCTCGCCCACGACCTTGCCGAGCCGGATGACGGTGATGCGGTCGGCGACCTCGCGGACCTCGCGCAGCTTGTGGGTGATGAACACGATCGATGCGCCGGACGCCTTGAGCTGGCGCATGATCTCCATCAGCTCGTCGGTCTCCTGCGGCGTGAGCACCGCCGTCGGCTCGTCGAACACGAGCACCTTGGCATCGCGCGAGAGCGCCTTGATGATCTCGACACGCTGCTGCACGCCGACCGGGCAGATCCTCGACCAGCGCGTCGGGGTCGACGTGGAATCCGAAGCGCGCCGCGATCTCGCGCACGCGGGCGCGCGCGGCATCCAGATCGAGCAGTCCGCCGGCGCGGGTGTTCTCGTGACCGAGCATGACGTTCTCGGCGACGGTGAAGACCGGGATGAGCATGAAGTGCTGGTGCACCATGCCGATTCCGGCGCGCATCGCGTCGCCGGGGCCGTGGAAGTTCTGCACGTGGTCGTCGAGCAGGATGACGCCCTCGTCGGCCGTGTACAGCCCGTACAGGACGTTCATCAGCGTGGACTTGCCTGCGCCGTTCTCGCCGAGCAGGCAGTGGATCTCGCCCGGCTCGACCACGAGATCGATGTGGTCGTTCGCGACGAGGCTGCCGAACCGCTTCGTGATCCCGCGGAGTTCGAGCTTCATGGTGCCGATCCTAGTGACGGGGGTGCGTCGACGCACCGGCGAGTGGCGCGCGTCGGGATGCCCGCGCCGACAGCAGTGGGGAGGCCGGTGAACCGGCCTCCCCACCACCGATGTCGAGCTTACTCCGCGAGGTAGGACGTCGACGGGGATGGACCCGTCGATGATGCCGGCGGTGATCTCGTCGAGCTCACCCTGCAGGTCGGGCGAGACCTTGTCCTCGAAGTCGTGGAACGGGGCGATGCCGACGCCCTCGTCCTCGAGCACGCCGATGTACGGCGTCGGCGTCGAAGTCGCCCTCGCCGGCCTCGATGATCGCCGTCGAGACACCGACGTCGATCGCCTTGAGGATCGAGGTCAGCAGCAGATCGGCGACCGTCGGGTCGGTCTCGTACACGTCGGCGTCGACGCCGAGGAGCGCGATGTCCTTGCCGGAGTCGCGGATGACGGACGCGGCGCTCTGGTAGATGCCGCCGCCGACGGGCAGGATCACGTCGGCGCCCTGGTCGACGAGTCCGCGCGACGGCGTTCTCGGCGGCCGGGTCGGGCGACGAAGGCATCGGTGAAGACACCGTCCGGTGCCGTCCCAGCCGAGCACCTCGACGCTGTCGTCCTTCTGCTCGTTCCAGTACTCGACGCCCTGCTTGAAGCCGTCCATGAAGATCGTGACCGTCGGGAACGGCTTGCCGCCGAACGTGCCGACGACCTTCGAGGTGCGAGTACGACGCCGACGCGTAGCCGGCGAGGAAGGCGGCCTGCGCGGTGTCGAAGATGACCGGCTTGATGTTCGGGAAGTCGGTCTTGTCGTCGAAGTCCGTGTCGACGATGTCGTCGACGGAGATGAACTGCACGTCGGGGTTCGCCTCGCGCGGCCTCGGACGCCGCGGCAGCGAGGTCGAATCCGACCGTGACGACCAGCGTGCAGTTCTGGTCGAGGACGCTCTGGATGTTCGGCGCGAAGTCGGACGTCGTGTTCGACTCGACGGCGATCGATCTCGACGCCGAGCTCCTCGGCCGCCTGCTCCAGGCCCTCGAGGCCGAGCTGGTTGAACGACTTGTCGTCGAATCCGCCGGTTCCCGAGACCATGCAGGGCAGGAAGCCCTCGACGGCGCCGGGCCTGCGTCTGCGGACTCGGTGGGGGTGGCTTCGGGTGCCGACCCGCAGCCGGCGAGGGCGACGAGCAGTCCGGCGGCGGCAACTGACCCCGAGCGAGCTTCTTGGTGGTAGAGATGGTCAACTCACGCCTCCACTAACAGGTGCCCCGCGTACTTCGCGGGTGACTGCACAAAGTTACCCACTGTGACGGCGCACTTGCATACCAGAACGCCGGTCCTGCTGGGAATGGTTACAAAGACGCAATGTGGTGACACGCGGATGCCGCAGGCGCGGCATCCGGTGCCATCAGAGCACGTCGCCGCGGCCGGTGAGCTTGAGCGCGTCCACGACGCCCTTCACGCGCTGCGCATGCTCGCTGGTGGTGACCAGGAGCGCGTCCTCGGTGTCGACGACGACGATGTCCTTCACGCCGATGACGCTGATGACCCGCTTGGTCTGGCTGACGACGATGCCGCTGGACGCGTCGGAGAGGATCCGGGCGTTCTCACCGAGGATCGCCAGGTCGTTCCCGCGTCCGTGCGAGTTGAGCTTCGCGAGGCTCGCGAAATCCCCCACGTCGTCCCAGTCGAAGTGCCCGGGGATGACGGCGAGGCGGCCCTTCGCGGCGGCCGGCTCGGCGACGGCGTAGTCGATCGCGATCTTGGTGATCGTCGGCCACACCCGGTCGACGACCGGCCCGCGGGCCTCGCGGTCGTCCCAGACCTCGGCGAGGTCCATCAGACCGGCGTAGAGGTGCGGCTCGTTCTCGGCGATCTCGCCGAGCAGCACGTCCGCGCGGGAGATGAACATGCCCGCGTTCCACAGGTACGAGCGGTCGGCGAAGTATTCGCGGGCGGTGTCGAGGTCGGGCTTCTCGACGAAGCGCTCGACGAGCGCGGCCTCGGGCGCGCCGTCACGACGAGCTCGCCGCCCTTCTTATGTAGCCGAAGCCGACGGACGGCTCGGTCGGCGGGATGCCGATCGTGCAGATGTATCCCTCGCGTGCCACCGCGACCGCCTGCTGCACGGCCCACTCGAACACCTGCGTGCCGCGGATGACGTGGTCGGCGGCGAAGGAGCCGATGATGACGTCGGGCTCGCGACGCGACAGGATCGCCGCGGCGAGCCCGATCGCCGCTGCGGAGTCGCGCGGCTCGGACTCGAGGAAGACGTTCTTGTCGGCGATGCCGGGCAGCTCCTTCTCGACCGCCGCGCGGTGCGCGCGGCCGGTGACGACCGCGATCCGATCGGCGCCGGACAGCGGCTCGAGCCGGTCCCAGGTGTCGCGCAGCAGCGAGTGGCCGGAGCCGGTGAGGTCGTGCAGGAACTTGGGCGCGTCGGCGCGGGACAGCGGCCACAGCCTGCTGCCGATGCCGCCCGCGGGGATGACGGCGTAGAAGTCCTTGATGGGCTCAGACATGCCTCCACCGTAGCCGCGGCCCGACGTCGGCCGCGTTTCGCTCAGGTGTCCGACATGTGTACCGACGCTCGCCGCGTGGAGCGCGTGCGAGCGCGCTCGTCGCCGCCCCCGCTCCAGCGGTCCTAGGATGGAAATGCGCCCGCGCATGGTCCGCGCTGGCTACGAGACCACCTCGCACCGAGCAGGGAGGACGACCGTGTCCGCACCACACGCGTCACACCGTCGGTATCCGAGACCACCTCGAAGGTCCCGCGCGGCACGCTGTACCGCGGCAACGAGGGCATGTGGTCGTGGGTGCTGCACCGCATCACCGGTGTCGCCATCTTCTTCTTCCTGCTCGTGCACGTGCTCGACACCGCACTCATCCGCGTCTCGCCCGAGGCGTACAACGCCGTCATCGGCACGTACAAGAACCCGATCATGGGCATCGGCGAGGTCGCCCTCGTCGGCGCGATCGCCTACCACGCCTACAACGGGCTGCGGATCATCCTCGTCGACTTCTGGTCGTGGGCGACCCGCCACCAGCGGCAGCTGTGGTGGGGCGTCATCGGCCTGTGGCTCGTGACGATGCTCGCCTTCACGCCGCGTCACCTCATCAACGTCTTCTCGACGATCGGAGGCGGGCACTGATGATGACCGCCGACACGATCGCCGACTCCGCGCTCACCGCGGACGGCCGTCCGCCGCAAGGGCCCGAACCTCGAGAAGTGCGGGCTGGATCTACATGCGCGTCTCGGGCGTCGCTGCTGGTCATCCTCATCTTCGGTCACCTCTTCGTGAACCTCATGGTGGGCGACGGGCATCCACGGCATCGACTTCGCGTTCGTCGCCGGCAAGTTCGCCACGCCCGTTCTGGCAGTGGTGGGACGTGCTCATGCTGTGGCTCGCGCTGATCCACGGCGCCAACGGCATGCGCACGATCGTCAACGACTACGTGACCCACGCGAAGCATCCGCCGCGTGCTGGTGTGGGCGCTGTGGCTGTCGGCCGGGTTCCTGATCGTCCTCGGCACCCTCGTCGTCTTCACGTTCGACCCGTGCATCGGGCTCAGCGAGGACAGCGTCGCGTGGCTGCAGGAAGTGTGCGCCTGACTTCGGGCCGCACACCGGGCGATCGACGTAGACAAAGAGACGGAAAGCACCTCGCAGTGAGCACCCAGACCGACTGACAGCTATCGTCAAGAGACGGCGTCCACTACCACCAGTTCGACATCGTCATCGTGGGAGCCGGCGGCGCCGGGATGCGCGCGGCGATCGAGGCCGGGCCGGGCGCGAAGACCGCCGTCATCTCGAAGCTCTACCCGACGCGCTCGCACACGGGTGCCGCGCAGGGCGGCATGGCCGCGGCCCTCGCCAACGTCGAAGAGGACTCCTGGGAGTGGCACACCTTCGACACCGTCAAGGGCGGCGACTACCTCGTCGACCAGGATGCCGCCGAGATCCTGGCCAAGGAGGCCATCGACGCGGTCATCGACCTCGAGAACATGGGCCTGCCGTTCAACCGCACGCCCGAGGGCAAGATCGACCAGCGCCGGTTCGGCGGTCACACCGCCGACCACGGCAAGACACCCGTGCGACGCGCCTGCTACGCCGCCGACCGCACCGGCCACATGATCCTGCAGACGCTGTTCCAGAACTGCGTCAAGCTCGGCATCAACTTCTTCAACGAGTTCTACGTGCTCGACCTGGTCACGGTGAAGGCGGCCGACGGCAGCACCCAGATCGCCGGAGTCGTCGCGTACGAGCTGGCGACCGGCGACCTGCACGTCTTCCAGTCGAAGGCCGTCATCTTCGCGACCGGCGGCTTCGGCAAGATCTACAAGACGACCTCCAACGCGCACACGCTCACCGGCGACGGCGTGGGCATCATCTGGCGCAAGGGCCTGCCGCTCGAGGACATGGAGTTCTTCCAGTTCCACCCGACCGGACTCGCCGGCCTCGGCATCCTGCTCACCGAAGGTGCGCGCGGCGAGGGCGCGATCCTGCGCAACGTCGAGCGGCGAGCGCTTCATGGAGCGCTACGCCCCCACCATCAAGGACCTCGCCCCGCGCGACATCGTCAGCCGCTGCATGCAGCAGGAGGTCGCGGAGGGTCGCGGCGCCGGGCCGCACCGCGACTACGTGCTGCTGGACTGCACCCACCTCGGCGCCGAGGTGCTCGAGACGAAGCTCCCCGACATCACCGAGTTCGCCCGCACGTACCTCGGCGTCGACCCCGTGGTCGAGCCGGTGCCGGTGATGCCCACCGCGCACTACGCGATGGGCGGCATCCCGACCAACAACGACGCGCAGGTGCTCGCGGACAACACGACGGTCGTGCCCGGCCTCTACGCCGCCGGCGAGTGCGCGTGCGTGTCGGTGCACGGCTCGAACCGCCTCGGCACCAACTCGCTCCTCGACATCAACGTGTTCGGCAAGCGGGCCGGGCAAGAACGCCGTCGAGTACGTCCAGACCGCCGAGTTCGTGCCGCTGCCCGAGGATCCCGCCGCCGAGGTGCGCGGCCTCATCGAGGGTCTGCGCAACGGAACCGGGCACCGAGCGCATCGCCGTGCTGCGCAAGAAGCTGCAGGACGAGATGGACCGCAAGGCGCCAGGTGTTCCGCACCGACGAGTCGCTCACCGAGGTGCTCGACGTCATCGAGGAGCTGCGCGAGCGCTTCAAGAACATCCACGTCGACGACAAGGGCAAGCGCTACAACACCGACCTGCTCGAGGCGGTCGAGCTCGGCTTCCTGCTCGACATCGCCGAGGTCGTCGTCGTCACCGCCCGCAACCGCAAAGAGAGCCGCGGCGGGCACATGCGCGACGACTACCCGAAGCGCGACGACGAGACGTACATGAAGCACACGATGGCCTACCTGTCGGGCGATGCCGGATCGTCGAACTCCGAAGACCACATCCGCCTGGACTGGAAGCCCGTCGTGATCACGCGGTACCAGCCGATGGAGAGGAAGTACTGATGGCGACGACAGTCCTCGACACACCGGAGAAGACCGCGCCCGCAGCGACCACGGCCGAGAGAGCGGTGCGCCGGACGAGATCGAGCAGGCGCCGGTGCAGACCGGCATCCAGTCGTTCCTGGTCACCTTCATCATCCGCCGCTTCGACCCCGAGGTGGACGAGGAGCCGCGCTGGGTCGACTACGACGTCGAGCTCTACTCGACCGACCGCGTGCTCGACGCCCTGCACAAGATCAAGTGGGAGGTCGACGGCTCGCTGACGTTCCGCCGCTCGTGCGCGCACGGCATCTGCGGGTCCGACGCCATGCGCATCAACGGCCGCAACCGGCTCGCCTGCAAGACCCTCATCAAGGATCTCGACATCTCGCAGCCGATCTACGTCGAGGCGATCAAGGGCCTGCCGCTCGAGAAGGACCTCATCGTCGACATGGAGCCGTTCTTCGCCTCCTTCCGCGAGGTGCAGCCGTTCCTCATCGCGAACTCGAAGCCGGAGCCGGGCAAGGAGCGCATCCAGTCGATCGTCGACCGCGAGGTCTTCGACGACACCACCAAGTGCATCCTCTGCGCGGCATGCACCTCGTCGTGCCCGGTGTTCTGGACCGACGGCCAGTACTTCGGTCCCGCCGCGATCGTGAACGCGCACCGCTTCATCTTCGACTCGCGCGACGACGCCGGCGACGTACGCCTCGACATCCTCAACGACAAGGAAGGCGTGTGGCGCTGCCGCACGACCTTCAACTGCACCGAGGCCTGCCCCCGCGGCATCGAGGTGACCAAGGCGATCGCCGAGGTCAAGCAGGCGATCCTCCGCGGGCGCTGACCGCCGGTATGCTCCGAGCGTGAGCACGCGCACCGCACCCGGTCCTGCCGCACGCTCGCGAATCGCCGTCACCGCCGCCTACGCGGCCCACTCTCCTGACCCGGCGATCGCCGCCGCCGCCGACGACGGGGCCGCGGCATCCGTCGATCGCTAACCTGTGACAGTGAGCCAGAAGAGCGTGCGCAGCAGCGCACCCGACGCGCGCGCCGCAGCGGAGCATGCCGCGCGCGAGGAGGAGTCGCTGCGGGAGCGCTGGGAGGCGACGCAGGAGTCGTTCCGCGAGCGATTCGACGAGCCGATCCAGCGGCGACCAAGATCACGAAGGCGACCATGGCGTGGTTCCCGATCCGGGTGTGGCGTCACTTCCTTCAGCTCAACGGCTTCCTGCTGGCCGCGGGCATCAGCTACCAGGCCCTGTTCGCGATCTTCGCCGCCATCTATCTCGCGTTCGCCATCACGGGTCTGTGGCTGGGAGGCAACGTCGACGCGGTGAACGCGATGATCGCGCTCATCAACAGCTACATTCCCGGGCTGATCAGCGACGACGGCGGGGTGGTCTCGCCGGCCGAAGTGCAGGAGATCGCCTCGAGCACGACCGGCGTCCTCGGCATCACCGGCCTGATCGCCCTCGGCACGGTCATCTGGACCGCGATCGGCTGGGTGACCTACTCCCGGCGCGGGGTGCGCGACATCTTCGGAATCCCGCCCGATCGCCGCAGCTATCTCCTGCTGAAGGCGCGCGACCTCCTTGCGGCGATCATCTTCGGCATCGCGCTCATCATCGGAGCGGTGCTGACGTCGATCGGCTCGTGGGCCCTGACCTGGGTCTTCTCGCTGCTGGGAGTGAATGTGGGGCCCGGCGTGCTCAACTCGAGCATCCGCATCGGATCGGTCGTCGTCTCCTTCGCGCTCAACTCGGCAGCGCTGGCCGCACTGTTCCACTTCCTCACGGGAACGTCACTGCGCTGGCGCGTGATCTGGCCCGGCGCACTGCTCGGCGGGGGGGCGCTGACGGTTCTGCAGCTGGGCGCGGGACTCCTCCTCAGCTACACGCCGTCCAACCCTCTCCTGGCGACGTTCGCGATCTTCGTGGGGCTGCTGCTGTGGTTCAAGATCAGCGGCATCATCATGCTGGTCGCTGCCGCCTGGATCGCGGTGACGTCCAAGGATCGGGACATCCCCATCCTCGCGCCGACCGAAGCAGAGAGGATCGCGGCGGAGCACCAGGCCCTGCTGCTCGCGGCGCAGGTCCGGCTGCGCACTGCGCGAGAGGCACGGGCCGCCGCCCCGTGGTATCGGGTGTGGAGGGCGGACTTCGCCGTGCGCGAGGCGGAGGAGGAGCTCGAGCGGGTCGAGGCGTCGGCGCCCGTTCTTCCACCCGCATCCAAACGAGCGGTGAAGGAATCCAAGCGCGCGGCGAGGGAAGCCGAGAAGTCCGGCGACGCCGACCCGGCCAAGCCGCCGCACGCGGAACGTGTCCGGAGCGATCGATAGGCTGGCAGGCGTGCCACATCGCGTCCGGATCGCCTCGATCAACGTCAACGGAATCCGGGCGGCGACCCGCAAAGGCATGCTCGAATGGCTGGACGCCGCGGACGTCGACATCATGGCCCTGCAAGAGGTCCGGGCCAGCGCCGACGAGCTTCAGCTCGCGCTGCCGGGCTGGGAGCTCGTCAATGACGAGGCGCTGGCGAAGGGACGCGCGGGCGTCGCGATCGCCGGCCGGCTCGCTCCGACCGCCGCTCGGACGGTGCTGGGCGAGGAGGGGCTCGACAGCGCGGGGCGGTGGCTCGAGGCGGATTTCGATGTCGATGGGGAGCGGCTGACAGTGGTGAGCGCCTACGTGCACACCGGCGAAGCCGACTCGCCGCGGCAGGACGCGAAGTGGGCGTTCCTCGACGCGATGGAGCGGCGGCTGCCGCAGCTGGCGGCGACGTCTCCGCTGTCGCTCGTGATGGGCGACCTGAACGTCGGGCACCGCGAGCTCGACATCCGCAACTGGAAGGGCAACGTCAAGAAGGCCGGGTTCCTGCCTCGCGAGCGCGCCTACTTCGACCGGTTCCTCGGGCCGGCCGGCGCCGAGGTGACCGGCGTCGACGGGTCGCGGGGCACCGGCCTCGGCTGGACCGACATCGGGCGCGTGCACCACGGCGACGTCGACGGGCCGTACACCTGGTGGTCGATGCGCGGACGCGCCTTCGACAACGACTCGGGATGGCGCATCGACTATCACCTCGCGACTCCCGAGCTCGCTTCCCGTGTCACCGACTACCGCGTCGTGCGGGCACCGTCCTGGGACACGCGCTGGAGCGACCACTCACCGGTGCTGGCCGACTACTCGATCGGTCGCTGATCGTTTCGCGGCGGCATCCGATGCCGTCCGCGGCTGGGGCCTCTCGGCCCGACTCTAGAATTGCCCAGTGACGAAACCTCGCCTCTATTCCGGCATGCAGCCCTCTGCCGACTCGCTCCAGATCGGCAACTACATCGGGGCGCTCATGCAGTGGCGCGACCTGCAGGAGGCATACGACGCGTTCTTCTCGGTCGTCGACCTGCACGCCCTGACGCAGCCGAACGATCCGGCCGAGCTGCGCGAGAAGACCCGCCGGACCGCCGCGCAGTACATCGCCGCCGGCATCGAGCCGTCGAAGTCCACGCTGTACGTGCAGTCGCACGTGCCCGCGCATCCCGAGCTCGCGTGGATCCTGTCGACGATCACGGGCTTCGGCGAGGCCGGGCGCATGACGCAGTTCAAGGACAAGTCGCAGCGCTACGGCGCCGACGCCACATCCGTGGGGCTTTTCACCTATCCGGTGCTGATGGCGGCCGACATCCTGCTGTACCAGACCGACATCGTGCCCGTCGGCGACGACCAGAAGCAGCACGTCGAGCTCACGCGCGACCTCGCCGAGCGCTTCAATGCGCGCTACGGCCAGACGTTCCGGGTGCCGATGCCCGTGATCCAGCAGGACACCGCGCGCATCTTCGATCTGCAGAACCCGACGGCGAAGATGTCGAAGTCTGCCGAGTCCGACGCCGGTGTGCTGTGGCTGCTCGACGATCCGTCGGTGAGCGCGAAGAAGATCATGCGGGCGGTCACCGACAGCGAAGGATCGGTGCGGTACGACCGCGAGAGCAAGCCCGGAGTCTCCAACCTCCTGGTGATCTATGCAGCCCTCACCGGCCGGCAGATTCCGGCGATCGAGGACGAGTACGCCGGACGCGGATACGGCGACTTCAAGAAGGGCCTGGCCGAGGTCATCGTGAACGAGTTCGGCCCGGTGCGCGCCCGCGCGCTGGAGCTGCTGGACGACAAGGCGGAGCTCGACCGGGTGCTCGCCGTGAACGCGGGCCGCGCCTCGGAGGTCGCCGATCGCACCGTTGCGGACGTGTACGAGAAGGTCGGGCTGCTTCGGCGCGTGTAGCCGGGTTGCTGCGGGTTTGCGGTTCGGCTTCAGTCTGCCGCGTAGCTGGCTCACGCAGGCGCGCGGTGACTTCAGGGCCCTGCTAGGGGCTGCGTTCATCGCGCAGACTGAATGTCGAACAGTCAGGTCGTTCAGCCTGTGAGCATTCCGGAGCGCCCGCGCAGCAATCCGCGCAAACTGGCGAGCACGGCTTCCGGTTGGTACAGGATATCGGCGGCCGTGAGGCGCAGAACGCAGTATCCCCGTTGCGCGAGGGCCTTATCCCTGCGGTAATCCTTCAGCTGCTGTTCCCACGAGGAGTGGAACTCCTGCTGTCGCATTCGACGACCAGCCATCCATCGAGACCAAGATCGACGAACCCGACGCCGTCGAATTCGACCTGGAGATCGACTCGGAAGCCGAGCGACAGTGCCATGAGCCGCACGAGCGTTTCGGGACCGGATTGCGCCGCGCGCGTCGAGGAAGCCCCGCAGCACCTGGAAGCGGTGGGGCAGTGCTGCGAACACCTCGGGCAAGCCGCTCGATGCCGATGAGCCCATGATGAATAGCGCTGTCGAGTGTCGCGATGGCGTGACGAGGGCTTTGACAGCGCACCGCGTGGATCAGCGCATCGATGACCGAGACGCAGCCCGCGCTCGGAGTGTCCCGCAAAGGGTGCCAGTGCAATCTCGTCGTACGGCGTTGGTTTCTGGCGTCGAGTCGCTGCCGGGGGGCGGGGCCGAACGCATCCGACTGGCACCACGCGTCATGTGCACATGCAGGATCGAGCTGTCGAAGACGAACACTCCAAGCACCGCGAGCAGCGAAACACAACCGAGCCGCCCGCCCACCCGGACGGCCTCGACGAGGCTGCGCGGAGCGTCGGCACGCAGGTACCGGTCCTGGCGAGCACGGATGATTGCGCCTGAGCGGACGGCGGCGGTGATGTCGCGTGACGTCATGCCCGCCGCGGATCAGGCTGCTTCTGGTCCACACGTCGAACATTCGTCGAGGCTGTCGCGGGCAGACCTGCGGAGATCGACGGGTGCGGCATCCGTGGACTGCGCAGCCTGGCACGCGGGTCTGGGGAGGAAGCCGGATGTCGCTCGGCTCACGTCCGGGATTCAGTCTGCATGGAGAGCCGGGGCGACGGCCACCGCCTGAACAAAGGGATCGGGCGATGACCCGTGGCGCTCGAGACTGAATCGCGAACGCACACGGACGGATATCCGCCCGACCAGCAGGCCGGGCCGCACGCCTGGGCTTTGACCACGCGTCGAGGGGGCGTGCGAGGATGGGGGCGTGCCGGAGATGCCCGAAGTCCAGGGCCTGGTCGACTTCCTCCGCGGGCGGACGACGGGGCTCACGATCACGCGCGTCACGGTCTCCGCGTTCGCCGCGCTGAAGACCTACGATCCGCCTGTCGATGCACTCGTCGGCGCCCGGATCACGGCCGCCGCGCGGCACGGCAAGTTCATCGACCTCGCGACCGCGACGACGGATGCCGAGCCCCACCTGGTCTTCCACCTCGCCAAGGCGGGCTGGCTGCGGTGGTACGACGAGCTGCCCGCGACGCTCATCCGCCCCGGCAAGACCCCGATCGCGATGCGGGTGGCGCTGTCGGACGGGTCGGGATTCGACCTCACCGAAGCGGGAACCAAGAAGTCGCTGGCGGTCTACGTCGTGAATGACCCGCACGACGTGCCGGGCATCGCCCGGCTCGGACCGGATCCGCTCGATCCCACCTTCACCCGCAACACGCTCGCCGGCCTCATCGAGGGAAGACGCACGCAGATCAAGGGCGTGCTGCGCGACCAGTCGATCCTCGCCGGGGTGGGCAACGCTTATTCGGACGAGATCCTGCACGACGCGCGGATGTCGCCCTATGCGCTGGCGGCGAGCCTCTCCTCCGAGGACATCGACCACCTCTACGACGCGATGACGGCCACGCTGACCGAAGCGGTGGCCACCGCGAGCGGCAAGCCGCCCGCGGAACTGAAGGACGCCAAACGACGCGGCATGCAGGTGCACGGGCGTCGCGGCGAGACGTGCCCGGTCTGCGGGGATGTCGTGCGCAGCGTCTTCTTCGCCGACAACTCGCTGGAGTACTGCGCGACGTGTCAGACGGGCGGCAAGGTGCTGGCCGACCGGCGGCTGTCGCGGCTGCTGAAGTAACGCGGGTCGGGGCGGTCAGGACAGCGCCGTCACGTCGTCGTCGACCCAGTCGAGCGACTTCGTCACGGCCTTTCGCCAGAGCCGGACTCGGCGATCGGCCTCCTCGGCCGGCATCGCCGGCTCCCAGCGCTTGCCCTCGCGCCACTGGCTGCGCAGCGCGTCGCGGTCGGGCCACACTCCCGTCGCCAGTCCGGCCGCATAGGCGGCGCCGAGCGCGGTCGTCTCGATCACGGCGGGGCGAACGACGGGGATGCCGAGGATGTCGGCCTGGAACTGCATCATCAGGTCGTCGCGCGAACCGCCGCCGTCCACACGCAGCTCGGCGAGCTCGCGGCCGGTGTCGGCCACGATCGCGTCGATCACATCGCGGGATTGGAACGCCGCCGCTTCGATCGCCGCCCGGGCGATGTGCGCCTTGTTGACGTACCGGGTGAGGCCGACGAGGGCGCCGCGCGCGTCGGGCCGCCAGTAGGGCGCGAACAGCCCTGAGAACGCCGGGACGAAGTAGGCTCCCCCGTTGTCATCCACCGTCGACGCGAGTCGTGCGACCTCCGGTGCGGAACTGATGATGCCGAGATTGTCGCGCAGCCACTGCACGAGCGAACCGGTGACCGCGATGGAGCCCTCGAGCGCGAAATGCGCCGGTTCGTCGCCGCACCGGTACGCCACCGTCGTCACCAGCCCGTGCTGCGAGCGCACGATCTCGGTGCCCGTGTTCACGAGCAGGAAGTTGCCCGTCCCGTACGTGTTCTTGGACTGTCCGGGATCGAATGCGGCCTGCCCGAAGGTGGCCGCCTGCTGGTCGCCGAGGATGCCCGCGATCGGGATGCCGCGCGCCGCCGGCGGCTCCCGGACATCGCCCACCACTCCCGACGAAGGGACGATCTCCGGCAGCATCGAACGAGGGATGCCGAAGACCGCGAGGAGTTCCTCCGACCAGTCGAGGGTCGTCAGGTCCATGAGCAGCGTGCGGCTCGCGTTGGTGACATCGGTGACGTGCACGCCGCCACGCGTATCGCCCGTGAGATTCCAGATGAGCCACGTGTCGGGTGTGCCGAACAGGAGGTGTCCGGCCTCGGCGTCTCGCCGCGCGCCCGGCACGTTGTCGAGGATCCACGCGATCTTGGACGCGGAGAAGTAGGTCGCCAGCGGAAGACCGGTCGCCGCGGCGAACCGCGCGGTTCCGCCATCGGCGGCGAGCCGATCGATGAGCGGTTGGGTGCGCGTGTCCTGCCAGACGATGGCGTTGCAGATCGGCCGGCCGGTCCGGCGGTCCCACACGATCGTGGTCTCGCGCTGGTTCGTGATTCCGACCGCGGCGAAGTCTCCGGGTGAGAGGCCGGCCTCGTCGAGCGCCGCGGCGATCACCCACTGCGTGTTGGTCCAGATCTCGATCGGGTCGTGCTCCACCCAGCCGGCCCGCGCGAAGATCTGCTCGTGCTCACGTTGCGCGACCGCGACGATGCCGCCGCCCGCATCGAAGACGATTGCTCTGGTCGATGTCGTCCCCTGGTCGAGCGCCAGCACATGGTCGGACACGTGGCCTCCTCCGCGAGTGCCGGGCGTCGATCTCCCGCCGCTCCGGTCAGGCTATCGCGACGCGCTCATCGAGCACCCGCATCGCGAACCACCGGCAGGACGCGCCTACCGCGCTGCCGACTGTCGCGACGCTGCGGAACGGCTCGTCGTCTCGGCCGACCAGCTCGGATCGGCGGCGTGCACCATCTCGAGCGCGCGCGTGGTCTCGGCACGGCACCGGGCGGCATCCCACCCCATCACCGGCGCGATCGCCGACGCCACCTCAGCGGCGGACTCCGCCGTGACGGCGCCGGTGAACGCGAGGCTCGTGCGGCGCATGAGCACGTCGTCGAGGTGCACGACGCGTTCCGTCCGCGCGAGATGGCAGAGCTCGGCCGTGCTGTAGGACGGGAGGGTGCGCAGCGCCTCGTCGTCGGGGTCTTCGGCGATCGCCGCGACGACGTCGGCCGCGACCGTGCCGTAACGGTCCAGCAGGGTGGCGACGCGCTCGAGGCTCAGGCCGTCGCTGTGCGTGTTGATCCATTGGCTGCGGGCCCGCTCCGTCATGGGGTACCCGCGGCCGCCCCCGATCGGAACGCCCTTGGTCGAGCTCCGTCGCGGCTGAGCGAGCAGAGCGAGCACGTGGTCGGCGAGGTGCTCGGCCGAGGCGCGGAATGTGGTCCACTTGCCGCCGACGAGACTGAGGACGGTTGCATCCGCGCGCCCGGCGAGGGGCGAGGCTTCGATCCGGTAGTCGCGCGACACGAATCCGGGCGCGAGCTCGCCGTGGCCCGGCAGCGGTCGCACGCCGGCGAAGCGGTAGACGATCCGGTCGCGATCCACGACGATGTCGGGCAGGACGTAGCGGACCAGGTCGATGAAGTAGTCGACTTCGGCTTCCGTGCACACGATCGGATCGCTCATGTCGTGCTCGATATCGGTCGTGCCGACGAGCACCCGTCCCTTGAGGGGATAGATGAGGACGATCCGGCCGTCCTTGTGCTCGAAGAACAGTTCGCGGCCGCCGGTGGCTGCGAGGAGCTCGGGATGGTCGAGCACGATGTGCGAGCCCTTGGTTCCGCCCATGTGGTTGGTCGGCTCGCCGCAGACGAGGTTCGTCACGTCGGTCCACGGACCCGTCGCGTTCACGACGACGGATGCGGTGAACGGCGTCTCTTCGCCGGTTCGCTGATCGCGCAGCACGATGCGGCCGTCCACGACTCCCACCGCCGCGGTGTAGTTCGCCGCCCGGGCGCGATCGCCACCGGCCGCGAGTCCGTCACGGAGCACGTCGATCGCCAGCCGCTCGGGATCGTGCAGCGATGCATCCCAATAGGTGGCGGTGTACTTCACGCCGTGGTTGAGGTGGGGCAGCTGCTCCAGCGACTTGCGCCGGCCGTGGAACTCGTGCCGCGCGACGCGGCCGCCGCCGCGCGAGAACGAGTCGTAGATGACGAGGCCGATCTTGATGAGCGCCGCCCCCCGCGCGCGGTGCTTGCCGCCCCCGTGCCGGAGGAAACGCAGCGGCGCGCGTCAGCACGCCGGAGAAGGTCGAGAAGATCGGAATCGTGGTCTGCAGCGGACGCACGTAGTGCGGCGCGATCCGCAGCAGCGCGTTGCGCTCGGTGACCGCCTCGTGGACGAGCCGGAACTCGCCGTTCTCGAGGTACCGGATGCCGCCGTGGATCATGTGCGACGACGCCGCTGACGCGCCGCTGACGAAGTCGGCGCGCTCCACGAGTGCGACATCGACGCCCTGCATCGCGAGGTCGCGGAAGGTCGCAAGTCCGTTGATGCCCCCGCCGATCACCAGCACGTCGGCGTACGGACGCGCGACGAGCTCCTCGTGACCTCGTGCGTCTGACATCGTTCCCCCTCTGCACCTGCTGGGCTCCGCCCCCAGAGCCCGACTTGCTGACGCGCACTTAAGGCTACGTGCCCCTGACGGCACCGGCGCCGTCCACGCGGGCACGTGCAGGAATCGTTCAGTCGCCGTTTCCCGGGCAGCTTCATTCACCGACATGGAATGAAACGCCCCGTGGCGCGTTGACTAGAATCAAGTGCAATACGTGCTCCGGGGTCGGTGAGAATCCGAACCGGCGGTGACAGTCCGCGAGCCGAGGAGACCGGCATCCGATTCGGGTGCTGCCGAGGCTGACCCGGTGGAATTCCGGGACCGACGGTGATGCAGCAGGCAACTGCTGCGAGTCCGGATGGGAGGCAGCACGAGCGGCGCCAGCGCGCCGCCGTTCGCCTTTCCCGGAGCCTTGAACAAGGGATTCGGATGCCGGTGAACGACGCTGAGCGCGACGCCATGCGGCGCGCGCTCGCGCTCGCCACGCACGGCCCGCGTGGCGTCAACCCGCAGGTCGGCGCGGTGATCCTGTCGCCGACCGGGGACGTGCTCGCCGAAGGGTGGCACCGCGGAGCGGGAACGGTGCACGCCGAGGTCGACGCACTCTCGCAGCTCTCGGAGGGTGACGCTCGGGGTGCGACGGCGATCGTCACCCTCGAACCCTGCAACCACACCGGCCGAACCGGGCCATGCTCCGAGGCGCTCGTCGCCGCAGGCGTCGCACGGGTGATCTACGCGGTGTCCGACCCCAACCAGGAATCGACCGGCGGCGCCCAGCGCCTGCAGGAGGCCGGCGTCGATGTCGAGGCCGGCCTGCTCGCGGACGAGGGCAGGCAGCTGCTGGCCTCGTGGCTGACCGTGCAGCGTCTCGGTCGACCGCACGTCACGGTGAAATGGGCGCAGAGCCTCGACGGGAGGGCCGCGGCATCCGACGGCACGAGCCAGTGGATCACCGGCCCTGAAGCGCGCGCCGACGTCCATCGCCGCCGCGCGGAGGCCGACGCCATCGTGGTGGGCACGGGCACGGTGCTGGCGGATGACCCCGCGCTCACCGCGCGGGAACCGGACGGGACCCTTTACGAGCGCCAGCCTGTTCCGGTCGTGCTGGGCGACCGCTGGGTGCCCGACGGTGCGTCCGTGCGCCGGCATCCGCACCCGTTCTTGAGCCGGTCCGGTGGCGACCTTTCCGCGGTGCTGGCCGAGCTTCGCGAACGCGGGGTTCAGCGCGTGTTCATCGAGGGCGGACCCACCATCGCGAGTGCGTTCCTGCGCGAAGACCTCGTCGATGAGGTGCTCGCCTATGTCGCGCCGACGCTGATCGGCTACGGCGCGGACGGCACCGATCGGCCCGCGCTGCGGCGGCTCGGGGTCGACACGATCGATCAGCAGCGACGCCTGGACGTGGCAGCCGTCGAGAGTCTCGGCGATGACCTGCTGATCATCGCGAACCCGCGTCGGGCTTCCCGACAAGAATCTGAGGGAGACGGCTGATGTTCACCGGAATCATCGAGGAGATCGGGGCCGTCACGGCCGTCGCACCGTCCGGAGACGGAGTGCGCCTCACCGTGCGAGCGCCCAAGGCCGTCTCGGATGCCGCGCATGGCGACTCCATCTCGGTCAGCGGGGTGTGTCTGACCGTCGTCGATCGCGGCGACGACTGGTTCACCGCCGACGTCATGAAGCAGACGCTCGACATGTCGACCCTCGCAGGCGTCGCAGCCGGTCGCGCGGTCAACCTCGAGCGGGCGACCGCCGCGCACGGGCGGCTCGGCGGGCACATCGTGCAGGGTCACATCGACGGAACCGGCGAGCTGCTCGAGGTCCGCCCCGGCGCCGAGTGGCGCGTCCTGCGGATCGCACTCCCGGCCTCCCTTGCGCCGCTCGTCGTCGACAAGGGATCGATCGCGGTGGACGGGGTGTCGCTGACCGTGAGCGCCGTGAGCCCAGCGGGCGCCTCGACAGGGTCCGACGCGCACTGGTTCGAGGTTTCGCTGATTCCCGAGACGCTTGAGGCGACCACCCTCGGCGGCCGCGCAGCGGGCGACCGGGTCAACCTCGAGACCGACATCCTCGCCCGGCACGTGCAGCGCCTGCTGGCCTTCTCCCCCGACCGGGCGGCCGCCGCCCCCGCAGATTCGCATGCGGCCTTCGCCGCAGCCATGGAAGGAGGCTCCCGATGAGCCTTGCACCGATCTCGGCCGCCCTCGACGCGCTCCGCGCCGGGCGACCCGTCATCGTCGCCGATGACGAGAACCGCGAGAACGAGGGCGATGTCGTGCTTTCGGCCGAGCTCGCGACGCCCGAGTGGATCGCGTGGACCGTCCGCTGGTCGAGCGGCTTCATCTGCGCCCCGATGCCCGCCGAGTGGGCGGATCGGCTCGACCTGCCGCCCATGGTCGAGGTGAACGAGGATGCGCGCGGCACGGCCTACACCGTGAGCGTTGATGCCGCCGACCGCGTCTCGACCGGCATCAGCGCGTCCGACCGCGCGCACACCCTCAACGTGCTCGCCGACCCCGGGTCCACCCCGACGAGCGTGATCCGGCCGGGTCACATCCTCCCGCTGCGCGCCGTCGACGGCGGGGTGCGGGAGCGCGGCGGGCACACCGAAGCCGCTGTCGAACTCATGCGCCTGGCGGGGCTGAAGCCGGTCGGCGCGATCGCCGAGGTGGTCGCCGAGGACGGGTCGATGATGCGCCTGCCCGGGCTGCAGGAGCTGGGCGAGCGTGACGGCGTGCCGGTGATCACCATCGAGCAGCTGGTCGCCTATCTCGACGAGCACGAGCCGATCGCCACGCCGATCCACTCGCCGCACCGGCGTCGGGTGAGCCTGCGCGCCGAGGCCAACGTCCCGACCGGGCACGGCGGTTTCCGCTTCCTCGCGTACAAGGACCGTGTCACGGGCACGGACCACCTCGCGGTCGTGTCCGGCGACCTCTCCGAGGAGGCGCCGCTGGTGCGGGTGCACTCCGAGTGCCTGACCGGCGAGGCGTTCGGCTCGCTCAAGTGCGAGTGCGGGCCGCAACTGGAAGCCGCACTGGACGCGATCGAGCAGGACGGCGGAGTCGTCATCTACATGCGCGGTCACGAGGGTCGCGGCATCGGGCTGATCAACAAGCTGCGTGCCTACAGCCTGCAGGAGCGCGGCTTGGACACCGTCGACGCCAACCTCGCACTGGGTCTTCCCGCCGACGCGCGCGACTACGCCGCGGCCGCCGGCATCCTGGCGGACCTGGGGGTGGAGAAGGTGCGTCTGCTGACCAACAACACCGACAAGGTGGTGCAGCTGCGCGAGCTCGGCCTCGAGATCGTCGAGCAGGTGCCGCTGCTGGTCGGCGTCGGACCCAACAACCACCAGTACCTCTCCACGAAGCGGGACCGGATGGGCCACATCATCGCCGAGGACGACCTGACCGACGCGCTCGCCCAGATGCACGGGGCGACCGGCGCATGAGCGGCAAGGGGGCGCCGATCGTCGGCGGAACTGACGGCACGGGACTGGATGTCGTCATCGTGGCGGGCACGTGGCACGAGGTCATCACCGACGGGCTGATCGCCGGCGCGGTACGCGCTCTGGATGCCGCAGGCGCGTCGTGGCAGCTGGTGCGCGTGCCCGGCTCGTTCGAGCTCGCCCTGGCGGCTCAGGCCGCGTTCGCCGGCGGAGCGGACGCCGTCGTCGCCCTCGGCGTCATCATCCGCGGCGGCACGCCGCACTTCGAGTACGTGTCCTCCGCGACGACCGACGGCCTGAACCGTGTCGCGCTCGACGCCGGAAGACCCGTGGGATTCGGTGTGCTGACCCTGGACGATGAACAGCAGGGCCTCGATCGTGCCGGGCTTCCCGGCTCGCACGAGGACAAGGGCGCCGAGGCGGCGGATGCCGCGGTGCGCACGGCTCTCGTGCTTCAGGAGCTGCGCGCCTGACGGATCGATCCCCGTTGAGGCGAGCCTTGGTGGCGCTCCTTCCGCACTCGGAATAGCGTGGGAATCGTGGACCCCCTGGAGATACTCCGCTCGACCGTCGTGCTCGTGCACCTCAGCGGCTTCGCAGTCCTCTTCGGCGCGTGGGCCGTGGAGGTGTACAACCGCCGCGTTCAGGTGACGCCGCTCATGAACATCGGCCTCGCGATCGCCGGCGTCGCGGGCCTGGTGCTGGCTGCTCCGTGGGGCATCTCGTACGAATTGAACTACGTGAAGATCGGCGTCAAGCTGCTCGTCCTGCTGATCATCGGCGCGATCCTCGGAATGGGCCTGTCGCGCCAGCGCAAGGGCGCCGCGATGCCGCCCGCCGCATTCTGGCTGGTCGGCATCCTGGCACTCGTGAACGCCGGCATCGCTCTCATCTGGCGCTGACGAAGGAGCCCCGTGACCAGTACAGCCCTACCCGGTACCGCCGTTCCGGCCAACCCGCGTTCGCGCGTCATCACGGCGAGTCTGATCGGCACAACGATCGAGTTCTACGACTTCTACGTCTACGCGACAGCCGCGGTGCTCGTGTTCCCCATCCTGTTCTTCCCGACCGGGAACGACACGACGGCCCTCCTCGCATCGTTCGCCGTCTTCGGCGCGGCGATGATCGCCCGCCCGATCGGAGCAGTCGTCTTCGGGCATTTCGGCGACCGCTTCGGACGTAAGGCCACGCTGGTCGCGTCCCTGCTCACGATGGGAATCGCGACGTTCCTCATCGGGGTTCTTCCCACCTACGACGCGATCGGATGGTGGGCAGCCCTGCTGCTGCTGATCCTGCGCCTGACGCAGGGCTTCGCCCTCGGCGGCGAGTGGTCGGGCGCGGCCCTCGTGGCGACGGAGAACGCCCCGGCCGGCAAGCGGGCATGGTACGGAACCTTCCCGCAGCTCGGCGCACCGCTCGGCTTCATCATCGCCAACGGCGTCTTCCTCGCGATCAACTGGCTGCTGCCGCATCCGGAGGGCGCCGGCCAGCGCTCGGAGGCGTTCCTCGAGTGGGGATGGCGCGTGCCGTTCCTGTTCTCCGCGGTCATGGTCATCATCGGCCTGTGGGTGCGGCTGCGCCTGGTCGAGTCGGACACGTTCGTGAAGGCCGAGGAGAAGGGCGTCATCCGCAGGTTCCCGCTCGCAGCGGTGATCCGGCACCACTGGAAGCACCTCATCCTCGGCACGTTCATCATGCTGGCGACGTACGTGCTGTTCTACCTGATGACGAACTTCACGCTCTCGTACGGCACGAAGCCGGCCGATCTGAGTCAGGCGTCCGCGGCCGCCGAGGCCGCGGCGCAGGCGGCGGGCCAGCCGTTCGATCCCGCCGCGTTCGCGGCGCAGTTCTATCCCGGACTGGGTTTCGGATACACCGACTTCGTCCTCATGCAGATCATCGGCGTGATCTTCTTCGGCATCTTCACGCTCCTGTCCGGCCCCATCGCCGACAGCATCGGCCGCCGCCGGCTGCTCATCTGGGTCACGTGCGGCATCATCGTCTTCGGCCTGTCCTTCAGCCTCTTCCTGCTGCCACAAGCCGACCCGAAGTTCACCGGCGCTCTCGTGCAGGCCTTCCTCATCTTCGGGTTCGTGCTGATGGGAACCAGCTTCGGACCGATGGGCGCGGTGCTGCCCGAGCTGTTCCCGACGAATGTGCGGTACTCGGGGTCGGCGATCGCGTACAACGTGTCGTCGATCCTGGGTGCGGCGCTCGCGCCCATCGTCGCCGTTGCCCTCTGGGCCGGCGCGGGCGGGAATCCGTGGCTCGTCGGCGTCTACCTGTCGGGGATGTCGGTGCTCACGCTCATCGCGCTGATCCTCTCGCCCGAGACGAAGGACGTCGACTACGACGAAGACCTCGGCCTGGGCGTGACCGGCTCGCTGTAGCGGGTCAGTCCAGGAAGAGGGCCCGCAGGCGCTTCGTGGTGAACACGAGGCCGACCGCGATCATCACGACGTAGTACAGGACGTGCCAGAGCATGCCCCAGTACAGCGCGCCCGTCGTCAGACCGCGGACGAGTTCGACGCCGTGCCACAGCGGGAAGATCTTCACCAGCACCTGGATGAACTCCGGATACACGGTGATCGGGTACAGCGTCGCCGAGAACAGGAACATCGGCAGCAGCACGAAGTTGATCCAGTCCATCTGCTGGAAGGCCTTCATGTAGCTCGTGACGGCCATCCCCAGGCTCGCGAAGCCGAAGGCGATGAGCAGCACGGCCGGGATCGCGAGTATCGCCGTCCAGGCCAGATTCAATCCCGCGATCTGCATGATGATCATGAACCCGGTGGCGTAGAGCAGCCCCCGAAGAAGCGCGTACAGGATCTCGCCGAGCGCGACATCGAGCGGTCCGAGCGAGGTCGAGAGCATGCCCTCGTAGAGCTTGCCGTAGTTGAGCTTGAAGAACACGTTCCAGGTCGAGTCGTAGATCGCACCGTTCATCGCCGAGACCGCAAGCAGGGCGGGCGCGATGAACGCCGCGTACGACACCTCGAGTCCCGTCGTCGTCTGGACCGTGCCGATCAGACCGCCGAGCCCGATTCCCATCGACAGCAGGTAGAAGACCGGCTCGAAGAAGCCGGACAGAACGACGATCCAGCTCGAGGATCGCGCTGCGAGAAGTCCGCGCTGTACGACCGCGCCGGGGTTTCCCGCCCACAGCGCCCGCACCCCGCCGGCACGGCGCGTGGCCGGCGTCGTGGTCGCGGCGGTCATTTCGCCAGCCTCCGCTCGAAGATGCGCCTGCCCACGAGGTAGCCGACGACCGAGAGCGCGATCAGGTAGCCGAAGTGCACGACCAGCATCGCCGGCGCGATCGGACGACCGTAGGTCAGCCATCTGCCGATCTCGGTGGCGTGCCACAGCGGCGAGACCCAGCCGATCCACTGCAGCCAGAGCGGCAGGGACGCGAGCGGATAGAACGTGCCGGAGAAGAGGAACATCGGCATGAAGATGAAGCGCTGAACCAGTGCGAACTGGCCCTTGTCGTCTTCGATGGAAGCCGCGTAGGCCATCAGCGGGATGCCGAACGCGAGTCCGGCGAGGATCGCGATGAAGATCGACAGCCAGCCTGTGGCCGGATCGGGAATCGCGCCGAACAGATACAGGAACAGCGTGTACGCCACGGCGACGACGGTCATGCGAGCGGCCGCACCGAGGACGACGCCCGTGGCGATCTGTCCCGACGAGAGCGCGGACGCACTGAACCCGTAGAAGTACCGCCGCCATTTGAAACCGGCCATGACCGGATACGTGAATTCCTCGGTGGCCACCGCGATCGTGGAGGTCATCAGGAGAGCGGGCGCCACGAACACGAGGTAGGAGACTTCGACCCCGCCTTCGCTGACCGGGGCGTCGATGAGGGCCGCGAGGCCGACCGCGAGCCCGAGGAGGTACAGGATCGGCTGTCCGAGCGCTCCGACGATGATCGTCCATCCGTACGCGCGCATCGCCCGCACCATGTGCTCGGTGACGTACCAGGCGCCGAACGCTCGTGGTCTGCGCCCCCACTCGAGCGCTTCCGCGCGCAGCTCATCGAGTGAGAGCGGGGCGACCACGGATGCTTCGACCGCCGCGTCGTTGCGCTGCGGGTCTGGCGGCTCACCGCCCGGTCGAATGCTCATTCGATCAGCGACCTCCCGGTGAGGCGGAGGAAGACATCCTCCAGGCTGGAGCGGCGCACGAGCGAGGTGATCGGCTCGAGACCGCGCTCGCTCACCCGCTCGAGCGCGCGCTCACCGTTCTCGGTGTAGATCAGCACCCGGTCGGGAAGCACCTCGACCCGGTCGCCGATGCCCTGCAGCTGCGGTTCGATCAGCTGATTGCGATCGGATCCGAAGCGCACCTCGAGCACCTCGCGGCTGGAATGCTGCCGGATGAGGGAGGACGGAGTGCCCTCGGCCATGATCCTGCCCTTGTCGACGACGATCAGGCGGTCGCACAGCTGTTCGGCCTCGTCCATGTAGTGCGTCGTCAGCAGGAGAGTCGTGCCCCGCTCCTTCAGGCGGAACAGGCGGTCCCACAGCACGTGGCGCGCCTGCGGGTCCAGGCCGGTGGTCGGCTCATCGAGCAGGAGGATGCGCGGGTCGTTGATGAGTCCGCGCGCGATCGTGAGGCGGCGCTTCATGCCTCCCGAGAGCTGGTCGACCTTGCTCTTGCCCTTGTCTTCGAGCGCGGCGAACGCGAGCAGCTCGTCGGCCTTCTGCGAGCAGACGGCGCCCGGGAGCCCGAAGTACCTCCCGTAGATGTAGAGGTTCTCCCGCGCGTTCAGCTCGCCGTCGAGGTTGTCCTGCTGCGGCACCACGCCCAGCCTGGAGCGGATCTCGGGACCGTACTGGTCGGGATCGAGTCCGAGTATCGTGAGGTCGCCGCTCGTGCGCGTCGACACCGCACCGACCATCTTCATCGTGGTCGACTTGCCCGCTCCGTTCGGGCCGAGCAGACCGAACGACTCGCCTTGCGCGACCTCGAACGACAGACCGTCCACAGCCAGGAAATCAGGCTTTCCCTTCACCTTGTAGGCCTTCACGAGGTTCGACGCGGAGATGACGGGAGCGGGCACCGGACCACACTACCCGCGGGTTCGGACAGCGGGACGTCAACTTGAGTTGACAGCTCGGTGGGGCGTCAACTATGGTTGACACGGATGCCGCGGCTGCGGCATCCGTGCATGGGGGAGGTGGGCGCTTGAGCGGCGACGACATTCGGACGCTGGTCGGCGCCGTGCCCGACGGCGCACCCATCGCCGAGCTGCACCGCCTCGCGGAGGTGCGTCGCGAACTCGCCCGCGCCGAGGAGGTGCAGGTGCGCCGAGCGCGCAACCTGGGCTATTCCTGGCAGGCCATCGCCGGCGCCCTGGGCGTGAGCCGGCAGGCCGTGCACAAGAAGTACGGTCGTAAGTGACCCCGAGAACCTGAGGTGGATCGTGTCTGTGGAAAGCACCGCATCTGTGAACACCGCTCCGGCTGACGACGGCGCTGCGACCGGCGAGGCTCCGGAGAAAGCGGAGGCATCGCCGGGTCGCCGGGGGCGGGGTCGGAAGGTCCCGGAGGGCCCCCGCGCGACGTTCGGCCAGCTGCTGCCGTTCATCTTCGAGCACAAGCGCGTGCTCGTGATCGTCGCAGTGCTGAGCGTGCTCGGTGCGGTCGCGACCCTCGCCCAGCCGCTGCTGGTCGGCCAGGTCATCGAGCGCGTGCAGCTGGGTGAGACGCTCGGCTCGCTCGTGTGGGTTCTGATCGGCCTCGTGGTCGCCTCATCACTCATCTCGGGCTACCAGCACTACCTTCTGCAGCGCACCGGCACCGCGGTCGTCTACTCGAGTCGCCGCAAGCTCATCGCCCGCATCCTGCACCTGCCGATCAGCGAGTTCGACGCTCGCCGAACCGGCGACCTGGTCTCGCGCGTCGGCACCGACACGACTCTGCTGTACGCGGTGCTGACGCAGGGGCTGGCGGATGCGGTCGGCAACGCGCTGATCTTCGTCGGCGCGCTCGTGGCCATGGCGATCATCGACCCGATCCTCCTGTCGCTGATCATCGTCGTGATCGGAGTCTCGGTCGCCGTGGTGACGCTGCTGAGCGGCCGGATCCGCACCGCTTCGACTGAGCAGCAGGTCAAGGTCGGCGAGCTCGCGTCGGGGGTCGAGCGCGCGGTCGGATCGATCCGCACCGTCCGGGCGGCGGGGGCGACCGAGCGCGAGGTCTCGTCGGTCTCGTCGCTCGCGACGGACGCCTACACCGTGGGCGTGCGCATCGCGAAGGTCTCCGCGCTGGTGGTTCCGATCGCAGGGATCGCCCTGCAGGTGTCGCTCCTGGTCGTGCTCGGTGTCGGCGGGTTCCGGGTCGCCTCCGGCGCGATCACGATCGCCTCGCTCGTGACGTTCATCATGTTCCTGTTCATGCTGATCGCCCCGCTCGGATCGACCTTCGGCGCCATCACGTCGGTCAATCAGGCGCTGGGTGCACTCGGCCGCATCCAGGAGGTCCTCGACCTGCCGACCGAGGAGCAGGGCGACGAGTCGGTGGCGACTGCCCTTCGACGGGCTGGAGGACCGGAAGCGACGCATGCCGGCGAGGCCTCGCCCGCCATCGCCTTCCGCGACGTGCGGTTCCGCTACCCCGACGCCGTCGTCGCCGCGCGCGAGGCGGCGGCGGCTGAAGCGCGGGCAGTGCTCGAGCAGGTGCATCTCGACAGGACGAGGGATGCCGGAGCCGCGGGCATGACCGAAGTGGATCGGGACGTCCTGCGCGGGGTCACGTTCGACGTGCCGCGCGGCTCACGGATCGCGCTGGTCGGCCCGAGCGGTGCCGGCAAGAGCACGGTGCTCTCTCTGATCGAGCGGTTCTACGATCCGACCGGCGGCGCGATCGAACTCGACGGCCGCGACATCCGCTCACTGCCTCGCGAAGAGCTGCGCGCGCAGTTCGGCTACGTCGAGCAGGATGCGCCCACCCTCGCCGGCACCATCGCCGACAACCTCCGACTGGGCTCGCCCGCGGCATCCGACGCCGAGTGCGAGCGCGTGCTGCACGCGGTGAACCTCACGGAGGTGCTCGAGCGCAACCCGCTGGGCCTCGAGGCGCCGGTCGGCGAGGACGGCGTCATGCTCTCGGGCGGAGAGCGCCAGCGCCTCGCGATCGCGCGCGCGCTGCTCGCCGCACCCCCGATCCTGCTGCTGGACGAATCGACGTCGTCGCTGGACGGCGTCAACGAGCAGCGGATGCGCGAGGCGATCGACGCGGTCGCCACCGACCGCACCCTCATCGTGATCGCGCACCGGCTCTCCACGGTGGTGGACAGCGACCGCATCGTCGTGCTCGACCACGGGCGGGTCGTGGGCCAGGGGACGCATTCCGAGCTCGTCGCCTCGACGCCGCTGTATCGCGATCTCGCGCGGCACCAGCTGCTGGTCTGAGCCACGCTTCGGCACCCCCTTCGCTCGCCTGTCACAACACGCCGACGCGGCTCGCAGAATGTGACAGGCGAGCCTCGTGCGCGGGGGTGAGACCCGCCGAGACACGCGAGCCCCCGTGCGGGGGTGAGACCCTCCGAAACGCGCGAGACCCTCCGAGCCGCGCGTGCGGATCGGAGGGTCTCGGCGAAACCGGAGGGTTTCGCGGCGGTCAGCTGTGCGTCAGGCGGTATCGCAGCGCGGAGAGCTCGGCCTGCAGCGGCGCGGGCACGCGTCCGTCGAAGGTCGCGTAGAACTCCTCGGTGAGCTCGGCCTCGCGCAGCCAGGAGTCGCGGTCGATCGCGAAAAGCTCGTCGAGGTCCTCCTGCGGCACCTCGATGCCGTCGAGGTTGAGGTCCTCGGTGCGCGGCAGGCGGCCGATCGGGCTGTCGACCGCGGGTACCGAGCCGTCGATGCGGCGGATGATCCAGTCGATGACGCGCGAGTTGTCGCCGAAGCCGGGCCACAGGAAGCGGCCGTCCGAGCCCTTGCGGAACCAGTTCACCTGGAAGATGCGCGGTGCGCGGTCGAAGCGCAGCTTCTGACCCGACCTTGAGCCAGTGCCCGAAGTAGTCGGCCATGTTGTAGCCGCAGAACGGCAGCATCGCGAACGGGTCGCGGCGCAGCTCGCCGACCGTGCCCTCGGCGGCGGCGGTGCGCTCGGACGAGATGTTCGAGCCCATGAACACGCCGTGCGTCCAGTCCGTGGCCTCGACGACGAGCGGCACGTTGGTCGCGCGGCGGCCGCCGAACAGGATCGCGTCGAGCGGAACGCCCTCCGGGGCATCCCAGTCATCCGCGATCTGCGGGCACTGGGCGGCGCCGACGGTGAAGCGCGAGTTGGGGTGGGCGGCGGGACGACCGGAGTCCGGTGTCCACGGGTTGCCCTCCCAGTCGGTGAGGTTCGGCGGGAGCCTCGTCGGTGAGGCCCTCCCACCAGACGTCGCCGTCGGGACGCAGGGCGACGTTCGTGAAGATCGTGTTGCCCCAGAGGGTCTCGACCGCCGTGACGTTGGTGGACTCGCCGGTGCCGGGCGCGACGCCGAAGAAGCCGGCCTCGGGGTTGATCGCCCACAGGCGTCCGTCGTCGCCGGGGCGCAGCCACGCGATGTCGTCGCCGAGCGTCTCGACGCGCCATCCGGGAATGGTCGGGCGCAGCATCGCGAGGTTGGTCTTGCCGCACGCCGAGGGGAAGGCCGCGGCGACGTGGAACGCCCTGCCCTGCGGGTCGATCACGCGGATGAGGAGCATGTGCTCGGCGAGCCAGCCCTCGTCGCGTCCGATGCACCGAGGCGATCCGCAGCGCGAAGCACTTCTTGGCGAGGATGGCGTTGCCGCCGTATCCCGATCCGAACGACCAGACCTCGAGCGTGTCGGGGAAGTGCACGATGTACTTCTCGTCGTTGCACGGCCACGCGACATCCTGCTCGCCCGGCTGCAGAGGTGCGCCGACCGAGTGCACGGTCTTGATCCACGGCGCGCCGCGCGGCGATCTGGCGGACGACGTCGGTGCCGACGCGAGTCATGATGCCGATGGATGTCACTGCATAGGCGCTGTCGGTGACCTGCACGCCGATGTGCGAGAGCGGACCGCCGACCGCGCCCATCGAGAACGGCACGACGTACATCGTCCGGCCGCGCATGCTGCCGGCGAAGAGTCCGTCGAGCGTGCCGCGCATCTCGGCGGGGTCGGCCCAGTTGTTCGTGGGCCCGGCGTCTTCTTCGCGCTCGGAGGAGATGAAGGTGCGCCCTTCGGTGCGGGCGACGTCGCTCGGGTGGGAGCGGGCGAGGTATGAACCGGGCCGCCACTCGGGGTTGAGCTTGATGATCTTGCCCTCGTCGACCATCTCGTGCAGCAGAGCGTCGTTCTCGGCGCGTGAGCCGTCGACCCAGTGGATGCGGTCGGGCTGCGTCAGCGCAGCGATCTCGTCGACCCACTCGGTGAGGGCCGTCATGCCGTCGCCTTCGATCACCGGACGCTGGCCGAACGCTGCGGGGACGGGCGCGGGACGCCGGGTCTCGCGCGGGGCCGGTCGGGTGAAGATGTCGGCAAGGGCCATGATTTCTCCTCTTCGATCGATTCAGATCGGTGCTCTTCCTCCACTATGGAAGGTATTCCGAAGGGTTTCAGCCCCTTTGCGAATCAAGAACTGCAATTCTTTCTGTATCATCAAAGAATGCCGCCCACCTCCCTGGAACTGTCGACCCTCGGCCATCGCATTCGTCATCAGAGGGTGTCGCGCGGCTTCACCCTGGACGAACTGGGCGAGCTCGTCGGCGTCGCGGGGAGCCAGCTGAGTCTGATCGAGAACGGCAAGCGCGAGCCGAAACTCTCGCTGCTGCAGTCGATCGCGACGGCGACCGGCGTCGAGGTGACCGACCTGCTCTCGTCGGAGCCGCCGAACCGGCGGGCGGCCCTCGAGATCGAACTCGAGCGGGCGCAGTCGAGCTCGGTGTTCCGGCAGCTCGGCATCCCGGCTGTGAGGGTCACCAAGGGCATCCCCGACGAGACGATCGAATCGATCCTGGGCCTGCACCGCGAACTCCAGCGCCGAGAGCGGGAGGCGATCGCGACACCAGAGGAGGCGCGGCGCGCGAACACCGAGCTGCGCCTGCGGATGCGCGACCGCGACAACTACCTCGGCGAGATCGAGCAGCTCGCCGAGAAGCAGCTCAAGGCCGCGGGTCACGTGTCCGGCGCCCTCACCCACCGCACCGTGAGCGTCATGGCCGAGCAGCTGGGATTCGAGCTGCTCTACGTCAACGACCTGCCCCATTCCGCGCGGTCGGTCACCGACCTCGAGAACGGCCGCATCTACCTGCCCCCCGCGTCCATCCCGGGCGGCCACGGGCTGCGATCGATGGCGCTGCAGGCGATGGCCCATCGCCTGCTCGGGCACCAGCAGCCCACCGACTACGCACATTTCCTCGAGCAGCGCCTGGAGATCAACTACTTCGCCGCCTGCGCCCTGATGCCCGAGAGCGCCTCGGTCGCCTTCCTCACTCAGGCGAAGAAGGACCGCAACCTCGCCGTGGAGGACTTCCGCGACGCGTTCGGCGTCACTCATGAGGCAGCGGGGATGCGTCTGACGAATCTGCTCACCCACCACCTCGACATCCCGCTGCACTTCCTCCGCGCGGACGGCTCCGGCGCGATCTCGCGCGTCTACGAGAACGACGGCCTGCCGCTCCCCCACGACGTCACCGGATCGGTGGAGGGACAGATCCTCTGCCGCAAGTGGTCGGCGCGCGCGGCGTTCTCGGAGCAGAACCGCACGACGGAGCACTACCAGTACACCGACACTCCGGCGGGCACGTACTGGTGCTCGACGCAGACCGGCTCGACGGCGGACGGCGACTTCTCGATCACCGTCGGGGTGCCCTTCGACGACGCGAAGTGGTTCCGCGGCCGCGAGACGCAGAAGCGGGCCTCATCGACGTGCCCCGACGAGTCGTGCTGCCGGCGGCCGCCGGCCGATGTCGCGGGCCGGTGGAAGGGCAAGGCGTGGCCCAGCGCGCGCGTGCACATGCAGATGTTCTCGCCGCTTCCCCGCGGTGCGTTCCCCGGCGTCGACGACAACGAGGTCTACACGTTCCTGGACCGGCACGCCCAGCGCTGATCCCGCACCGCAGAGCGTCGTTCAGTCGCCGCCGGCCGCGTCAGCGGACGGTGCGTCCCCGTCGCGAGCGCCGGCGTTCTCCTGAGGGGATGCCGCGGCCGCGACGCCGACCGGCACTGCTCCGGCATCCGCTGCGGCGCGCCCGCCCGGCGGGCTCCACTTGAGCCAGGCCTTGACGTAGATCACCAGGCTCAGGACGAGCCCTGCCACCACCCACAGCACGACGAGATAGTCCACCCATGAGCCGATCGGCGGTGCGCCTGGCAAGAAGGTCCGCAGCGGGATCGTGGCGAACAGCATCGCCGCCATCCAGCTCATCAGCGTCGGCTCGACCTTGCGCAGCCCCCGGTAGGCGACGATCGCCACCGTCAGTCCGAGCACCGGCAGCACCGCCATGAGGATGAGGATCACGATTCCGAACGCGACCGTGGCCACCGAGCGCGTCGCCGTGATGCGCAGCTGCGTGACCGGCTCGCCGTTGATCACGACCTCGTCCGTTCCGGCCACCTCCTGCGAGGAGAAGGTCCAGCCGGGCACGTGAGCCGAGCCGCACAGCAGCGTCGGGACCGGGGTGGGTTCGCCGTCCACGGTCTGCAGCGAGACGAACGCGACGTCGACGCTGTGCGAGTCGAACGGCCACCGCTCGATGTACCCGCTGGTGATCAGGCGGATGGATTGCGGCGACGGGATCTCGTCGGCAGCGATCGTGAACGAGCGTGGCCCGTCCGTGTCGCTGATCAGCACGGTCAGCGGGTTCTCGAGCAGTCCGGTGTCGGCGGTGGCGATCGGACCGAACGAGAGCACGCTGAGGTTGGCCGCGAGGCGATCGGCCGCCGCATCCACCGCCTCGGGGGTGAACGACAGCAGGACGGCATCGGTCGGCGGCTCGTCGGTGCAGCCTTCGATCGAGGCGAAGCGGTCGTTGATGGCGTACAGCGCCACGACGACGACGTAGACCAGCGCGATCGCCGCGATGAGCGAGACGACCAGAGCCCGCCCGCGGCGGCGCGGAGGCCGGCTCGGCGTCGATTCAGGCGTCACGGGTCACAGTGTGGCACGGCAGCGCTCAGGCGGTGATGAAGGCTCGATAGCGGTCGAGCGCCGCACCGATCTCGGCATCCGTCGCCGCGCCCGGGGCGAACAGCTCGGGTACGGGCGAATCCCGGTGCCGGCCGACCGCGACCGAGTGCGTCCAGACACCGACGACCTCGCCGCGGGCGAGCAGCAGCGGCCGCACGATGCCGTTCATGCTCGGCCCGATCCGTGCGAGGAACTCCGATGCGCAGGGCACGGTCCGGTCGGTGTAGGACAGGTAGTACTCCTCGTAAGGCGGCAGGGCGAGCACGTCATGTGCGCCGGCGGAGCGACGCGGGCCGGCGCCCGCGGAGACGTACTGCGGCTCGCCGTCGTCGGAGACGATGCTCAGTCGATCGGATGCCGCGTCCGCAGCGGCGCGGGACACACCGAGCGGCAGTCCCGACCACCAGGAGAAGTCCCGCGCCCCGGCCGGGCCGTGCGAGGCGATGTACCGGGCGAAGAACTCGGCGAGCGGGTCGGCGGGGGACGCGGCATCGGTCACCCACTCGTCGGTGCGCACGACGTACTGCTCGCGCGTCGGTCCGCTCTCGCGCGGCACGACAGGCCCCTGGCACACCAGCGCACGCAGCGACAGGGCGACCAGGAGGTGGTAGCCGCGCTGGCGGGCAGTGGACACGCCGCCCTGCTCGAGGACGGCGAACAGCTCCTTGCGGGTGAGCCTGTTGCCGCCGGCGAGCGCGCGCGAGGGTGAGACGTTCCGCCCGCGCCAGCTCGGCCGTGTCGATCCCCTCGACACGACGGACCATGGCGGCCGCGCGGTGCTGGCGCTCGGCCGTCACGGAGAGCACCCATGCGAGGTCGCGCGCGGGGATCACGTGGATCGTGCCCCGCATCGTCCAGGAGCGGACGATCTCGCCGCGGTCGAAGGCCGCATCGACGTCGCGCACGCTCGGATCGCCCTTCGTGCGCGCGGCCAGAGCCCAGCGGCCGCCCCAGAACTCCTGTCCCTGAGTGGCGAGCATGTGCTCGGCGGCCTCGGCGACCGTGCGGGCGGGCGCACTCAGCCGATGCGAGCGCAGGCGGCGTTCGATCACCCGTGCGGTGTTCACGGGAACATTCTGCCGCGCACCGCGGACAGCATGCGTCCGGGATCCGGTCGACGACCGGTCGCTGAGCGAGCGAAGCGAGACGAAACGCCCGCAGCTCGCGTCAGAACGGGTTCGGGGTCAGCGTGTACTTCGTCTGCAGGTACTCGTGGATGCCCTCGGCGCCGCCCTCGCGGCCCAGGCCCGACATCTTCCAGCCGCCGAACGGCGCGGCGGCGTTGGAGACGACGCCGACGTTGAGGCCCATCATCCCGGTCTCGAGCCGCTCGATCATGCGCTGGCCCGCGCGAGAGGCTCTCGGTGAACACGTACGAGACCAGCCCGTACTCGGTGTCGTTGGCGAGGCGCACCGCATCGTCCTCGGTGTCGAACGGGACGATCGCGAGCACCGGTCCGAAGATCTCCTCGCGGAGGATGTCGCTGCCGGGCTGCACGTCGGTCACGACGGTCGGCTCGTAGAACGTGCCGGGGCCGTCGATCGACGCTGCCGCCGGTGCGCACCTGCGCGCCGCGCGAGACGGCATCGCCGACCAGCGTGCTCGGCCTTCTCGACCGCGCGGTCGTCGATGAGCGGCCCGATGATCACGCCGTCCTCGGTGCCGCGACCGATCTTGAACCCCTGCACCCGCTCGGTGACGCGACGTGCGAACTCGTCGGCGACGGACCGGTGCACGATGAACCGGTTCGCCGCGGTGCACGCCTGGCCGATGTTGCGGAACTTCGCGAGGATCGCCCCGTCGACCGCCTTGTCGAGGTCGGCGTCGTCGAACACGACGAACGGCGCGTTGCCGCCGAGCTCCATCGAGGTGCGCAGCACCCCCTGCGAGGCCTGCTCGAGCAGCCGCTGGCCGACCGGGTCGACCCCGTGAAGGACAGCTTGCGCAGCCGCGGGTCGCGGATGATCGGCTCGGACACGGCGCCCGAGGTCGACGTGGTGAAGACGTTCACCACGCCCTCTCGGCAGGCCCGCGTCCTCGAGCAGCTTCGCGAAGTAGAGCGTGGTCAGCGGCGTCAGCTCTGCCGGCTTGATGACGACCGTGCAGCCGGCGGCGAGCGCCGGCGCGATCTTGCGGGTCGCCATCGCGAGCGGGAAGTTCCACGGGGTGATCAGGAAGCACGGCCCGACCGGATGCTGCGACACGATCATGCGGCCGGTGCCCTCGGGGTTCGGCCCGTAGCGGCCCTGGATGCGCGCGGTCTCCTCGCTGAACCAGCGCACGAACTCGCCGCCGTAGGCGACCTCGCCGCGTGCCTCGGCGAGCGGCTTGCCCATCTCGATGGTCATGAGGAGTGCGAAGTCCTCCTTGCGCTCCTGCAGCAGATCGAACGCGCGGCGCAGCAGCTCCGCGCGCTCGCGCGGCGGCGTCGCCGCCCATGCCGGGAACGCATCGGCAGCAGCATCCAGCGCAGCCTTGCCGTCCTCCGGTGAGGCGTCTGCGATCGTCTTGATGACCGCGCCGGTCGCGGGGTCGTAGACCTTGAGCGTCTTGCCGCCCGCCGCGGGACGCCACTCGCCGCCGATGAACAGGGCGTCCGGCACTCGCGCCAGAAGCTCGGTCTCACGGTTCTCGGTCACGGGAACTCCTCTGTCTCGGTTCGCCTGTCGCGGTCTCCACGGTCGGGCGTCTCTCAGGGTGCTTCAATCCTGGTTCGACCGACGCCGGGTCGCCTTCGCCGCCACGGCGAAAGCCGAGCCCGGACTGTCCATCGCGTACAGCGTGGCCGATGTTGCGGACTCCTGCGGGCAGTCTGGAACGAAGCCTCAGCCGAGCTCGGCCGAGACCTTCTGCGGCAGCAGGAACTGCGCGAAGAACGCCGCGAGCTCGTCCGTCGCGGTGAGCGGCAGCACGCTCGCGACGTAGTGGTCCGGTCGCACCACGACGACGCACCCCGCGCGATCGATGCCGCGCAGCTCGAAGATGTCCTCATCCGGGAGGACGGCGTAGACCTTCTCGTAGTCGATCAGCCCGAACGGACCCACGCGGGGCAGGAACAGATCCGGAACACGACCGAGATCGATGTCGCCGTGCCGCTGCGGGTAGACGACCTTGACGTCGAGGACGCTGTCGGGGTCGGCGCCCTCCGGCGTGTACGCCGCGACGGGCGAGTCGGGCGAGTTCGCCATCCACTCCGCCCATTCCGCGAGCGCCGACGTCTCCCCCGGTGCCGCCGCGTCCGCGAACGCGTAGACGCGCCAGCGTCCGTCGGCGCGGTGGTGATGACCGAGGTGCACGTCGTTGCCGTCCGCGACCCGCGCGACCCGCGCGGACTTGAAGCGCTTGCCGATCGGGAAGCCCGGGGCGAGCTGCTGGTGCGTCGTCGCCGCCGACGATCATCGACGGCTGGTACTGGGTCATGAACCCCGCGGGGAACTCGGCCGTCGACACGTAGAAGTCCTCCAGCGCCGAGGGGCTCTCGAACTCCTCGGGCTTCTTCGCCATCAGCGTCGACCACTCCCGGTCGAAGTCGATGAGGTTCTGCGCGATCACCTGGCGTTCGGCCGAGTACGTCGCCAGCAGGGCCTCCGGGCTTGCGCCCTCGAGCACCTGGCCGAGCTTCCACCCCAGATTCCAGCCGTCCTGCATCGACACGTTCATGCCCTGACCGGCCTTGGCGCTGTGGGTGTGGCACGCGTCGCCCGCGATGAAGACGCGCGGCGAGCGGGCGCCGATCTCGTCGAGGGGGACGTCGTCGAAGCGGTCGGTGAGGCGGTGGCCGACCTCGTACACGCTGTGCCAGGGGACGTCCTTCACGTCGAGCCGGTACGGGTGCAGGATGTCGTTCGCCTTCGCGATGATCTGGTCGAGCGTGGTCTTGCGCACCGCGCCGTGATCGTCCGCCGGCACCTCGCCGAGGTCGACGTACATCCGGAACAGGAAGCCGCCTTCGCGCGGGATGAGCAGGATGTTGCCCGCCTCGGACTGGATCGAGCACTTCGTGCGGATGTCGGGGAAGTCGGTGACCGCGAGCGCATCCATCACGCCCCAGGCGTGGAAGGCCTTCGCGCCGACGTGCTGCGCGCCGATGGCCTCGCGCACACCGCTGCGGGCGCCGTCTGCGCCGACGACGTACTTGGCCCGCACGACGCGCTCCTGCCCGGTCAGCTCGCCCGCCGGTGCGCATGAGGGTGACCCGGACGGGGTACTCCTCCGACTCCTCGATCTCGAGCCCGACGGAACTCGTAGCCGAAGTCCGGCTTCATGCGCGTGGGGGCGTTCGCCATGAACTCGGTGAAGTAGTCGAGCACGCGTGCCTGGTTCACGAGCAGGTGAGGGAACTCGCTGATCCCGTGCTCGTCGTCGATGGCGACCGCGGCGCGGACGATCCGCGATGGGTCGTCGTGATCCGGCTTCCAGAACGCCATCTCGCTGATGCGATAGGCCTCGGCGATGATCCGCTCCGCGAACCCGAAGGCCTGGAACGTCTCGACGCTGCGCGCCTGGATGCCGTCCGCCTGCCCGATCTCGAGGCGGCCAGGACGGCGATCGATGATGCGGGTCGTGACCGACGGGTACATGGACAGCTGCGCAGCGGTGACGATGCCGGCAGGCCCCGTGCCGACGATGAGCACGTCGATCTCGTCGGGAAGCTCGTCCGGGCGGTGCAGGCCGGTCCCGGCGGCGGGAAGGACGCGGGGATCGCCGGAGACGTACCCGCGGTGATGGAACTGCATGGTTGCCCTCCTCGGACGGCGGTGTCGAGGTCTTGCGTCAGAACGCTTCGTGTTCTATATTCGAACACGTAGTTCTACTACTGAACAGATCGTATACGACGCGTGGGAGCGGCGCAAGGCGTGATCGTCGAGGAGAGCAATGGCAGAGGCGGCAGCAGCAACATCAACGTCGCAGACGCTGAGCCGCGGCATCCGGATCCTTGAGCTGCTCGCCGACGCGCGCGAGCCGCTCACCATCGATCAGCTGGCCAAGCGGCTCGGTGTGCACCGATCGATCGCCTATCGGCTGCTGCGAACGCTGGAGGACCATGGCCTCGTCGTCCGCGATGCGGGTGGTCGCCTCACGATCGGCGCCCGCATGGCCGCCCTCGCGGCCGGTGTCGCGCATGACCTGCAGGCCGAGGCGCTCCCCGAACTGACCGCCGTCGCCAACGAACTCGGCATGACCTGCTTCGTCTCCGTGCTCGACCACGACGAGTGCGTGACGCTCGTGAGCGTCGAGCCGCGGCACGCGGTGGCGTCGGTCGCGCAGCGGCCCGGGACGCGGCATCCGGTCATCGTCGGCGCGCCGGGCAAGGCGATCCTCTCCGTGCTGCCGGAACGGGAGTGGCGATCGGACGTCTCGGCGGCACTGAGCGCCGAGGTGGCCGATGCCGCGGCCCGCGGATGGGCCGCGAGCCACGACGAGGTGATCCCGAGCCTTCGGGCTGTGGCGGTGCCACTGCTCGTACGCGGGCGGGGGCCTGCGGCGCTGGCGGTCGTCTACCTCGCCAGCGCGCACGACCCCGAGGAGATCGCCGCGCGGTTGCAGCGCTCGGCGCAGATCGTTCGCGACGCGCTGGGCGGCTGACGCTGCCGCGGACGCTCAGACGATCTCGTCGACGAATCTGATGTCGTACTCGGCGACCCGCTGCGGCACGCCGTCGAACGCCTCGGCGCGGCGCGTCCGAGGCCAGGTACGGCTCTCGAGCGGCGAGGAACGCCGCCTCGTCGCCGTCCGCGCTGACCGCCCAGACGAACTCGTTCGTCTCAGCAGGCCGTACGGCGAACTCGATCGTGAAGCCGGCGGCGGGCCGACTGTGCGGCATCGCGAAGTCCTGCCACCACGCCACGAACGCGTCGTACTCGCCGTCGACCACGGGTGTACCGCGCAGCTGGATCGTCTTCATCCCGTGGCAGTGCCTCCCACGCGGCGCCGGCTTATACTCGAACCGTCCGGCGCAGCGAAGCAGCGCGCCGGTGCCCGAAAAAGGGGCACGCAGCCGCGGCATCCGATCGCCGCACGCGAGACACATACGGAACTCACCGTCCGTCCCTGTCTCTGGAGCTCGACATGCCCACAGTCTCCGCGCACGTCGCCGCCGCCCTCGCCCGCCACATCGACCACGTGTTCGGCGTGATGGGCAACGGCAACGCGTACTTCCTCGATGCGCTCGAGCGCTCCACCGACGTCGGATTCACCGCCGTGCGGCACGAGGCGGGTGGCGTGGTCGCGGCCGACGCGTACCACCGAGCCGGCGGCGGCCTGGCCGCGGCGACGGCCACCTACGGCGCGGGCTTCACGAACACGCTGACCGCGCTGGCGGAGGCCGTGCAGGCGCACGTCCCTTTCGTGCTGGTAGTGGGCGACGAGCCCACCTCGGGCCGCCGCCCGTGGGGCGTCGACCAGATCGCGCTGGCGTCGGCGGTCGGTGCGCGCACCTACACGGTGGGCCGAACGGATGCCGCGGCCACGACCGTCATCGCGATCGAGCACGCGCTCACCTACCGGGTGCCGACCGTGCTCGCGATCCCCTACGACGTCGCGGCGCTCGAGGCGGGGCCGGTGCCGCCGGCGCCGGAGCCACGGCTGCCGGAGCCGGTGGCGCTCCGCGGCGCGTTCGCCGAGCAGGCGATCCGCGACGTCGCCGCCGCGCTGGCCGGAGCGCAGCGCCCGCTGCTGCTGGCCGGGCCGAGGCGCATGGCTCGCCGACGCCGGCGAAGCGCTGGGCGAGATCGCCGACGCGACCGGCGCCGTCACCGCGTCGACCGCACTGGGCCGCGGCATCTTTCCGCGCGCCGAGTTCGATCTCGGCGTGACGGGCGGATTCGGCGCCGAGGCAGCGATGGAACTCGTCGCCGAGGCCGACGTCGCCGTCGTGTTCGGGGCATCGCTCAACCAGTTCACGATGCGCTTCGGCGCGCTCTTCGCGCCCGGCACGCGGGTGTTCCAGGTCGACCTGGCGCCCGCCGCAACGCATCCGCACGTCGGGGGCTATCTCCGCGCGGATGCCGCGGTCGCGGCACGTGCGATCGCGTCCGAGCTCGCGGCGATCGACGCGACCCCGAGCGGATGGCGGGAGACGGTGAACGCCGCGTCCCTGCGCGGGTACGACCGGGGTGACGCACTCGCGCTGGACGGACGGCTCGATCCGCGCTCGGCCGCGGCACGGATCGGCGAACTGCTGCCCGACGACCGCGTCGTGGTCTCGGACGGCGGGCACTTCATCGGGTGGGCCAACATGTACTGGCCGGTGGCATCCCCCGATCGGATGATGATGGTCGGCACCGCGTTCCAGTCGATCGGACTCGGGTTCGCGAGTGTGCCCGGCGCGGCGCTGGCCAAGCCCGACGCGACGATCGTGCTGACCACGGGCGACGGCGGCGGGCTGATGGCGCTGGCCGATCTCGAATCGGCCGTGCGGGTGGCGGCGGGGCGCGGTCTCGCCGTGGTCTGGAACGACGCCGCATACGGCGCCGAGGTGAATCTCTACGGCCTGAAGGGACTCGCCGAGGGTCCGATGTTGATCCCGCAGGTCGACTTCGCCGAAGTTGCCCGGGGCTTCGGGGCGGAGGGTGTGATCGTGCGGACGCTGGCCGATCTCGATCGGCTCGCCGAGTGGGTCGAGGCGCCGGCATCCGATCGTCCGTTCCTGCTTCTGGATCTGCGGATCTCAGGTTCGGTGATCGCGCCGTACCAGCTGGAGATCATCGCGGTGAACTCCTAGCGCCGCGGAGGCCGTAGCCGCCGGCATCCGGCGCTGCGATGCTGGGCATGACGCGGGGCGGATGCTGCCACGCCGATCGGCCAGGGAGGCATCGCATGTCGACTGACTCGACGCAGGCAACGATGGACCGCTATTTCGACCTGATGGGCCGAGAGGCCGACTTCGGCGTCTGCTACTCGTCGGATGTGACCTGGCTGATCGCCGACACCGGTGAGGTCATCGCGGGGCCGCGCGCCGTGCGCGATTACGTCGTCGCTCTGCACGCGACATTCGTCGATTCCCATACCCGCAGGTATCTCGTCGGCGATGACCACGTGTATCTCGAGGGAGACTGCGCGGCCGTCCCTTCGGAAGCGGGCGACCGCACCTGCTTCTGCGTCGCTTACGACCTCGTCGACGGCGCGATCACGGCAATGCGGTGCTACGGCCTCGGCGCCCGGTCCGTCTGAGCGGGGTCAGACCTTCGACAGCCCGTAGATCGGGCTGATCGACTGCTCCGCCTCGTGATCCGGACCGAGCGGGATGCCGGAGCGGTCGCGCAGCAGCAGAGTGGCGATCAAGCCGATCAGGGTCATCCCGGCGAGGTACCAGGTGACCGACATGGTGGAGCCCGTCGCCTGCACCAGCGCCTGCGCGATCGTGGGGGCGAACGCGCCGCCGAGGATCGCGCCGATCGCGTACGAGATCGAGACTCCGGAGAATCGGATCGACGCCGGGAACAGCTCCGAGTACAGCGCGGCCTGCGGCCCGTAGGTGAAGCCGAGCCCGATTGTGAGGATTGCGAGGCCGAGGAAGAGCAGTGCGACGTTGCCGGTGTTGACGAGCGGGAAGAGGCAGAAGACTCCGATCAGCTGGAGGATCCAGCCGATGATGTAGGTCGTGCGCCGACCGATGCGATCGGAGATCCAGCCCGCGGTGAAGGTCGACAGCAGCCACGTCACGGCGGACCCGGCCACCGCCCACAGCACCGGCCCGCGTTCGAGCCCGATCGGGCCTTCGGGGTTCGTCGCGTACCCCTGGATGTAGCCGCCCGTCGTCATGTATCCGACGGCGTTGTTGCCGGCGAACACGAGCGCGGCGATGAGAACCAGGAGCAGATGCTTGCGGAAGAGCTGGAGGATCGGCATCTGAGCCTTCTCCTTGCGCTCGGCCAGTTCGGTGAAGACCGGGCTCTCCTCCACGCGGCGGCGGACGTAGTAGCCGACGAGGATCAGCACGACGCTGAGCAGGAACGGGATGCGCCAGCCCCACTGCAGGAACGCGTCGCCCGGGGCGATGATCGTCATGAGCGCCATCACGCCGGACGCGAGCAGCAGGCCGAGCGGCACGCCGATCTGCGGCGACGCGCCGAAGACGCCGCGGCGGCGCTTGGGCGCGTGCTCGACGGCCATCAGCACCGCACCACCCCACTCGCCACCGGCCGAGATGCCCTGCAGGATGCGAAGGAGCACGAGCAGGATCGGCGCGGCGATGCCGATCGCCTCGTAGGTGGGCAGCAGGCCGATGAGCGCGGTCGCCGCCCCCATCAGGATGAGCGTCCACATCAGCACGACCTTGCGACCGTACTTGTCGCCGAAGTGTCCGGCCAGGAACGCGCCGAGCGGCCGGAAGAGGAAGCTGACGCCCACCGTCGCGAAGGCGACGATGGCGCTGTTCGCGCCGAGCGGCGCGAAGAACAGCTGCCCGAAGACGAGCCCGACGGCCGTGGCGTAGATGAAGAAGTCGTACCACTCGACGGTGGTGCCGACCACGGTGGCGAAGACGACGCGTCGCCGGTCGATCGAGGTTGCGATGGTGCCGGTCGGGGTGAATCCTGTCGGCGACGATGCGGTCATGTGTGACTCCAATGTCGGTTTGACTTCGCTGTCAGGCAAGGCGCGGAGAGTGCAGGCTTGCCGGGGCACTCCAGATAATATACGATTTCGAATATCACGCAAGAGCGAGGGAGCTCATGATTCATTCGACGGATGCCGCGGCCGACCGTTTCGGCCCGTTGCCGGCGCGCCCCGGCAAGATCGTGGCGATCCACCTCAGCTACGCGTCGCGTGCAGATCAGCGAGGCCGCCGCCCCGATGCGCCCTCGTACTTCTTCAAGCCGTCGAGTTCGGTCGCGGCATCCGGAGGCACGATCGAGCGCCCCGCGGGCACCGAGCTGCTCGCGTTCGAGGGCGAGATCGCGCTCGTGATCGGCACGGCCGCGCGACGGGTCGCGCTGGCCGACGCCTGGAGCTCACGTCGACTGGGTCACGGCATCCGACGACTTCGGTCTCTACGACCTGCGTGCGAACGACAAGGGCTCCAACGTCCGCTCGAAGGGCGGTGACGGATTCACCCCGATCGGACCGAACCTGATCGACGCTCGAGCGATCGACCCGGGCGCCCTGCGGCTGCGCACGTGGGTCAACGGCGCGCTCGCGCAGGACGACACGACCGCGGGACTGCTCTTCCCGCTGGCGCAGCTCGTCGCCGACCTCTCCCAGCACTTCACCCTCGAGCCCGGCGACGTGATCCTCACCGGCACGCCGGCCGGTTCGTCGGTGGTCGTGCCGGGCGATGTGGTCGAGGTCGAGGTGGATGCCCCCGCGGTCGGGTTGAGCTCCGGACGACTGGTCACCACCGTGACGCAGGGGGCGGCATCCTTCGATCCGTCGCTGGGATCGCTGCCCGCGGCGGACGACACGCAGCGCGCCGAGGCGTGGGGATCGATCGATCCGGCCCGCGAGAGTGCCCCTTCCGCCCGCGAGAGTGCCCCTTCCCGCCGCGAGAGTGCCCCTGGGGATGCACTCTCGGCGGGGCAAGATGCACTCTCGGCGGGGCAAGATGCACTCTCGGCGGGGCTGCGCGACAAGCTCCTCCGCGTCCCGGTGGCAGGGCTCTCGGCGCAGCTGCGCAAGCGCGGACTGAACAACGTCACGATCGACGGCGTGCGGCCGATGCACCCCGGCACCAAGCTCGTCGGAACCGCGAAGACCCTTCGGTTCGTTCCCGGTCGCGAGGACCTCTTCGCATCTCACGGCGGCGGCTACAACGCGCAGAAGCGCGCCTTCGACGCCGTCGGCGAGGGCGAGATCCTCGTGATCGAAGCCCGCGGCGAAACCGGTTCCGGCACGCTCGGCGACATCCTCGCCCTGCGCGCGAAGGCCCGCGGCGCGGCCGGCATCGTCACGGACGGCGGGGTGCGCGACTTCGACGCCGTCGCCGCGGTCGGCATCCCGGTTTACTCCGCCGGAGCGCATCCTGCGGTGCTGGGCCGCAAGCACGTCCCGTGGGATGTCGATGTCACGATCGGGTGCGGCGGCACGACCGTGCAGCCGGGCGACATCCTGGTCGGCGACGACGACGGCGTTCTCGTGCTGCCCCCGGCACTCGCCGAGGAGGTCGCGGACGCCGCCCTCGCGCAAGAGGACGAGGACACGTGGGTCGCCCAACAGGTGACGGCCGGGCATCCGGTCGACGGGCTCTTCCCGATGAATGCCGAGTGGAGAGCGAGGTACGAGGCATGGCGCCAGACGCGGTGAGTACCGACCTCAGCAAGTCCCAGCAGGCCTATCGCTGGATCAAGGAGCGCATCGCACGCCAGGACTTCACTCCCGGCTATCGGCTCGTGCTCGGCAGCCTCGCCAAGGATCTCGATATGTCCGTCGTTCCCGTGCGCGAGGCGATCCGCCAGCTCGAGGCAGAGGGCCTCGTCACATTCGAACGCAACGTCGGCGCACACGTGTCGATGGTCGATGACTCCGCCTACCGCAACAGCATGCAGGCGCTCAGCATCCTGGAGGGGGCGGCGACCGCTCTGGCGGCGCGGCGGCTGACCGTCGACGAGATCCGACGCGCGCGCGCCATCAACCAGCTCATGATCGAGACGCTCGATCACTTCGACCCGCACTCCTTCACGGCGCTCAACCAGGAGTTCCACGCGACGCTCTTCGAGCACTGCGCCAACCCGCGCCTGCTCGAGATCGTCCGCGGCGAATGGGGCCGGCTGGGCAACCTGCGGGACTCCACCTTCAGCTTCGTCCCCGGTCGTGCGGCGGAGTCGGTGCGCGAGCACGAGAACATCCTTCGGCTCATCGAGGCGGACGCGCCCCTCGACCAGATCGAGCACGCGGCCCGGCGGCACCGGTCGGCCACGCTCGACGCATACCTGATCCACGAACACCCCGATGAGGCCCGCGGCCTCCCGACTCTCTGACACACCTGCGAGGTATTCCATGACCGACACCGCCACCGCGCTCGGGACACACCGTGTGCCCGCCGACCTCCCCGCCCGCATCCAGCACTACATCGACGGCGAGTTCGTCGACTCGGTCGACGGCGACACGTTCGACGTGCTCGATCCGGTCACCAATGAGACGTACCTGCAGGCCGCGGCGGGCAAGAAGGCCGACGTCGACCGGGCCGTCGCCTCGGCACGACGTGCCTTCACCGACGGACCATGGCCCCGGATGCTGCCCCGCGAGCGTTCGCGCGTGCTGCACCGCATCGCCGACATCGTGGAGTCACGCGACGCCCGTCTCGCCGAGCTGGAGTCCTTCGACTCCGGCCTGCCGATCACGCAGGCGCTGGGTCAGGCGCGTCGCGCCGCCGAGAACTTCCGCTTCTTCGCCGACCTGATCGTCGCGCAGACCGACGACGCGTTCAAGGTGCCGGGCCGGCAGCTGAACTACGTCAACCGCAAGCCGATCGGCGTCGCGGGGCTCATCACACCCTGGAACACGCCGTTCATGCTCGAGTCATGGAAGCTCGGCCCGGCCCTCGCGACCGGCAACACGGTGGTGCTCAAGCCCGCCGAGTTCACGCCGCTGTCCGCCTCGCTCTGGGCCGGCATCTTCGAGGAGGCCGGGCTGCCTCAGGGTGTCTTCAACCTGGTGAACGGACTCGGCGAGGATGCCGGAGACGCGCTGGTGAAGCATCCCGATGTTCCGCTGATCTCCTTCACCGGAGAGAGCTCGACCGGACAGCTCATCTTCGCCAACGCCGCTCCGTTCCTGAAGGGCCTGTCGATGGAGCTCGGCGGCAAGTCGCCCGCGATCGTGTTCGCCGACGCCGACCTCGACGCCGCGATCGACGCGACGATCTTCGGCGTCTTCTCTCTGAACGGCGAGCGCTGCACCGCCGGGTCGCGCATCCTGGTGCAGCGCCAGGTCTACCACGAGTTCGTGGAGCGCTACGCCGCGCAGGCTTCGCGCGTGGTGGTCGGCTACCCGCACGATCCGAAGACCGAGGTCGGCGCCCTGGTGCATCCCGAGCACTACGACAAGGTCATGAGCTACGTCGAGCTGGGCAAGACCGAGGGACGGCTCGTCGCCGGCGGCGGCCGGCCCGACGGCTTCCCGACGGGCAACTTCGTGCAGCCGACGGTCTTCGCCGACGTCGCGCCCGACGCCCGGATCTTCCAGGAGGAGATCTTCGGCCCGGTCGTCGCGATCACCCCCTTCGACACCTGGCAGGACGCGCTCACTCTCGCCAACGACACGAAATACGGCCTGGCCGCATACCTGTGGACCAACGATCTGAAGGGCGCCCACAACTTCGCCCAGTCGATCGAAGCCGGCATGGTGTGGCTCAACTCGAACAACGTGCGGGACCTGCGCACACCGTTCGGCGGGGTCAAGGCATCCGGCCTCGGTCACGAAGGCGGCTACCGCTCCATCGACTTCTACACCGACCAGCAGGCGGTGCACATCACGCTCGGCGAAGCGCACAATCCCACCTTCGGCAAGGGCTGACCACTTTTCCGGTCGCCGAGCTTGTCGACGCGTCGAACCTCGACCCTCCGACAAGCTCACGGACCGTTCCCCGACAAGAGCAAGGACGCTGACCATGACCGACAAGACCCTCACCTCCTCCGGCTTCTATGTCTCCCAGGAGGCGCCGATCCACTCCGACAACCCGGTCCCCACCCCGCAGGCCTCTCCCCCGGACATCCTGCGGTGCGCGTACATGGAGATCGTGGTCACAGACCTCGCGGCATCCCGCGCCTTCTACGTCGACGTACTCGACCTCGTCGTCACGGAGGAGGACGACAGCTCCGTCTACCTGAGGTCGATGGAGGAGTTCATCCATCACAACCTCGTGCTGCGCAAGGGTCCGATCGCGGCCGTGGCCGCGTTCTCGTACCGCGTCCGCACGCCGGAGGACCTTGATCGGGCGGTCGCGTTCTACGAGGAGCTCGGATGCCGCGTGGAACGCCGCGCGGAGGGCTTCACGAAGGGCATCGGCGACTCGGTGCGGGTCGAGGACCCGCTCGGGTTCCCCTACGAGTTCTTCCACGACGTCGAGCACGTCGAGCGGCTGGCTTGGAGGTACGACCTGTACACGCCCGGCTCACTGGTGCGGCTCGATCACTTCAACCAGGTCACCCCCGACGTGCCGCGCGCGGTCGGGTTCATGCAGGACCTCGGGTTCCGTGTGACGGAGGACATCCAGGACGAGGAGGGCACTGTCTACGCCGCCTGGATGCGCCGCAAGCCCACCGTGCACGACACGGCGATGACCGGCGGCGACGGTCCTCGTATGCACCACATCGCTTTCGCGACCCACGAGAAGCACAACATCCTCGCGATCTGCGACAAGCTGGGGGCCCTGCGCCGCTCGGATGCGATCGAGCGCGGGCCGGGTCGGCACGGCGTCTCGAACGCGTTCTACCTGTACCTGCGCGACCCCGACGGGCACCGGGTCGAGATCTACACGCAGGACTACTACACCGGCGACCCCGACAACCCGGTCGTCACCTGGGATGTGCACGACAACCAGCGCCGCGACTGGTGGGGCAACCCGGTCGTGCCGTCGTGGTACACCGAGGCATCCCTCGTCCTGGATCTGGACGGCAACCCCCAGCCGGTCGTCGCCCGCACCGACACGAGCGAGATGGCCGTGACGATCGGGGCGGACGGATTCTCGTACACGCGCCCGACGGATGCTCCGGAAGAGCTGCCGTCCTGGAAGCAGGGCGAGTACAAGCTCGGTCACCAGTTATGACGCTCTCACCTGCGCAGATCGCGACGATCGCCGACGAGCTGGCCGAGGCGGATCGGTCGCACAGCGTGATCCCGCGGATCACCGCGCGGTATCCGGCTGCCACGATCGAGGACTCCTACGCGATCCAGAGAGTCTGGCGCGACAAGAACGTCGCAGCGGGACGCCGGCTCGTGGGGCGCAAGATCGGCCTGACGTCCAAGGCCATGCAGGATGCCACCGGCATCAGCGAGCCCGACTACGGCGTGATGTTCGGTGACACCGTCTATTCCAGCGGCGCCGACATCCCGGTCGATCTCTTCTCGAACGTGCGCGTCGAAGTCGAGCTCGCCTTCGTGCTGAACGAGCCGCTCGAGGGCCCCGACTGCACCCTGGAGGATGCCCTCGCAGCGATCGACTACGCGGTTCCCGCTCTGGAGATCCTCAACTCGCACATCGAGCTGGAGGGTCGCACGATCGTCGACACCATCTCCGACAACGCCGCCTACGGCGCCATGGTGCTGGGCGATGTGCGCAAACGGCCGGACGAGATCGATCTGCGCTGGGTGCCCGCGCTGCTGTACCGCAACGGCGAGATCACCGAGACCGGCGTCGCCGCGGGCGTCCTGGATCACCCCGCCACGGGCGTCGCCTGGCTCGCGAACAAGTTCCACCACCACGGCGCCCGCCTCGAAGCCGGCGAGATCATCCTTGCCGGGTCGTTCACCCGCCCGATGTGGGTCGAACGCGGCGACAGTGTGCGGTGCGACTACGGACCGATGGGAGAGATCACATGCCGCTTCAGCTAGCCCCCACCTTCCGCGACCGTCTCGGCGCGGCATCCCGCCCCTTGGCCGGCATGTGGGTGTGCTCCGGCTCTGCGCTCGTCGCCGAGATCTGCGCGGGCGCCGGCCTCGACTGGGTTCTGATCGACATGGAGCACTCGCCCAACGGACTCACCTCGACCCTGTCGCAGCTGCAGGCGATCGCCGCCTACCCGGCCACCGCGGTCGTGCGCGTGCCCATCGGCGATGTCGTCACGATCAAGCAGGTGCTCGACCTCGGAGCGCAGAACATCCTCGTGCCGATGGTCTCATCGGCCGACGAGGCGCGCGCCGCCGTCGAGGCGGTGCGGTACCCCCCGCGCGGCCGCCGCGGTGTCGGCTCGGCACTGGCCCGGTCGGGCCGGTGGAACCGGATCGACGCGTACCTCGAGAACGCCGACGATCACGTCTCGCTGTTCGTGCAGATCGAGACGGCGACCGGGGTGGATGCTGCTGCCGAGATCGCCGCGGTGGACGGCGTCGACGGCGTGTTCGTCGGACCGTCCGACCTCGCCGCATCGATGGGCGTGCTCGGCCGGCAGACGCACCCGGATGTCGAGGCGGCCGTGCTGCGCACTTTCGAGGCGGTTCGCGGAGCAGGCAAGCCGGTCGGCGTGAACGCCTTCGACCCCGCCGTCGCCGACCGTTATCTGGCCGCCGGCGCGTCGTTCATCCTCGTCGGCGCCGATGTGTCGCTGCTGGCCCGCGGCTCCGAGGCGCTCGCCGCACGTTTCATCGCCGCCGACGACGCCGACACGCGTCCGTCCTACTAGCCCGTCGCACTACTCCGCGAGACTGCACTCGGACGTCGAGACTGCGGGGATCACCCGCAGTCTCGACGTCCGGTTGCAGTCTCGCGGTCGAGGGTGTCAGACGCGGTCGAGGCGCGCGACCCCGATCTTCGAGTCCGCCATCCCGTAGAAGACGTACCGCACGCCTTCGATCTCCTCGATGGCGGTGGGGAAGACGACGTTGGGCACGATTCCGCCCCGCTCGTCCTCGGTCTCCGCCTGAAGCAGGGGCACCGCCGTCCGGGCGAGGACGATCGAAGGATCGTCGGCGTCCAGGATGAGCGCTCCCGCCGCGTAGTGGACGTTCTGCTGGTGGTCGAACGCCTTCTCGATGCGCCCCGTCACCCCGTGGTGCAGCAGCAGCCACCCCTCGGGAACCCGCACCGGGGCCGGCCCGCCGCCGATCTTCGTGACCTCGAAGGGATACTCCGGGCCCGCCAGGAACCTGTGCTGATTCCACAGCACGAGGGCGGACAGATCCTGCATCACGGCTTCCACCGGCACGTAGCTGATCCAGATCGACTGTCTCGGATCGGTGATGCCGGCCGGCAGCAGCACCCCCTGATCGGCCTTGGTCTCACTGAGGTCCCACATCGGACGGTGCAGCACGGCGAAGCTGCGCACGCCGTCGGGCGCGAGGACCGGTTCGGGGAAGAACACCGCGTCCTTGTTGTGGAACAGGTTCAGGTCGGTGTCGAGCGCGTCGTCGAAGGCGAACATCACGGGACCGAGCCGTCGCCACTCCCGCAGGTCGGTCGACACCGCCAGCGCGGTGCGCGGGCCGAGGGGTCCGTAGGCGACATAGGTCATCACGAACAGCTCGAGTTCGGCGATCCACGTGATGCGCGGGTCCTCGACGCCGGCGTTGCCGACGCCGCGCTCCCACTGCCGGTCTGGCGCAAGCACGATGCCCTCGCGCTCGACACCGACCGGCACGCCGTCTACGACGATCACGCGCGCGAGCCCGATCCGAGAGACGTTGCCCGCGGCCACCAGTCGCGGCAGCAGGTACACCTCCCCGTCGGGACCGCGGCCGGAGGCCGGGTTGAGGACCCCCTCCACTTCGTAGGGGTTGCCATCTTCGGGCGTCATCACGACGCCGACACGGGTGAGCGTGTAGGGAACTGTGCCGACCGGGATCTCGAGGACGGTCATCCCTTCACGCCCGAGCCGATCTCGGAGCTCTGGAAATGACGCTGGAAGATGACGAACAGCGCCACCGCTGGGATGGCGAGCACCACGGCACCGGCCAGGATCGCGCCGAACGGATTGGACGCCGAGCCGGACACGGTCGTGATGTAGTTCGCGAGCGATACCGCCAACGGCTGCATGGAAGGCTCCTTGGTGATCAGGAAGGGCCAGAGGAACTCATTCCAGGGGCCGATGAAGGTGAGCAGCACCACGGTCAGCAGAGCCGGCCGCACCAGCGGCAGTGCCACGCTCCACAGCACGCGCATCTCACTCGCACCGTCGATGCGCGCCGCGTCGAACAGCGCGCGCGGCACCTGCAGGAAGTACTGCCGGAAGATGACCACCGCTGCCGAGTTGATGGCGAACGGCAGGATCATGCCCAGGTGGGTGTCGGCCAGACCGTAGTCCCGCGCGATCAGCACGTAGAGCGGGATCATGAGCAGTTGGAACGGCACGATCTGCACCAGCAGCACGATCGAGAACGTCACGCCCCGACCGCGCCAGTGCAGGACAGAGAGCGCGTAGCCGGCGAGGACTCCGAACACCACGGTGCACAGGATCACTCCGCCGGTGAAGATGCCGGAGTTCACCAGGCCCGACAGCAGGCTGATGCGCTCGTTGATCTCGACGTAGTTCTGGCCCGTGATGTTGGCCGGATTCGGGAAAGCGCCGGCCGGCGTCGGATCCGGCTCGGTCTGCAGCGACCCGATGACCATGTAGTAGAAGGGGAAGAGGAAGACCAGCGCCCCCACCGCCAGCAGGATCCAGCGCACGATCCGCCCCGTGCGGCCGGGATGACGGCGGCGACGCGGCGCGTCATCCGACTGTGTCGTCTTGCGCGCTTCTGCGCGTGAGCCGGTGCCGCTCATGACTCGTCACCTCCCACCAATCTGCGCTCTATCAAGGCGAACACGAGCACGAGGATGACGAGGATCACGCCGATGGCGGCCGCCACGTCGGGATTCCCCTGCTCGATCCCCTTCTGATACATCAGAAGAACCGGCGAGGCCGACGCCCCGTTGGGGCCTCCGCCGTTCGTGAGCAGGTACGGCTCGGTGAACAGGTTCGCGCCGGTGATCGTCGCGATCAGCAGCACGAGCAGTGTCGCCGGCCGCACCCCCGGCACGGTCACCGAGAAGAACGTGCGCACGGCGCCCGCCCCATCGGTGGCCGCCGACTCGTAGAGCTCCTGCGGCACCGCCTGCAGCGCCGCCAGGTACAGCAGGATGAAGAATCCCAACTGCTTCCACGTGACGAACAGCGCGATCGTCGGCATCGCGAGGGCCGGGTTGATCAGCCACGAGGGGTCCGGTGCGAGCGGACCGAGGAGCTGGTTGACGAGCCCGTTCTGGCTGAACATGAACAGCCACACCCCGACGACCGCGACGGATGCCGTCACGTACGGCACGTAGAAGCTGACCCGCAGGAACAGGCGCCCTCGCACGACCCGATTGAGCGCCGTCGCCAGCAGCAGCGCGAGCACGACCGTGAGCGGCACGTTGATGATCAGGAAGATCCCGATGTTCAGGAACGACCGCTGCACCGCCGGATCGGTCGCCACCGCGACGAAGTTGTCGAAGCCGACGAACTGGCGTTCGACCTCCGCACCCGGAGCCGCGAAGAAGTAATCGTGGAACGACATCCACACGGCGAAGCCCAGGGGAAAGGCGAAGATGGCGGCGATGAAGATCAGATACGGGGCGCTGAGGAGCAGCCCGAGCGGGTTCTCGCCGAGGATGCGGCGTCGGCGCCGGGCCGAACGCGCGCGCTGCGCGTCCGCCCCGGCCGATTCCGTCGCCTGCGGACTGGTCGTGGTGACCATGGCGCGGCCTGCCTGCCCGTCAGCCCTGGCCGACCAGGGCGTCGACCTCGGCCGCCGTGTCGCTGAGGAAGGCGTCGATCTCACCCTCGCCGAAGATGACGGCCTTGGAGTACGCGTCGCGGAAGGTCTGCCACACCTCGATCGAGTTCGCCACGTTCGGCACCTCGACGACGCGGTTCGCCTGGTCGCCGAACACCTCGTATGCGGGGTTGGCGGCGAAGAAGTCCGGGTACGCCGCGGTCAGGTCCTGACGCAGGGGCATCTGACCGGTCAGCTCGAGGAGCTGTCCATCCTGCTCCTCGCTCGTGGCGAACTTGAGAACGTCCCATGCGGTGCCCTTGCTCTCGCACGCCGAGAACAGGCCGACGTTCTTCGCATCGCTGAACGTGTAGGTCTCATCAGCGGGTGTCCCGGCCGATGTGGGCACGGGCACGGTTCCCCAGTCGACGTCGTCGCCGAAGTAGTCGATGGCCCAGGGCCCGGCGATCGTCATGGCCGAGTTGCCGGCGACGAAGGAGTCGCCGTTGTACTCCTCCTTTCCGGAAAGGCCTTCTGCGTACATCGTTGCCCAGAATTCGGACACCGCCGCGCCCGCTTCGGAATCGAAGGTCGCCTTGCCGTCTTCGACGAGCAGCGTGCCACCGGTCTCCGCGCCGTAGAGCGGATAGAAGTCGAACCACGACTGGAAGAACTGGCTCGCCGGTGAGGGGTAGATCGCGTACGGAGCCGCGCCGGACTCGGTCAGCGTGCGGGCGGTGTCGAGGAACTCGTCGTACGTCGACAGCGCAGGCGCCTCGGGGTCGAGGCCGGCTGCGGTGAACATCGCCTTGTTGTAGAAGATGACGACCGGGTTCGTCTTCCACGGCATCTGATAGAACTCGCCGTCTGCTGACGAGTACTGCGCCGCATTGTCGCCGCTGCGAGCGTTGATGTAGTCGTCGCCGTCCTCGAAGCTGGACAGCGACACGAGCCCGCCCGCCTTCTGGAACTGCGGTACGGCTGCCGGCGAGGTGTTGAAAATCAGGCAGGGCGCGTTACCGGCCGTGATCGCGGCGCTGATCACGGCTTCGCTGCTGTCGCCCGCGGGGATCTCCTGAGCCTTGACCTGCTCGTCGGGATGGTCGGCGTTCCACGCCTCGACCATCTGCTTGCCCCACTCGATCTCACCCTCGTTGTTCGAGTACCAGATCGTGATGTCGCCTCGTGCCTCGAGGTCGTCGCTTCCTCCGCCGCCACCGCCCCCGCCGCTGCAGGCGGTGAGCGTGAGCGCTCCGGCGGCGACAAGAGCCGTGACCTTGATGCTTCTTCGCATTGTTCTTCCTTCCTGGGGGAGGAAAGCGACGTCCGTCGCTTCCTGAACTCACCCGACTCGCGGCCCTGGATCGGCCAGGTCAGCGAGCGCGGGCAGTACGGGGTGGGGGTGTGATGAAAGGGATGACGGCGCGGGCCCGGTCGACTCGCGGACCACGAGACGAGCGGGTGCCAGTTCGGTGTCATCGACGCCGATACCAGCGATCACGGCGAGCAGCGCCCGCGCGGCGGCAGCGCCCCACTCCACGACGTCGGTGGCCACCGAGGTGAGCGACGGGTACACGTGGCGCGCGATGTCGCTGTCGTCGAATCCGGCCATGGACAGGTCTCCGGGAACGGACAGGCCCATCCGCTGCGCCACGGCGATGCCGGCCAGCGCCATCTGATCATTCGAATAGGTGATCGCCGTGGGCCGGGTCGCGGCAACCGCGACCAGGGCGGTCGTCGCCTCGGCGCCTTGACGAGCGCTGAAGTCGGTCTCCACGACCCGGCATTCCACGCCGTGCTTCGTGCAGGCCGACTCGAACGCATCCCGGCGTCGGCGCGCGTGCAGCATCTCCGAGGAGCCCGCGACGTGGGCGATGCGTCGGTGGCCGAGTTCGGCGAGGTGGTCGACGGTGGCGATCATGCCATCGACGTCGTCGACCGTGACGGAGGGGAACGGCGATTCGATGTCGGGATGACCGAGCGTGACCGCGGCGAGTCCGAGGGAATGCACCAGCGCCAGCCGCTCGTCTTTCGCGCGCACGTCGGAGATGAAGACGCCGTCGACCCGGCGTTCCGATGCGAGCTTGCGATACGTGTCGGCCCCGCGCGGACCCGGCGGCACGGACGCCAGAACGAGCGCCTGCCCGGCCGGTGAGAGCTCGCGCTCGACGCCCGCGATGAATGCGGGGAAGAACGGATCACCGGCGACGATGGCGGTGTCGCGCTGCAGGACCAACCCGAGGGCGAACGAGCGGTTGGTGCTGAGCGAGCGAGCGCGCACGTCCGGCGACCAGCCCATCTCCGCGGCGACCGACAGGATGCGGTCGCGTGTCGCGACGTTCACGCCCGGCCGGTCGTTGAGCGCGAACGAGACGAGTCCCTTGCTCACACCGGCGCGGCGAGCGACATCCGCGATCGTCGGTCGTCGTACCCGACCCTCGCGCGACGTGTCCTTCATCCGGCTGCTCGGCCTCCTAAACCGGTTTAATAAACCGGTTTAGATCACGGTATCGGACGGCGCACAGATTGTCGATGGCCCGCGGGAGTCTGCAGCCTTTATCACGATTCGACCCTTGTCAGAGGCAGGTGCGTTCGCATGGCACGCTTGAACCATGAAGAGGGATGTCTCAAGCCGCATTGAACTCGACGTGACCGAGCCCGCGGAACTCGTGTTCTCGATGGCGGTGAGTGGACATCACACGCCTGTCACCGAGAACATCACATTCACGCTCGACGGCCAGCCGATCACATTCGAGGCGGTTCCGGACTCACACGGTACCCGCCTGCAGAAGGTGCTGAGCCCGGCCGGGCGGCTGGTCGCCTCCTACGACGCGGCGATCCAGGGCGAAGCCGCCGCGACCGTGGCGAACGCGACCGATCTCATCACCTACCTGCGACCGAGTCGGTACGCGGAATCCGACGCACTCGGACCGACCGCGTTCGCGGAGTTCGGCGGAATCACCGACCGCGCCGAGCTGCTGTCGTCGGTTTCGTCGTGGGTCGGCACGCACCTGTCGTACGTGAGCGGCTCGAGCCTGCCCACCGACGGCGCCACCCGCACACTGCTCGCGCGGCAGGGCGTCTGCCGCGACTACGCGCACCTGACGGTCGCGCTGCTGCGAGCGCTCAACGTCCCCGCGCGACTGGTCTCGTGCTACGCGCCCGGGCTCTATCCGATGGACTTCCACGCGGTCGCCGAGGCGTGGGTCGAAGACGGATGGCACATCGTCGACTCCACAACGCTGGCGCCGCGTTCCACTCTCGTGCGCATCGCGACCGGTCGGGATGCCGCCGACTCGGCCTTCCTGACGACCATCTCGGGTCGAGTGAGCCTGGTCGGCATGGAGGTCATGGCGATCGTCGACGCGCTTCCGGGCGACGATCTCAACCAGCTCGTCCGGATGCACTGACGTCCCGAGCGGCCCGGTCTGCTGGCGTACGAATCGAGGCCGTGGCAACGTATCCGTATGAAGAAGTGGGTCGTCCGGTTCCTGTCGTTGCTGGTCTTCAACGTCGTCGTGCTGCTGCTCATCGGCTGGCTCACCCCCGCGCGCGTGGGCTGGGCGGCACTGTGGGCCGGCGTCATCCTCACGGCGTTGACGATCTGGATCAAGCCGCTCATCACGAACTGGTTCCGCTCGATGGCGGCGAAATCCGCGCACCAGCGCACCAAGGTCGGGGAGAAGGTCGTCCAGGGCGCACTCGTCTTCCTGGTCGCGCTGATCGTCTGGATTCTGACGGTCGTGTTCTCGGGCGTCAGCGTCGGGGGGTGGCTCTGGGGCTACATCCTGCCGCCCGTGATCATCCTGGTCGGCTGGGCGATCTACGACGCGATCGACGACCGCGTGGAGGGACATGCCGGGGTCCTCTACGACAAGACGACCGGTCGGCAGCAGGCCGCCGGTCCGGCGACGACGACGACGCTGACGAACCCGGAGGCGGGGTCCGCCCGGCGGGAGCTGCAGGACGGGCTCACGGACGAGCAGCGGCGAATGCTCGACGAGCTGGGCAAGAGCTGACCCGAGCCGGCGGCGGTCGCGTGTCGATCGAGCGGGCCGTCGACCGTCATAGGGGTGTCACTGACCGATCAGACGAAGGACGGACACCATGCGTTACACACTTCTGCTCCACTACCCCGAGATGAGCGCGGCCGACCTCGGGCCCGAGGCTCTCGCCGAAGGCATGCGCGAGTTCGATGACTACGCCAAGGCCCTGGATGCCGCCGGCGTGCTGCGGTCGGCCGAGGTGCTGCAGCCCTCTTCCGCGACGACGACCGTGCGCGGCGGCGACGCGCTGCGCATTCAGGACGGACCGTTCGCCGACACGAAGGAGCAGCTCGGCGGCACGTTCGTGATCGACGTCGACGACCTCGATCAGGCGATCGAGTGGGCCGGCAAGGCGCCGTCGGTCAATTGGGGGGCAGTCGAGATCCGGCCCTCCGGCACACGCTTCGTCGACGGGGCATGGACGTCGTTCGACTACCGATGACACCTGCCGCGGATGCGCGCGCCGCCGCCGAACGGGCGGCGCGCGCATCGTACGGCCGTCTCCTCGCGGTGATCGCCGCCGCAACCCGTGACGTCGCGCTCGCCGAGGACGCGCTCTCCGATGCGTTCGAGAAGGCTTTGCGGACATGGCCGGATGCCGGCATCCCCGACAATCCCGAAGGGTGGCTGGTAACCGTGGCACGGAACCGCCTTCGCGACCTGCTGGGTTCGGCCGCGGCGCGAACGAGCGTGCCGCTCCTGGAGGGTGTGCTCGAGGCAGACGAGCGCAATCCGGCGGACATCATCGCCGACCGCGAGCAGATCCCCGACAAGCGGCTGGAGCTGCTGTTCGCCTGCGCGCACCCCGCGATCGACCCCGGCATCCGCACCCCGCTGATGCTGCAGGTCGTTCTGGGATTCGAGGCGGCCGACATTGCGCGTGCGTTCGAGGTGGAGCCCGGCGCTATGGCGCAGCGGCTCGTAAGGGCGAAACGGCGCATCCGCGATACCGGCATCCCCTTCGTCGTGCCGACGAGAGCCGACATGCCGGCGCGGCTGAACGCCGTGCTCGAGGCCGTCTACGGCGCGTATGCGATCGACTGGCTCGAGGCACCGGCATCCGACGGCGGTGGAGACCGCGTGCGGGAATCGATGGCGGATGAAGCGCGGTGGCTCGCCGTGCTGCTGGCAAGCCTGCTCGAGACCGAGGCGGAAGCCTGGGGCCTTGCGGCGCTGCTCACCTTCTCGCAGTCACGCGCGCCCGCGCGTGCGAGCCGGCCATGGCCACCTCTCGACGAACAGGATCCCGCGCTATGGGATTCGGAGCTGATCGCGGAGGGACGGGCGCTGCTGCGTCGCGCATCGATGCTCGGCGACCCGCTCGGGCGATTCCAGCTCGAGGCGGCGATCCAGGCGGTGCACTGCGATCGTGCTCGGACCGGCGCGCTGGATGCCGAGACTCTCGTCAAGCTGTACCGCGGGCTCGTCGAGGTCGCGCCCACCGCGGGTGCGCGCGCCGCCCTCGCCGCCGCCGAGGCCCGCCTGTGAGAGCCGCCTCGTAACAGGACGACTCGATGCGCGCACGGATCGCGGCTGTGCGTTCATGATGGGTTCACGATCAGCGTGCCATCAGCAGGGCACGCTGTCCTCACCCGAGTCCTGGAGGCACCCATGTCGCGTCGTCCCTTCTTGCCCCTCGCCGCAGCGGCCTTGACCGCTCTCGCGCTTGCCGGCTGCGCGTCGGACGCTCCGTCGAGCGGAACGGCGACGGATGCCGCCGGCACGGGCTACGTCACCGACGGGAAGCTCACGGTCGCGACCGGCGAGCCCGCCTACTACCCGTGGGTGATCGACGACGACCCCGAGAGCGGTGAGGGCTTCGAAGCCGCCGTCGCCTATGCCGTCGCCGAAGAGCTCGGCTTCGCTGAAGACGACGTCGTGTGGGTGCGCACCACCTTCGACGAGGCGATCGCGCCCGGGCCGAAGGACTTCGACTTCAATCTCCAGCAGTTCTCCATCACGGACGAGCGCAAGGAGACCGTCGACTTCTCGTCGCCGTACTACGAGACGACGCAGGTCGTCGTGACCACGGGCACGTCGCCTGCGGCGGACGCCACCTCCCTCGCCGACCTGCAGAGCCTGCTCATCGGGGCGCAGACCGGGACGACGAGCTTCAGCGCGATCGAGCAGGTCATCCAGCCGACGCAGGGCGCGCAGGCGTTCAACTCCAACGACGACGCCAAGCTGGCTCTCGAGAACGGCCAGGTGGATGCGATCGTGCTCGACCTGCCGACCGCGTTCTACATCGCGGGGGTGGAGCTGACCGACGGTGTCCTCGTCGGGCAGCTGCCGACGCCGGAGGGAGCGGCCGGCGACCAGTTCGGGCTCGTCCTCGCGAAGGACTCCCCGCTCACCGCCGATGTGACCGCGGCGGTCGACGCCCTCCGTGAGAACGGCACGCTCGAAGACCTCGCGACCGAGTGGCTCGGCGGCGAAGGTCAGGCCCCGCTGCTCAAGTGATGGCTGCGCGCCGCTCCGCTAGCCTGGCCCGATGACAGGCCCGCCCCTCCTCCGGCCGGCGCCCGAGGTCAGCCCCGTCGAGCTGCAGCGGCGCGCATACCGCAAGCGACAGGGCGCGAAGTCGGTCGTGATCAGCCTGATCTCCACCCTGGTGCTCGCCGCGATCGTCTGGGTCGTCGTGCTGAACACGCCCGGGTGGGCGCGCGTCCAGGAGTCGTTCTTCAACGGCGAGGTGTTCGTCGCCGCGCTCCCGCGCGTGTGGGATGGCTTCCTGCTCAACCTGCGGGTGCTGGCGATGGCGTCCGTCGCGGTCGTGCTCGTGGCGCTCCTGCTCGCGACCATCCGCACGCTTCAGGGACCCATCTGGCTGCCGTTGCGGGCGCTGGCTGCGGGCTATACCGACCTGTTCCGCGGCATCCCCCTGATCATCGTGCTGTATCTGGTGGGTTTCGGCATCCCGGGTCTGCAGTTGATCCCGTTCCGTGTGCCGGCCGAGATCTGGGGCACCATCGCGCTGACCCTCACCTACTCGGCCTACGTGTCGGAGGTGTTCCGCGCGGGAATCGAGGCGGTCCACCCGGCCCAGCGCCAGGCGGCGCGCTCCCTCGGGCTCAGCCACGCGAAGACGATGCGGCTGGTGGTCGTACCGCAGGCCGTGCGCAAGGTCACGCCTGCCCTGATGAACGATTTCGTCGCGCTCCAGAAGGATGTGGGGCTGATCTCGATCCTGGGCGCAGTCGATGCCGTCCGTGCGGCGCAGATCGAGACCGCCGCCTTCTTCAACTTCACGCCGTACGTCGTCGCCGGCCTGCTCTTCGTCCTGCTCGCGATCCCCACCATCCGGCTCACGGACTGGTACACGGCGCGGGTCCGCGCACGCGAGCAGGTCGGGGGCATCGTGTGAGCGATCCCGTTCTGCGCCTGGACGGCGTGCGCAAGTCGTTCGACGGTCACGATGTCCTCCGCGGAATCGACCTGGTCGTCGAGCAGGGCGAGGTGGTGGCGCTCATCGGTGCCAGCGGATCGGGCAAGTCGACGCTGCTGCGCACCATCAACCTGCTCGAGCGCGTCGACGACGGCCAGATCTGGCTCTCCGGCCTGGACATCACCGACCCGCGCGTGAACGCCGACCTCATCCGAGCCCGCATCGGCGTCGTCTTCCAGCAGTACAACCTCTTCCCGCACATGACCGTGCTCGAGAACGTGACGATCGCAATGCGCCATGTGCAGGGACGCACGCGCAGAGATGCGGATGCCGCCGGCCTCGAGCTGCTGGACCGGGTGGGCCTGGGAGTCAAGGCCGGCGATCATCCCGACCGGCTCTCCGGAGGGCAGCAGCAGCGGGCGGCGATCGCCCGCGCGATCGCGACGAGCCCGGAGGTCCTCCTGCTCGATGAGATCACCAGCGCCCTCGACCCCGAGCTGGTCACCGAGGTGCTCGACCTGGTGCGCACGCTCGCGGCCGACGGAGCGACGATCGTGATGGCCACGCACGAGATGGCGTTCGCACGCGACGTCGCGCATCGAGTCGTGTTCCTCGACGCCGGGCTGATCCTCGAACAGGGCTCCCCCGCCGAGGTGTTCGGGTTCCCGCGCGAGCGGCGCACGCAGGAGTTCCTGGCGCGCTTCCGCGCGTAGGCGTTTGAGATCGATCAGCCGGCGCTGCGCTCCGCAGCCTCCACGACGTTCATCATCAGGAGCGCGACGGTCATCGGGCCGACGCCGCCGGGGTTGGGCGAGAGGAAGCCCGCGACCTCAGCGACGTCGGGAGCGACGTCGCCGTACACCTTCGCCTTGCCGGTGTCGGGGTCGTGCTCGCGCGTGACGCCCACGTCGAGGACGGCCGCACCCGGCTTCACATCCGCCGCCGCGACGAGGTGCTTCACTCCGGCCGCCGCGACGATGACATCGGCCTGCCGCAGGTACTGCCCCACGTCGACCGTGCCCGTGTGTGTCAGCGTGACAGTCGCGTTGAACTCGCGGCGGGTCAGGAGCAGCCCGATCGAGCGGCCGATCGTGACGCCACGGCCGACGACGACCACGTGCTTGCCCTTGAGGTCGTATCCGTTGCGCACCAGCAGCTCGATGACGCCCCGGGGTGTGCAGGGCAGCGGCGAGGTGATGGGGCTGTTGACGTTCAGCACGAGGCGCCCGAGGTTGGTCGGGTGCAGGCCGTCGGCATCCTTGTCCGGGTCGATGCGCTCGAGGATCGCGTCCGTGTCGATGTGCTTCGGCAGCGGCAGCTGCACGATGAACCCGTGGCACGCGGGATCGGCGTTGAGCTCGTCGATGGCCTGCTCGACCTGCTCCTGCGTGGAATCGGCGGGCAGCTCGACCTGGATCGAATTCATCCCGATCGCCTCGGACTGACGATGCTTCATCCCCACATACAGCTGCGATCCGGGGTCGGCTCCGACCAGGACCGTCGCGATGCCCGGGACGATCCCGCGCTCGGCGAGCGCGGCCACGCGCTCGCGCAGCTCTTCCTTGATGGCCGCGGCCGTGGCGACCCCATCGAGCTTCTCTGCCGTCGTCATCATCGCCTCCGGGTCGTGTCTGGGTGTTGTTGCGTCTCTGCCGCCGCGTCGCCGCTCCTTGACCGCGAGACTGCATCCGGACGTCGAGACTGCGGCTTTTACCCGCAGTCTCGACCTGCGGTTGCAGTCTCGCGGTCGGGCGCGGCCCTCCGTCGTCGTCGACAGGCGGCTCAGATAACTATGCACATAGGTATCTGTGAAAGCAACCCTTGCCGACCGAACCGGCTACTGCTCGAGGCCGGGATACAGGGGGAACTCGGCGGTCAGCGCGGCGACGCGGGCGCGCAGAGCCTCGACGTCTGCACCCGGCAGAAGGGCGAGCGCGATGATGTCGGCGACCTCGTGGAACTCGGTGTCTCCGAAGCCACGGGTCGCGAGCGCGGGCGTGCCGATCCGCAGCCCGGACGTGACCATCGGCGGGCGCGGGTCGTTCGGGACCGCGTTGCGGTTCACGGTGATGTGGATCTCGTGCAGCAGGTCCTCGGCCTGCTTCCCGTCGATCTCCGCGTCGCGCAGATCGACGAGCACCAGGTGCACGTCGGTGCCCCCCGAGCGGACGGCGATGCCGGCATCCTTCACATCCTGCTCGGAGAGCCGCTCGGCGAGAATGTGCGCGCCGCTCAGCACGCGCTCCTGGCGCTCCTTGAACTCCGGTGTCGCGGCGAGCTTGAAGGCCGTGGCCTTGGCCGCGATGACATGCATCAGCGGGCCGCCCTGCTGGCCGGGAAAGACCGCCGTGTTGATCTTCTTCGCGATCTCGGGGTCGTTGGTGAGGATGAAGCCCGAGCGCGGACCGCCGATCGTCTTGTGCACGGTCGACGACACCACGTGCGCGTGCGGCACCGGGTTCGGGTGCAGACCCGCGGCGACCAGGCCGGCGAAATGCGCCATGTCCACCCACAGGAGGGCGCCGACCTCGTCGGCGATCTCGCGGAAGCGCGCGAAGTCGAGCTGGCGGGGGTACGCCGACCAGCCGGCGATGATGACCTTCGGCCGGTGCTCGATGGCGAGGCGGCGCACCTCTTCCATGTCGATGACGGACGTCTCGGGATCCACGCCGTACGCGACGATGTTGAACAGCCGGCCGGAGAAGTTGATCTTCATGCCGTGCGTGAGGTGTCCGCCCTGATCGAGCGAGAGGCCGAGCAGCGTGTCGCCGGGGCGCGCGATCGCGTGCAGCACTGCGGCGTTGGCAGTCGCGCCGGAGTGCGGCTGGACGTTGGCGAAGTCCGCGCCGAACAGCGACTTCGCCCGCTCGATCGCCAGCTCCTCGGCGACGTCGACCTCCTCGCAACCGCCGTAGTACCGGCGGCCGGGGTAGCCCTCGGCGTATTTGTTGGTCAGTACCGAGCCCTGCGACTGCAGCACGGAGACGGGCACGAAGTTCTCGGACGCGATCATCTCGAGATACCCGCGCTGGCGCTCGAGTTCGCGCTGGAGCACCTCCGCGATCTCGGGGTCGACCTCTGCGAGCGGCGCGTTGAAATAGTGGTCGGTCATGGCGTTCTCCTTGACTGCGGCGCGTGCGGACCCTTTCGGAGTCCGTTCATCGAGTAGCCCGCGGGAGCGGGCGAATTCAATACGCATCGACCCAGGCGTACGGTCGAGTGCCGTGTCGGTCGCTCCCCGGTGGTGACCCACCTCAACGCCAGTCGCGACATCCCGAGCATAACGGATGCCGCACAGCGGAGTGCGCCCGCCGACCGGCGGCGGTAGGCTTTGAAGCGTATTTGTTAGGACGCTTTACATGAACCTCAGCCTTGGATGGACGATCGTCTCCGCGATCGCGACCGTCACCCTGCTGGCGGGCTGCACGCCCGCCGCCCAGAATGGAGCCACTGTGTCAGGAACAAGCTCACCCCGTGCCGTGGTGCCTGCCCCGTCTTCGATCGAGGCGGGTCATGCGGACGCATGGTTCCGCATCGACGACACCGTGCGGATCATCGGCGATGCGGATGCCGCGGCCGCGCTGGCTGCGATTCTCAGGGCCCGCACCGGCGCGGCGCCCACCGACGACCCAGCGGCGAGCAACAGGGATGGCCGCGTCATCGACCTGCGCATCGCGGGCGGCGGCGCGCCAGAGTCGTACCGGATCGCGGCCGATGAGGCATCCGTCGTCGTGACCGGCGCGGACGCGGCCGGGCTGTTCTACGGTGTCCAGACGCTGGGGCAGCTGGTCGCGCGCGACGGCGACTCGTTCGCGATCCCCGCCGTGAAGATCGCCGACGCGCCCCGGTTCGCCTACCGAGGCGTCATGCTCGACGTCGCCCGCCACTTCCACCCCGTCGAGACGGTTCAGGCGTACATCGACCGGGCGGCGAGCCTCAAATTGAACGCACTGCACCTGCACCTCAGTGACGACCAGGGCTGGCGCATCCAGCTCGACTCGCGCCCGAAGCTGACCGCCCTCGCTTCGGCGACCGCGGTCGGCGGCGATGCCGGCGGGTTCTACTCGAAGGCCGACTATCGCGAGATCGTCCAGTACGCGGCATCCCGTCACATGATCGTTGTGCCCGAGATCGACCTCCCCGGTCACACGCACGCGGTCGGACTCGCGTATCCCGAACTGGCCGAGCAGCCCGCGCTGTCGCAGCACATCAGCAACGGCGACGGCGAGCCGCCGAAGGCGGGCATCGCGTACACCGGCATCGCGGTCGGCTTCTCGTCGTTGAAGATCCACGACGAAGCCACCTACGACTTCGTGGCCGACGTGATGGGCGAGCTCGCCGCGATGACGCCCGGTCCCTACCTGCACATCGGCGGGGACGAGGCGCTCGGCACCGACCCCGACGACTTCGCCCTGTTCCTCGAGCGAGCGACCGAGATCGTGGCGGATCTGGGCAAGATCCCGGTGACCTGGCATGAAGCGGGTGCCGCACCCGGCATCGATCCCAGCACGATCGGCCAGTACTGGGGCTTCACCACTCCCACCGACGGCATGGACGATCAGGCGCGGGCCTTCGTCGAGAACGGCGCCGGCCTCATCCTCTCCCCGGCCGACGCGGTCTACCTCGACATGAAGTACGACGCCGACGCCCCGCTGGGATTGACCTGGGCCAACGGCCCGACCAGTGTCGAGCGCGCGTACTCGTGGGAGCCCGGCTCGATCATCGACGGCGTGGAGGATGACGACATCCTCGGCATCGAGGCGCCGATGTGGACCGAGACCATCCGCACGCTCGACGACATCGACGAGATGGCGTTCCCGCGCATCGCCGCGGCCGCCGAGGCGGCGTGGTCGCCTGCGCCCGGCGACAGCGACCTGCGCACCTGGCAGTCGTTCCGCGAGCGCGTCGGAGCGCTGGGGCCGCTGTGGTCGAGCCTGGGGATCCGCTTCCACGCCTCCGACGAGATCCCCTGGTCCACCGAGTGAGCATGATCATCCATTCGGTGCGGCTCATCGGCGCCGCGTCCGGATCGGGCATCGTCGAGAACGCCTGGGTGCGCTTCGACGGGGATCGGGTCGGCGAGACCGGCGTCGGCGACGGCTGGCGGAGCGTCGCGCAGCCCGCCGACGCCGTGGTGGACGGCATCCTCGCCGCGGGTCCGGAGGCGCTCCTGACACCGGGGTTCATCGACATCCACGGGCACGGCGGCGCCGGGGAGTCGTACGACGACGGACCCGACGCGATCCGCATCGCCCGGGCGCTGCACCGGTCCCGCGGCACCACCCGCGCGGTGGTCTCGCTCGTCACCGCTCCGCTGGAGACCATGCAGCGGCGGGCGGCCATGGTCGCCGACCTCGTGTCGACGGATGCCGACATCCTCGGGTCGCATCTGGAAGGACCGTTCCTGGACCCGGGCCACACAGGCGCCCACGACGAGTCGCTGCTGCGCGCGCCCGAGCCGGCCGCGGTCGAGCTGCTGCTCGCCGCGGGTCGGGGAACCATCCGCCAGGTCACGCTCGCACCCGAGCTGCCCGGCGCCCTCCATGCGATCCGGCTCGTCGTGGACTCCGGCGCTGCGGCGGCTGTCGGCCACACCGGCGCCGACCTGGCCGAGACCCGGGCGGCGTTCGACGCGGGTGCGACGATCCTCACGCACGCCTTCAACGCGATGCCGGGCCTGAACCACAGGGCGCCGGGACCGATCGCGGCTGCGGCGTTCGATCCCCGCGTGGTCCTGGAGGTGATCGCCGACGGCGTGCACCTGCATCCCGACATCGTGCGACTCGCGTTCGCGGCCGCTCCCGGACGCGTCGCCCTCGTGACCGACGCGATGGCGGCAACGGGCCACGCCGACGGGCGCTACGAGCTCGGATCGCTCCGGGTCGACGTCACCGACGGCGTCGCACGCCTTGTGAAAGGCGGCGCACTTGCCGGGTCGACTCTCACTCAGGATGCCGCACTGCGCCGCGCGGTCGACGCCGGGGTGCCTTTGGCCGACGCGGTCGCGTCCCTCACGGCAGTGCCCGCCCGCGCGATCGGCCGAGGCGACGACCTGGGGTCACTCGCCGCCGGTTTCCTCGCGGACGCCGTCCTCCTGTCCCGCACGCTCGAGGTGCGTACCGCCTGGACGGCGGGCATCGCGGCCTGACCTGCGGCCCGGCTGGAGACGGCGGCCGGCGTTCAGAAAGCGCGGAGCGCCGGAAAACCGGCGCCGCCCCGACCACGTAATGGATCCCCGGAGCGAGCGTCTTTTTCAACGACACCGTCGATCTGCGGTGCACCCACGCGCGGTCGGAGACAGGTTGACCGATGACGCAACCGGCTCGCCGCCCGGGAAGGTGAACGCGGCGCAACTCGGAGACGCCGACCTGGTTCTGCGCACGCGCTCCGGGGACCGCGCCGCGTTCGCGGAGCTGTGGCGGCGGCACCGGGCGGCGGGCAGGACTCTGGCCGCGGCCCTCGGCTCGAATCCGGATGCCGATCGGGTGGTGGAAGAGGCGTTCACGCGTGCCTATCGTGCGATCCTCACCGGCGGCGGACCGAACGGGGCTTTCCGGCCCCATCTCTTCACGATCATCCGCGGCGTGGCCGCGAGCCGGGAGACCACATCGCGGGAGGCGGTCGTTCATGCCGACTCTGACCCGCTCTCCGACGCGGCGACGCGAGAGCAGTCGACCGCGGGTGCGCTCGACCGGAGCCTCACGCACCGGGCGTTCCGGAGCCTCCCGAGCCGGTGGCAGGAGGTGCTCTGGTACTCCGAGATCGAGCAGATGACGCCTGCCGATATCGCACCGCTCCTGGGGCTGACCTCTCGCGCGGTCGCGCAGCTCACCTCGCGCGCTCGCGAGGGTCTGCGAGAATCCTGGATCCGGGCGCATCTGAACAGCGTCGATGCCGGGTCGGACTGCCAGTGGACGATCGAGCGCCTCGACCGATTCGCGCGCCATGACCTGGGCCGCCGAGACCACGCCAGGGTAGACGCCCACGTCGCTCGCTGTGCGAGGTGCGCGGTGCTCGTGGGCGACGCGAACGAGGTCTCCCACCGGCTGGCGCTGGTTCTGCTTCCTCTGACGCTCGGCGTCTCCGCGTCGGCGGCCTACCTCGCGTCGGTGCAGGGCGGCAGTCGGACCTCCGAGCAGCCGGAGGGGACGCCGGTGGCGATGCCGGATGCCGTCACGGACGTGTCGGCCGGAATGCTCGGAGGTGCGGCTGCGCGGACTGCGATCGGCGAAGCCGCCAGGGCAGATGCCCCGACCACCCGGAGCCGAGCTGGCACGGCAGACGGCGGCATCCGGTCGCGGGCGACTGTCGCCGGTCTCGTGGCGGCGGGCGTGATCGTGGCGGGAGCGGTCGCCGCCACGGCGGTCGTCCTGCCTGCGCTGACTCCGCCGGCGGAGCAGGCCGAGGCGCCCGTCGGCGATGAGCCGCGGGCCGACTTCGCGACGGGCGCGGAGAGAGGCACCCCCTCGAGTCGTCCGTCGCCGAGTCCGAGCGACCTCCCGACGATCTCTCCGTCGTCGGCGCCGTCCGCCGAAGCCGTACCGGCCGACCCCCTCGAGGGCACCGGGACGGCACCCGAGGCGGCCGCCCCCTCGTCGCCGCCGGACGCCCCCGATCCGACGACCAGCGACACCTCTCCGCCGGCGCCGACCGAGCCGGTTCCTCCCGATCCGGGATTGCCTGAGGGCACCCCTGCGATCACCGGAACCCGGTCAGCCTCGGTGCCATCCACCGCCGAGGTCGCGTTGTGGATCGACGTCAGCGGTGCGCCGGGTGCGACGGTGCAGGCCAGGATTCGCGGCAGTGTCGTGGACGCGGCGCCACTCGACGCCCGGGGTGCGGCGACCCTGACCCTTCAGCCCAGCACGCACGACCTCGAGACGGATGCGCGTGTCGAGCTGCGGTACGTCGCCGGCGACCGGATGGGTCGGCCGCTGGGCGTGCGCCTGTCGGAGCTGCTCCCCCAGTCGTAGGCCGCGCCTCGCGTCGGCGATCAGGGCGGGCCCCCGCCGTAGAATGGGGTCATGTCCGACACTCCCCGCGTGAGGCCGGCCGCGCCCCCCGAACCCGGCATGCGCGAACCGCTCTCAGCCGTCGACGTACTGGCGTTCGCGTGCGAGCTGTTCGCCTTCGTGACCCTCGCGATCTGGGGCTTCGCCGAGTTCGCGTTCCCCTGGAACATCGTCGCCGGCATCGGCGCACCGCTCCTGGCGATCCTGGTCTGGGCGCTGTTCGTGTCGCCGCGGGCGGTCTTCGCGGTTCACCCGTTCGTGCGCGCGGGCGTCGAGCTGCTCGTGTACGTCTCGGCGACACTCGCCTGGTGGAGCATGGGGCTCACCTGGGTCGGGCTGATCTTCGGCGTCGTCGCGGTGACCGCCGGCGTCCTCGCCGGTCGGCGCCACCTCGCGTGACCGACGATCCTGACGTCGTCGCGCTCCTGAGCGCCGCCCTCGGCGCCCGCGTCGACACGTCCGATGCCGCGCTTCGCGATGCGCGCGCCGACAAGTCGGGCCACGCGGCATCCGGAACAGCACTCGCCGTCGTGCACGCGTCGTCCGTCTCCGACGTCCAGGAGACCCTGCGCATCGCGACCGCGACGCGCACGCCCGTCGTTCCCCGGGGCGCCGGAACCGGACTGGCGGGCGGTGCAAACGCCGGCGCCGGCGAGATCGCCCTGTCGGTGCGCGGGATGGACCGCATCCTCGAGGTGCGCCCCGACGATCTGCTCGCGGTGGTCGAGCCGGGCATCCTCAATGCCGACCTGAACGCGGAACTCGCCGGGCACGGGCTGTGGTGGGCGCCTGATCCGGCCAGCCGCGCCATCTCGACGGTCGGCGGCAACATCGCGACGGGCGCGGGCGGGCTGCTGTGCGCCAAGTACGGCGTCGTTCGCGATGCCGTTCTCGGCGTGGACCTCGTGCTGGCCGACGGCCGGCTCCTCACCCTCGGGCACCGCACCGTGAAGGGCGTGACCGGACTCGACCTCACCTCTCTCGTCATCGGATCGGAGGGGACGCTGGGAGTCGTCGTCGGCGCCACGCTGAAGCTGCGCCGACTCATTCCCGGCGAGGTATGCACTGTCGCTGCCACATTCCCCGACGTGCGGACAGCCGCCGAGGCCTCCTCCGCGGTGACCGCGGCCGGCGCACAGCCGGCCATCATGGAGCTGATGGACGCCGCGTCGCTCGCTGCCGTCCACGCGCTCCTGCGCCTTGATCCGCCCACCCCGGGGGCCGCGCAGCTCACCATTCAGACGGACGGGCCGGCGGCATCGGTCGAGGCCGACGCGATCGCCGCGGTGCTGCGCGCAGTCGGCGGGACGGTCGCCGTCTCGGACGATCGCGAAGAGGGCGAGCGCCTCCTCACGATCCGCCGCTCGATGCATCCGGCCATGGAGACGCTCGGCACCACGCTGATCGAGGACGTCTCGGTGCCGCGCAGCGCCCTCCCGGCGATGTTCGACGAGATCGCGCGGATCGAGCGCGAGCACGGTGTCGTGATCCCGACCGTGGCGCACGCCGGCGACGGCAACCTGCATCCCAACTTCATCTTCGAGGCGAAGCCGGACGCGGCCGGCATCGTCGAGGTGCCCGAATACATCTGGGATGCCGCCGGCGACCTGTTCCGTGCCGCCCTCCGCCTCGGCGGCACCCTCACCGGAGAGCACGGCGTGGGCGTGCTGAAGCGGCGCTGGCTCGCCGACGAGCTCGGCCACGACCAGTGGGAGCTGCAGCGTCAGATCACCCGCGTGTTCGATCCGCTCGGCATCCTGAACCCCGGCAAGGTCTTCGCGCCATGACCGGCCCCCGCATCCACGTCAGTGCCGCCGTCATCACCGATGCCGAGGGGCGAGTGCTCGTCGTGCGCAAGCACGGCACCTCGGTGTTCATGCAGCCGGGGGGCAAGCCCGAGCCGGGTGAGAGCGCCGCCGAGGCGCTCGCACGCGAGCTGAAGGAGGAGATCGGACTCGACGTCGACCCGGGCGCCCTCGAGCCGCTGGGGTCCTTCGAGTCGGACGCCGCGAACGAGCCGGGCCATCGCGTCGTCGCAGAGACGTTCCGCGTCTCGGCCGACCCCGGCACGGTGTCGGCTCAGGCCGAGATCGCGGAGCTGCGGTGGATCACCCCGGACGAGGTGCCCACGCTGGCGCTGGCTCCGCTGAGCCTGGACTTCCTGCTCGCACTCGCCTGGGACTGAGGGCCGGTGCCCCGGCACGCCCGCGCGTGCGGTTCCACCGCAGTTCCCGGCATCCGCCGCATGTGCACCTGCGCAGGATGCCGGGGAGTGCGCCGGATGCCGTGTCACCGCGTCCCTGCCCGCGTTACAGGCCCTGCCACTCGGGCTTGTTGGCGAACGTGTAGCGGTAGTACTCGGCGAAGCGCAGGTCGGAGGCCGCGGCCTCGTCGAGCACGACCGTCGCGTGCGGGTGCAATTGAATCGCCGATCCCGGCAGCGATGCGGTGACGGGTCCCTCCACCGCTCCGGCGACCGCCTCGGCCTTCCCCTTGCCGAACGCGAGGAGCACCAGGTGCCGAGCTCGCAGGATCGTGCCCAGACCCTGCGTGATGCAGTGCCGGGGCACGTCGTCGATCGAATCGAAGAACCGCGCGTTGTCCTCGCGCGTACGCCGGGTGAGCGTCTTCACACGGGTCAGCGAGGCGAACGACGATCCGGGTTCGTTGAAGCCGATGTGCCCGTCCGTGCCGATGCCCAGAAGCTGCAGGTCGATGCCGCCCGCGTCCGCGAGTGCCCGCTCGTACTTCTCACCGGCATGCTCGATGCCCTCCAGCGATCCGTCGGGAACGTGCACGCGCGCCGGGTCGAGGCCGAGCGGCTCCACGACCTCGCGCGTGATCACGGACCGGTAGCTCTCCTCGTGCGCGGGGTCCAGTCCCACATACTCGTCGAGGGCGAAGCCGCGGACGCGCGAGACGTCGACGCCCACCAGCCGAGACGGAAGCGCCTCGTACACCGCGAGCGGTGTCGAGCCCGTCGCGAGGCCGAGCACCGTGTCCGGATTCGCACGGACGAGCCGCGCGATCTCGTCGGCGACCAGCTCGCCGCCGGCGGCGGCATCCGCGACGATCACGACCTCAGCCACGGCTGAGCGCTCCCGGGCTGACTGACGAAGGGTCCCTCGGCGGCTCCGCTCCGACGAGCGCGGCGCCGAGCGCGGCGGCCGGCGAACCGAGGGGCAGCAATTCCGCCCGCTCGCCGAGTCGCAGCGATCGCATGAACGGGGACGCCTCGGCACTGGCGGCGAGCTCGTGCGGCGACGTCCGCCATCAGCCGCGGGCCGAGCGCCGTCACGCCGCCGCCGAGGACGACGATGTCGACGTCGTTGGTCAGCACCAGGATGCGCACGCCGGCCGCGACGCCCCGGGCCAGGCCGGACCGGAGTTCGCGTGCGGTCGTGTCGCCCGCGTCGGCCGCGTCGAAGACATCACGCACGGGCAGAGCGCCGGGGCGCGCCCAGCGCTCCGCGATGGCCCCGCCCCCGGCCAGCGCCTCGATGCAGCCGCGCTGTCCGCAACGGCACAGCGGACCGTTCGGGTCGATCGAGATGTGCCCGACCTCTCCGGCGGTGCCGCGGGCACCGCGCCACAGCTCGCCGTCGGCGACGATGCCCGCGGCGATCCCCGTGCCGAGATTGAGGTAGGCCATCGACCCGGTGGCGCCGTGCAGAGCGTAAGCGCCGAACGCGGCCGCCTTCACGTCGTTCTCCACCCGCACCGGAACGCCGAGTTCGGGGCCGACGGCCGCTGCCAGGTCGAGCTCCTCGACACCGAGGTTCACGGCGTGGACGACACGAGCGGTGCCCGGCTCGACCTGCCCAGGGATGCCGATCCCCACCGACTCGATCGCACTGTCGGTCTGCACATCTGACGAAAGCGCGCGTACCGCTTCCAGTACGGTCCGCACCACCGCATCCGCGCCCCAGCCCGTCGCCAGGCGCACGCGGCCGAGGATCGCACCGGCCGCGTCGACGGCGACGGCATCCGTCTTGGTTCCCCCGATGTCCAGCCCGATCTTCACCGGCCGTCCTCCCCGGAGGAGGCGGAGAGCGTTCCGGCGCGCATCAGCCCTTGACCGCCCCTGCGACGAGGCCGCCGGTCATGCGCTTCTGCACGAGGAGGAAGAAGATGACGACGGGAATCGCGACGAGGGTCGACGCGGCCATGAGCTCGGCCCAGTTGATGCCGCCGTTCGGGTCGAGGAACGTGCGCAGCCACACCGGGAGGGTCATCGCCTCGGGTCTCGGGTTGAGCACGAGCGCGAACACGAATTCGTTCCAGGCCTGGATGAACCCGAAGATGCCGGTCGCGACGAGGCCCGGTGCGAGCAGCGGGAAGGTGATGCGCCAGAACGCTCCGGCGCGGCTGAGCCCGTCGATCATCGCGGCCTCCTCGAGCTCGGCGGGAACGCCGTTCACGAACCCGCGCAGCGTCCAGATCGTGAAGGGCAGGACCGTCGCGATGTAGACGGCGGACAGGCCCAGCACACTGTTGAGCAGGTGCCATCCATCCACCAGGCGGAAGATCGAGATGATCATCGCCTCGGCCGGGATCATCTGCACGATGAGGATCGCGATGATGAGGCCGGCCCGCGAGCGGAAGCGGAAGCGGGTGACGGCGAGCGCGGCCAGGAACGCGAAGACCAGCGCCACCGCGACCGTGATCAGGCTGATCGTCAGCGAGTTCACGAGGGCGGGCGCGAAGGGGGCCCGCGTATCGCCGAGGATCACGTTCGCGTAGTTGTCGAGCGTGCCGTTGTCGGGCCAGAAGTGCAACTCGGATCCGCGCACCTGCGAGTTCGGCTGGAACGAGGTGTTGACCATCCAGTAGACGGGGAAGACCGAGGCGACGAAGACGATGAGTGCCGCCAGGCCGGTGAGGGCCGACCCCGCGCGGCGCCGCAGGCGTGCGTGGCGGTCGCGGGCCGCTCGGTGCGCGATCGCCGCCGAGCCGGCCTGCGCGGATGCCGTGGCGGTGGTCACAGCGCGTCCTCCTTGACGGTCTGACGGACGTAGAAGATCGAGACGGCGACCAGCAGCAGCACGAGGATGACCGAGACCGCCCCGCCGATGCCGAAGTCACCCGAACCGAGTGAGACGCGGTAGATGTATACGCCCAGCGTGTTGGTCTGCTCGGCGAGCCCGCCAATCGATTGCAGCGCATAGATCTGGGTGAACACGCGGAGATCCCAGATGACCTGCAGGATCGTGACGATCACCAGGATCGGCTTGATGAAGGGCACGACGACGAGGAAGAACCGCTGGACTCCGCCGGCTCCGTCGAGCTGTGCCGCCTCGAGCACGTCCTCCGGCACCTGGGTCAGTCCCGCGTAGAGCATGAAGGCGACGAACGGAACCGCTCCCCACACGATGATGATCGCCGCAACGAAGAAGAAGCTGAGCGGCTCGATCAGCCACGAATGACCCTCGAAGTCGAGACCGAACCAGTCCGTGAGGATGTGGTTGAGCACTCCGTATTGCGTATCGAAGATCCAGCCCCACACGATCGTCGCCGACAGCGGGGGCATCGCCCAGGCCAGGAGCAGTCCGACCGACACGATCGTGCGCAGCACGGTGCCGAGTTGGTTCAGCAGCAGGGCGACCAGGGTGCCGAGCACCATCGTGGTCACCACGCATACGGCGGCGAAAACGACAGAGCGGCCCAGCACGCCCCAGAACTCCGGGTCGGTGAGAATCGCGACGTAGTTGTCGATTCCGACGAACTCCGGCGCCGCTCCGAAGACCTGGGCGCGGCCGTACTCCTGGAAGGACATGATTGCCAGCTGGAGCAGCGGCCATCCCGTGATGACGAGCAGCGCGATCAGTGCCGGGGTGAGCAGGGCGTACGGAGTGAAGCCGCCCGCTCGCGCGAACCGACGGCGGCGCGAGGGCGGCTCTTCGACCGGCGGCATGAGCGCGCCGTCGCCGTCGACGGGCAGCACGGCAGGGGTGAGCCTGCTGGACGCGATGGACATGGGGTCTCCTGAGAAATGGTAGGCACAGGCCGGGCCGGTGGCGAGAGTCTCACCGCCGGCCCGGTCGGCGCTCCGAGGCGCCGGGGAGTGCGCGAGGCGCCTCGGGCGCCGAAGCGCCGGATGGCGGATCAGCCGTTGAGGATGTCCTCGATCTTCACGTCGACTTCCTCTGCGAGCGACTGCACGTCGCCGCCCTGGGCGATCTTCACGAAGAAGTCCTCCAGGATGCGGGATGCCTCGACCTCGGCCCAGTTCGGCGATGCCGGGGTCAGCTTCGCGTTCGCGGCAGCCTCGGTGAATGCGAGCGCCTCCGGGGTGTCGCCGAGCGTCGATGCGAGCGACTTCTTGGCCGGGATGAGGCCGTTCTCGCCGTAGATCGTCTGGAACTCGTCGCTCAGGATGATCTCGAGCGCCTTCTCCGCCAGCTCGGGGTTGGCCGACTTGGCCGAGATGCCGATGTTGGAGCCGCCCGCGAACACCTGCGCGGCATCGCCGTCGACACCCGGGAGGGCGTAGACGTAGGGCGCCGCCGGCGGCGTCGCGGTCTCGCACTCGCTCGCCAGACCCAAGGCCCAGTTGGGCGCCGAGAACTGGATGGACGTTCCCTCGCAGTATGGAGTCCACGGCTCCGCGTTGTCGCCGTCCTTGGGCGCCAGCGAGGCGTTGGTCATGAGGTCCTGCACCTGCAGGAGGCCCTTGACCGATTCGGGGCTGCTCAGCTGCGCATCCCATCCGTCGCCGTCCGGCACCGCGATCTCGCCGCCGTTCTCCCAGATGAACGGGAGTGCGTTGTACCAGTCCTGCCCGGCGAAGTAGATGCCCGACTTGCCGGGATTGGCAGCCGTGAGGTCCTTGGCGGCGGTGACGTAGTCGTCGAGCGTCGCCGGGGCCTCCGTGACGAACGCCGGGTCGGCGAACACGACGCGCGCGCCCGAGTACAGCGGCGGCGCGTAGAAGGCGCCGTCGTACGAACCGGCTTCGACGAAGCCCGGAAGGAGGTCGTCACCGCCGAGCGCGTCGTAGATCTCCGAGATGTCGCGCAGCGCACCGACCGACGTGAAGGCGGGTGCCTGGGTGTTGCCGAACTCGACGACGTCCGGGCTGTCGGAGCTCGACAGGCTGGTGGTGAGCTTGTCGACGAGGCCGTCCCAGCTCTGCTCCTCGATGACGAGCGTCGAGCCGGGGTTCTCCTCCTCGAACGTCTCCTTCAGGTAGTCCCGGGCCTCCTGCGGTGTGTCGGCACCGACAAGCCAGACCCGGATCTCCGCGCCGTCTCCACTGTCCGAGGCTGCATCGTTGCTGCCCGCGCATCCTGCGAGGACGAGCGCCGAGGCGCCGAGGAGCGCGACGGCTCCAAGCGTCTTGTTCATTGTGTTCCTTCGTTCTCTCTTGGTGATTCCGGGGGCCGGGTGACCCATCCGGGGAGTTTCTTCTTGCGGCTTGGTCGTGGGTCTGGATGACCCGGGGAAGGGACGCTCGCGGTGCTACGACACCCCGAGCTGTCCCGACAGCACCATGACGGCGGCTCCGCGCAGGACGATGTCCTGGCCTTGCTCCGTCATCCGCACGCGAACGCCGTCATGGAATTCGGCGAGCGTCCGTGCACGGAGGGTCTCGACGGCGGCATCCGCGAGCGGGCCGTCGAGAAGTTCAGGTGGACCGGAGAGCACGATCTCCGACACGTCGAGCACGCCGACGATCGGCGCGAGCGCGATCCCGAGGCGCTCCCCCGCGTCGCGGAGGATGCCCTCGCGGACCTCCTCGTCGGCTGCCGCCGCCAGCCGCGCCGACAGGGCGGGAACCGCGAGCCAGGCCTCCAGGCATCCGACCTTGCCGCACACGCAGACCGGGCCGCCGTCTGTCCCCACCGTGACGTGGCCGATCTCGCCCGCGGCGAAGTGCGCGCCGCCCATCGGCTGCCCGGACGCGAGCAGGCCCGATCCGACGCCCCGTCCGACCTTGACCAGGAGGACGTCGTCGCCCGCGCCGCCGAAGGTGTACTCCGCCAGCACGGCCGCGTTCGCGTCGTTGGCGACGAGGACCGGCAGGCCGAGCGCGTCCTGCAGTGCACTCCGCAGGTCGAAGCCGGCCCAGCGGAGGTTCGGCGCGGTGAGAATCACGCCGCGGTCGTCGACGATGCCGGGTGAGCCCACTCCGACGCCGAGCACGGGGGCGTCGGCGTCGCCGACCAGGTCGCGCGCGAGTTGGACGACGGCGTCGATGACGTCGCCGTCGACGGCCACCGGCACCTCCCGGCGCGCGACGATGTCGCCGTCCAGAGTGAGGACCGCGCCGATGAAGACATCGCTTCCCGACAGGTCGATGCCGACGATGCGGTGCCCGGCCCGATCGAGGTCGACCAGCATCGCGGGCTTGCCGGGGCCGGACGCCTCCCGCATCCCCATCTCGGCGACGAAGCCGTCGGCGATGAGCTCGGAGATCAGGTCGGAGATCGTCACCCGCGTCAGACCGGTCTCCCGGGACAGATCGGCCCTGCTCATCGCGCCCTGGTGGAACAGCGTCTGAAGCAGCAGGGAGCGGTTGTGGCCGCGAGCGTGCTCCGGCAGCACTTTCGCGCCCTGACGCAGCGCACGACCCGGGCCGAACGGGCGGCCGTTCGAGCTTCCATGCGTCTGCGGCGACTCCAGAATGGAGGAGCCGCGTTGCGCATCGGTTGCGTTCATGTTTGTTAGTAGACCTTACGAACTAACCTTTCCGCAAGTGTGCAGCCCGGTTTGCGCGGCGTGTTTACAAAACCGTTATCTTCCGAGCCCGCGCGATCAGGCGCTTGTCGGCTCCTGGGGCGGATAGGGCATCGCGCTCGCTTAGGCTGGGAAGCAAGGAGGACCCATGTCCCACAGAGTCGCGGCTCTCACACTCGCCGCGGTCGCCCTGCTCGGGCTGACCGCCTGCACCTCCCCCGCCTCGGTCACGCCGGACAGCCGCAGTTCGGACGCACCGGGCGATGCCGGCCAGTCCACAGCCGATGCCTGCGCGCTGGTCCAACAGGGGATTGAGGACGCCACGGCGCAGTTCGACAACGCGGCGAGCGCGGATCCGCGATCCGTGGTCGATGCCATGAAGACCGCTGCGCAGACGCTCGCTGACGCCGCGGCACAGGTCACCAACGACGAGGTCGCCGCCGTCCTGCCGTCATTGCAGGACATGTTCGCCGAGGCGAGCGAGGTCATGGATGCCATCGTGAAGGGCGACGTGTCGAAGTTCGACGACCTCTCGCAGCTGGGCACCAAGTTCACCGAGACCAGCGAGGCTTTCCAGGCGATCTGCGAGCCCTGACCGCGACGTCCGCGCGGGCGCAGCATCCGTGATCCATCCGTTGCAAGACGCCCGGCGCGCATCCCGTACGATTGAGTGACGTGTTCGCAGCCGGGGGGTGTTGGCATGACCGATCTGGCTACCAGGCCCGGTGCCGAGGAGGCGCCCGCCGACGACGCCGCGGCGCCGACGACGCCGGATGCCGTAGCCCCGGCCGGCGGCGACGGAAACGCGCCCGGCTACGCGTGGGCCGCACCGCCGCGTGAGCCGCGCAAGCGCCGGCTCGGGCTGTGGATCGGCATCCCGGCAGGTCTCGCCGCCATCGCGCTCGTCGTCTCGTCGCTCGTGCTGATCGCGCCCGGCACCTCGGTCGCCGGCGTGCCCGTCGGCGGCCTGACGCCCGGCGCGGCCGCGGACGCCATCCAGACGCGCCTCGCCGAGACGACCGTTGTGCTCACCGGCGCGGGCGGCGACGTCGAGGTCAGCGGCGCCGAGCTGGGCGCAACGGTCGACGCACGAGCACTCGCCGACGCCGCGTTCGCCTCGAACCCGATGTGGAACCCCACCGTCTGGTTCGCCGCGCCGATCGAGGCGCTCGTGCGGATCGACGCGGAGACCGCCGCCGCGGCGCTGCGATCTGCCGCCCCCGACCTGTACACCGATCCCGTCGACTCGGGGATCGCGTTCGACGCGGCGACCGCGAACTACGTCGCGACGCCGTCCGTCCAGGGCACCGGAGTAGACATCGAGGCCGTGCGCAAGGCGTTGGCCGAGGCATTCGCCGCCGGCGAGACCGTCGTCGAGGTCGAGGCCCAGGCCGCGCCCGTCGAGGCGGACAGTCCCACCTTCGTCGCTGCAGCCACCGCGCAGCAGCTCAACGGCATGCTCGACTCGGCCGGCTTCTACGTCGGCGACGAGCGCACCGTGCCGGTCGAACGGGCGGTCGTCGCATCCTGGATCACCGTGGCACCCGCCGATCGCGGGACGTACACGATCAGCGCCGACGCCGCCGCCATCCAGCCCTACGTCGACGCCCTCGCACCGCTCGTGAATCGCGCACCGGAGAACGGCCGGGTGATCACCGACTCCGGCGGTGAGGTGCTCCGCGAGGAAGCCGCGGGGATCTCCGGCCGCGAGCTCGCCGACACCTCCAGCGTCGCGTCCGATTTCGCCGCACAGCTGGCCGCGGGCAACGGCGTGTACGCCCTGCCGGTCACCGAGGTCGCACCCGTCATCACGACGCTCGCCCGGCGCATCGAGATCAACCTCAGCCAGCAGCACGCCTACCTGTTCGAGAACGAGAACGTCATCGACTCGTGGCCGATCTCCTCTGGCAAGGAGGGCTTCAGCTCGAGCACCGGCAGCTTCCGCATCAGCGCGAAGCTGACTTCGCAGAACATGGGCAACCGCGACCTCACGGTGTCGCCGTTCTACTTCACGCCCGACGTTCCCTGGGTGATGTATTACAACGGCGACGAGGCGCTGCACGGCGCCTACTGGCACAACAACTTCGGCAACGTGATGAGCCACGGCTGCATCAACATGCCGCTGGGTTCGGCCGAGTTCGCCTACGCCTGGGCGCCGATGGGCACCGAGGTCTGGGTGCACTATTGAGCCGAGCGGATCAACGGGCGCGAAGCGGCTGTTGACGCGGCTGCGGCTCAAAGTCGCGTAGCCGCCGAAGGCGGCATATCGAGAACCTAGTCCCACAGAAGCCGATCAACGACAGAGGGTGGATGCCGCGGCATCCACCCTTCGTCGTCCAGCGTGTCAGCCCAGACCGTCGACGATCTCGTTCAGGGTCTTCGAGGGGCGCATGACGGCCTCGACGAGCTGGTCATCCGGTCGGTAGTAGCCGCCGATGTCGACGGGCGATCCCTGGACCGCGAGAAGCTCGGCGACGATCTCCTGCTCGCGCGAAGCGAGCGCGTCGGCGACCGGCGCGAACGCGGCGGCCAGCTCGGGATCCGCCTGCTGGGCAGCGAGCTCCTGAGCCCAGTACAGGGCCAGGTAGAAGTGACTGCCTCGGTTGTCGATGGTCCCGAGCGCACGCCCCGGCGACTTGTCGTTCTCGAGGAAGGTTCCCGTGGCCGCGTCGAGGGTGTCTGCCAGCACCTGCGCCTTCACGTTTCCGGTGAACGTGGCGAGGTGCTCGAGCGACGCTGCCAGCGCGAAGAACTCGCCCAGCGAGTCCCAGCGCAGGTAGTTCTCCTCCAGCAGCTGCTGGACGTGCTTGGGAGCCGACCCCCCGGCACCGGTCTCGAACAGTCCGCCGCCCGCCAGCAGCGGGACGATCGACAGCATCTTGGCGCTCGTGCCCACCTCCAGGATCGGGAACAGATCGGTGAGGTAGTCCCGCAGCACGTTGCCGGTCACCGAGATGGTGTCCTGACCCTGGCGGAGCCGGTCCAGCGAGTATTGGGTCGCCGCTGCGGGCGCGAGGATCTCGATGGTGAGGCCGTCGGTGTCGTGGTCGGCGAGGTAGGTCTTCACCTTGGCGATGAGGGCCGCATCGTGCGACCGCGCCTCGTCGAGCCAGAACACCGCAGGCGCGCCGGTGGCGCGGGCGCGGGTGACGGCGAGCTTCACCCAGTCCCGGATCGCGATGTCCTTCGTCTGCGTGGCGCGCCAGATGTCCCCCGGCTGCACGGGGTGCTCGAGCAGCACGTCGCCTGCGCTGTCGAGCACCTGAACGACGCCCGCCGAGGCGATCTCGAAGGTCTTGTCGTGGCTGCCGTACTCCTCGGCCGCCTGCGCCATCAGCCCGACGTTGGGCACCGAGCCGATCGTGGCGGGGTCCAGCGGACCCTTCGCGATCACGTCGTCGATGGCCGTCTGGAAGACGCTCGCGTACGACGAGTCGGGGATGACGGCGAGCGTGTCCGCCTCGCCGCCGTCCGAGCCCCACAGCTTGCCGCCGTTGCGGATGAGCGCCGGCATCGAGGCGTCCACGATGACGTCCGAGGGGACGTGCAGATTGGTGATGCCCTTGTCGGAGTTCGTGTACGAGAGGCGCGGACCGCGGCTGAGGTCGGCCCTGATGCGCTCCGCGATGTCGTCGCCGCCCTGGACGGACGGAAGCCCGGTGAGGATCGCCGCGAGGCCGTCGTTGGGGGTCAGACCCGCTTCGGCGATCTGATCGCCGTACTTGTCGAACACGTCGGCGAAGTACGCCTTCACGACGTGGCCGAAGATGATCGGGTCGCTGACCTTCATCATGGTCGCCTTGAGGTGCACCGAGTAGAGGATGTCGTCGGATGCCGCCTCCCGCAGCGTCTCGGCGAGGAACTCGTCGAGCGCGGCGGCGGAGAGGAACGTCGCGTCGACGATCTCGCCGGGCAGCACCTTGAGACCGGTCTTGAGGGACGTCGCGGTGCCGTCCTCGGCGACGTGCTGGATCGTGAGGACGTCGTCGCTGTCGATGACGACGGACTTCTCGTTGGACTTGAAGTCGTCGTGGCCGAGGGTCGCGACCCGCGTCTTCGAACCTTCGGCGAACGGCTTGTTGCGGTGCGGGTGCTTGCGTGCGTAGTTCTTCACCGACAGCGGTGCGCGGCGGTCGCTGTTCCCCTCGCGCAGCACCGGGTTGACCGCGGAGCCCTTGATGCGGTCGTAGCGGGCGCGGATGTCCTTCTCCTCGAGCGACTGCGCGTCATCCGGGTAATCCGGGATGTCGAAGCCCTGCGACTGCAGCTCGGCGATGGCCGCCTTCAGCTGCGGGATCGACGCCGAGATGTTCGGCAGCTTGATGATGTTCGCCTCGGGCAGCGTCGCGAGCCCGCCCAGCTCGGCGAGCGCATCGCCCACCTGCTGCTCCGGCGTCAGCTTTTGCGGAAACGCCGCCAGAACCCGACCCGCGAGCGAGATGTCCCGCGTCTCGACATCCACCCCCGCCTGGCTCGTGATCGCCTTCACGATGGGCAGGAACGAGGCGGTCGCAAGCGCCGGAGCCTCGTCGGTGTGGGTGTAGAAAATGGTCGAATCAGTCACCGGTGTCGTCTCCGTTCGGGTGGTCCTGCCAGCCTATCGCAACGAAAAAGTATCTTGACATCGAGATACTTCGCCCGGTGAATTCCTCGTTACACGAGGACGTCATTCGTGACGGGCGCATCGATTCCCGACTACCCTGTGCCTATGGCCGAGCTGAGACTTGTCGAACTTTCCGCCGCGACGATCGTCGCGGTCAACAACATGTCCCTCAAGCCCGGGCAGGAGCAGTATCTGGCTCCCGTGAGCTACGGAATAGCCGCCACGGTCATCAATCCGCAGACGTCCTGGCAGCGCGTCGTCCTCGACGCCAACGAGGTGGTGGGGTTCGTCAGCGCGAACTTCGACCCCGAGGCATCCGAGGAGCACTTCCGCTCGGTCCTCTGGCGCATCAACGTCGACGCGGACGATCAGGGCCGCGGCGTGGGTCGGTTCGCCGTGGAGGGGCTGCTCGCCGAGGCGCGGGCTCGCGGCATGGATCACGTCGACGTGATCTACGAAGCCGGCGACGGCGGCCCGGAGGCGTTCTTCAAGCGCGTCGGCTTCACCCCGGTCAGCGAGACCGAGTACGGCGAGGTCATCGCCGAGATCCGGCTGTAGCCCGCCCCGAACCGCCCGTTGCTCGCCCTGCGGTCGGAGAATCGCGGGTTCGTCGGAGCATTTCGCGCGGATCCTCCGACTTTGCGCGCAAGCTCCGACCGGCGGCATCCACTCGGCACACAGCGACTCCTGCACATCTGCGCAGCGGGGGCCGGTTCGCACATCCCGCACGCGACGGGTCGAGCCGAATACGCGAGTGTTCATCATCGTTGTGTGGACATCGTCGAATGGCTCAACCGCCGTGAAGGCGGCATCGCGCATCGCGAGGTCGCCCGTCGAGCGGGCTTCTCAATCACCGCGGTGAGGCGAGCAGTACAGAACGGTTGGGTGCGGGTCGTACGGCGAGTGTGGCTTGCCGGCCCGACGGCGGCGACCGAGCTCGTCATTGCGGCATCCGTTGGGGCTCACATCGCTTGTGTGTCGGCGGCGCGGCGTCGAAAGTGGTGGCTGCCCGAGGAGATCGATCAACGGCTGCACCTGCGCTTCGCGCCCCATTCTCGCAGCGCTGCATTCGATGGAGTGGCCCACTGGACCACGTCGATCGCGCCCGCGCCCGTGTACGGGCTGGTCGAATCGCCCGAGGACACGCTCGCTCACCTCGCGGGATGCCTCGACCCCGAAACCGCTCGCGTCGTGTGGGAGTCTGCGATCCGAGTCGAAGGGCTGTCGGTCGATGCACTGCGCCAGGTGCACTGGCGTTCTCGCGCCGCGGCAGAATGCGCTCGAACGGTGAGCGGATTGTCCGACTCGGGGCTCGAGACCATCGTCATCGTGCGACTCACGCCGTGGGGTCTTCGGCTGCGGCAGCAGTTCGTGATCGCCGGGCGTCCAGTGGATCTGCTCATCGGCGATCGGCTCGTGGTGCAGATCGACGGCTTCGCGTTCCATTCGACGTCGGCTCAGCGCACCAAAGACGTCGCCCACGACGCTGAGCTGCGACTCCGCGGCTACACGGTGCTGCGCTTCACCTACGCGCAGGTCGTTCACGACTGGCTCGCCGTCGAGCGGACGATCGCCCGCGCGGTGGCCGCCGGCGCGCACCTCGCCGCCTGAAGCACCCGGCGCCAGGGCACTGCGGTCGGAGAATCGCGCGTTCGTCGGAGGATTCGCGGCAGATGCTCCGACCGGCCGCGTATTCTCCGACCGGGCCACAGCGAAGCCAACCCGCCAAGACGACGGATGCCGCGACCCCGCGAAAGTGCAGGCCGCGGCATCCGGTGCCCCCAAGTCAGACCAGCGACTCCCGCCAGGCCGCGTGCAGGCGCGCGAAGCGCCCGTCGCCTCCGATGAGGTTGTCGGGAGCGTCGTCCTCGATGATCTCGCCGTGTTCCATCACGAGCACGCGGTCGGCGATCGCCACCGTCGAGAGACGGTGGGCGATGATGATCGCGGTGCGGTCGGCCAGCAGCGTCTGCAGCGCGTTCTGGATCTGCCGCTCGCTCGGTATGTCGAGCGACGCGGTCGCCTCATCGAGGATCAGCACCGCCGGATCGGCCAGGAACGCACGCGCGAACGAGATCAGCTGCCGCTGACCCGCCGAGACGCGCCCACCGCGCTTGTTCACATCGGTGCCGTAGCCGTCCGCAAGTCGTTCGATGAACGCATCCGCGCCCACCGCGCGGGCAGCCGCGCGGATCTCGTCGAGAGTTGCATCGGGCTTGCCGAGCGCGATGTTGTCGGCCACCGTTCCGCTGAAGAGGTATGCCTCCTGCGTGACCATGACGATCGCGCGCCGCAGGTCCTTCGGGTGCAGCCGGCGCAGGTCCACGCCGTCGAGCGTGATGCGGCCTCGCGTCGGGTCGTAGAACCGCGACACCAGCTTGGCCAGCGTCGACTTGCCCGCACCCGTCGTCCCGACCAGGGCGATCGTCTCGCCCGCGGGGATGTCGAGCGAGAAGTCGGGGAGGATCGTGCGCCCGGTGCTGTAGCCGAACTCGACGTCCTCGAAGCGGATGTGACCGCGGGCGTGCCACAGGTCGACCGGCTCGACAGGATCCGGAACCGTGGGCTCCTCCTCGAGCACGCCCGACACCTTCTCCAGGGCCGCCGTGGCGGACTGGTAGGAGTTCAGGAAGAACGCCACCTCCTGCATCGGCGCGAAGAAGTTTCGCACGTACAGCACGGCCGCGATCAGCGTTCCGATGAGGATCGATCCGTCCACGACGCGCACACCGCCCCACAGCAGCACGAGGGCGACGGTCACCGCCGCCACCGCCATGAGCCCCGGCTCGAAGATGCCGAAGAGGCGGATCGTGCGCATGTTGACGTCGCGGTAGTCGCTGGCGACGCCGCCGAACTCGTCGTCGTTGCGGACCTCCTTGCGGAAGGCCTTGACGGCGCGGATACCGGTCATCGTCTCGACGAACTTCACGATCACCTTGGCGCTGACGACGCGCGACTCGCGGTATGCCACCTGCGAGCGCAGGTAGAACCACCGCATCAGCAGGAAGAGCGGAACCCCCATGGCGGCGAGGATGACACCCGATTCCCAATCGAGCAGGAGCAGCGCGATCAGGGTGAAGGCGCCGTAGAGGATGCCGGAGACGAGCTCATTGAGTCCACCGTCGAGCAGCTCGCGGATCGTGTCGAGGTCGCTGGTCTGCCGGGAGATGATCCGGCCGGACGTGTACGACTCGTGGAACTCGAGGCTGAGCCGCTGCGTGTGCAGGAAGATGCGCTTGCGCAGATCGAGCATGACCGCCTGCGTGAGGCGCGCCGCCACGACGACGTACCAGCCGATGAGAGCCGCCCCACCGAGCGCGGTGAGCAGGTACACCGCGACGACGCCGATGGTGGGCAGCCAGTTCATCTCGTCGATGACCGCGGGCAACGCGGTGTCGATGCCGTACGCGATCAGCGCCGGCCCCGCAACGCGCAGCGCCGTCGAGACGATCAGCACGACGGCGGCGAGCACGAGCTGCCACTTCAGCGGCGAGACCAGCGACCCGAGCAGGCGAAGCGACCGGCGACGGATGCTGCGGCTCTCGTCGCGCGTGTAGTCCGAGCGGTCTTCGCCGCTGGTTCCTTCCACGGTCGTGTTGCTCACGGGTTCACCTCCGGTTGTGCAGTCTTGCCGAAAGGCTCGTATCGAAGGGCGCGCACGCGGTTCTGTTCGTGTTCGAGGCTCGAGATGACGTGCCGGTAGTGCTGGCTGTCGCGCAGGAGCTCCGAGTGCGTTCCGACCGCCGTGATGCGGCCGGCCTCGAGCAGCGCCACGCGGTCGGCGAGCGTCACGGTCGACGGCCGGTGCGCGACCACGAGCGCCGTGGTGGCGTGCAGCACCTCGCGGAGGGCATCTTCGACGAGGGCTTCCGTGTCGACGTCGAGCGCCGACAGCGGGTCGTCCAGGACGAGCACGGCGGGTCGAGCCGCGACGGCGCGGGCGAGCGCGAGTCGCTGACGCTGCCCGCCCGAGAGGCTCATCCCCTCCTCGCCGATGACGGTATCGACACCGTCGGGCAGATCGTCCACGAACGACGCCTGGGCGACATCGAGCGCTTCGCGCAGGACCGCCTCGGCTTCCGGGCTGCCGGGCTCGAGGTCTTCCCGGCCGAGGAGGACGTTGTCGCGCACGGTCTGCGAGAACAGCGTCGCGTCTTCGAACGCCATTCCCACGTGCAGGCGCAGCTCGCTGAGCGTCAGGTCGCGTACGTCGACGCCGTCGAGAGTCACGCGCCCGCCGGTAACGTCGTACAGGCGTGAGGGAAGCGTCGTCAGGGTCGTCTTGCCCGAGCCGGTCAGGCCGACCAGGGCCATCGTCTCCCCTGGCCGCAGCACGAGGTCGATGCCGTCGAGCAGGTCGCGCTCGGCGGGCGCGGCATCCTGGTATCGGAAGTGCACACCCTCGAACGCGAGCTCGCCGCGCGGCTGTCCGATCGTGATCGGCGTGGCGGGGTCGGTGATGGTGTTGTGCTCGTCGAACACCTCGAAGATGCGGTCCGTTGCCGTGCGCGCGTCGAGGGTGAACGAGTACAGGAAGCCGATCGACTCCATGGGCCACCGCAGCACGGTCGCCATCGCGAAGAAGGCGATGAGCTCGGGAACGCCGAGCTGACCCAGCTGGACGAGGTATATTCCCGCGCCGAGGCACAGCGCGAACGCCAGGTCGGGCAGCAGGACCAGCCAGAACCAGATGACGCCGATGGCGCCGGCCTTGCGCAGCTCGGTCTGCCGCAGCGACTCCGCCTGCGCGGTGAACTTGTGCAGCGCGTGCTTGCCGCGTCCGAATGCCTTCAGCACGCGGATTCCGTGCACGCTCTCCTCAACGGAGGTCGCGAGATCGCCGGCCTGGTCCTGGCTCTGCCGTGCGAGGCTCCCGTAGGTCTTCTCGAACCGGTACCCGGTGAACCACAGCGGCAGCGAGCAGACGAGGAAGATCGTGCCGAGCAGCCAGTGCCACCGGAAGAGCAGGACCGTTCCGACGGCGATGGTCAGCACGTTGACGACCAGCAGCAGCAGGCCGAACGCCATCCAGCGGCGCAGCATGCTGATGTCCTGCATCATGCGGCTGAGCAGCTGACCCGACTGCCAGCGGTCGTGGAACGACACCGGCAGACGCTGCAGGCGCGAGTAGAACTCGGTGCGCAGGTCGTACTCGACCTTGGTCGCGGGCCCGATCACGAAGAAGCGGCGGAGCCACACCATGAGGGCTTCGAGCAAGCCCAGCACGAGGATCGCGACCGACCCGAGGATCAGCAGGGCAGGGTCGCCCGAGCTGATCGGACCGCGCACGATCGCCTCGAGGACGAGCGGGATGGACAGCGCGAGCAGGCTCGCGACGAGCGCGCTCGCAGCGCCGAGCGTGAGGCGCCCGAGGACCGGTCGCGCGAACGGGAAAAGGCGTGCGAGCGCTCGGATCGTCGAGATGCGGCCGTCGGGCTTCGAAGCGGTGGAAGTCATGATCCTTGGTTGGAGAGGTCGCGCAGGGTGAACATCGTGGTGAGGGCGGTCGCCGAAGAATACGGCGACCGGCGGGAACGCCTGTCGAACGGAACGCGCGGAGGGTCGGCGGTATGCCGACTCGGCTCAGCCGAGGAGCGCGGGGGTCCCGATCGAGTCGCGGAGGACGGCGGCGACCGGCGTGACGGCAACGGCGATCGTGTTCATGGCATCCTCCTTCGACGGGTGTCCGCGAGACGCGGACGAAAGCCCTCCAGCCTATCCCCCGTCGTTCCGCGGGTGCAACCAGAGCTTCGGAGCTCTCTCTTCTTGACCGCGAGACTGCACCGGGACGTCGAGACTGCGGGGATAACCCGCTGTCTCGACCTGCGGATGCAGTCTCGCGGACAGGGCGCCGCTGCCGGCGAGGGCCGGGGTCAGGCGGCGGACTCGCGCGCGAGCAGGCTCTGCTTCACCCCGAGGCCCCACGCGAAACCGCCCAGCGAGCCGTCCGAGCGCAGCACCCGGTGGCAGGGCACGAACAGAGCGGGCGCGTTGCGTGCGCAGATGGATGCCGCGGCACGCACCGCGCTCGGCTGTCCGAGAGCGGCCGCGAACTCGGCGTAGGACAGCGGATGGCCCGGCTCGATCCCGCGCAGCGCCGCCCAGCCGGCTGCCTGCATCGCGGTCCCCTCCTGCACGACGGACACCTCGTCGATCGCCGAGATGTCGCCCCCGTAGTAGGCGAGAGCGGCGGCTGCGGCATCCGTCTCGGTCTCCTGCACGTTGTCCGGGCGCAGTCGAGGGTGGATGCGCGCCAGCGCGGCATCGGCGTCGGCGGTCCAGCCCGAGGCCAGCACGCGGCCGCGGTCGTCCGCGACGATCGTGAACGCGCCGTCTGGGGTGTCGATGGTCTGAATGCTCGCGCTCATCGCGGGGCCTCCTTCGTGGTCGGTCGTAGGACCGGTTCGGGTGTCGTGTCGGGGAATTCGGGGGGTGCGTCCGCGGCCGCCGCGGCTGGACCGAGCCCGTCGCCCGCCGTGGATGGGGCGGATGCGCGCCACAGGTGAGCGGTCAGGTAGCTGCGCCACGGAGCGGTCCGGGCGGCCCAGGCATCGAGCTCCTGGGCTTGGGCGGGCAGTCCGGCGCGAGCCGCACCCGTGCGCACCGCGACGTCGCCCGGCAGGAACACGTCGGTGTCGCCGAGCACGCGCATACGAACGTAGTCGGCTGTCCAGGGCCCGATCCCGGGCATCGCGAGCAGCGCGGCACGCTGGTCGGCCGCCTCGTCGCCGGGCCCGAGTTGCAACGAGCCGTCCGCGAGCGCCGCGGCCGCGCCGATCAGGGCACGCGTGCGGGCTGCCGGACCGCGCAGCACCTCCGATCCGCGCTCGGCGATGGCCCCCATAGTCGGGAACAGGCGGGCGTGACCCTGGTCGGCGCCGATGTCCACGGGCTCCCCCAGCGCATCGGCGAGCGCGGTCAGCGCCGTGCGCGCCGCCGCGACGGTGATCTGCTGCCCGACCATCGCGCGCACGAGCATCTCCTGCGGATCCGCTGCGCCCGGAACACGGATGCCGGGCACCCGCGCGACCAGAGGTGCGAGTTCGGGATGGCGCGCCAGGGCCCCGTCCACGGCGATGGGGTCGGCATCCAGGTCGAACAGGCGGCGAGCACGCGTCACGAGCGTGGAGAGGTCGCCGAGATGCGTGAGGCGGGCGCGCAACCGCACCCGACCGATCTCGTCGAGCCGGAGTTCGAACCAGGCCGGTCCGCCGGACAGCCGCAGCGTGCGCGCGAACGAGGTTGCCGAAGCCGCTTCGACTCCGCCGATCGCGCGCGCGCCCATCCAAGCGAACAGCCCGGCGGCGTCGAAGGGCCCGCGGTGGGGCAGGACCAGGTCGATCCCGCCGGGCGCGTGGACCGCGTCGCCGCTCAGGCCGCCGCGCCTGCGCGCACGGAGGTCGAGCGGCGGCATCCCGAACACCTCGCGCACGGTCTCGTTGAACTGGCGGATGCTGGAGAAGCCGGCCGAGAATGCGACATCCGCCGCGGGGAGGTCCGTGCCCACGAGCAGCATCCGGGCGGTGTGGGCGCGGTGAGCCCGGCTGAGTGCGAGCGGGCCCGCGCCGAGCTCGGCGGTCAGCAGCCGGGTCAGGTGCCGCGGCGAGTAGCCGAGGCGGCGGGCGAGGCCCGGAACTCCTTCGCGTTCGACGACCCCGTCGGCGATCAGCCGCATCGCGCGCGCGGTGGTGTCGCTGCGCAGGTCCCACTCCGGCGATCCCGGCGCGGCCTCGGGAAGGCAGCGCTTGCACGCCCGGTATCCGGCTTCGTGCGCGGCCGCGCTCGTGGCGTAGAACGAGACGTTGGCGGGCTTCGGAGTTCGGGCGGGGCAGCTCGGCCGGCAGTAGATCCCGGTCGAGCGCACCGCGGTCACGAACTGCCCGTCGAAACGCGGATCGCGCGATTGGATCACGCCGTACCGCTCGTCGAAGGTCATGCTCGGGATGCTCACGTATCCCAGCCTGCCACGACCGGCGGCATCCGACTGGCGGAAATCGGACACGGCCGTGAGCCCGACAGCCGCCTCGGTTCGGGAGGGCGGCCGTCAGCCGCTCACCCGGTCAGGATCGCGAAACCCCCGCTCGGCACGGGAACGGAACGCGCCTCACGGAGGTCATACGTCCGGACTTCGGCACCCGACTCGTCGTACACGACGACGGTTGAACTCTCACCGTCGCGTCCGACGCGGATCGGCTGGGGCGTCGCACTGCTGGAGTGCACCAGTTCGGTGACTCCGCCCTCGCCCGTGAGCACCAGGCGTGAGGCAACCGGTCGGACGAGCAGAGCGTCCAGCTGCAGCGAGCCGCTCAGGACATCGACCCGGACCTGCTGTCGATTCTCGAAGACCGGCAGCTGGAGCGAGTGCGGCAGCAGAACGCCGGCCGTCGGCGAGATCCCCTGGGCGGGGGCCGACTCCGAGAGCAAACCGAGCGGCACGCGTTCGGACGACCACCAGGAGCGACTGCCGTCGCCTTCGGGACTCGACCAGACCACCGGCTCCACCCAGCGGCGCACGCCGGCCTCACCGATGTCGAAGAGCGCGTGCTGTCCGGCAGCGAGCGTGACGGCGTCCCCGGACCAGCTCGACTCGCCCGTCCACGACTCCGGCGTGCTGATCGCGCCGTCCGTCTCGACGGCCGACTCCGCCTCGACGAGCTCCAGCCCGGTCCGCTCGGCGATCGTGGTGACGGACGATGCTCGCGCGGCCAACTCGGGTCGGGCATCGAGGGCGATCATCGACAGCAGACCGTGGATCGTGCTCTCCGCGCCGCTGTTGCGGTTGATCCTGCCGTCCTCCTCGAGGCCGTCGAAGGTGACTCCGGTCGCCGGATCGTACATCGGCTCGCCGGCGCGGTTCGCACCGAAGAACCACGCGGCCTGAATCCCGGCGAGCGCCTCGAATCCGCCCGAGCCCGTCGCGTCGGCCACAGCCAGCAGGGACTGCAGCCGGGAGTCGGCACCGTAGGCGATCTGCACGCGATCGGTCGGGCTCGGGAACCATCCGTTGTCGGTGCCTCCGGCGGTCAGCAGGGTGGGCGTGAAGACCGCGGCGTCGGCGATCGCCGGCTGCGCCAGCGCGTCGTCGCCGAGGACGACGGATGCTTCTGCGAGTGCGGCGGGCATCAGTGAACCCCAGGCGTGCCACATGCTGCGGGACTGGGCCCAGGGCAGGATCGCGCCGTACGGCCACGAGCGCACCGAGCCCGCCGACATCGCGGCGATCCCTTCGGCAAGCTTGCGCATGGCATCGGCCGCGGCGGTATCGGCCGGCTGCGCGTCGACTCGGGCAGCGAGCCCGAGAACTGCTTCGGCCGAGGCATCGGCACCGTCGACGATGAGCCACGCCGGCACGCGCATTCCGTCCGATTCCGCCCACTCGCCATACCTTCCCAGCACCTGACGATCGAGGGCTGCGACCGACAGCGCCAGCCGCTCCTCGAGGAAGGCCGCGAACTCCGGATCGGCGTCCTGGAACGCGGCATAGCCCTCTCCGAGTGCCCAGATCGTGCGGGCGAGCCAGTAACTCGGTCCCGAGTCCGACGGGTCGGGCAGCTCCACCGGGTCAGCCGACGGGTTGAGCGTGCCGTCGGGCTGCATCCACAGCACCACGTTGCCTGCATTCGGGCCGTCCGCGGTCTGCAGGTAGGTGATGGAGCGGAGCATCTCGTAGGCGTTGTCCCGGCTGGCCTCGGCACCCGTCAGCGCCCAGTGCCGCAGGTAGACCACGGCCGCACGCGCGATGTCGTCGGCGTTGTAGGCTCCTTGCCCCCACAGGCCGGTCGCCTCATCGAGCTTGCCGCCCCCCACCCGCTGGAAGGCGCCGCCCGGGCGCGAATCCGCGTAGGTCCACGGCAGGACGAGCGTCGGCTCCTCAGCGAGCCGGTAGGTCGTGTGCCCGGGCACCTCCGCCGGTGGCGTCGCCTGGTCGAGCAGGAAGTCCAGGTGAGCGAGGTTCGTGAGAGGCGCGACCGCTGTCGTTGCCGATGCCGTCCCCGCCGCGGCGCGCGTTGCCGCGGTCGCGGAGACCGGCGCGGCGAACACGCCCACCGATACCGCGAGTGCCAGCACCAGAGCGATCGCCGCCCGGAGGACGGACGCCGCCTTCGGAGCCTCGGGGTGCGGCGCGAGGTCGGGGGTTCTCCTCATATCGGCGATGCGGGCGATGCTCGGGCGGCGGGCGTGCTCCATCGGAACTCCTTCTGGCCTGACCCCTGTGTCAGGATCCAAACCGGTTCGCGTTCCAGTGAGCCCCTCCGTCGGCCGGACCACCAGCCCTTGCCGGGCAGGCCGATCCGGTGTACACCCGCCGCCCGCCGCGTCCGCACGCTACCCTCACCCCGGTGGTCGCCGCAGCGGGATACCGTGAACAGATGAGCGAACGCGAATACGACGTCATAGTGATCGGAGGCGGCGCGGTGGGCGAGAACATCGCCGACCGCACCATACAGGGCGGAATGACGACTGTCCTCGTCGAGGCCGAGCTGGTCGGCGGCGAGTGCTCGTACTGGGCGTGCATGCCGTCCAAGGGGCTGCTGCGCAGCGCGGCAGCGCTGCGCGCGGCGCGCGGCGTGGACGGGGCGAAGCAGGCGGTCACCGGCGACGTCGACATCGCCGGTGTGCTGCGTCGGCGCGATCGCATCACCCACGACTGGGACGACGGCTCGCAGGTGAAGTGGCTCGACGAGACCGGCATCGACTTGGTCCGCGGGCACGCCGAGTTCACGGGCGTCAAGCGCGTGCGGGTGCGAGGCGAGGACGGCACCGTGACCGAGCTCGTCGCTCGGCACGCCGTGGCGGTGGCGACCGGATCGGCGTCGCTGATGCCCGACATCCCGGGTCTGCGCGAGATCGAGCCGTGGAACAGCCGCGACGCGACCAGCGCGAAGGAGATCCCCGCCTCGCTCGCCGTGATCGGCGGCGGCGTCGTGGCGGCCGAGCTTGCCACCGCCTACGCGGGATTCGGTACGAAGGTGACCCTGCTCGTCCGTTCGACCCTGCTGCAGAAGATGGAGCCGTTCGCCCGGGAGATGGTCGAGGCATCGCTCACGCGGCTCGGGGTGACCATCCGCACCGGGGTCGAGGTCACCGAGGCCCACCGCACCGAGCACAACGCGGTGCTCGCCCTCTCGGACGGCGGTCGCGTCGTCGCCGAGCAGGTGCTCGTCGCGATCGGGCGCACCGCCCGCACCACCGACCTCGGCCTCGAGACCATCGGGTTCCAGCCGGGAGCATGGCTCGCAGTCGACGACACGCTCCTCGTCCGCGGCACCGATTGGCTCTATGCGGTCGGCGACGTCAACCACCGTGCGCTCCTGACTCACCAGGGCAAATACCAGGCGCGCGCGGCGGGAGACGTGATCTCCGCCCGTGCGAAGGGCCTGCCGGTGGACGACGCGCCCTGGGGCGCGCACGTCGCCACCGCCGATCACGAGCACATCCCGGAGGTGACCTTCACCGACCCGGAGGTCGCGTCGGTCGGCCTCACCGAAGCCGACGCCCGGGCCGCCGGGCGCAGCATCCGGGTGCTCGACTACGACCTGTCGTGGCTCGGCGGAGCGAGCACGTACGCCGACGCCTACGAGGGACGAGCTCGCGCGATCGTCGACGAGGATCGCGGAGTCCTGATCGGTGCCACGTTCGTCGGGCCCGAGGTGGCAGAGCTGCTTCACTCCGCGACTGTGGCGATCGTCGGAGAGGTGCCGCTCGAGCGCCTCTGGCACGCTGTCCCGTCGTACCCGACGGTGAGCGAGGTCTGGCTGCGCTGGCTCGAGGAGTACGGTCGCCCCGCCCCCTGAGCCCGTCCTGATCCCCGCGAGACTGCAACCCCACGTCGAGACTGCGGGGTTCACCCGCTGTCTCGACGTGCGGGTTGCAGTCTCGCGGGCCGGGCGGGCCGGGCGGGCCGGGCCGGGCCGGGCCCGGCAGCGCGGGCCGGGCCGGGGCCGGGAACAGCCCGGGTCAGTGGAAGAAGTGCCGCTCGCCGGTGAAGAACATCGTCACACCGGCATCCTGCGCCGCAGCGATGACCTCTTCGTCTCGCACCGAGCCGCCCGGCTGCACGATCGCGGCGATGCCCGCGTCCAGCAGCAGCTGAGGTCCGTCGGCGAACGGGAAGAACGCATCGGATGCCGCGACCGACCCCGCGGCCCGGTCTCCCGCTCTCTCCACCGCGAGGCGGCACGAGTCGACCCGGTTGACCTGGCCCATGCCGATGCCGACCGTGGCGGAGTTGCGCGCGAGGACGATCGCGTTGGACTTGACCGCGCGGCACGCCTTCCACGCGAAGATGAGGTTCGTCATCTCGGCGTCGTCGGGACGCTCGCCCGACACGAGCTGCCAGTCCTTCGCGACCGACTCGATGTCATCCGGGAAGCGATCGGCGTCCTGCAGAAGGAGGCCGCCCGACACGAGGCGCACGTCCATGCGCTCCTGCTGCCAGTCGACCGGCAGCTGCAGCACACGCAGGTTCTTCTTGAGCGCGAACACCTCGAGGGCTGCGGGCTCGAAGTCGGGCGCGACGATGACCTCGGTGAAGATGTCGCGCAGGTTCTCCGCGAGCTTGAGGGTGACCGTGCGGTTGGCCGCGATCACCCCGCCGAACGCCGAGACCGGGTCGCACTCGTGCGCGCGCAGGTGGGCGCTGGCGATCGGGTCGAGCGCGTTCGGTGCGGCCACGGCGATGCCGCACGGGTTGGCGTGCTTGATGATCGCAACCGCCGGCTTGACCATGTCGAATGCGGCGCGCAGCGCGGCATCCGCGTCGACGTAGTTGTTGTACGACATCTCCTTGCCCTGCAGCTGGGTCGCCTGTGCGATCCCGTGGCCCCCGACGCGCGAGTAGATCGCGGCGCGCTGGTGCGAGTTCTCGCCGTAGCGCAGCGTCGTGAGCCGTTCCGCCTTGATCGTGAGGTGCTGGGGCAGGTCGACGTCGCCGGAAAGCGTCTCCTCCGCGAACCACTGCGCGACCGCGCGGTCATAGGCGGCCGTGTGCGCGAAGGCCCGGGCGGCGAGCGCGCGGCGCTGGGCGAGACTGGTCCCGCCGGCGCGGATCGCGTCGATGACGGCCGGATACGACTCAGGCGAGACGACGATCGCGACGTTGGCGTGGTTCTTCGCCGACGCGCGCACCATCGCGGGTCCGCCGATGTCGATCTGCTCGACGACGGCGTCGCCCTGCGCGCCCGACGCGACGGTCTCGACGAACGGATAGAGGTTCACCACGACGAGCTCGAACGGCGCGATGCCGAGCTCGTCGAGCTGCCGTTCGTGGTCTTCGAGGCGGAGGTCGGCCAGCAGTCCTGCGTGCACGCCCGGGTGCAGCGTCTTGACCCGTCCGTCGAGCGACTCGGGGAAGCCGGTGACCGCGGCGACGTCGGTGACGGCGAAGCCCGCGTCGCGGATGGTGGCGGCGGTCGAGCCCGTCGAGACGATCTCGACGTCGGCCTCGGCGAGAGCCTCGGCCAGCTTCAGCAGGTCTGTCTTGTCGCTGACCGAGACGAGCGCGCGCCGGATGGGCACGACGTCGCGTTCGCGGTAGAGGTTCGGGTCGTGACTGGGGCCGGCCATGGGGCTCCTCGGTGGGGATCGGGGGGTGGACGCGTCGTGCGTGCTCAGCGCAGCTGCGCGGTGAGGTCGAGCTCTCCGGTGGCGATGCGCCGCACGACGTCGATCAGGAGGCGGCGCTCGACCGGCTTGATGCGCTCGTGCAGCGCATGCTCGTCATCGCCCGGGATCACGGGGACGCGCTCCTGGGCGAGGATCGGACCGCTGTCGACCCCGTTGTCGACGATGATGACGCTCGCGCCGGTCTGCGCGACACCGGCGTCCAGAGCATCCCGGACGCCATGCGCCCCGGGAAACTCCGGCAGGTAGGCGGGGTGGGTATTGATGATCCGGGGTGACCACGCGTCGACGAGCTTGGGAGGCAGCAGTCGCATGAGGCCGCTCAGGACGACGAGATCGGGCCTCCACACATCCAGCTGCGCACCCAGCTCGTCCCCCCATTCCTCGCGCGTGTCGAACTCCCGCCACGGCACGAGCATGGTGGGGATGCCGTACTCCTCGGCATGCGTGAAACCCGGGGCCTCGCGGTCGGCGCCGACGACCACGACGCGCGCGGGGTAGTCCGGCTCGGCGGCCGCATCGAGCAGAGCCCGAAGATTGGACCCCGCGCCCGAGATGAGGACGGCGACCGTGAGCACCGGCCTAGTCTACCGGCGGGAGCGGATTGGGCCTGCCGGGTCCCAGGTCGACGGTCGGGGTGCTGTCCGGGTCGGCCGGGACTGATGGCCTGCTGGGGCGCCGGGCCGGCCGGCGGGACGGCGGCTCGTCGGCCGGTTCCACGACGTCGGCAGTGCGCGGCCAGGGCGCCGGCTCCACGACGTCGGCATTGCGCGGCCAGGGCACCGGCTCGGAGCCGTCGGCGGGCACGGGCTCCGAGCCGTCGGTGGGCACCGGCGGCGCCGATTCCGCTGCGCCTCCTGCCGGAAGCTCGATGGGGGCGGTATCGGTCGCGTCCGCGTCGATGAGCGGGGCCGCGGCATCCCGGCGGTCTGCGGTCGCGGCGACCTTCGATCGACGACGCGGCGACAGCAGCAGAATGGCCGCTCCGATCAGCACCTCGAGGCCCACGGCGAGGGCGACGGGTCCGGGCTGCGGACCGACCTCGGCGAGTCGTCCCGGCCCCATCGATCCGGAAGCGAGCAGCGCGAGCAGGGCGGCACCCGCAGCGGACAGCGCAGCGATGCCCACGGCGAGAACGAAGCGGGCGCCGATGGGGTCGTCGGGATCCGACGCGCCCACTCGGTCCGCGTCGAGTCGACCTTCCTCGGCCGCGTCGGCTGGGCCCGCAGGGCGGGCGGCGTCGACGCCCGCCAGCAGTGCGGTCAGCGCGGAGCTGCGAGCGGCTTCCGGCGCGGCATCCCACTCCGTCGGAACGTACGAGGGCTGCGGCGTCGTCGGGGCGACCGGCGGGGTCGCGAGGTGGGAACGGGCGATCCAGCCGGCGAGCGCGCCGAGACCGATCGGCAGCAGCGCGAGCAGCAGCAGCCACGGCGTGGTCGACTCGGGAAGCGCGCCCAGCACCGGGATTCCGGGGATCACGCCGAGCTGGGTACCGGCGGGCGACACCGCCGTTCCGGTCCCGACGGCGAATCCCGGCCCGGCGACGAAGGCGAGCCCCCACACGGCGAGCGTGGGCAGATACGCAAGCTGCGCGAGGGTCACCACCGTCGCCCCGAGGGCGTCGACGGAAGCGGCTTCGAACAGCGCGATCACCTCACCGCCGCGCACCAGGAGCGCGACGGCGAACACGAGCGCTCCTAGCCCGAGAAGGCCGGCCAGCACCACCGCCGCGCCGCGGACGATGAGCCCGGGCGTCTCGCCCCACCCCCGCGGGGCGGCCTCGATCCGGTCCCGCACGCGGGCTATGCGACCCGAGCCCGCTTCGCGCCACTCCGTCACGACCGCCCCGGCGAGCAGCGGAAGGGCGAACACGAGCGCGGGGAGGAGGATCGCCTGCCACAGCTCGACTTCGGCGAGCTGGTTGGCAGAGGTGAGCGCGATCGCCGTCGCCAGGGCGGCGAAGACCGCTGAGCCGGTGACCACGCCCGTGAGCCACGCGTCCGCCCTCGACGCCCGCACACCGGACCGAGCGGCGAAGATCGCGGTGAAGGCCGCGAACGCGAGCGGGGCGAGGGAGAGCACGAAGGATGCCGATCCCGGATCGATGCCGGCGACCGCCAGGTAATCGCCGGGGAGCGTGACATGAAGCGGCACCAGATTGCCGAGCTGCCACACCGCCGTGCCGGCGGGCCAGAGGGCGCCCCAGTCGGCGGTGCCGCCCATCCCGAGCACCCATAGCAGAGTCAGGGGGGCGAGGGTCGCCGCGATGCCGACGGCCGCCGCGATGGCGGCGTCGACGGCAGCGAGGATGACGACGATGAGGCGGTGCATGCCTCATCGACCCTACCTACGGGAGGGCTGCGTCCCGCCCCCCGGCACGCTCCGCCGCGGCATCCGCAGGTCTCGCGTCGGCGCGGGTCAGTCCTCGACGGGCTCGATCGCGAAGACCGCGATCAGGCGGTCGGTCTTCTTCTGGTACGCGTCGTAGGCGGGCCACACGTCGGTTGCCCGACGCCACCACTCGGCGCGCTCATCCCCGGAGAGCTCCCGTGCGAGATAGTCCCGCTTGACGGCACCGTCCTGCAGCTGGACCTGCGGGTGCCGGCGCATGTTGTGAGCCCATTTGGGTTCGTCCGGTGCTCCGCCCTTCGACGCCACCACCGCGTAGTGCCCGTCGTGCTCGACCCGCATGAGCGCCGTCTTGCGCAGCCCACCCGACTTCGCGCCGACCGTGGTCAGGACGATGATCGGCACGCCGCGCAGCAGGTTTGCTTCGGTGCCGTTCGACGCCTCGTAACGCTCCGCCTGCTTGCGCGCCCACTCGGACGTCGACGGTATGTACTCTCTCGGCGGTCCCATCTATCCACCGTAAGGCCGGCTCGCTATGGTGTGGGCAGGCGCCGGTGTGGCGACACGGACGTCGAACGGGGGACGTCATGACCAACCTTCCCGCTCCTCAGGGTCCGATCGAGACCGACGACGACGAGGCCGCCGATGGCCCGGTTCCGTCGCCAGCGCCGCCGCGGGCCCCCGGGCCCGAGCCGGCGCCGCGAACGCTGGAGCTGCGCGTGCACGGGGTCAACAACACCACCCCGGCCGCCCTGCTCGACCTGGCGCCCGAGGGCGTCTCACTCGTCGCCGGCGACTCGCTGGGATCGTTCTGGGTGCCTACGGAGCAGGCCCGCCGCGCCGCGGTGCCCGGCCGCCGAGGTCACGTGCCGCCCGGCATCCGCCGTGAGGCTTACTCGTGGGGCGGGATGGTGCGCACCATCCCGATCGCCTCGGGCGGGAGCCTGGGCGGAGCAGTCGCGGGAGTGGCGACCAGAGTCGTCTATGCGCTGATCCTGCCGTTCTCGCTGGGCAACGCCGCCCAGTGGACGCGCCGACTGACCCAGGCGGTCGACAGCCCGGGCCGCCAGGTCTGGACCGCGATCACGTCCGGCCTCACACGTCTCTTCGGGTTCGTGCTGACGCTGCTGTTCACCACGACCGCCGCGACCCTCGCGCTGGACATCGGCGCGGCTCAGTGCGCTGCGCAGCCGACGCTGTGCGGCCCCCTGCAGTGGCTCTTCGAGCCGATGCAGCAGTGGAGCCCCGGCCAGCGCCTCGCCCTGTGGGCCCTGCTGCCGGCCGCCGCGGCCTTGGCGCTGTGGGTGCTCTCGTCGATGTCTCGGCTGCGCTATGACCAGCTGCCCGGGATGCTGCGCGACGACTCCGACACGACCGGCGGCGCGCCCGCACCCCCACCACGCGAGCGGCGCCGGCAGCCGACCGAGCTGCGCCGCGACGCCGCCGTGCTCTCCCGCCCCGGCTTCTGGTCGAACCGGATCACGCGCCACCTCGCGCGTGCGCACCTCGCCGGCGCCCTCCTGCTGACCGCGGCCTTCGTCGCCACGCAGGCCTCGATGGCGTGGCGGACCGACTGCAGCGGGCTGCTGATCGATGCGGAGTGCCTCGGCGGTGCGACCGGCGAGGGGTGGTTCGTGTTCTTCGTGGTGGCCGCGATTCTCGCGCTGGCCGGCCTCCTCGGCGCAGCGGTCCTCACGTCCGTCCTGCCCACCATGCGCGTGGACCCCGAGGAGGAGCACGCGAGCAGCTGGCCGGACTTCGCCACCCGCATCCTCCTCTGGTTCGCGGTGGTCGTCTTCGGCGGTGTGTGCGCGTTCGTGGTGTTCGCCCCTGCTCCCGCCGTCGACGTGGACCGGCTGTACGGCGGGGGGATGACTCCCGTTCTCGTCGTCGCGTCGGGCGCCGCCATCGCCCTCGCGGGCGTGTTCTTCCGCCCGTGGGCGCAACGCCGTCGCACCGCCTGGTTCGGCTGCGGACCCGCGGTGTTCATGACGATCTCTCTGGGCGTCGCGGTGGGAACCAGCTCGATCGTCCTGGTGGCGATCGGAGACTTCCTCAACGACTCGCAGGGTCCGGCGGCGCTCATCGGCTGGAACGCCTCGCCCAGCGGCGGATCGGACCTGCGGATCTCCTCCAGCTACGTCGCGCTCGGTTCTCTCGTGGTGGCGTGCGTGCTCGTCGCGCTCGCGCTCGTGCTCGTGCTGGCTCTGCTGCGGCCGCGCACGATGACTCCGCGCGCGGAAGCCTGGCGCACCGGCCCGGAGACCGTGCCCGTGACGCCCCCCGACATCCCGATCCCGGAGGGAGGCGTGCTGCCGCCGTCTCCCACCGTCCTGCTGTCGCGCATCGACGCCAAGCGGCGGGTCGCATCGCGCCTGCATCTGGTCGAACCGGCGGTCGCGTGGCTCTCGGCGGCGCTGGCGCTCGCGATCGTCCTCGGCATCGTCTGGACGGTATGGGCGTACAGCGCCGACACCACACTGTGGGGCATCGCGCCGCCGGACGGACAGCAGTTCGTCGTGGATGCCATCAGCGTGGGGATGCTGCTGCTGGCCGCTCTGGCAACGGCGGTCGTCGCGCTGCTGGCCGTCGGTGCCACCGCCGGCACGGGCACCCGGCCCCTCGGCATCGTGTGGGACATCGCGTGCTTCCTGCCCCAGACCGGGCATCCGTTCGGCCCGCCCTGCTACGCCGAGCGGGCCGTGCCCGAGATCGCCGGCCGCATCAACCACTGGCTGCGCACGGAGGATCGCCGGGTGGTGCTCGCCGCGCACAGCATGGGCGCCGTGCTGGCCATGTCGACGATCGGGCTGCTGGCGAGCTCCGACACCACCCGCCGACTGCTGCCGAGGGTCGCGGTGCTGACCTTCGGCGTGCAGCTTCGCCCCTTCTTCGGCCGGATGCTGCCCGAGCTGCTCGGCCCCGAGGTGCTGGGCACGGACCCGCTCGAATCGCCGCCGGGGCTGCTGTCGGCGGATCCGTGGAGGGCGGACTTCGCCGCCACATCGCGCGGATCGACCAAGCCGCCGGAGACGGCGCCGGAGGAGCTCGGGGTCGGTCGCATCAGCGGTTCGCTCGCGCCCGCCTGGGAGGCCGGCAGAGCCGACCCGGTGCGATGGGTGAGCCTGTGGCGGCTCACCGACTACCTCGGCTACCCGGCCCTGAGCACCGTCAAATACGACGGCGACGGCGGGATCTCCAACCACGTGGATCGCTACGCGGCCGAACTCGACAAGACCGGATACATGGTGACCGTGGGCACCCACGGCGAGTATTACCGGACCCAGGACTACGAGTCGGCGCTCGTCGAGCTGCGGGACGAGCTCGAAGCGGCGACGGGCGCACTCGAGCCGGCCTCGGACCGCTGACAGGCGAGGGCGCTTCGCGCCTTACAGTGACGAGATGATCTCCCGCATGAGGTCGGCGGTCTCGGACGGCGTCTTGCCGACCTTGACGCCGGCCGCCTCGAGGGCTTCCTTCTTCGCCTGTGCGGTGCCGGCGGAGCCGGAGACGATGGCGCCGGCGTGGCCCATCGTCTTGCCCTCGGGTGCGGTGAAGCCGGCGACGTAGCCCACGACGGGCTTCGTGACATTCGCCTTGATGAAGTCGGCGGCGCGCTCCTCGGCGTCGCCGCCGATCTCGCCGATCATGACGATCGCCTTGGTCTCGGGGTCGGCTTCGAACGCGGCGAGCGCGTCGATGTGCGTCGTGCCGATCACCGGGTCGCCGCCGATGCCGATCGCGGTGGAGAAGCCGATCTCGCGCAGCTCGTACATCATCTGGTAGGTCAGAGTGCCCGACTTCGACACCAGGCCGATCGGGCCCTTGCCGGTGATGTTGGCGGGAGTGATGCCCACGAGCGACTCATCCGGCGTGATGATGCCGGGGCAGTTCGGCCCGATGATACGGGTGACATTGCCCTTGGACTGCGCGTATGCCCAAGCCTCCGCGGTGTCGCCGACGGGTACGCCCTCGGTGATCACGACGAGCAGCGGAATCTCGGCATCGATGGCCTCCTCCATGGCGTTCTTCGTGAACGCCGGAGGAACGAAGGCGATCGACACGTCGGCGCCGGTCTTCTCGATGGCCTCAGCGACTGACGCGAAGACCGGCAGTTCGACCGGGCTGCCGTCGGCGTCGCGGTGCAGGACCGTCGTTCCGGCCTTGCGTGCATTCACCCCGCCGACGACCTGCGTGCCCGCCTTCAGCATGAGAGCGGTGTGCTTGGTGCCTTCGCCGCCGGTGATGCCCTGGACGATGACCTTGGAGTCCTTGTTGAGGAAGATCGACATTTCTCTATTCCTTGATTCCGTCGCTGAGCCGTGGAGGGTCAGGCGTTCGCGAGCTCGGCGGCCTTGTCGGCGCCCTCGTCCATGGTTTCGGCCAGCGTCACGAGCGGGTGGTTCGCGTCGCGGAGGATCGCGCGACCCTCCTCCACCTTGTTGCCGTCCAGACGCACGACCAGCGGCTTGGTCGCGGTCGCGCCGAGTTCGGCGAGCGCGCCGACGATGCCCTTGGCAACCGCATCACAGGCGGTGATACCGCCGAACACGTTGACGAAGACGCTCTTGACCTGAGGGTCGCCGAGGATGACGTCGAGCCCCGCGGCCATGACCTCGGCCGATGCGCCGCCGCCGATGTCGAGGAAGTTCGCGGGCTTCACTCCGCCGTGGCTTTCACCGGCGTACGCGACGACGTCGAGCGTGGACATGACCAGGCCGGCACCGTTGCCGATGACGCCGACCTGACCGTCGAGCTTCACGTAGTTGAGGTCGTTCTCCTTCGCCTTCGCCTCGAGCGGGTCGGCGGCATCCTTGTCTTCGAGAAGCGCATGGCCGGCGTGCCGGAAGTCGGCGTTCTCGTCCAGCGTCACCTTGCCGTCGAGGGCGATGATCTCGCCATCCTCGGTCAGCACGAGAGGGTTGACCTCGACGAGCGTCGCGTCCTCCTTCTTGTACACGGTGTAGAGCTTCACGAGGACGTCGCTGACCTTGTCGACCAGTTCGGGTGCGAAGCCCGCCGCCTCCGCGATCTCGACGGCCTTCTGCTTGTCGATCCCGGTGAGGGGGTCGACGGCGATCCGCGCGAGCGCCTCAGGGCGCTCGACGGCGAGCTCCTCGATGTCCATGCCGCCCTCGACGCTGCACAGCGAGAGGTAGGCGCGATTGGCACGGTCCAGCAGCACCGAGAAGTAGTACTCCTTGTCGATGCGGGCGCCCGCGGCGATCATCACGCGCTTGACGACGTGGCCCTTGATGTCGAGGCCCAGGATCGCCTTCGCCGCCTCGAACGCCTCATCGGGGGTCTTCGCGACCTTGACTCCGCCGGCCTTGCCGCGCCCGCCGGTCTTCACCTGCGCCTTGACGACGACAAGGCCGCCGATCTTCTCGGCCGCGGCTTTCGCCTGCTCGGGAGTGTCCGCGACGATTCCGGCGAGCACCGGAACGTCGTACTTTTCGAAGAGGTCGCGTGCCTGGTATTCGTACAGATCCACAGTGCATTCCTTCGCTGGGGCGACGGGGGGACGACGCTGAAAGCGTCTTGACGTCGAGAGACCGACCAATCCCCGAGCCTACTACCGGTCGGTCGGCGGTCCAGACCGGGGCAGGCGGGCGAGATCCCGCAGCGCAGGGCCTTCGATCCGGGTGCCGTCGGGGGCGAACCGCGACGCGTGCAGCGGGCAGTCCCACGTGCACTCCGCGTCGTTCCAGGTCGGCACCCCGCCCAGGTGCGTGCACACCAGGCTCACCGCGCGGGTCGTCCCGCCGACCGTGGAGATGCCGACGGGGTGCCCGCCTCGAGTGGCGACGACGCCCTGACCCTCCTCGGGCTGCACGACCGGGACCGGCGCGAATTGCGCGCCGACCCACCCGGCCGTCGCCTCCCACCCGACGTGGATGTTCTCCACTCCGCCGCGGCCGAAGTCGGCGGGCACTGTCAGCCGGTGAGCGATCGTCGACATCCACTCCGGTCGATCGGAGGACGGCACCCTCATGATCTCGGCCGTCAGGCGCAGGGCCGCGGCGGGCCCGTTGGACAGCCCCCACTTGCCGAATCCGGTGGCGAACCGGATCTTGCCGAGACTGCGGGGCATTGCTCCGACGAAGGGGATCAGATCGTGCGACTCGTAGTCCTGAGCCGACCAGGAGAGCTGCGGCTCGGCACCGGGGAAGTTCCGGCGCGTCCAGTCGATGAGGTCATCGACGAGAGCGCGTTCGGACTCCGCGCGGCCGACCGAGTGGCCGTTGCCGCCGACGACCAGCCGGGCGAGCTCCGCGGGTCCGTCGGCGGACGTCACCGAGCGAAGCGACCGGGTGGGGCCGTCGACGGACAGGTAGAGGCCGTCGGGCACCTCTCCCGGCACGTCGAACGCGACGCAGTAGGACCGAAGTCCTCGGGTCTTGACGAAGTAGAAGCCGCGATACGTGATGGGGGCCGCGGTCGCCAGCACCACCTGACGGGCTGAGGCGAATCCTGCGGTCGTCTCGACCACGGTGCGCGGCAGGACCGACACGTGCAGAACGCGCGTGCCGGTGTGCAGCGTGCCGCCGGCAGCCAGGAACGCACGGGCCAGGGCGAGGGTCACCTCCTGCGGATCGATGGCAACCTGGTCGTCGAGGGCGACCGCGTCGACGATCGGGAACCGGCCGGCCTCGTCGGGCAGTTCCCGGCGCACGGCGAGTCCTGCTTCGTGTGCGGCGGCGAACTCCGCATCGACGTCGTGAATCCCGGCATCCGACTGCGCGTAGGTGTACGCGGTCCGCCGGGTGTACGCGATGCCGGCCTCGTCGGCGAAGTCCGTGAGCCATCGTGCGCCGTCGCGGTTGGCGTCGACATAGGCGCGGACGAGCGCGGCGGAGTGGTGACGCCGCAACGTCGAGAGCACCTTCCCCTGCAGCAGCGACAGTTTCCCGGTGTTGCCGCCGGTGGCGAGGTTGCCGACCTCTGCGGCTTCGACGACGGCGACATCCAACCCCTCGCGCACGAGCTGAAGGGCGGTGGAGAGGCCGGTGATGCCCGCGCCCACGACGAGGACGTCGCGATGCTGGCCCGGTTGGAACGGCGAACCCGCGACGACGGCACCGTCAGCCCTCCAAAGAGACGTCATCGCACCAGTGAACTCCGGCGACGACGCGGCGTCCACCGGTTGACAAGCGTCGTCGGCGCGGGAAACCCGATCGGCCCGACGGATGCCGGGGCGCCGCGCCGCGCCGGGTCTAGGCTTCTGTCGATCATGAGTGAGACACCGTCACCGTCCGTCGCGCGCACCGCCGTGGTCGCCGCGGCTCTCGAACTCTTCGCGGAACAGGGTTTCGAGGCGACCTCCGTCGAGCAGATCGCCCGCGCAGCCGGGGTGTCGCGCAGCACGTTCTTCCGGCAGTTCGGCGGCAAAGAGGATGTCGTCTTCGCCGACCACGAGGTGCTGCTCGACGAACTGCGGGAGTGGCTCGAGCGAGGACACCCGAACCCGTGGGTCGCGGTCTGCCAGGCGTCCGAGCGGGTCTTCCTTCACTTCGCCCACGATCCGGAGGTCGCGCGCCTCCGCTATCAGATCGTGCGGCAGGTCCCCGCGCTGCGCGAGCGCGAGATCATCACCGTCTTCCGCTACGAGCGGCAGTTCGACGAGTACCTCCGCCGCTCGCTGCCCGAGATCGACCCGCTCGATGCCGTCGGGTTCTCTGCGCTCGTGACGGCTCTGCACAATCACGTGCTCCGGCGCCTGCTGCGCGGCACCAAACGCGTGCCGCTGACAGCCCTGCGACGGGCGCTGGATGACGCCTTGCGGCGCTACGGCGTGCATCCCGACGGAGCCGCCGCCGCGGGCGATGACGTCGTGGTCGCCGTGTTCCCCCGCGCGATGCCCGCGGCCGAGATGGCGCGGAGGGTGCGCAGGCAGCTCGAGAGCTGAGGTCGGCGCGTTCTCCTGTCACATCACTTGCCATTCATATAACTGGCTGGTAGTATGTCTCCATGATCCAGACACTGTCGGCACTCGCCGAGCCGAATCGGCTCGCGATCGTCGAGTTCCTGCGCGATGGTCCCCGATCGGTCACCGACATCGTCGACCGCCTGGGCGTGAGTCAGCCGCTCGTCTCGAAGCATCTCAAGGTGCTCAGTGATGTAGCAATCGTGCAACGCCGGGTCGAGGGCAAGAGACGGATCTACGGTCTCGAGCAGGCGCGCTTCGCCGAGCTGGACCGCTGGCTCGACACCTTCACTGAGCTGTGGGATCAGCGTCTGGACCGACTGCAGGCCCACATGAACAGGTCGGATGCCGGGGCATGAGCGGCCTGTTGGTGTCGAAGGACATTCACAACCGTGAGATCGTCCTCGAGCGTGAACTGCAGGGAACGGTCGAGGCGGTCTGGCGCAGCTGGACCACTGCGGCCGACCTCGAGGCATGGTGGGGACCCGAGGGCTGGGTCACCACGGTCCGCTCACTGGACGTGCGCCCCGGAGGCCTGTGGCATTTCGGCATGGGTCCAGCGGGCGGGCCGCCCGAAGTGTGGATCCGGTCGATCTACAGCGAAGTCATCACCGGGTCGGTGCTCGCCTACGTCGAAGGGTTCTCCGATGAGACCGGCGCGGACCTCGATCCTGAATCCCACGCCGTGACCGTCGAGCTCTTCGGCGTCGAGACCGGCCGCACGCGGCTCGTGCTGCGAACACGATTCACGTCCGTGGCACGACTGGAGCAGATCGCCGCGATGGGCATGGTCGAGGGCTGGTCCGGCGGCTTCGACAGACTCGATGACCTGCTGAGGAGCATGCGATGAACACGATCGAGACAACCACGACAATCGTCCGGTCGGCCGACGGAACGCACATCGCGGCCTTTCGCACCGGCGCGGGACCGGCGATCATCCTGATCGATCCCGCGCTGTCGACGCACAAGGGATCGACCAAGCTCTCGTCGGCGCTGGCGGAGCATTTCAGCGTCGTCAGCTATGACCGCCGCGGCCGCGGCGGAAGCGGCGACGAGAGCCCGGACTCGGCCGATCCGGATCGCGAGGTCGACGACATCTCCGCGGTGGTCGACGAGGCCGGCGGCCGCGCCATCCTGTTCGGAACATCCTCCGGCGCCGCGCTCGCCCTGTACGCCGCCGCGAGACTCGGCGACCGGATCACCGGCGTCGTCGCCTACGAGCCGCCGTACATCTGCGACGATTCGCGGCCGCCCCTGGCCTCCGACCTGCCGGAGAGGATCGCCGCATCCGTCGCGGCCGGTGACCGATCGGGAGCGGCGAAGGCGTTCTTCGTCGAGGCGATCGGCGTGCCGGCCGTCGGCGTGGCCGTCATGCGGATGCTGCCCTTGTGGCGGGACGCGAAGGCCCTCACCCACACGCTGCGGTACGACTTCGCCCTGCTCGACGGGACGCAGCAGGGCGAAGCGCTGCACGCGGACCGCTGGGCCGGCCTGACTGCGCCGACCATCGTTCTGGTCGGATCGAAGAGCGAGAAGTTCTTCCACCACACCGCACGGAGCCTCGCGGTCCTGCTGCCCACTGCTGAATACGAGTCGCTCGAAGGCGCTCACCACGGGTCGCCGGAGATGTCGCCCTCAGGGATCGCGCGTCGCATCATCGACCGGTTCGGCGCCGACTGACAACCCGGCATCGCCCGTTCCGATGCCTTGGCATTGAGTGTCACGGTCTCCGATACTCAGTTCCGCTACTCTGAATGGATGGAGCACATCCCTGTACCCGGCGAGCGCGTCGCGGGCTATGACGTCTCGGATCGCCTCGACACCGACTACTACGCGGTGTTCGACGACGTCCCGGCCGCCGACCGCGCGGTGTGGGACCGCGCCAAGGCCTTCATCGACGAGGTCCTGCCCCGGATGGACGGCCTGTGGGACCGCGGCGAGTACGACCTCGACCTGGCGCGGCGCCTGGGCGAGCTCGACCTGTACAACGACGGTCTGGTGGACGATGGCCTGAGCTACTCATCGCCATTGGCGGCGGGGCTGGTGAACATGGAGATCTCACGCGGCGACGGATCCCTCGGCACGATCGTCGCCGTTCAGGGTGGATTGGCGCTGCGCTCTCTGGCCCTCTTCGGCAGCGAAACGCAGAAGTCCCGGTACCTCCGTGCCGTCGCGCGCGGCCAGGTGCTCGCGGCGTTCGCGCTGACCGAGCCCGATCACGGCTCGGATTCGGTGTCGCTCGAGACCGAGGCGCGGCTCGAGGGCGACGAGTGGGTGCTCAACGGGGCCAAGAAGTGGATCGGCAACGGCTCCTCCGGCGGCATCACCATCGTCTGGGCGCGCGTGACGGACCCGTCCGATCAGGAGCACGACGGCAAGGTGCGCGCGTTCCTCGTCCCGCAGGAGACGCCGGGCTACACCGGGCGCCCGATCCTCGGCAAGGCGTCGCTGCGAGCCATCCATCAGGCCCACATCACGATGAGCGATGTGCGCGTACCGCGGGACGCGGTCCTGCCTGGCACGCACTCGTTCAAGGACGCCTCCACCGTCCTGTACTCGACACGCTCAGGTGTGGCCTGGTCTGCTCTCGGGCACGCCACCGCCTGTTACGAGGCTGCACTGTCCTATGCGCAGCAGCGCGTGCAGTTCGGCAAGCCTCTGGCCGCGTTCCAGATGGTGCAGGAGCGCCTCACCCAGATGCTCGACGAACTCACCGCGATGCAGCTGTACTGCCGCCATATGGCCGACCTGGAGACCGCGGGCGAGCTGCGCCCGACGCAGGCCTCGCTCGCGAAGTACCACAACACCCGCGCGGCACGCCGCATCGCGGCCGTCGCCCGCGATCTGCTCGGCGGCAACGGCATCCTCCTGGAGAACCGCGTCATGCAGCACATGGCCGACATCGAGGCGATCCACACGTACGAGGGAACCGAGAGCGTCCAGGCGCTGCTGATCGGGCGCGACATCACCGGAGTCGGCGCCTTCGCCTGACGCGCGGGCTGGCACAACGCGCCCGCCGGCGCAAGGGCGCCGACTCAGCTCCTCCCGCGATTAGCCTCGCATCATGGGACTGTTCCGGAACGAACCGCAGACGATCCGCCTCGAGTCGCGGGATGTCGAGCTGAAGGCGACCAAGGCGCCGTGGAGCCTCTGGGCCGACGGGTTCGGCAGGCTCGGCATCCGTGCCATCCAGATCATCGTGGTCGTCACGGTGGTCGCCGCCATCATCTTCACCATCCGGCAGCTCACCCTGGTGACGATCCCGCTGGTGATCGCGCTGATCCTGGCGTGCGCCTTCGCCCCCGTCATGCGCTGGATGCGCCGGCGCGGCGTGCCCTCTGTGCTGGCGACCGTGATCACGCTGCTGGCGATCGTGCTGCTGCTGTCGGGCATCGGCTGGCTGATCGTCTGGGCGGTCCGCAACCAGTGGGACGACCTGTACGCGCAGGCGCAGGACGGCTTCCAGGCCCTCATCGCCTGGGTGCAGACGCTGCCCTTCGCACCGAGCCAGGATCAGCTCGACGAGTGGATGACCACGGTCACCGACTTCATCACGAGCGCGCAGTTCGGCTCGGGAGCCCTCGCCGGCGTCGGGGCCGTCGCGAACTTCGTGACCGGGTTCGTGCTGCTGGTGACGATCCTGTTCTTCTTCCTGAAGGACGGGCCGCAGATGTGGGAGTTCCTGCTGCGCCCCTTCCACGGTGAGCACTATCTCCGTTCCCGCCGCATCGGCGACAAGACCGTGACCGTGCTCGGCTCGTACGTGCGTGGCACGGCGACCGTCGCGTTCGTCGACGCCGTCGGCATCCTGATCGGTCTGCTGATCCTGCAGGTGCCCCTGGCGATCCCGCTTTCGGTGCTGGTGTTCCTGCTCGCGTTCATCCCGATCGTGGGTGCGACGGTGGCCGGCATCATCGCCGCGCTGGTCGCGCTCGTGGCGAACGGCCCGCTGAACGCGCTGCTCGTGGTCGGCGTCGTCGTGCTGGTCAATCAGCTGGAGGGCAACTTCCTCCAGCCCGTGCTGATGGGGCGGTCGATGAAGCTTCACGCGTTCGTGATCCTCGTCGCGCTGACGGTCGGCACCGTCCTCGGCGGGATCGTCGGCGCGGTCCTCGCGGTGCCGATCACGGCCGCCGTATGGGGTGCGATCCAGGTGTGGGACGGGCCGGCGCTGGCAGCGCGGTGGGCGCGACCGAAGGACCCGATCGAGGCGTAGTCCGCCCCTGCGCTCGCTCACTCCCCGCGAGACTGCATCTGCACGTCCAGACTGCGGGGTTCACCCGCGGTCTCGCCGTCCGGTTGCAGTCTCGCGGTCGGTCGAAAGCGCGGCAGGCGGATGCCGGTGCGCTCGGTGACGCGGAAGCTGACGCCAGAGATCACGTAGAACAGCACGTCCGCGACGATCTTCCCGGCGAGCAGGCCCCACACCGCATCCCGCAGCACCACGACGCCGATGATCATCAGGGCGGGCCGGAGGAAGAAGGTGTCGACGAGCTTCCGCCACGCCGAACTCGGCGCCGAGGAGGCCGACCGACCGGACGAATGCGCGCCGCGCCCGACGTGGACCGTGCGGCAGGAGCCCGAGCTGCTCGCGCATCACGGCGGTGAGCAGCACTCCGTAGAACCCGACCGTCGCGCCGAGGATGGCAGCACCCGCCAGGAGGGGCGGCGAGTCTGTCAGCCGCGCCGCCACGACGCTCGCGGCCAGCATCGTGATCAGGCACGCGAGCTCGGCCGGACCGTACCGGAGCACCCAGAACCGCGCGCGCATGACGAGCCGCACCCTGCCGGCGGGCGACGCAGCGGATGCCGGGGGCGCGGCGGGAGCGTCGGTCTCCCGCGGTGGGGCGATCGTCGTCGTGGTCATAGAGCGAAGAGCCTCCGCCGGCCGGGCAGATACAGGCGGCGAGATCCGGGCCTGCCGATCACTGGAGCGCGTGTCTCGCTCGTGTCGCGGACGGAGGGCAGGATGGACCCATGCCGTACGACATCCCCGCGCCCATGCTCGCCAAGTCGGTCCCCGAGGTACCCGACCAGGACAAGGTGCCGGGCGGCCTGAGCTACGAGCCGAAGTGGGACGGCTTCCGCGGTCTGGTGTCGTGGGACGGCGAGAACGTCGAGATCGGCAGCCGGGGGGCGAAGCCGCTCACCCGCTACTTTCCTGAGCTCGTCGAAGCATTCTCACGGCTCCTGCCCGAACCCTGCCTGCTCGACGGCGAGGTCGTCGTCCCCAAGGGCGAGCCGGGCGCGCAGCGTCTCGACTGGGACTCGCTCACGCAGCGGATCCACCCCGCGGCATCCCGTGTGAACATGCTCTCCGAGACGACGCCTGCCATGTTCATCGCGTTCGACCTGCTCGCCCGCGGCGACCGCGACCTGCAGCCGGAGTCGTTCCAGACCCGCCGGGCCGAGCTCGTCGACCTGCTCGCCGGGTTGCCGCATCCGATCCACGTCACGAGGACCACGACGGATGCCGACACCGCCCGCGGCTGGCTCAGCGAGTTCGAGGGGGCCGGGCTGGACGGCGTCGTCGCGAAGCCCCTCGCCCAGCCGTACGCGCCGAACAAACGGACCATGTTCAAGATCAAGCACGCCCGGACGGCCGACGTCGTCGCGATGGGGTACCGCATCCACAAGTCCGGCGAGGGTGTGGGATCACTGCTCGTCGGGCTGTACTCGGAGGACGGGACGCTGTACCCCGTCGGCGCCGTCTCCGCCTGGACCAACGCCCGACGGCTCGAGCTCATCGACGAACTCGCACCGCTCGTCGAACGCGACGAAGCCGGCGGTGCGGTCAAGAGCGAGGGCGAGAAGTCCCGGTTCTCGGCGCCGGATCGCGACTCGTCGTTCGTGCACCTCCGACCGGAACGCGTGCTCGAAGTGCGCTATGACCAGCTCGAAGGATGGCGCTTCCGGCACACCGTGCAGTTCGCGCGGTGGCGGCCCGACCGCGATCCGGCGTCGTGCACGTACGAGCAGCTCGAGTCCGTGTCGGCCTACGACGTCGGCGCCGTGCTGGACTGAGCCCTGCTGCCGCCGCGGCGCTCGCTTCTCACGCCGAACCCACACCTTCCGCGCGAGCCCATACGCACGACCCGCCGAGCGCGCATGGGTTCGCGCCGAGAGCATGGGTTCGGCGAAGATCGTGGGCGCGCGACTCCGCGGCCGAATCCGTCAGCGGGCCTTGCCGTCGTCCGTCCAGTTCTCGGGATTCTTCTTGCTCGGCTGCACGCGGGGGGGCTCACCGGGCATCTTCGGAAAGTCGGGCGGGAACGGCAGCTCCCCCAGTCCGTTCGAGAGGTCGCGCTGCCACCACTCGAGCAGGGTGTCGATGCGACCCGGACGGTCGAGGAATCCGTCCCACGGGTTGCCGGTCGAGGCGAGCCGCTCGGGCACCGATCGGATGGTGAACGCCGCGGGATCGACCCCGTCGAGCTCGTCCCAAGTCACCGGCGTCGCGACCGTCGCGGTGGGCAGCGCGCGGGGGCTGTACGCGCCCGCCATCGTGCGGTCGCGGTTGGCCTGGTTGAAGTCGACGAAGATCCGCTCGCCGCGCTCCTCCTTCCACCAGTTCGTCGTGACCTTGTCGGGCATGCGCCGCTCGAGCTCGCGCGCCGCGGCGATCACCGCGTGACGCACCTCGAGGAACTCGTGGGTCGGCTCGATCGGGCAGAAGACGTGGATGCCCCGGTTGCCGCTCGTCTTCACCCACGCCTCGAGGCCCGCCTCGCGCAGAACCTCGCGCAGGGCGTGGGCGGCGGGGACGGCATCCGAGAAGTCCGTGCCCGGCTGCGGGTCGAGGTCGATGCGCAGTTCCACCGGGTTGTCGGTGTCGCCGGCCAGCGATGCCCACGGGTGGAACACGATCGTGTTCATCTGCACCGCCCACACGATCGCGGCCGGCTCGGTCAGGACGAGCTGGGGATGCCGCCGACCGCTGTTGTATGTGACGGTGACCGCTTCGACGTACCCGGGTGTTCCCTTCGGCGGGTTCTTGGAGAAGAAGGACTCTCCGTCGATCGAGTCGGGGTACCGCTCAAGCGAGACCGGCCGGTCGCCGTTGGCGGCCAGGAACGGCCCCGACACCGCCAGCACGTACTCCGCGAGCTCGTGCTTGGTGATGCCGAGGTCGGGCCACAGCACGCGGTTCGGGCTCGACAGCCCGACCTCGCGATCCCCGTCCGGTCCGGGCACGGTCAGAGTGATGCGCTCGCTCGCCATGGCTCGACCCTATTGGCCCCTTCCGGCGCGCGCGAGGACGCACCGCCCGCCGGTCGAGGGCCGATGGGCGATGCATCCGCGCGATGTCGGGCAGCCGCGGTCAGCGCAGCACCGGGAAGCGCATGTGCGTCACGCGTCGCGCCGGGATGATCAGCGTCGGGTCGCCGAGCTTGACGTCGGCGGGGTCGACGTCCTCGAAGTAGCGATGACCCGAGCCCATCACGATCGGAACGAGGTCGATCGCTACTTCGTCGACAAGCCCTGCGGCCAGCGCCTGACCCGCGACCGTCCCCGCCGCGACACCGACGGTGCCGTCGCCCGCGATCTCCTTCGCCTTCGCGATGGCGGCCTCGATGCCCTCCGTCACGAAGTGCGCATTGCCGGTGTGGGCATGGGCCCAGTCGGTCGGTGCCTCATGGGTCAGCACCACGAACGGCACGCCCATCGGATGCTCGCCGGTCCAGCCGTCCGTGATGTCGAACAGCGTGCGACCGACCACGAGGCATCCGACCTTCGAGGTCCACTCAGTCCAGTAGTCGGCACTCTCGCGCGTGAGATGGAAGGGCGGGAGGGTCCCCGCGTTGGCCACCTCGACGTCGCCTGCGTCGTACCAGTCGAACAGCGCGCCGGGATCGTTGTTCTCGTACGCGACGAAGCCGTCGAGCGACATCGTGGCGGACGCGATGACGTTGCCGGTCATGACTTCTTCGCCAGCAGCTCGTCCAGCTGCTCGTAGCCCTCGCGCATGCCCACTTCCATGCCCTGCTCGATCATGGACTCGAGCGCTTCGACGCTGCCGAACACGCTGTGATCCACGATGCGCGACCGTCCGCCCGGCAGCTCCTCGAAGCGGAGCACGTCGATGCTGACCTCGTCGGGCGCACCTTCGTACTCGAACGTCTGGATGATCAGCTCGTTCTCGCGGACCGTGTGGAAGACACCCCTGAACCCGAAGGCGCCCTCCTCGCCACTCTGCTCGAAACGGTAGCCGCCGCCGGTGCGGAAGTCCCATTCCGTGATCTGGGTCTCGTAGTCCCGGGGGCCGACCCAGCTCTTGTAGAGGTCCGGGTCGGCGTGTGCGCGGAAGACGGCTTCGACCGGTGCCTCGAATTCGCGGGTGATGTCGGCGTACGACTGGCCGGGAGTCGCATCGATGACGACGGGATTGCTCATGATTCCTTCTCCTTCGTTGCTGAGTTGGTTGTCGTTCCGGTGGTTTCGATTCGGGATGCCGCGATCACGGCATCCAGGCGACGGTAGGCGGCTTCGGCTTCCAGCCGGTACCGGTCGATCCACGATGTGAGCCGGGCGAGGGCCGCAGCGTCGAGGTGGACCGGACGACGCTGCGCCTCGCGTGTGCGCCACACCAGCCCGGCGTCCTCGAGCACACTGATGTGCTTCGAAACGGCCTGGAGCGTTATGGCGAACGGGACGGCCAGCTCGCCCAGCGTCGCAGACCCCCGACTCAGACGCGCGACGATCGCTCGGCGCACCGGGTCGGAGAGGGCTGCGAACGCTTTGTCGAGCGCGGCCGGGCCCACGCGCCCGGAGGCTCCGGGCGACGCGTCAGCGGCGCCGGGAGGGGGCGTGGGGACCGTCATCGTTATCAACTTTTCTCTTGATAAACCACTTGATTGATAACGATAGCGCCGGCAACGAGCGACGTCAACAGCAAGCCGTCACCTCGGTGCCACGCGCGCCCGACCGCTTCGGCCGCGGCGCGTCAGTCGGCGAGGGCGAGGATCGGGGCCAGGTCGTCCCGAGACAGACGGATCCAGGGACCGCCCGGATCGATCAGCACGCCCGCGATGCCCTCGTCGTTGCGCAGTGCGCCGGCGAGCTGAGCCGCGGTCATCGGCGCCGCACGGTCGCCGCGCAGCGACGACGCGACCTCCAGCGGGTGGGAGAAGAGCTCGAGAAGCCGAGCGCCGTCCTCTGTCCGCGCTTCGGCGACGCCCATCTGCCCGTCGGCTGCCTTGTTGACGGCGACCCAGAACTTCGCGCGAGTGAGCGCGTCGGCGATGCCGAGGCCGTCTCAGCGGTCCGCGCGGCCGAGAGGAGCGTCTTCACCTCGAACGTCGGATCGGCTTGGTCGATGAGCTTCTGCAGCAGCTCACGCGGAATCACCGCGCGGGCAGGCGCCGATGCGTGATCGAGGATCAGCCCGGCGTAGCTGCCCGACAGGACGTACCGGATGACTGCGCGGACCGGCTGGGCCATCGCGGACGTGCCGATGTCGGTGTCGGACTTGATGCTCGTGCGCAGCGCGGTCGCACCGCTGTAAGCCAGGACGTATTGGTTGCCGTTCAGCGTCACGACACCGATGGGAAGGTCTTCACCCGCGGCCAGCAGCGTGCGCGCGTCACCCTTGACCCTGAGGTAGAGATGACCCTGCATCAGCTGTCGCGCAACCCCGAGGATGTCGCTCGGGCTCGCGGGCGACGGTAGGGCGGCGAGTGCCTCGCGCAGCACCACGTTGTCGCGCAGCCCCGGAACCGCCTCGGCCTCGGCCGGAATCGCGGCGGGCGGCAGAGTCCGGGTGCGAGAGGCCTCGTCGGGCTCGGCGGGCGCCGGACTCGGAGCCGGTGTCACCTGGGCGCCCAGGCCGCGGTACGACGTCACCGAGATGCCGACGGATGCCGCCGTATCCGCGTCACCGCCGACCTCACCGCCGGCATCCGACGTTCCGACCCAAGCAGACGCGTCGCCGGAGTCAGCCGCGTCGCCTCCCGTGGAGATGGCCGGTTCGGCCGGATCCCCTTCGGCGTCGGTGCCATCTGAGTTCTTCCGCTTGGAGAAGAGAGCCATGTGTGGAGCGTAGCCCGAGGGATGCTGCGCCCGCAGGACCCGCTACGGCTCGATCTTCTCGATCGGTGCGATCTTGATGAGCAGCTTCTTGGGCCCTGCGGTCTCGAATCGCACGTGCGCGACGCGCTTCGCACCCTCCCCCGTGACGGCATCCACGCGACCTTCGCCGAAGTCGTCATGACGGATGCGGTCTCCGCTCGCCAGCTGCATGTCGCCGTTGTCGCGCACCTTCGCCGGGATGCGGTTCGCGAACCGCTCGATCGACGTCGACTTCGGCACGAGGTCTTCGCCGTACCGTCGCCCCGCCGGGGTCCCGCCGGGACGGCGCGCGTTGAGCGCGCGAGACTGCATGCCCCCGCGGGAGTTCACGTCTCCGGGCGACTGCCGCCAGTGGATGAGGTCGGTCGGGATCTCCTGCAGGAACCGGCTCGGCATGGCCACCGAGATCTCGCCGAACTGGGCACGGGTCATCGCGAGCGAGAGGTACAGGCGCTTGCGGGCCCGCGTGATGCCGACGTAGAAGAGGCGGCGCTCCTCCTGCGGTCCGCCGGGCTCGCCCGCGGAGATCCGGTGCGGGATGAGGTCTTCCTCGACGCCGGTGACGAAGACCGCGTCGTACTCGAGGCCCTTCGCCGTGTGCATCGTCATGAGCGAGACCGAGCCCGAGGCGTCCTCGAGGTCGTCGGCATCCGAGACGAGCGCGACCTCCGCGAGGAAGTCGACGACCGTCCCCTCGGGGTTGTTGCGGGCGAACTCGCGGGCGACGGCGACGAGCTCGTCGAGGTTCTCGACGCGTGCCTCGTCCTGTGCGTCGCGACTGGCACGCAGCGCATCCGTGTATCCGGTCTTGCTCAGCAGCAGCTGCAGGCCCTCGGCGACCGCGGTCGGCGGGGCGAGCTCGCCGGTGGAGGGCAGCATGAGGTCGGACGCCTCGGCGAGCACGGCGTCGAGGTGTGCGATCGCCGCCTGGATCTTCGGTCCGACGCCCAGTGCCGAGGAGTTGGCGAGGGCATCGCGGAACGTGATCTGCTCGTTCGCGGCGTATCGCGAGATCGTCTCGATGGTGACGTCCCCGATGCCGCGCCGGGGACGGTTGATGATGCGACGCAGCGCCATCTCGTCGGCCGGGTTCGACACCGCGACGAGGTATGCGAGGGCGTCCTTGATCTCGGCGCGCTCGTAGAACTTGGTGCCGCCCATGATCTTGTACGGCACCGCCGACCGGATGAAGATCTCCTCCAGCGCTCGGCTCTGCGAGTTGGTGCGATAGAAGACGGCCATCTGCGAGTAGTCGATGCCGCCGCGCCGCAGCGTCTCGACCTCGTCCGCCACGAACTGCGCCTCGTCGTGCTGCGAGTAGCCGGTGAAGCCTACGATCTTCTCGCCCGCTCCGACGTCGGTCCAGAGCTTCTTGTCCTTGCGGTCGAAGTTGTGTCCGATGACCGAGTTGGCCGCGCTGAGGATGTTCTGCGTCGAGCGGTAGTTCTGCTCGAGCAGCACCACCCTCGCGCCCGGGTAGTCGCGCTCGAACTCGGTGATGTTGCGGATGTCGGCGCCGCGGAACGCGTAGATCGACTGATCGGAGTCGCCGACCACGGTGAGGGATGCCGGCGCCCTGTCCGGATCCTCCGCCGGGTCCGCCTCGAAGATCATCATCCCGCCCGGCGACGCGATCGGCGGTGCGTCCGACCCGATCGGCCGGGTCAGCTCGCGGATCAGCGCGTACTGGGCGTGGTTGGTGTCCTGGTACTCGTCGACGAGGATGTGCCGGAATCGCCGACGGTAGATGTCGGCGACGTGCGGGAAGGCCCGGAACAGGTAGACCGTCTGCCCGATGAGGTCGTCGAAGTCGAATGCATTGGCGCGCTGCAGGGCTCGCTGGTAGTCGCTGAACACATCCACGAACTTGCGCTCGGCGGGGTCGCTCATGTTCGCCGACCGTGCGTACGACTCGGCGTCGGCCAGTTCGTTCTTGAGCTTCGAGATGCGGCTCATCGTCCCTGCAGGAGTGAGCCCGTAGGCATCCGCCTCGTGCTCCTTGACCAGGCGCTTGATCAGCGCGCGAGAATCGCCGGAGTCGTAGATCGTGAAGGACTTCGTGAAGCCGAACTGCTCGGCCTCACGGCGGAGGATCCGCACGCACGCCGAGTGGAACGTCGAGATCCACATGCCCTGCGCGCGATCGCCGATCAGCTGGCCGACGCGGTCGCGCATCTCACCGGCCGCCTTGTTGGTGAACGTGATTGCGAGGATCTGGCTCGGCCAGGCCTCTCTGGTGCGCAGGAGCGAGGCCACCCGGCGCGTGAGGACGCTGGTCTTGCCCGACCCGGCGCCGGCGACGATGAGCAGGGCGGGGCCGCGGTAGGTGACCGCCTCGCGCTGCGGCGGGTTCAGCCCCGTGAGCAGGTCTTCGTCTGCGCGCGCCGATGGGTCGGCGCCCGACCGCGGACCGCGGTCGCCGTCGACGATGATCAGAGGTGCGGATGCCGCGCGCTCGGCGGCCGCGGAGGCATCAGTCATAGCCCTGCAAGTCTAGGCGCGCACGCCGACAGGCTCTTGGGAAAGCGCCTGAGAGCTGACCCGCGGCTAGCTCATCAGGTCGGCGGCCATTGCCGCCTCGGGTTCGGCGTGGCGATCGTCGCGCCCGTAGGGCAGCGCGAGCAGCACGCCGGCGACGGCGATCAGCAGCCCGAAGCCGGCGGCGAACCACGCCGCGACCGCGGGGATGTCGAGATACACGGTGATCCCGAGGATGCGCGCCAGACCCCACGGGAGCAGTCCGAGCTCGTCGTTCCACAGCGTGAGGGCCTGCTCGAGGCCCACGACCGCGACGACCAGAGCGGGTACCGCCAGTCCCGCGCCCATGCCAGCGAGAACGGTGCCGATGGCCCGCCGCCGGCCGAGGTGCGCGGCGAGCGCCCAGCCCGCGGCGACGAACAGCCACAGGAACAGGGCGAACGCGAACGCGATGTACACGGTTCGACGCGTGGGCTCCGTCCAGAACGCGAACCAGTATCCGCCAGGGCCGGTGACCGACAGCGCGAGCAGCGTCACGATGCACCGCAGCACCACGACCCCGCCCACCGCGGCGATGACCGGCCACGGCGAGCGCCGGCCGACGAGCAGCCGCACGACCAGCACGAACACGATCCATGCGCCGATCACGGCGGCGAGGTGCGTCCATGACAGGAACGACGTCTGCACCGCCCGGGTGGCGATCAGCAGCGCCGCGGGCACGCCGAGAAGGAGCCACCGGTCCAGAGGCAGCAGCCCGAGGGTGGATTCCCGCGCCCGCCACGGACGGGTCGCGCCCAGCCATGACGCACGCGCGGCTGCGGCACCGGGGCGGCGGACCAGGCTGGTCCGCGAAGCGAACACTCCGATCACCACCCACAGGCCGGCGAGCAGCAGCAGCACGCGCGCCATCCAGGCCATCGCGAGATCGCGGTCGGCGCGCTGCACGCCCAGCTCGGCAGCGGTGAGGTTGTACGCGGGGTAATCGATGTCGCCGGAGTACCGCTCGAGGTGCGCGGCGGCCAACGCCTGGAACTCGTCGCGGTCGACCTGCCAGGCCGCGTGCGCGGCGCTCGACGCGGTGTCGTGCCACTGCGCCTGATGCAGGATCATCGCGCGGTACGACCCCAGCAGCCGGAGCACATCGACCTCGTAGTCCATCGTGCCGACGAACGCGTCGCGCAGCGCCGGATCGTGCCAGCTCGCGGCATCCGTCGATGAGATCGATTCGCGCATGTCCTCGACGTCCGCGACGGCCTGCGCGCCGCCGGCGATCGCCGCATCGATGTCACCTCCGGTCGCGTCGCGCGAGATCGCGTAGATCACATCGAGCACGGCCGAATCGCCGGTGAGGATGTCCCACTCGAAGATCCACATCATCGGAGGCGGCTCCAGCCCGATCGCGAAGACCCTCTGCTCGGCGAACGGCTCGATGTACATGCCCTGCTCGATGGCGGGACGCGAAGAGGACATCGCCTCGACGATCGCCGAGACGGTGGCCGGATCGTCCGAGAACCACTCCCGCGCCCAGTCCTCCGTGACGCCCGCAACGTCGGTACCGGGGTCACGCGCGAGGTCGGCGGCGAGCATCGTGTTCAGCTCGTACAGCTGCCAGAACCCGGCCTTCAGATACAGGGTCATCGGCCCTGCCCGCCACGGCCCACCGTCCTGTGTCCACGTCCAGATGCCCTCGATGCGGTCGTTCGCGGCGAGCAGCCGCTGCAGTGCGAACTGATACTCCGGCCCGAGGTCGTTCGGGAAGGCGCCGAAGTTCTCGAACTCGCGCCTGCTCTGGAACTCCACGATCCGGCGCTGCTGTCCCTGCTCGAGCGTCGTGTTGAGCGGCAGCCAGCTGTAGAAGTCGCCGAGTGTGTACTTGGTCGACACGATCAGCGCCGGCGAATCGATGCCGCCGAGCACCGCCTCGTACGAGGCCGGGTTGGTATGCATGTCGCCGACCGCGCCGACGCCGACGCTCCAGGTGCGGAAGATCACCTCTCGATCGGATGCCTCGGCCTGCGCGGTGAGCGCATCGAGCATCGCCCGGACCGAGTCGACCGACGTCACCGCGAGCGCGGAGTACACGTCCCAGCCCTCGACGTCGTAGACGCGACCCGCCTCGCCGATGCGGATGAGGACGCCGTCCAACGCGGGCTCCGCCGCGTACAGCTCGTCAAGGCCCGCCGCGTACACGTCCCAGAGTGCGGGGTTCGCGGTGTCGAGCGAGCCGAAGCGGTCGGTCAGATACCCCTCGAGCGGGGTCGTGAGTGTCAGCATGTCGGTGCGCAGGAACACCTTCATGCCGAGTTCGTCGGCTCGATCCCAGAACGGCCCGAAGGCCTCGCGCAGCGCCAGCGCCTTCGCACGGTGGTCATCGCCTTCGGCATAAACGGGCCCGTCCGGGGCGTCGTCGAAGGTGACGTACTCGACCAGCCCGGGGAACGCGACGGCGCTGTAGCCGTTCGCGAGCGAGTGGCGGATGAACACGTCGAAATCGTCGAAGGCCTCGCCGAGCGATTCGGGGTCGACGTACGGCGGATCCGGCAGGATCGCGTCGGCGAACGCGTTCGACGCGTGCGAGTAGTCGTCCCCCGCCGCCCACTCGGCCGGGTCGGGGGTGACGGCGACGGCGCCCATATCGACCATGCGAAACGGCAGGCGCGAGCTCACCTCCTCGCCGAGATGCTCGGCGACCGGCCGCCCGGCGCGGACCTGGGCGGCGAGGTCGTAGATCCCCCGCACCGCCCCCGTCTCGCTGGCTGCTTCGATGCGCAGCGTGTCGGGGGCGCCTCCGAGCCGGTACGTCTCGTCCGCAGGGTCGCCCGCGCCGGTTACGACGGTGAGGGATGCCTCGCCGAGCGTTCCCGACGCGTCGGCCGCGGCATCCGCCAGTTCGTCGAGCGCGACGTCGACGCGGACCGTCGGCGGGGCGTCGATCGCGGTGAACCGCGGCGGGGGCACGGCGCGGATGACCGTCGGGACGACGGGTGGCGCAGGTTCCATCTGGGCCGCGGGCTCGGTGCGGATGCCCAGGGCGTCTCCGACGACGATCCCGAGGCCCGCTCCGAGTGCGATCAGCACGAGAGCGGTGACGACGGCGAGCAGCCCCCGCCGCCTCGTCGTCGTCATCCGGCCAGCCTAGAACTCCCTCGAGCGTCCACTCGCCGGGCGAGCGGCTAGCTGCTCTTGCGGATCGCGCGCACGCCCGCCCACAGGCCGAGCACCGCGAGCACGAGCGCCGCGATCCAGCCCCACAGCACGGTGATCGCACCGAGGTCTCCGGCCAGCATCGCCCGCTCCGCCTGCACCACCCAGTTCACGGGGTTGACCGTGGCGACCGCGCTCATCCACGCGGGCGCTTCGTCGAGGGGTAGGAGCATGCCCGAGAGGATCAGCAGCGGGAAGATCAGCGTCTGCTGCACTCCCCAGAACAGCCACTCGCGGTCCTTGGTCTTCAGGGCCAGGGTGTAGGACAGCGACCCGAGCCCGACTCCGAACACGGCCAGGAGGGCCAGCCCGAGAATCAGCCCGGGGACGTGAATCGTGAAGCCGAACGGCCAGGCGATCAGCACGATGATCAGCGCCTGTACCACGATCGGCGCGATCTCCTTGAGCGCGCGGCCGACCAGCAGCGACGACCGCGACAGTGGTGCGACGAGCGTCCGCTCGTGCGAACCCGTCATCATCTCGTACTGCAGGTTCGAGCCGGTCGCGCCGGTGCCGAACAGCACGATCATCACGAGCACGCCGGGAACGAACCACTGCAGGGTCTCGCCGACCGGCTGCCCGGACGAACCGATCAGCAGCGGCGCGAACAGCCCGAGGAAGATCAGCGGCTGCACGAGGCTGAAGATCAGCGTGAAGGGATCCCGAACGACGGGCTTCAGCTCGCGGGTCAGGACATTCCACGTGTCGCGTGCGGTGTTCGCGCGAACGGCGGTGTCGAGGCGGGTCTGGGTGCTCATCGCTGCGCTCCTGTCTGGACGGATGCGTCCGTCTTCGCGCCGGCGCTTGTCCCGGCATCCTGTTCTGCGTTCTCCGGTGCCGGCTGATCCTCTTCGGTCGGCTCACCCTCGCCCGCCTCGCGCAGCGTCCGGCCGGTCAGGGCGAGGAACACGTCGTCCAGGGTCGGCGGCACACCCGTGGCCCGCATCACCCGGATGCCGGCGGCATCGAGCGCCCGAACCGCGGCCGGCAGCAGCGCGTCGCCTTCCGGAGCCGTGAGCGTGACGGACACTGCGCCGTCGCGCCTGACCTCGCGATCGGTCAGCCCCTGCACGACCGCGACTGCGCGGTCGGCGTCATCGGAGGACGCGAACCCGAGGGTCAGCAGATCACCGGCGAGGTTCGCCTTCAACGCCGCGGCGGTGTCATCCGCGATCACACGTCCCTTGTCCATGACCATGACCCGCTCGGCGTAGCGGTCGGCTTCCTCGAGGTAGTGCGTGGTGAGGAACACCGTCGTGCCGTGCTGCGCGCGCAGGTCGAGGATGTGCTGCCAGAGGTTCGCGCGACTCTGGGGGTCCAGGCCCGTGGACGGCTCGTCCAGGAACAGCAGCGGCGGGGCGTGCATGAGCCCGAGCGCGACGTCCAGGCGTCTCTTCTGCCCGCCGCTGAGCTGCTGCACCGATCTGGTGGCGAAGCCCGCCAGATCCAGGGATTCGATGAGCTCCTCGGCGCGCTTGGCCGCGGCGGAACGCGACATTCCGTAGAACGCGCCCTGGCTGAGCAGCTCGTCGCGCGCTCGCTGGGCGAAGCTGCCGCTCGTGAGCTGACCGACGTATCCGATGCGCGCCCGCACGTCGGCGGGTCGCTTCAGGATGTCGAAGCCGACGACGTGCGCCGTGCCGGCCGTCGGGGGAATGAGGGTGGTGAGCATGCGGAGGCTCGTCGACTTGCCCGCGCCGTTCGGCCCGAGAAATGCGACGAGGTCACCGCGATCGACCTCGAACGTCAGGTCGGTCACGGCTTCGACGGTCTTCTTCTTCACGACGAATCTCTTGGTGAGACCCTCGGCTTGAATGATCGGTTCGTTCGCCATGCAACGAGACTAGGAAGCATCGCGGACAGATCACGTCCTCGATGGAAATCGAATCAGCAAATTCCTTGACGAGGGGGAGGAGCGTGGGTAAGTTATTGTTTAATTAAGGAGTTGCTTACATGACGGCAGCGACGGATGAGCTCAGTCTCGTCTTCCAGGCTCTCGCCGATCCGACGCGGCGCGCGATCATCTCGCGGCTGCGCGGCGGATCGACGACGGTCGGTGAGCTCGCCGAGCCATTCCGGATCAGCCGGCCCGCGATTTCGCAGCACCTGAACGTGCTCGAGCGTGCGGGCTTGATCCAACGAACCGCCGACGCGCAGTGGCGCCGTTGCACGCTGCGCGCCGAGCCCCTGGATGAGGCCTCGGCGTGGGTCGAGCACCATCGCGAGGAGTGGCACGAGCGGTTCGACCTGCTGGAGGAGCGACTCCGCGAAATGAAGGGACAGACGGATGCCTGAGCAGACCGCCACGCACGACAAGCAGTTCACGATCACCCGTATCTTCGATGCGCCGCGCGAGATCGTGTGGCAGGCCTGGACCGATCCCGACGAAGCCGCGATCTGGTGGCACCCCCGCGGGATTCGCACACCACGCGAGTCAGTCCACATCGACGCCCGTATCGGCGGCCGATACTCGTACACGATGATCGCGCCGGACGGCAACGAGTACCCGACGACCGGGATCTACCGGGAGATCACCCCGCCGGCGCGGATCGTCTTCACTTGGGCATCCCCCGGCGATCCCGACGAACTCGCGCCGGTCATCAGCATCGACCTCGCCGAACACGGTGAGTCGGGCGAGAAGACGCTGATGACGTTCCATCTCGAGGGCATCGAAGGTCGCCCCGGGGATGAGAACGTCTACGACGGCTGGGACTCCGCATTCGACCTGCTCGTCGAACACTTCCCGGAGCTCACACGCTGAGTGACTGACCGTGAGTCGATGTCGGTCGGCATGTATCGCGGACTGAAAGTGTCCGCGATATCTGTCAATCTGAAGGCATGTCAGATACGACCTCGCGCGCGCTGTCGCTCCTGAACCTGCTGCAGACGCACCGCCACTGGCCCGGCACCGAGCTCGCGGAGCGCCTCGGCGTGACCGAGCGCACGGTCCGGCGCGACGTGGAGCGCCTGCGCGAACTCGGCTACCGCATCGAGTCGACGCCCGGCGTCGCGGGCGGCTATCGCCTCGAGGCGGGAAGCGCGGTGCCGCCGCTGCTGCTGACCGACGAAGAAGCCGTGGCCATGGCGATCGGCCTGCGCGTCGCGGCGGCGCAGCGACTCGTCGGCGGGGCGGAGACGGCGCTGACCGCCCTCGCCAAGCTCGAGCAGGTGCTGCCCGTTCCCTTGCGCCGACGCGTCACCGCCCTTGCGGATGCCGTCCAGCCAACCGGCATCCGCACCGGCGAAGCAGTCTCGACCGAGGTGCTCGGCGAACTGGCACTCGCGTGCCGCGACCACGAGCGGGTTCGATTCACCTATACCGCGGCATCCGGCGAGGTCTCACGCCGCCGGGTCGAGCCGTATACACTCGCCCCCGCCGACCGGCACTGGTACGTGCTTTGCTGGGACATCGAGCGCGACGACTGGCGCACCTTCCGCGTCGACCGGGTCGGCGGAATCGAGCACACGCGCGTGCTCTTCGAACCGCGGGCGCTCACCCCCGAGCAGATCGAGGAGTTCATCCTGGTCGCACGCTCGTGGGTGCGCACGGCCATCGAGACCGATGTCGTCATGGACCTTCCGATCGACGCGATGCGCGATGCGTTCGGGCAGTGGGGTCAGGGCGCGACGCCCGAGGGTGCGGATCGGACCCGGTGGCCGGTGGGCGGCCAGGACTTCCGCGAGACGATGTACGGCATGTCCTGGGTGCCTGCCGGGGTCGAATACACCACGGATCTCGCCGAGCCATCGCGCTCGGAACTGCGCGAAACGCTCGAGCGCATGCTGCGGGCCCTGGATGCCGCGCCGCCGACGGCGGTTGTCCTCCCCCGCGCCGGCTGACGCCAGGCGAAGCGAAACGCGAAGACTCACAGCGAAACCCAGGTTCACGCTCCTGGCTTCTGTCGTGCGTCAGCGCTAGCTTGGGCACATCGCGGCGATCCGGGCGGACCCGGGCCCCGGCTCATATCCGGTGGCGTTGCGGGTTCGACTCCCGCCGTCGCGTCCACTTCGAAGGAGGCCGCGATCCCAGTGTTTACAAGGGATCGCGGCTCTTCGCGTGTCGGCCGAAGCCGTTTTGCCCACATTTTGCCCACACTTTTCGAGGCGTGATGCGTGTGATGTCTCAGGACATCGGTGACAGTTCTGCATCAGGACATCGGTGACACTTCATGTCTCAGGACATCGGTGACACTCAGATGGTCTTGCGGGGTCCGCGGGGTTTGCCGTTTCCTACGTAGCGGACACCGGGTGCGGGCCAGGGGTGTTCGATGATGCGGGTGCCGCGGGTGTCGAGGACCATGAGCGCTTCGCGTTCGTAGATGACGTAGACCTCGTGGCCGCGGAGCGGGCTGGAGACGTTGAACCAGATCCCGCGGGCTTTGATCGTGCCGTTCAGGTGGATCGTTGCGACGCGGATCTCGTCGATCGTGCGCGCCACAGCAGCGAGAGGGTCGATGGCACCGAGTTCGCTACGCACCCGCTCCTCCCACTCCGCTTCGTCGAGGTGGGCGGGCTTGCCGGGTCGTCCCTGCGCCCACGCGAGAGTATCGATGTGATGCAGGTCATCGGCACCGGGCTCGCGACCCGCGTGCTCGCTCCGCCACGCCTCGATGAGGCGGGCACGGTTGAGCTCGATCTTGTTGGAGCGCCGCGACAGCGGACGGACAACGTGCGTGAGCTGCGCGATCTCGCCATCGTCGTCGAGCGTGTACCCATGCGATGCGAGTGCCGTGATCCACCGCGGGACCCATGAAACCGGCCGGCTGCTGTCGCCGAACGCCTTGAGGGGGCATAGTGACCGAGATCTCGGACGTCATTGTCGACGATGGAAATGCCCACGCCGTCTCGATATTCCTCTTGTGCTGATGTCCGGATCATCCGGCCGCACGCTTCAACCTCGATCAGCGCGGGTCGCGCCGTGCCGGTACCTTTCGCGCTGCACTTCGCCGATCCGCACTTGTCTCTCCGGCCCGGAGCTTTGCAACGGCGACGCGCTGTTGTCGCAGCATCAGCGCAAAGAGCGAAAAGAATAGAGCAAGGACGGCGGGGATCGGCGCGAGCGACCAGATCACGGCTGCCCAGTCATTCATGCGCGCATCCACCCTCGCCCCGTCTGGTCTGGGAATGATCGCGTGCGACGATCGAGGTCTGTCTGGGGCACGATCAGCAAACTCTGCGAGCGTGAATCCCAGGTGAACCCTGGGTGAATGCCGCCCCATTTCACGCCACGAAGGCGTCACGTACTGAGTCCCGTAGTGAGCCCTTTAGATCCGGTGGCTTCAACTGCCGATTTCATCCGGGACGACCAGCCGGGAGTCGCGCGGTCATCCACGAGAGTATGTTCCTGGGCAGTTTCCGTGGCACCGTCGTGCCGGTCGGCGCGGGTCAGGCGGATCTGAGCCGGTACCGGAAGTACGGGCGGAGTACTATGCGCAGCGGCACGCCGATCACGTACGCGGCCATGCCGGCGAATGAGCGGTCGCGGCTCCCGAGTGCGAGCTTCCGCTCCCAGGCGTCGCGCGCCCTGCCACCGCGGCGGGCCCGGGCCGGCTTGGGGTCCAGCGCGCCGGCGCGGCGCCGCGCCACGAGCCGGGCCACGCGTTCGATCCAGTCGTCCTTGGCGGGATCGTGGAAGTAGTTGTGCGCCAGCCACTCTCGCGGCGGGAGGTGGAACTGCCGCTGGATCACGTCCTCTTCCGATCCGAAGAGTCCGCTGCCGACGAAGACCGGGTTGATGAGCTGGTCGTCGATGCCGAAGGTGTCCAGTGCGATCACCGGGATGCCGCGGGCGACCGATTCGATGGCGGCGGTGGAGCTGACGGTGACCAGACCCTCGGCGGTGTCCAGGGAGCGCGACATCGGCTCCGTCGACACGACGAGATTCGGGGGCAGCGGCGCCAGCGCGGCGAGCAGGTCGGGGTAGCCGTGGCGTTGAGCGTGGGTCTGGTGCTCGCCGGCGACCGCGCGTTCTTTCACCACGACGCGTTTTTCCGGGTGAGCGAGCGCGGCGGCGACGAGCAGGCGCGCGACCCGCATCCGGTCGGAGCGCTCGCGGGGCACGATGGCCTGCGAGGCGAAGACGAGGTCGGTCCCGCCGCCCGCCGGCTGGGCTGCCGACGCGCGGGCGGCGAAGGGTAGCCGGGCGAGCGCGAACCGCTGCGACAGACCCCGGCGGTGCGCGAGCGTGATGAACGCGTCGACCTCGCGCGTCGAGTGCAGCACCAACAGGTCGCTCTGGATGCGGTTGAGGATCGCGGCCGTCGTGGCTGGGACGGAGATGCCCGGCAGGCCGGACACGATCACCGGTCGCGGCTGCAGAGCGGCGACGACGCGGATGAGCACCCGCACGACCGGGCCGCGAGCCGCGACAAGGACGGCGTCCGGAGCGAGCTCGGTGAGGACCGCCGGGAGGTCGTCGAAACGGACACGTCGCACACGCGCCGGATCGACTCCGCTGCGCGCGAGGGCCGCCTCCTGCTGTGCCGGGCTCACCGCGAGCGCCGTCTCGACGATCAGCAGGTCGGCATCCGATTCAGCAGGCAGCGTGCCGAGCAGGGCCGCTGCCCACTTGACGTACGAGTCGGTGTCGGCCAGCGCGACGATCCGCAGACCTTCCGTCACGTGAGAACACGCCGCAGCTTGGCCATCGGTGCCCGCTCTCCGGGAAACACCCGCTTCACGCCGTCACCCAGGGCCTCCTCGACGATGCGGATGTCGCGGACGAGGTGCTGCAGACCGGTCGGCTCGAGCGAGGCGGCGTGGTCGGAGCCCCACATGGTCCGATCCAGGGTGATGTGCCGCTCCACCGCGACCGCGCCCAGCGCGACGGCGGCCAGCGAGATCTGCAGACCGCGCTCGTGGCCGGAGTAGCCCACCGGGACGCCCGGGTAGCGGTCGCGGAGCATCGGGATGACCCGCAGGTTCGCCTCGCCGGGTTCCATCGGATACGTGGACGTGGCGTGCATCAGCACCAGCCGGTCGGTGCCGAGCACCTCGATCGCCGCATCGATCTGCTCGATGGTCGACATACCGGTGGAGAGGATCGCCGGTTTGCCGGTGTCGCGCACCGCCTCCAGCAGCGGGATGTCGGTCACCGACGCCGATGCGATCTTGTGGGCGACCACGCGAAGGTCCTCCAGGAACAGCACGCTCGGCACGTCCCACGGCGAGGCGAACCACTCGAGCCCGCGCAGCAGCGCGTGGTCGGCCACCTCGATGTACTGGTCGCGATCGAACTCGACGCGATAGCGGTAGTCCAGGTAGGTCATCGTGCCCCACGGTGTCTCGCGCAGCGTGTCGCGCATGCTCGCGGGAGTGGCGATGTCGGGAGTGCGCTTCTGGAACTTCACCGCATCCGCTCCGGCATCCGCCGCGACGTCGATCAGCTGCTTGGCGAGGTCGACGTCGCCGTTGTGGTTCAGGCCGATCTCGGCGATCACATACGCCGGACGGCCGCCGCCGATGACGCGCGATCCGATGGTTACCGTCATGAGCTGTGCCTTTCGCCGTGCGTCGCGATGGAGTGCGGGAGGGGGTTGCGATCCGACGAGCCCGAAACGCGGAGCACTCGGTCGGCGAGGTCTCTCACCGCGCCGTCGCCGCCGGGACGGCTCACGATCACGCGCGCGGCGGCGAGCACCAGCGGATGCGCGTCGGGCACCGCGACGGGCCACCCGACGAGTTCCATGCAGGCGAGGTCGTTGACGTCGTTGCCGAGGTAGGCGACACGGGACAGCGGGATTCCGCGGGCGGCGGCCCATTCGCGCAGGGCGGCGGCCTTGTCGTGGACACCCTGCCGGACGTCGACCTGGACTTTGCGGGCTCTCGCGGTGACGACCGGATTGGTCTCGGTGGAGAGGATCAGCACGGGGATGCCGGCGCGCCGCAGCCGCGCGATGCCCATCCCGTCGGATCTGCTGACCCGCACCAGCTCGCGGCCGTCGGCATCCAGCAGCGCCGTGTCGTCGGTGTGGACACCGTCGAAATCCGTGACGACGGCGGCGACATCCAGGCGATCGGCGTCCTGTTGGAACTGCGAGCGCGATCGCCTGGGCGAGGGCTAACTGGTCTTCGGAGTCGATCTCGATCGACGTGCGCTCCGCGACCTCGACGAGTCCGACTCGGCCGAAGAAGCGGTGGCGTGCCGCTCGGAAACCGGCGGCGTCCATCACATAGAAGGCGCCGGTCTCGAGGTGATGGGGCTCGCGGTCCTGGCGCCGCGGTCTGATGCTCGGGGTCGTGGTTGACCCCGTCCGCCACTCCCACGGCATCCAGCGACCACAGGAAGCCGTACGTCTCGACCGCGGAGAACACGCTGTCATACGAATGGTCCGCGACGAGTTCGACGGCCGCGTCCACGTCGCGGCTTTCGATGAAGGGGGACGTCGCCTGCAGGAAGACCAGAACGCCCACCTCGACACCGCCGGCTTCCAACGCGTCGAGCGCATGCAGGAGAACGCCCTCACTGCTCGCCAGATCATCGGCGAGCGTCGCCGGCCGCTGGATGACCTGCGCTCCCCACTCCTCGGCGGTCGCGGCGATCTCGTCGTCGTCGGTGGAGACGACCACCCGATCGACCGTCGCCGACGCGCGGGCGGCGGCGATCGCCCTGGCGACGAGTGGAACGCCGCCGACTCTGCGCAGGTTCTTGCGCGGCACTCCTTTGGACCCTCCACGGGCCGGGATCACCGCAACGGTCTCGGTCACTTCGGCACCCCCTGGCGCTCGGCAACCTCTCCGGCGCGGCTGTGACGGATCACGCTGCCGGTTCCTGCGAGCAGGAGCGGCAAGGTAGACGTCGTGGACGACGGCAGCGTGAGGATCTCGAGAGGGTCGGCCGTGCCGGCCAGGACCAGCTCTGCCGGCAGGTTGAGCCTGGAGAAGACGACACCCGGGATGGCGGCCACCGCGGCCATCTGCTCCGGCGTCTCACGCCGGTGCGGCAGGTAGGTGACGGGAGCGAGGGCTGCCTCGGCCCGGACCCAGGCGAGATAGTCAGGCAGCGGCATCCTGCCGTCGCCGGGTCGCGCGCTGCCCAGCAGAACCCGCCCGCCGGTGACCGTGGAGAACGGGCGTGCCGTTCGTCGCGTCCACTCGAAGCGATGACGGTCGATCCGCACTCCGAGATCCTCGAGGGCCGCGGATCGCCGCTCGCCCGAGCTCGAACACGGTGAAGAACTCGACCTGCCCGGCCAGGGCCCGGCCGAGGATCTGCTCGAGCGCGAAGGGGACCACCCGTCGGGTCAATCCGCGTTCGACGACTCCGGGCCGTGAGTACGGGCGCCGCCCGATCAGACTGTCCGCGTAGGCGACGGTGTTGGCGCCGTCATCGAGGAACGTGATGCGCCGCGGCCGCAGAATCGAGGCGGCGAGCCGGAACTGTCCCGAGAACCCGTCGCCCACCAGCCAATGCGGATGCCGTGCAAGCAGATTCCATGGGATGCCGAGATACGGCTCGGTGGCCCCGAACAGCGCCCCGCGGCTGATGAGCTCGTCGGCCGTCTCGGACATCTGCGGCGTGAGCCGACCAGCCAGCGGAACGCGCCGGCCGTGCGCGGCCGCCCACTCGGCCGCCCCGATGAGTTGGAGAGGAGACTCAGCCCACCCGAGAACGGGCATCGCAGTCGAAATCATCGGACCTCCCACTCCGCTGCACCCGCGGATCGAAGTTCAAGGCTCAGGCCTGTCTGTGAACGTAGGCTCGTCCGGACGTGACGCCGACAGGGCAGTCGCGTGAACGATTGGTACGGCGCGCCGGTTCAGAGCGGCGACCCCGGCTGGCGTCAGCGGTCGACGCGGGTGCCGGACGCACCGCCGATGGTGACGAACCCCGCATGCTTGGGCTCGCGCCCGTCCCCAGCGGTGCGGCCGCGAATCCGACGAATCGCCCATGGCAGCGCGTGCACGCGAAGCCACGCTGTTCTCGATGACCCTGCTGTTTGGTCTTCGGCCTCATCAGCGTGCAGGAGCGCTTCGAGACGGCCAAGTGGATCGGCGTCCGGTACGCCGACGCGTGCCGCCGCTCGGTAGGCGAGGAGTCTGTGTCCTCGGGGATTGAGGTGCACGGCGTCGTCGGCCCACAGCGACAGGTCGCCGATTTCTGGCACTGTCTCGAGGTCTAGCAGGACCGCGCCGGTCTCGCGTGCCAGGGAACGCAATTCCGAGTTGAAGAGTGCGAAGCGCCTGGCCAGGAGAAGGGAGGCTCGCCGGCGCGGAAGGAAGGGTGTGACCAGGAGCACCTCGCAGCCCGACGCCCGTAGCCGGCGCACGCCCTCGCCCAACAGGGCAGCCAGTGCCCGCGGGTCTGCACCAACCTTCAGAAGGTCATTGCCGCCGATGAGGACCGAGACGAGATCTGCGCGGAGTTCGATCGCCCGCGGGATCTGATCCGCGACGACGTGCTTTACCCGTCGGCTCCGCACGGCGAAGTTGGCGTACCGCAGTCCTGTCTGCGGAGGCTGCGCATGCGCGATCAACTGCGCGAGCCGGTCCGCCCAGCCCCGGTACTCCCCCTCCGGCATTCGCGAATCATCACTGAGTCCTTCCGTCACGGAGTCGCCGACTGCCACGTAACGACGGACCCGCTTCTGCAGCGCTGAGCGTGTAGGGATGTTGGGGCGTTCTCCGATTCTGCTGAAGCGCCGGTCGTCGATGTGCTGCAGGGATGCGGCGTCCGCGTAGTGTTCGAGGAGCTGGTCGCCTAGGGAGTCCCACGACCGGTCCAGGACCCCGAGCCGCCCGGCCGCGCCTAGAGCCCTGGCCTTGATCGTGTCTCCCGCGAGGTCGGCCACGGCAGCACGCAGTCCGCGGAGGTCACCGGGTTCGTATAGCCAGCCGTTGAGGCTGTTGTTTACCAGGTCCACGGGGCCGCCTCGACCTGTTGCCACGACGGGGACGCCGCTTGCGAGAGCTTCCTGGATGCCCTGGCAGAACGTCTCGCTCTCACCCGGGTGCACGAATACATCCAGACTGGCGACAGCCTGGGCGAGATCGCTTCCGCCGAGGAAGCCGGTGAAGACGGCGCCCGGCAGTTGGCGTTCCAGACGAGCGCGGGCCGGACCCTCACCGATGATCACCACACGCGCTCTGGGAAGATCACAGAGAACGCGGAGGTCCTCGAGTTGCTTCTCCGCGGCGAGCCGGCCCACGTAGCCGACCAGAATCTCGCCGGGGGCGATCTGCGCCCTCCATGCGTCGCTCCGTCGCGAAGGCGCGAATCGGTCGACGTCGACGCCTCTGCCCCACAGCCGAACGCGGTCGACGCCCAGTTCGTGCAACTGCGCCGCCGCCGCGCTGGACGGCGCAAGCGTGAGGGTGGAACGGCGGTGCAAGCGGCGGAGGTGCGCCGCGACGAGCGGTGCACCTCCGGGAACCCCGTACTTCGCGGCATAAGCGATGACGTCCGTCTGGTAGACCGCGACCGTGGGGATACGCAACAGCTTCGCGGCGGCCTGCCCGTGCCACCCGAGCACGAGCGGGGAAGCGAGATGGACGACATCCGGTGCGAAGTCGGACAGAAGACCTGCGACTCTGGGCGTGCTCGCAACCGTAACGCGAACCTGCGGGTAGGCGGGCAGTGGCACTGACCGCAACTGCTCTGTCCGCGCATTCGAGCCTTCGATCTCCATACCGCCCGAACCCGGGGCGATGACCAGAGCGTGGTGACCCTTGCGTTCCAGGTGCGTCAACACCTGGAGCACTGAGTTGGTGACGCCGTTCATGTGCGGAAGGAAGGACTCGGCCAGCAGCGCGACTCTCACGCTCCCAGCGTGCGGGCCGCGAGTCTCGCTGCGCTCGCGAACGGGTCGGTTTGACCAAGAGTTCATCGGCCGCTCCCGCACCGGTAACCGATCAGCGGCGTTTGACCCGAATTCACTCGCGGCTGATATTCATGACCGGTGATCGACGATCTGCTGGCCGACCTCGCGACCGGGGCTTGGGCGCTGCCGCTGCTGTTCGCGCTCGTCTTCGGCGACGCGTTCCTGGTCGTGATTCCAGGTGAGGCAGCGGTCACGGCCTTCGCCGCGCTGTCGGTCATACACGGTGAGCCGCCCATCGCCGCGGTCGTCGGGGTGGCCGCGACGGCCGCGTTCGCAGGCGATGCGACGTGCTATTTCATCGGCCGCACGATCGGTGTCGATCGGTGGAGTTGGTCGACGAAAGCCGCGCGTGCGGGCGGTGCGCGAGTGGGCTCGGCGTCGACTGACACGGAGCACTGCGGCGATCGTCTTCACAGCCCGGTTCATTCCGTTCGCGCGGATCGTGGTGAACCTGACCGCCGGGGCTGAGCGCGTGCGGCGCCGCGCTATCTCGGGACTCTGTGCACTGGCCGCGGTTTCGTGGGCGGTTTACCAGTCATTCGTGGGCGCGGCGATAGCTCGCATCCTCCCCGAGTCTCCGGTCGCGGCGGTGGTGATCTCCATCGCTATCGCGATCTTCGCGGGCTGGGCGCTGGACGCGGTGCTGGCGCGACGGATGGCGCCCGACGCGTAGTCGCCGCGGAATGCACGAGCATGGTCGACGCCATCGCCGGAGATTGGGCCTCGCCGTCGCAAGCAATGCTGCCCGCACGTCATCGGCGGGACACTCGCCGCACCGCGACGATGGACACCGACCCGTGCGGGGCGCATCCTGGAACCATGAGCGTGACGAACCCGGCGAGCGAAATGGAGGCGCTGCTGTATGTCGTCACCCGCTTGTCGGAACGCTTCCCCTCCGCAGGTGAGGACCTGATCCGCGATCTCGTCGCGGACGAACTGGTGGATTTCGACGGCGCCTGGATGCGGGACTACATTCCCGTGCTCATCGAAGGGCGGGTGCTGCGTCGTCTCCGTGCGTTGCGGCCCGCAGTCGCGTCTTGACGGCCTGCTCGGACCGTGATCGTCCGCGAAATGCCCGCCTACTCGAAATCCTGCGTTCCCGCATACGCTTGAACCGCCCCAACGACGGAGGACCAGTGGCCAAGAAGGGTCTCGACGAGGACGTCGCGTTCCGCGAAATCCTCGAGCGTTTGACGAAGAAGTACCCCGACGTCCCCGCCGATCAGATCGCGGAGATCGTGCAGTCCGTGCGAGCCGAGATGGCCGACGCCAAGGTCCGCGACTTCGTCCCTGTCCTCGCCGAGCGCGAAGCGAAGAGCCGGATCAAGCAAGCACGCACGTGAATCGGTGCGCGCGGCTGTCTGTCGCGTCCAACTGACGCCCCAGCTTCCCGATCGCTGCAGTGATGGTTGCGCCGAGGCTGAGGTCAGCCGCGCCCGCCTACCCGCCCCCGTAGTTGCCGAGGAGGGGGCCACCCGGCGGTTGCGAGCGCCGTTCCACCTCCATCGGATCCAGGCTCGACGGCTCGTCGAGGGCGGGGATGCCTTCGGCGCTCCCCGTCGGGGACATCTGAGGCTGCGCCTCCAGGCGTAGTCGCTCGGTCGCGGCGTGCTCGACGAGGACGGGGATGAAATCACGGACCCGGGCATCGTTGAGGCGGTCGTGCTCTTCGTGGACGACCTCGGTGATGTGTCCCCTCTCGAGTGTGGGGAATCGCGCTGCGAGTCGATCGATCACCTGTGCGGCGTCGTCGCCGTCGTCACTTGTTTCGCTCATACCGAAATTGTGGGTGCGCGATCCCAGGCACCACAAGGCTGGCCGGCGTCAAAGCGGTCTCGGCGGAGGAAGGGTCCGCTCGGGCAGGGCCGCGATGGCGACAGTCGTTCACCCATTGCACATCTCGGGTTCACCCACTCGGGGCGGTCACACCACAGCATTGGTTCAATCACCACCGCCGCCGCTGGCCAACCCACCGCCACCAGCCCGAGAGGGTGCTGCGATGACCCGTCCCATTCGAGTGCTATCGCTTTACGAAGGCTTCTTCGCCGGCGGCGCACGCGTTCTGCACACCGACGTTGTCACCGGGCTCCACACCGGCCGCGACCAGCGGCACAGCGTCCTGTCCATCGCGTCCGAGGCGCACCGCGAGTCGACCGTCCAGCCCATGCAGCAAGACCTGCGATACCGACGCCTGACGCGCGCAGGCGTGAGCGTCGTCACGCTCGGACGGACCGCCGGGAGCGATCCGCCGGAGCCGGCGACCTTCACCGATCGCGAGCTCCATATCGCGCGGCGCATGCTCGAGCGGGCGGACGTGGTGCTGTCGCTGAAGGAGCAGCCGTTGGGACTGCTGCTGGCGCTGCAAGATCGCGGGATGATGCTCGACATCCCGGTGGCCGCCTGCCTGCATCGGTCCGATCCCACGCATTCCGGCGCGGCGCTCGGCTGGCTCACCGAAGCCGCGGCCTCCGGCCTGGTAACGGCGACGATCTCATGCGCACGGTCGACCAGCGATGCGTACACCCGTCTTGCCAACCTGTCCACGCGCCGTCACGTGATCGCCAACGGCATCGACACGGAACGGTTCCGCGCCGGAACAGCCGGCGAGATAGCGGCGACCCGCCGGCAGCTCGCGATCCCGATCGACGCGCCCGTCGTCGTGTTCGCTGCCAGGTTCGACGCGATGAAGAACCCTGGGCTGTTCTTGCGCGCTGTTGCCGGCCACGCGAAGCAGCGACGCGGAACGCAGTATGTCCTGTGCGGCGCTGGCATGACATGCGACAACGAGGGATTCCGTGCGCTCATCGCCGAGTCGGGAGTCACCGCCGCTCACGTGCACCCGCTCGGCATCCGCGATGACATGCCCGCGATCTACCAGATCGCAGACATCGTCGCGCTCACGAGCGCATTCGGCGAGGCGTCTCCGCTGTGCCTGCTCGAGGGGGCCGCCTGCGGCGCAACTCCTGTGACGACAGATGTCGGAGACGCCGCTCGCCAGGTCGAGGGCATCGGTGTCGTGACCCGGAACGACCCCGACGAGATCGTCGGAGCATGGGAGGTAGTCCTTGAGCATCGGGATGAGTTCCGCGCAGCGGCGCTCGCGGCTCGCCCCCGGCTCGGACGTGATCGGATGATCGACGAGTACCGCTCGGCGGTCGGCGACATGCTGCAGGTCGAACGTGCGGCGGCCTGATGGTGCTTCAGCGAGCTTGGGTGACGCCTCTGGGCGCCCTGTGGACTGTGAAGGCCGATGCTCGTCAAGTGATCACGGCGTACGGCACACGAGCGGAGGCGACCGCGGCCGCGCGGTCGTTGCTGGCGTCCACCGGCGGCGGCGAGCTCATCGTGCGCGCCGGAGCCGGCTACGTCCTGGTCAGAGAGTCGGTCGCACGTCACCTACCGTGAGGTCGGCGCGACACCGGGTTGTCCTCAAGGCGATCGCGCCGACAGTCGCGGCGTCGAGTCGGCCCAGGTGTTCACGAGTTTGGCGGCCCGCTGATCTGCTGCCGGCGGCGTGCTAGTAGAGCCACCTGGATCCACAGCACCGCCTGGAGCCCAGGTCAACGAAAACCGGCGGCTCCGGCAATAAGGCTTCCGTCATGCGCCATCCTCGGCGTGCGCAGATGCGAGATCGTGGGGACGTGGTGTGAACATGCCGGCGAGTACGAGGGCTGCCTGGGTCTCGGCGGAGCGTTCGGCAACGGCGTGGCCGAGGACGGCCTGGATTCGCTCGAGCCGGTTGATGAGGGTGTTGCGGTGCAGGAAGAGTCGTTCCGCGGCGGGCGCGATGCGCATCCGGTTGTCGAAGAAGGCCCGGAGCGTGTTGCGCATGTCAGCCATTTCTGTGGTGTCCGCGGCGAGGCCCCGAAGCTCGTGCTCAACGAACCAGCGGGCGCGTTCCTCGTCCCGGCTCAGAACGATCGCCAACGCGGCGTCGCCATAGGAAATTCCGGCGTTGGCTCCGAGACGGGCGGCCAGCCGCAGCGCATCGGAAGCCTCCAGAAACGTTCGCCGGAATCCGTCGGTTCCGGGATGTGGTTCGCCGATTCCGACGAGCAACGGTGCCGGCACGCGGAGATCCTCAACCAGCGGCGCCCCCGGCACGTTGTCAGTAGTCACCCACACGTGAACGGTGCCGGTGCTTGTCTCGTATCGCATCAGGCGTTCGCTGCCCACCTCTCGAGCAAACAGGTGCACGATGCCATCCAAGACTCGCCGCTCCACCGCGCCGCCCGGGGGTGTCCCGATGGCGCAACCCAGGTGCCAGGCGGTCAGGGGGATGCGCAGCAACTGTGAGGCCGCTGCCACATCTACGGGCGCTGCGGTGATCAGCGATTCGATCGTGCTTCGGACACGCACCTGCTCCGCCTGGTAGACACGGCGGCGCTCCGCGACGATCGCATCGGTTGCTGCGCCGATCCAGGAGTCCATCGTTTCAGTGACTGATGTCGCAAGGTCCGGGACGATGCTCACCCCATCTGGACCAACGCTTACGGCGGCGTCGATCAGGAGCGACAGCCACTCTCGTTGCATGCTGCGCAACGTTTGGGTGATATCCGACAAAGGGATGTCCCGGGTGACGATGTCTTCGGCGAGATCGCGATCGATGGCGTCCGTGTCGGCGGCCGGCGTGTCTTTCCCAGCGAGGTGGAGAAGGGTCGCGGTGAGAACGCGCTGAGCAAACGTCCGGATGATGGGCCACGGTGCGAGCGAGTCGTGAATCTGCTGTCGCAGCGCGGCGAGGGACTGTTCCACGGCCCCGGCAATCCACCGGACCGCACCGTCTCCCAGTCGGGACCGAAGTTGCTCAGCTTCGTGTGCCGGAAGCGAAGTGGGTTCAGCCTCGCCGGCCCAGTCGAGCGTGGAGATGACTTTCGCCATCGAGTCTGCAGTCGACACGCGGTCAGCATAGCCCCGCAGTGCAGAGTGCACAGTGTCGCCTTGAGGGCTGCGACAGAGCGCACGATGACCCGGGAACCGATCCAGGCGAACGTTGATATGTCGCGGATAAGCCGCGCGAATCCCTACTAAATATCAACGTGATCTGGAGGTCACTATGTCCGAACACAATGTCATCGCCGTCTCCTTCGAGGACCGGAGCGGTGCGTATCAGGCGCTCAGCGAGCTCAAAGGCGCTGGGCTGGAGGGACGCGTCGACGTCCTCGCTGCGAGCATCGTCACCCGCGACGAGCAGGGTCGACTCGACGCCCCCGAGGGAGGCGACGTCGTCGCTGGCGCTGCCACTTTGGGAGGCAGCCTCATCGGGATGCTGATCGGCGTCATCGGCGGCCCGATCGGAGTGCTTTTCGGGTGGACAGGAGGCCTCCTCGTCGGCGGCGCCTTCGACGTCCGTCGCGCAGACCACTCCGACAGCGTCCTCGCCGAGATCAGCCGCTACGTTCCTGTGGGCGGCACGGCCGTGGTCGCGGAGGTCAACGAGTTCGCGGTCGGAGTCGTGGACACGCTGATGAGCGAACTCGGCGGGACCGTGTATCGGCGTTCCGCCGAGGATGTGCTCGCCGAGATCGAGACGGCGGAGGACGCCTACTTGAAGGCGCAGAAGGAAGCCGACCGGGTCGTACGCGAACAGTGGAAGGCTGAGCGCCGCCAGCACGCCGAAGAGCGCAAGGCCGCCCTCAAGGAGAAGCTCGGCGTCTCCTGAGTCACCGCGCCGATCGGGGTACCGGGCCGCGTTGTCCGCGCGCTCGGGTGCCCCGATCGGCCACCTCCCCGGCCCCGGCGAGCGGGTGTTCTCGCCGCCAACAACCGAGATCTGAGTGAAGGCACAGAAGCATGACTATCGAACGACAGGTGCTTGCGAACGGCGACACCCGCCGGAACAGCGATGGGCGCGAACAATCACCGGCCAGGATGACCCAGCACGCTCGGGAAGCGCTCTACGCGTCGATCACGGGCGTCGCCACTCTGCTGGTGATGATCCCATCGTCTGACGCGTTCACCGGTCGATCAGCCGCGGGCAGTCTCCTCGGCACCATGGGGGGACTGTTCGCCGCCAGCCTTGTTGCCGACACGATCGCCCAGGCGGGTGAGCGTGGAGGTGCGGCCCAGCCGAGCACGATGCGGCGCGTCCTTCGCGCGTCGATCCGGGCGCTGGAGATCACTCTGGTGCCCGCCCTTCTCCTGCTGCTCAGCGACACCGGCATCTGGACCTTGGCAACCGGGCTGAGTCTCGCGATCGCAGCTCTGACCCTCACCCAACTCGTGCTCGTTCTTCTGGGCCTGCGCGGAAGCGCCACCACGAAGGGGCAGAAGGCGGGCTACCTGCTGCTCCAGCTGGCCGCCGTCGGCGGAGTAGTCCTGCTCAAGGTCGCCGTCCACTAGCCCACATCGCCCCACGAACGAATGAAGGAAGAGCATGCGACCTCGAAGTAGGTATCGGCAGCGGCCCGCGACCGCGGTGGTCCAAAGCCGAGGGCAGGATCACGCGGAGACATTCGTGTCCGCACAGGTCGAAGCCCCTCGCGCATCCGTTGCGCGAATCTGGAGCGACGCCTTCGGGCGCGCCGGGACGCGCGCGGCGCAGATGCTCGTCCTCGCCGCAGTCCTCATTGCGGTCGTCTGGCTGCTCAGCCGCCTGGCGATCGTCACGATCCCTCTGGTGCTCGCGCTTATATTCGCCGCGGCATTCGCACCCTGGATGGAATGGACGCGACGACGCAACTTGCCCCCCACCCTGGGCGCCGCGCTCGCACTCCTGATCCTTCTCACCGTAGTCACCGGAGCCCTCGTCTTCGTCGTGGGATCGGTCAACCACGAGTGGCGAGCCCTGGCGATCGCTGCCGAGCAAGGTTTTCAACGTGTCGTGACCTGGCTGCAGACATTGCCGTTCTCACCAGACCAGCGTCAGCTGAATGAAGTGACGGAACAGATCAGCGGTTTCGTCAGCAGCGCCGAGTTCGGATCCGGAGCCCTGGGCGGAATCAGCGCCATCACCGACATCAGCGCGGGCCTCGGGATGATGGCGATCATCCTCTTCTTCCTCCTCAAGGACGGTCCAGCGATGTGGGAGTTCCTCATCAGGCCGTTCGAGGGAATCGTGTACGACCGCGCGGAGCGCATCAAGCGTAAGACCGTCGACGTCTTCGGTGGTTACATCCGCAGCACCACAGCCGCTGCCCTGTTCGACGCCGTCGGAATCCTCATCGGCCTACTCCTTCTGCAAGTCCCACTTGCGATTCCGCTGGCGATCCTCACGTTCCTGCTCGCTTTCATCCCGATCGTCGGCGCCGTATCCGCGGGCGGAGTCGCAGCGCTGGTCGCCCTTGTCAGCAACGGACCACTCAACGCGGCACTTGTCGTACTCGTCGTCATCATCGTCAATCAACTCGAAGGGAATGTCCTGAAACCGATCCTGATGGCCAAGACCGTGAGCCTCCACGCCCTCGTCGTGCTCATAGCCATCGCCGCAGGCACCGCCGCCGGCGGGATCATCGGAGCCCTGCTCGCCGTCCCGCTCACCGCGGCAGCCTGGGGCACCGTGCAAGTTTGGGACGGCGACAACGTTCCCGCACGCTGGGCGCGCCCGAAGTCACGCTAGACGCATCAGCGGCTTCGCCAGCGGGCTGTTGGCCCCGCCCGGGATCCCGTCACCAGCGTCGGGCTCCCTACTTTCACCGGGCAGGGCGGAGGAGTAGACAGGACCGCGAAGCGATGGAGCATTCGAAGGAGCGAGAAATGGCGGCATCGGCATCAGAAACGGCTCCCGACACGATCGTGCTGATCCACGGGTTTTGGGTCACGCCCCGCAGCTGGGAGCATTGGAAGCAGCATTACGAGGACAAGGGCTTCACGGTCCTGACGCCCGGATACCCGGGCTTCGACGCCGAGGTCGAGGCTCTCCGCGCAGATCCGACACCGATCGAGCAACTCGAGGTCTCAGAGATCATCGGTACGTTCGAGACCCTGATCGGCAACCTCGACCGCCCGCCGATCATCATGGGCCACTCCGCGGGCGGCGCGTTCACCCAGATTCTGCTCGACCACGGATTCGGTGCGGCCGGCGTGGCGATCAACTCGGCGCCGACGGAGGGGGTGAAGGTGATCCCGCTCTCCCAGATCAAGTCCTCGTTCCCCGTCCTGAAGAACCCCGCGAACCGGCATCGAGCGGTCGGACTGACCCCCGAGCAGTGGTACGACGTCTTCGCGAACACCTTCAGCAAGGAGGAATCTCTGGCACTGTACGAGCGGTACCACATCCCAGCCTCCGGCAAGATCTTCTGGGGAAGCGCGCTCGCGAACATCCACCCGGGCAAGGACGACACCTACGTCAACTACGACAACGACGCCCGTCCGCCCCTCCTGTTCATCTCCGGGAAGAACGATCCCCTCTTCCCGCCCAAGGTCGGCCACTCGAACGTCAAGCACTACAAGGCGACCAACACGGTGACCGAGATCGTGGAATACGACGGACCACACTTCCTGCCCGCGGTCCCGGAGTGGCAGTCCATCGCAGATTTCGCCCTCGACTGGGCACTGAAGCACGCAACGTCGCGTTAGAAGTCGAGCCATGCTCGGGACCGCGAGTCGCGAATGAACAAGCCGCGCATCTTTCTCGGATCGTCTGGGAAACAGGCCAAACTGGTCGAGTCGATCTCACGCGGACTCGGGGACATCGCCGAGGTCGAGACCTGGATGACGACCTTCAACCCAGGGCAGAACACCCTCGACCGACTCGTCGAACTGTCGGAGGACGTTGACTTCGCTGCGTTCGTGTTCGCCCAGGATGACTGGACATCGACGGACACCGCTCAGCCCGGTCAGGCCTCACCGCGCGACAACGTGGTGTTCGAGGCCGGGCTGTTCGGTGGGGCGCTCGGCATCCGCCGAACGTTCATCCTGCACGCGCGCGGATCGAAGCTGCCGACCGACCTCCTCGGGCTGACCTCGGTACGCTACGAGGCGAGCACCACACCCGCGGAGATCCGCGCCATCACCGGCAAGCTTCGCAAGGCGATCGAGGCCGAAGGTCGCCGAGGGCCGATCGAGGGACTGTGGTGGCAGCTCTCCCTCACGGTGCGCAGCGAGGAAGAACCGACGGCTGTGGGCCTCCTGCGCATCGGGCGTGACCGGGACGGGGCCTTGACCGTGACCGGACGGGGCTGGCAGGAGGACGGCACCCTGTCGGCCCGCTACTGGAGCGAGGCCGCGAAAAGCCGCAAGGACCCGCCTGGCATCTTCTACTACTGGAGGGGAGAGCGACCGCGCCACCCGAACGCCCCGCAGCTCGAGGGCACCGGCGAGATCAGGTTGGAGACAACCGACCGCGCCACCGGCTACTGGTCGACCCAATCCGATCGCGACGCCAACCTGCACGCCCGAACTGCCGGCATCTACCTCCGCGCTGACCCCGAAGACCTCAAGGTGCTCGACGAAGCGCCGCCGGAAGTGCGGGCCACGCTCATCGCACGCCGCCTTGATGAGTGGCGAGCGGCCGCGAACACCTTCTGAGTACTCACCGCCTCCGCGAAGCGCCGATTACGGCAGCGTCGGGCATCTAATCTTGCCCACATTTTGCCCACACGTTGCGAATTCGACCCCGGATCCACGTGATCGAGGCGCATCCAACAAGCTCTGATCCCCGCGTGATTACGCGGTTTTCGCCGATGAATGTTGTCCGTCGTCAACGCTCGGGTTCAGTTCGACTCCCGCCGTCGCGTCCACTTTGAAGGGCGGGCGATCCCAGTGTTCACGAGGAATCACGGGGATTCGCGTCTTTGGCCGCAACGTCTGCCCTGCCCCGGGAAGAGCGATAGACCGTCAACACACGTCGGGCGGATGGCTGCTGAATGAGGAGCGTTTGAGGCAGCTGGAGCGGACACAGTCGAGGGTAGTCTTGCGCGACTGCTGCGAGCCGGCTCGGCCGGACCCGGGAACGAGAGGTCATCTAGTTCGGTCGTAGCGAACGACCCTCGACCGTTCCCGGTGCCCTGACACGCGTAGACACCGCTCGCCGTTGGTGGGATTGTCGGTCGTGGCGAGGTCGACTTCTGCGTGTGGCAGCCGATTCCCACCTCCGATGAATGAGGAATCGCATGGGCAGTCATCGACGTACCGTGATCACGGCTAGCACCCGGGAGATCGAGGTGCTGACGGCCGGCAGCCCCGACGGCTACCCGTGGCTCTGGATTCCCGGCAGTCCGTCTGCCGCGGCAGACTATCCGAGGCTCGATGACTTGGCCACGAGGCTTGACCTTCGGATCATGACCTGGTCTCGCCCCGGTTACGGTGACTCCTCGCCTCGCGCTATGCCTGCTCATGGGCCACGCATCAGCGACGATATTCCGGACATCAAGACGATCCTGGACGCTGAAGGCGTTGAGGAGTTCATCGTCGTGGGCTGGTCCGGCGGTGGGCCACGCGCTTTGGCATGCGCGGCGATGCTGCCCGAACAGTGCAAAGCAGCGGCGACCCTTGCCAGCCTCGCCCCATTCGACGGAGAAGGTCTGGACTGGATGGCGGGCATGGGACCAGGCAACGTCGCGGACTTTGCCGCGGCCCTCGAGGGACCTGAGGCATATGGCGCGTTCAAGGAGACGTACTTCCTGCCTATGACCGCCGCAAGCGTCGACGACGTCGCGGCAGGTTTGGCCATGCTCCTGACCCCGTCGGACGACGTCACGCACTCCCTGGGCTTGGCGCGTTGGTTGACGGAGATGACCCATCGAGCCGGGGTTCAGGGCGTGATCGGCGCGCGCGACGACGGCTTGGCCCTGGTGGCACCGTGGGGATTCGACGTGACGAGCATCGCTGTGCCGGTCGCCATCTGGGCCGGTGGGCAGGACGCCACCGTGCCGTTGGCGCATGGGAAATGGCTGGCGGCGAACGTGCCGACCGCCATCCCCCACCTCCTCGAGGACGCCGGCCACATCACGTTGCTCAACAATCTCGAGGACGTCCTACGAGAGCTGCTCGAAATCAAGTAGCCCGCAGTCCTTCAGCGCGGCGACACGGATTTCCCAGATTCGAAGAAGGACCCCTCTTACGGCCATGTGCAGCGACCGCTAGGGTTTGGCCGACCCACGAATCGAGGCACACCGTGACCGAGCCGTCGCCCGCCGCCGACGCCAAGGTGAGCTGGCTGGCCATCGTCGCGCTGGTCATCGGTGCAGTGAGCATCTTCTTCAACCCATACCTGCTGCTGTCCGCGATCGCGATCGTGCTGGGGATCGTCGCTCTGATCAGCGCGCGGAGGACAGGCAATCAGCGAGCGTACGAACTCGTCGCCATCCTGGGTATCGCGGCGGGAGTACTCGGTGCGGTGATCGTGATCGTCAGCAACACGATCAGCGCATCGCTGTAGTCGGCGACGGACGCAACCAATCGGGCCTTCAGCGCTTCACTCGCCGATTGGAAGCGGCTTGAGGGTGGGAACAGGGTGGTCGCCGACTCTTACCGTTGCGGATCGGCGTCGGCGAGTAGCGTCGCGGCTGTGACTCCTCTTCATTACCGTCGGCCCGAAGAATCCGACCACATGCGTGTTGTCGAAGCCATTCCGGTCTGGTGGGAGATGCCGCCCGAAGCCGCGCCGAGCGGCTTGCTGCCGCGTTTGTTCTTCCAGCACTTCACCAACACGTCCATCCTCGTCGAAGACGACGGCGGACGGCTCGCTGCGTTCCTGATCGGGTTCCGGTCGGCATCCCGGCCGCAGACCGCCTACATCCACTTCGTCGGCGTGGCGCCCGAGCTGCAACGACAAGGAGTCGCCCGAGACCTCTACGAACGATTCTTCGCCCTGATGCGAGAGCAAGGATGCACCAGGGTCGAAGCCATCACAGGTCCGGTCAACCGGCGCTCGCAATCGTTCCACCACGCGCTCGGGTTCGCCCAGGCCGGTGACACGGAAGTCGACGGCGTACTCGCATACCTCGACTACGACGGGCCTGGCGAGCACCGAGTCACCTTCACCCGTTCACTCTGAGGTCGTGTCGATTGCGTGACTAGTGCCCGGGCAGGGATCGTTCTGCGGTGGGCGCCTTCGTTCAGCCGGTCGCAGACTCATGAGCACCCGACGGTATTGTCGAAAACAGACTAAAGTTGCGCGAAGTCGTTCGGACGTTGTGCCGACGCGGCTCACGACCCGATCTCTGGAGTTTCGATGACGAATATGCCTGTGCTGGAGCGGTCCGGTGACCACGTGCGGTTGCTTGTAGACGGAGAGCCGTTTCTGTGCCTGGGCGGTGAACTGCACAATTCGAGCTCGTCGGATGCGACCCACATGGCTCCGATCTGGGAGAGCCTGGGGCGCTCGGGGGTCAGCTCCGTCGTCGCGTCCGTGGGCTGGGATCAGGTCGAACCCGAGGAGGGACGGTTCGACTTCGGAGTGGTCGACGACTTGCTGAACGGGGCGCGGTCGGCCGGGGTGCGCCTCGTTCTGATCTGGTTCGGCGCGTTCAAGAACGCGTTGTCGACGTATGCGCCGACGTGGGTTCGTGCGGACCGTGCCAGGTTCCCCCGCGCGGACCGCGGTGCGGCGCCGTACACGGCACCGTTCAGCTATGAAGGGTCCATGCCCCGGCCGGCGCTGTCGGTCTTCTCACCGGAGCTTCGCGAGGCAGACCTGCGTGCCTATGGCGCCCTGATGCAGCATCTCCGCGAGGTGGATCCGCAGCACACGGTGGTGGTGATGCAGGTCGAGAACGAAGTGGGCCTGCTCGGGTCGGCACGCGACTACTCGCCGCCCGCGGTCGAAGCGTGGAACTCCGCGATCCCAGCCGAGCTGCTCACTGCTATCGAGGCCAATGATCTCGACTTCCACGACGACATCCTCAACCTCTTTCTTGAGCCGACCGGCAGGGCGACGTCCTGGGAGGAACGATTCGGGACCGGCAATCCCGTCGCCGACGAGGTGTTCATGGCGTGGGGCTTCGCCCGCTACCTCGGCGCGCTCGCCGATGCCGGCAAGAGGGTGAAAGCACTCCCCGCGTACGCAAATGCGTGGCTGGGCCCGCAGCCCGGACAGGCGCTGCCGGGTCAGTACCCCAGCGGTGGACCGACGGCGCGGATGGGCGGCGTCTGGCGTGTCGGCGCACCAGCCCTCGACTTCATCGCGCCCGACATCTACGTTTCAGACAGCGCGACGGTGATGGCCGAGTACGCCTCCGCACTCAACCCCTTGTTCGTTCCTGAGGCACGCCTCCGAACCGGTGACGCGTTCCTGGCCATTGGCGGATTCAACGCGATCGGCTACCACGCCTTCGGCATCGACGACGTCCGGGACGAGAGCCAGCTCTTCGGTGCCATGAAGCAACTCCTGGCCTTGACTCCCGAGATCGTCGCCGCACAGCGCGACGGACGGATCGTCGGATTCGCGCTGGACGATGACGTCGTCACCGTCACCGCTACCCTGCAGGACCTCACCGTCGTCATCCGGAACGCACCGAAACTGTTCGCCCGCATGCTGCTCGACGTCGGTGTTCAGCTGCCAACACCGTCACCGCTGCCCAACGAAACCAACTCGATCAGTCACGGCGAGCACCCCGCCGACTCACGAGCGTTCGGCATCCTCATCGCCACGGGACCCTTGGAGTTCATCGCAGTCGGCCAGAACGCGATGATCGACTTCTCCCGCGAAGGAACCGAGCTCGAGGTCGACAGCGTCCGAGAACTCCGACTGACCAACGGCTCCTGGACCGACGGACGCATCCTCAACGGCGACGAACGCCTCAACATCCTCGGAAACAACACCATCACCGCCGCACGAATCACCCTGCTTGGTTCCTGAGCAGCCGTCAGGCTCAACTCCCGCGGGTGGATACCGGGTTTCCGCCACAAACCCTTTGCGGATCGCTGTGAGACGGTCCTCCCGAGATCTCCGAGCCCACAGAAATCTCGGGAGGACCAGGTGCTCCCCCAAGCACACCTGCCCACGCCGCCGACGAGCCCGACCCATCGGGCGGCGGGCAGTTCTGAAATCCTGCCATGCAGCATCTCCGACTTTTGACCCTTGACATTGGCCGCGCCGGCGATTAGTGGCGCTTACGACACGGCCGGTGAGTGACAGCCCTGCGCCACACAAGGTTGCTCCGCCGCCCGCCGGGGAACGATTGCCCCTGCCCGCTCGACACGGGTCGCGCGCGAGTCGGAGCCTATGTCTCGTGCTCCAGCGCCCCCGCGAGTGGGAGACCGCTCGAGAGTGTTGAGATCTTCGAGTCGCTATTTTCCCGGAGCTCAGTCCCGGCGACGGTGAGCTTGTCGATAGAGAGCTCCTCCATCTGCACCTTGCCCACCGCGAGCGCAGGCGCCGTCCTTTCGACAGCGTCCATTTCGTCGTCGAGGTACTCCGCGACCAGCATGATGCCGCCGGATGAGTTCGCCGAGCGGGCGAGGTCTTCGATCCACTGCCGGCTCAGTTCGGCGGGCTCCGGATCCTCGAACACGAATCGCAGCGGGATCGATGGGTGAAGCCAAATCGTGCTGCGGCCGGGCGGCTGATCCGCGGGATGTCGCCACGACAGGGTGAAGCTCTCGCTGCGCCGGAGCTTGGTCGCGATGACAACCTTCAGGTGCGCGAGCGCGCGGTCCTCGATATGGATCGGCGTGTTTGATCCACCGTAGAAGATGGTGCCCACGCGATCAGGGTATGCCTCCTTCTGACGTCGCGCTATGGCAGCGGATGCGGCCGGAGCGAACGTGACTGTGTCGACCTGCTGTCCGGCCAGAAACTGCCCGCGTCGCAGGAATGGTCGGAGCGAAACAGCCGCCGCCGGTCAGGCGGCCTGGCCGTCCGATGCGGTCGCTGTCAAGCCTGTCGCGTTCATCTGCTCAGGGGCTGGCGTGGGCGACCTAGGAGCCGGAAGGTGAGCGCGTGAGCGGGAACGATGATGACCTACGGATGCAGTTCGCCGCCGGTGAGACGGGGGCTATGCCGCCCCCGCCTCCCACCGACGCCGCCCAACTGCCGCAGGACATGAAGTACTACTCGGCGAGCGAGACGGAGACTGACCAGAAGCCGGATGAACCGCTGCAGGAGACGATCGACCGCGACGTCGATGCGGAGAATGTTCGCGCGATGCCGGGTACGGGCGGTCCTGATGACGAGGGCGACGTGGCGGTGAGTGCTGAGGATCTGAACCTGCCCTGGGGCGAGTAGCGACCATCGTGGGCTTGGGCCCTCATCGGCCCTGGCAGCGGCTGGCGGTCGATTCAACCGCCGACTTTGGTGACCCCGAACATGAGGGTGCGGCGGTCGATGTCGTAGTGGACGTCGCTGGTGTTGACGAGCAGATGCTGCAGCACATCGGCGTCATCGGAGTCGACGGTCAGCACCTCTTCCCACGCGCCCTGATCCAAAACCAGTTGCAGTGTGAAGGTGCCCTCTTCGGCGGGCTCCCCGGCAACCCACGAGAACTGGTAATGCGTCAGCTGGCGCACCTTGATGCTGTCGTCGGTGACGGGCTGGGAAACTTCGGGCATGATGCGTCCCCTTTCTCTTGTATTGATCGCCCCTGCTTAGACGGTTTCACGGCACGAAGATTGGGGGTAGACGTCCGGCCGAGCATGCGGTATGGCGGTCCGTCCGCGTCATGGGAGTGGGCTTCGCCACGAAGCCGCACAGGTCAGCCGATGTGCCCACGGACCTTGGACTCCCCTCGAGCCGACAGTGATCAGGAGACTTCTCGTCGGCTTTCCAGGATTCCTTCGCACTTTCTGCGCGCCACGGCGTAATGGACTCCCGTAGCCAGCGTCCATTAGTACGCGAAGGGCGTTGCTGGGGGAACGCTCTTCGCAGTGCTCTCGCACCGGCACTAGGGTCGACGCCGCCTCCGACCCGAACGGCGGGCGGCGTCGACCCACCCACCTTCGGCGGTCATGCTGCCGCGATGAGAGCTTGCGGCGCGGCCTGCTTCAGCCGCGTGGTCAACCACGCGAGCCGAACCTGGGTGTCGCCCTCGCACCGCTCGACGACGGCGACGAGTTCGGTGTCTCGCATGCCCATGGTGCTCAAAGCGCTGATCCACAGGTGTGCGCGCAATAGTGCACGCCGACCCGACAGCATGCTGCGGCGTTTATGTTGGTGGGGTGAGTGTCGCAGCGGCAACGACCCTGACCCTCGGCAGCCGGTTCGCCCGGGAGCTTCCCGAGTTGGCCGTCGCGTGGCAGGCGAACGACTTGGAGGACGCGCGACTGCTCGTTCTCAACGAGCCGTTGGCAACCGAGCTCGGTCTCGAACCAGCATTTCTGCGAGGTGCTGAAGGCCTGCGGTTCCTGACCGGCAACCTGGTTCCGGCCGGGGCGGAACCCGTTGCGCAGGCGTATGCCGGGCATCAGTTCGGCGGGTACTCGCCGCGCTTGGGCGACGGGCGGGCCCTCCTGCTCGGCGAAATCGTCGACGCGCACGGTCTCCTGCATGACATCCATCTCAAAGGCTCGGGCCGCACGCCGTTCGCCCGTGGTGGGGATGGGCTCGCTGCGGTCGGCCCGATGCTCCGGGAGTACATCGTCAGCGAGGCCATGCACGCCCTGGGCGTACCGACGACGCGATCGCTCGCGGTCACGGCGACAGGGCGCGCGGTGCGCCGCGAGACGATGTTGCCGGGGGCGGTGCTGACACGGGTCGCGTCCAGTCATCTGCGCGTGGGCAGCTTCCAATACGCGGCCGCGGCGGGCGACGAGAACCTCCTCCGCCGCCTCGTCGTCCATGCCGTCAACCGTCATTACCCTCACCTCGCCGGGGCGGCGAACCCCAGCCTCGCTCTTCTGCGGGCGGTCATCCCGGCGCAGGCTTCGCTGATTGCGAAGTGGATGCTGATCGGCTTCGTCCACGGCGTGATGAACACCGACAACATGACCATTTCCGGGGAGACGATCGACTACGGGCCATGCGCGTTCGTGGATCTGTTCGATCCCGGCGCCGTCTACAGCTCCATCGACCTCGGCGGCCGGTACGCATACGGCAACCAGCCGCTTGTCGCGGAGTGGAACCTGGTGCGCCTTGCGGAGGCGCTTCTTCCGACCCTCCACGACGATCCCGACCAAGCGATCGCTCTCGCCCAGGAGGCGCTCCGCGCGTTCCGTCCGCAGTACAGCGCGGCATGGTCCGCGGGGATGCGCGCCAAGCTGGGTCTGCGGAACGATTTGGACGAAGCCGTGATCGCGTCGTTGATCACCGACCTGATCGACCTGATGCGGGCCGGTGGAGTCGATTACACCTCGTTCTTCCGGGGTCTCAGCGGAATCGCCCGCGCAGACTCGACGGTCGTTCGCGGAATGTTCCTCGATCCGGCACCTTTCGACGCCTGGGCACGGCGCTGGACCGAGCTCGATCCTGACGCCGAAGCGATGGACGCGGTCAACCCCATCTACATCCCCCGCAACCACCTCGTCGAAGAAGCACTCGACGCTGCAACCCAAGGGAACATCGACCTGGTCCAACGGCTTCTCGACGCCGTCACCAACCCCTACGCAGGACGACCCGGCCTCGAGGTCTACGCCGCACCCGCGCCCGAGTCATTCGGCCGGTACCGGACGTTCTGCGGCACCTGAGTCCTCTCAAGCGGTGGGCAGCCGCCGCCGCGGCATCGATCATGCTCCCACGGACGGGACATACCTCGGCACCTGAGGGGGAACATCGGTCGGCCGGTCACCGGCGACGAGGTTCCCGGCGTGAGTGCCGTCGCGCTCCCACGACATGCCCTCAGCCTCGATCACCTCGTCTGCTGCATCTACGTCGACGACCTTCCACCATGTGTCCGTAACGAGGACCACTTGTGTCATGCTCGCGACGATACAGCGGCGTGGCTGGACGACGGTAGGCAGAACCATCGGACGAACCGTGCCGTTCCTGTGGACACGCCAGTTCCTTGCGCGGGCATAGAAAATTCAACGCGATCCCACCGCGGCCGAGGCGGCATTGTTCTCCCTCGGAAGTCAGACGAAGCGCACCCAGTTCGCTCCACGACCGGTGTCCGCCCGCTGGAGCAGCTCCAGGTGGTCACCGTCCACCGCGTACAGCGAAACGCTCATCGATCGCTCCCCCGCAGCGATGAGGTGAGCACCGTCCGGGCTGAGAGCGAAGCCGCGCGGCTGCGGTTCGGTTGTCACGAACCGATCGGGCGCCGACACTGAGCCGTCGTCTGCCACCGAAACTGCGGCGAGCGTGCTCTCGGTGCGTTCCGAGCACCACAGAAGACGGCCACCGGCACCGCGGTGAAGGTCAGCTCCCCAGATGAGGTGCTCCGCCACCGGATCGGCGCCAAGGCGGCTGTGCCGAAGCTCCTTCGACGGATCGAAAGCGTTCGCCGCGCCGCGAAGCTCGAGCGTTCCGGCTTCCGTGTCCCGTGCGAAGTGCAGCACTTGCCCGGAGAACTCCGTGATCACGTAGACGGCGTCCTGCGCGTCGTTCATCAGGAGATGCCGCGGACCACTTCCGGTGGGCGCATCGACCGTCGCCGGTTCGAGCGGAATCAAACGCAGATCATCCGCCAGCGCATACTGCGCTACGAGATCAGCGCCGAGCGAGACGAAATAGACGAACCTGCCGTCGGCAGTCGGCAGCACGGAGTGAAGGTTGGGGAATCTGATCCGCGAGACGGCTTCACCGACCACACCGTCGATCACCGGGCAGCTGATCCCATATCCGCCGCCGTACGAGGCGCCCAGCAGACAGGTGCCCTCTCTGCTCAGGGCGAGGTAGTTCATGCCGCCCTCCGGAAGGTCTAGACGCGAACGCGGCTCGAGCGCACCGGTCTCGCGGTCCAATTGGAGCGTCACGATCCCCGCGTGCCCCCCTTCCCCCGTTCCCTTCACGCCCGCATAGACGAGGTCGCGACGTGAATCGACCGCGAGGGTCGAGCACCCGGTGAGTTCCGCTGTCACGCCCAGGCGCTCGAGCCAACCGTCCGAGAGGCGGAGAACGCTGATGCTGTCCTCCCCGGCGTTCGCGACCAGCACGAGGAAGGAGTCAGCCATCTCCCGATCGTAAATCCCGAGCGAGGACGCAGTCGAGGATGGGTAGCCAGGAACACTTGACCCTGCAGCGTCAGGTCAAGGGTGTAGTTATGTGGATCGCGAGCACTGATGCTGAGTCCGTCACCCGATTTCCGGTCCCGCGCCGGGATCTGGGATGTGGCGGCGCGCCAGCATCGGCCGACAGCCATGGCCAGACCCTGCGCTCCGCCGCGGGAGACGGGCTCAGCGTCCTTCGCCGCGTGGACCGAACCGGGCTCGCAGGTCGGCCTTGCGCACCTTGCCGGATGCGGTGCGGGGCAGCTCGTCGACGATCACGACGTTCCGCGGCAGCTTGTACCGGGCGAGGCGGCCGTCCAGGTGTGCGCGCACCGCCTCGGTGTCGACGGATGCCGAGCCCTTGACCGTGAGCACAGCCCACGGCACCTCCCCCCACCGGTCATCGGCCATCCCGATCACGGCGACTCCGGTGACGCCCGGCATGTCGGCGATCAGGTTCTCGACTTCGGCCGGATAGACGTTCTCCCCGCCGGAGATGATCATGTCCTTCACCCGGTCGGAGATGAAGAGGTATCCGTCCGCGTCCAGGTAACCGAGGTCGCCGGAGCGGAACCAGCCGTCCGCGGTGAACGCAGCGGACGTGTCCTCGGGCAGATTCAGGTAGCCGGGGAACACGTTCGGACCGGCGACCTCGATTTCACCGACGGTGCCGCTCCCGGCGGCCGCGCCATCCGTCCCGGCGATCCGCACGTCTGTGAAGAAGTGCGGCAGACCGACGCTGCCCTGCTTCGATCGCGTCATCGACGGCGAGAGGGATGTCGCGCCCGGCGATGTCTCGGTCATGCCGTACCCCTGCGAGAAGTGCAGACCGCGCTCCTCATAGGCGTTCAGGATGCGGGTGGGCACGGCCGATCCACCGCACGTGAGCTTCGTGAGCGTGGACAGGTCCGTGCCTTCCCAGTCGGGATGGTCGGCCATCAGCTGATACGTCGTGGGCACCCCGCTCAGCATCGTGACGCCGTGCTCGGCGATGAGCCGGAGCGCGCGCCCGGGGTCGAAGCCCTTCTCGAGAACGATCGTGCCGCCCTTCAGGATGACCGGAAGCGCGCCCATGCCCAGCGACGCGACGTGGAAGAGCGGCGAGATCATGAGCGCGACATCGGACGAGACGATGTCATAGTCGACGAGGCAGTTCAGTGCCACCCAGGTCAGGTTCTGATGCGTCAGCACCGCCCCCTTCGCTCGTCCGGTGGTTCCCGACGTGTAGATGACGGCTGCGGGGTCATCCGGCGCCGTGTCGACCTCGGCGGAGACGGCGCCGGGAGTTCCCGGAGAGCCGTCGGTCAGGTCGCTGGTCTCGACGACGTGTGCGATTCGCACCGCTGAGATCAGCGGAGCAGTCCGCTCCGCGAACTCGGGGTCTCGAATGAGGACGCGTGCGCGGCAGTCGGCGAGGATGTGGAGGATCTCCGGCGGTGCGAGGCGGGTGTTGATGGGCACGAACACCGCTCCCACCTGCGCGCACCCGAACAATGCGGCGAGGAACTCGGGACTGTTCTCGCCGATGTACGCGACGCTGTCACCCTTTCCGATCCCCCGCGACGACAGCAGGCTCGACACTCCGTCCGCGCGGTCGGCGAGCTGCGCGTAGGTGATCGCCGAGCCCTCGCCGTAGATCAGCGCGATCTTGCGGGGCGTCTTCAGTCGTCTCTTGCGCATCCAGGCGCCGAGTCCGGGGTGGTGCATGGCATCCTCTCCGTCGAGGTGGGGCGAGCGCTGCTGCGGGCTAGGCGTAGAAGCGGTACAGGCCGCGAGCGACGACAGCCGGTTTGGGGGCGCCGTCGATCTCGATCGTCTGGTCGACAGCGAACTGGTAGCCGCCCGGAATCTCAGTGACCTCGGCGATCACCGCGTTCATCCGCACGCGGTCGCCGACCTTCACGGGCGAGATGAAGCGGACTTTGTCGAGCCCGTAGTTGACCTTCGTGGTGACACCGTCGAGGTCGAACAGCTCGGACCAGAACTTCACCGCCAGCGAGAGAGTGAGGAACCCGTGGGCGATCGGTGCACCGAATGGCCCGTCGGTCGCCCGCTCGGGGTCGACGTGGATCCACTGGTGGTCGTCGGTGGCGTCGGCGAACAGGTTGACGCGGTCCTGCGTGACCTCGAGCCAGTCGGTGTGGCCGAGATCGGTTCCGGCAAGGCCGGCGGCCTCGGCGTAGGGGCGGGTGGTGGTCATGGTGTGCCTTTCGGTGCGGTGACGGGACGATCGGATGCCGCGACGTCAGGTCGCGAGGCCGAGCAGTCGTGCGGCGTTGTCACGCATGATGCCGGGCATGACCTCGGGCTTCAGCGCGGTGGTCTCGGCGTCCCGGATCCAGCGATCCGGAGTGAGGAGGGGGAAGTCCGAGCCGAACAGCACGCGGTGCCCCAGGACCGAGTTGGCGTAGCGGACGAGCTCGGCGGGGAAGTACTTCGGGCTCCACCCCGACAGGTCGATCCAGGTGTTGTGCTTGTGGGTCGCGACCGAGAGGGCTTCGTCCTGCCACGGCACCGACGGGTGGGCCATGATGATCTGCAGATCGGGGAAGTCGGCGGCGACAGGGTCGAGCAGGATCGGATTGGACAGCCCGAGACGAAAGCCGTAGCCGCCGGGCATGCCCGCCCCGATGCCGGTCTGACCGGTGTGGAACAGGGCGACCCCACCGAGCCGCTGGATCTCGGCGTACAGCGGATAGTGCTGCTCGTCGCTCGGGTCGAACCCCTGCACGGTCGGGTGGAACTTGAACCCGCGCACTCCGGAGTCTTCGACCAGACGGCGCGCCGCGTCTACCGCAGCCGCGCCCTGCAGTGGGTCGACCGATCCGAAGGGGATGAGCACGTCGTTGTTGCGCGCGGCGCCTTCGGCGATGTCGGTGCTGGAGATCGCGGGATGCCCCAGGCGCGTGGTGGCGTCGACCGTGAACACGACAGCCGCCATCCTCCGCTCGCGGTAGTACGCGGCGATGCTGTTCAGGTCGGGACGCGGCCCGTCGGCGCTGAAGTACTTCGATGCGGCATCGACCAGGGCAGGGGGAAGCGACGCGTGACCGTGCGCGTCGATCTCGACGTGCACGTGCACATCGATCGCGGTGAGCGCATCGACGTCGATCGCGGGTTCGTAGCGGGTCATCTAGTACTCACCGCTCGTTGAGCGAGGGAGCGCAGCGACTGAGACGAAACGTGCGGGCGTTTCGTGTCGCTTCGCTCGCTCATCGACCGGCCTCCGGCGCCGGCCGCTGCAGCTCGGCGGGCAACGGCGGGAAGGACTCGCCGACCGACTGCAGCCTTCCGCCGAACTCCCCCTCGAAGGACTTCTCGAGAGCGTCGTAGCTCCAGCCCCCCTCGCGATAGGCGGTCACGACGGGTTCGGGGTGCGACCAGACTTGAATGCGGTCGCCGCCCACGCCGATCGCCTGACCGGTCACGCCGGCCGCGGCATCCGAGGCCAGGTAGGCCACGAGCCCCGCGACGTCGTCGGATGTGCCGAAGCCGAGATCGTGGCGGAAGAAGGCCGGCATCGGCTCACCCGCCGCATCGGCCTCGACGGCTGCGGCGAAATACGGCACAGTCGCGGTCATCGCGGTCGCGGCGACCGGGATGACGGCGTTCGCGGTGATGCCGGCGCGCTTGAGCTCGAGCGCCCACGTGCGGACCATCCCGACGATGCCGGCCTTGGCGGCCGCGTAGTTGGTCTGACCGAAGTTGCCCCGCTGGCCCGTCGGCGAGCCGATGCAGATGATGCGTCCGCCCTCGTTCTGCTCTCGGAGGTGGAGCACCGCCTCACGGACCGCGGTGAACGTACCCCGCAGGTGCACGCCGATCACGGTGTCGAAGTCGTCGTCGCTCATCTTCCACAGCACCGTGTCGCGCAGCACACCGGCGTTGGTGACGAGGATGTCGAGGCGGCCGAAGTTCTCCACCGCCGCCGCGACGAGCTGCTTGGCGGTCTCGGAGGAGCCGACGGGGGCGACCACTGCGACAGCGCGACCGCCGGCTGCCTCGATGGAGGCAACGGCATCCGCGGCGGTCTGGGCGTCCACGTCGTTGACGACGACCGCCGCGCCCTGACGAGCCAGCTCCGCTGCGTACGCAAATCCCAGTCCGCGCCCGGATCCGGTGACGATCGCTACCTTGCCATCCAGCGCCATGGGCACTCCTTCGTCTCGTCGCGAACCGACTCGGTCGCTGATCTGCGACCATTACAGCGCACGATCATTGAATTTGTCAATGATTGTCCCTCGGCATCGTTTTGCTAGGATGGCTGGCATGGCCGGCCGAGCGCGGAACACGACGAGCGAGGCGTCGGGACCAGACGAGCGTCTGCAGAAGTCGGCCTTGACCGACGACCTCAGCTTCCTCCTCGCCCGGGCGAACGCGCTTTCCCTCGCCGCCGGCAACGCCGCCCTCGCTCAGCACGGCCTGCGGGTGCGGTCCTATTCCGTGCTCGCGCTGGCTGCGGACGACATCCGGCCGTCGCAGCGCGACCTCGCCACCTTTCTCCGGTTGGACCCCAGCCAGGTCGTCGCCCTCGTCGACGACCTCCAGGGTCGCGGCCTCGTCCGACGCGAGGCGGATCCGGCCGATCGACGGACGAACGTCGTCGTCGCAACCGCAGAAGGCCGAAAGCTCTTCGCAGCCGCCCAGTCCGCCGCCCGTGACGCCGAGCGCGCCCTGCATGACGACATCACACCCGACCAGCGCAGGACGCTCGGCGAACTCCTGCGACTGCTGGCGTTCCCCGGCTGAGGCGCCGACGCGACCGCAGGGCAGTCCTGTCTACTGATCGCCACGCCTGCGGGTCAGCGGCGAGCGTTTTCGTGCTGCGCCTCGATGACAGCTCCGACCCTGACGAACGGCCCTCTGTTCGCGTCGGACACCACCTCGAGGAACTCGTCTCCCTGATCCAGGTCGTCGGTCGAATGCAGGGTCGCCACCTGGCCCAGGGCTGTCACCAGGGTCGAGCGGGGCACGGCCGTCGCCTCGGTCTTGCCGTGCACGCCCTGCCGCGTCGACATCAGCGCGGTCATCGGCGGCAGCTCATCGGGTCGGTCAGCCCACAGTGCGTGCAGAGCGCGGGGGGTGGCGTTGCGGCTGCCGTGGTGGCCGACCTTGTACAGGTCGATCGCGGTCAGCCGGTTCTTCAGTTCCGGCTCCTCAGCGAGGCGGTCGAGGGTGAACTGCCAGTTCTCGATCTGCGCATCGCCGGGAAAGAGCAGCGACAGGCCGCCGATCTCGAGCAGGAGCACCAGGCTGGTGTTGTTCAACGCGTCGTCGAGGTCGCGCACCAGGCGGGCCACCGAGTGCGACTTCTGTGCGGCCAGACGTTCGACGACCCAGCGCACGGGCCCGGGTCCGAGCGACATCCCGTGCGCCGCCTGACCATCGCCGGGCACGGTGCGCGCCGCTTCGCGCAGCGAGGCGTGCAGCGCGGCCATCCAGTACTCGGGGTCTTCCTCGCGCTGCTTCGCCACGCGAGGATCCTGCTCGACGGTGGGCGGACCGAGCACCGTCACTGCGAGCCCGGGCATGACGTCGCCCACCGCGGCGTCGGCACCGGCGTGCAGGTATCGTCCCCTGCCGTCGGCGGCGAGCTCGTCAAGGAGGGCGATCGCGTCGGCGTTCTTCACCTGCTCGGCCGCCTCCGCCCGCACCTCCTTGTGCAGCCCGGTCAGCGTCGAGAGCACTTCGGCCTCCCGCTGCGCGTCGGCCAGCAGCTGCGCGTAGCGGGCCGACGCGCGGCCGGTGCCGCCTTCCGCGGCGAGCCCGGCCACCGCCGGCGCGTCGGCGAGCACCGGCAGCTGGGGGTCTTCGGTCCACGGCCGGAGCACCCGCTTCGGCGCGAGCGCGCGGAGGATCTCGGCTGCGTCATCGTCCGCGAAGCCGAAGAGGTGATCCTTGTGGCGGTGCGTGACCACGAGCACGTCGAGCGCGCCGCCCGTGTGCTTGCGGATCAGCTTTGCAACGTCGGACATGCGGCCCGGAGCGCGTCCCTCGCGTGCCTTTCGGGTCGACCCGAAGTCCACGAGCAGGTGTCGCTCCGCGCGGCCGTCCGCCAGCGGCGCGTCGTACTCGACCGATAGCAGGAAGCAGTCGCCGAAGCCGACCTGGTACATGCGCACTCTCACGCGAACGGGCGTGCTCACCATGCCTCCCCGGAGCTCAGATTGGTGTCGTGCAGCTCGGCGAACGCCTGTCCTCGGGCCGAGCCGTCGGAGTATCCCAATCGCTTCGCCCGGTCGCGCCGTCCGCTGAGGTCGAGGTACTCGATGCGCCGCAGCTGCCGGCGCCAGTCGTCCACCTTCTTGTAGACGTGCAGCTTGAGCCGGCCGAACTGATCGAAGACCAGGGTTCCGCCTCCGAAGAGCTGCACCGGAGTCTCGGGGTCCAGCCCGTCCGGCAACGGCAGCTCGGAGATCGTCTCCAGCTCGGCCGCCGTCATCTCGGCCATCTGCACGTACGTCGCGACGGATTCGGCGACGATCAGCCCGTCCGGCCCGATCCGCTGGCTGGGCAGGACCGACTCCACTGTCGTGTAGTAGCGGGTCGGCACGTCGAGGCGGAGAGCGTTCTGCCATAGGAATCGGAAGACCTCGTCGCGATCGCTGCGCAGCGCCGCGTGGTTGATCCCCAGGTACTGGGGTGCCACTTCGGCCTCCAGCACGTTGCTCACGCGATTGCGCGGCCGCGTGATGCCCGCCTGCGCGAACCGTTCGATCAGGAGGCGCCGGTACCCGAGGTCGTCGTCGGGGACGACCTCCACGTCGGCCAGCAGCACGGCGTCGAGCAGGTCGGCGAACTCGAACTCGACCGGTGGGAGGTAGTCGAGCCCCCGGATGAGCATGGTGAGCAGCTGGGCTGCGGCCTTCGCGCCCTCTTCGGCGGCGCGGGCCCGGTCGACGGTGGCCGACGCGGCGTTGCCGGGCCGGGAGAACAGCGTCTCGAGCCGGGCCGACCAGATGTCCACGAGCACATCGAGGACGACCGCCACGAGCACCTCGCCGCGACGATGCGGCTCGGCGAACTGCGGGAGCGATGCCCAGTTCGCCGGCGGCGGCTGCATGGCGGAGTGGCGCAGCGGCCCTCGTCCCTGAGTGAGCACTCGCCCGACCTGCTCAGCAACGCTCGTGAGCACGCCCGCCTTGAGCCGGTCGGGGTGGACATGCATGCGTGTGATCCGGCCGTTCTTGCCTGGTCTGCCGAGCGCCTGCTCCACGACCGGTCGCATCGAAAAGACCGATAGCAGTGCGACGATGTCGGCGAAGCCCTCATGGAACGCGGCTTGATCGGGCAGTCCCGGCTCGAGGAAACGCCGGCGCAGGCCGTCGAGGATCGCGTGCGTCGTCTCGTGCACGATGATGTCGTAGCTCAGGCACGTGTAGACCGGCGGATCGTCCTCGTCCTCGGCGGGCACGTATCCGAACAGCACCGCGCGGTCTTCCCACGAGTAGTAGGCGTTCGCCTCGGCGAAGGCATGCGGCACGAGATACAGGTGGTGGCCGGCGAAGCTCCACGAGAGCCGCCGGCCGAGCGCGGACTCGAACGTGGCGAGGGTCTTCGCAGCCGTGCCGTAGACCTGCTGCGCGTGGAAGGTCTTGTCGGTCAGCAGGACCTCGTCGGATGCTGCCGCATAGGCGTCTTCATTCACGAGCGCGGGATGCTTGCGGTACTCGTCGACCGCGACGTCGTAGTCGACGACGTGCAGGCGGGCGCCGCGCGGCCCGTCCTCGATGCGCGACCACGGCACTTTCACCTGAGCGGTCAGGATCCGGCCGTCGTCACCGGTCACCGAGGGATCCTGGGCGATCAGCCGGAGGGTGATGTGCGAGCGCGGCGCGTCGGGTCGCTCGGCGAACTCGACGGTGTCGTGCATCTCGGTCCCTCCTGGATGCGGTCGGTCCGGCGCGGGGCTCCCGTCGCTCGCCGGCTTGGCACGCAGTGCTCTCGTCAGACAGGAGCGATGCGGCTGAGGACGTGATACATGCACGCGCACAGCGGGCGCCGCATCGAACGAGCGTGCGGCCCGGATCTAGGGGGAAGGCCGGGTCGGCACGAGCGGAATCAGTATCCGAAGCGTCTCTATGCGCCCCTCGGACAAGATCCGGCTGTCGGTGTAGTGCTCCTCGAGGGGCAGCCCGGTCACGGTGAATCCCACCAAGGCGCCGGACGCGGCGTAGGCTCCGGCGACGGCCTCACCGAGGCGATGCTCCGGACCGGAATACCACGTCGACGAGGCCCACCGCTCAGGCAGGACCCGGAACGCGGTGGCGGAATCGCCTCGAACGTCGCCGGACACGCGCGCGCAGACGTCGAATCTGAGCCGGTCCGGCTCGGTGATGCCCGGCGCATCATGGGCGATGCCGAGGAGGCCGTGACAGGGGATGCCGCGTTCGACAGCCCATTGCGCCAGCTGCTCGAATGCGTGGGGATCCACGTTCTGATACGGACCGGTATGGCGGCGGAACACCACCGGAGCGGCCGCCAGCTGGACCGGCCGGGTGTCGGACACATGCAGTTCGCCGCTCGTCTCCTCCAGACCCGGCCTGCGCAGCACGCGCGGGTCATTCCCCACGGGCGGGGACGACCGATACTCGCTCGGACTCCGGCCGAACCGGCTGCGGAACCGGCGTGAGAACGCCTCGTGCGAGCCGAAGCCGAGATCGAAGGCGATGGTCGCGACTCCGGTGGTCTCCGACAGCAGGCGGAAGGCAGCTCGTTCCAGTCGCAGGCGCAGGGTGTACTGCTTGACGGTCTCGCCCACCGTGTCGGCGAAGACGGTGTGGAACCGCGTCCGAGACATGTGGGCGGCGCGGGCCAGCGTATCGGTTCGAAGGTCACCGCTCAGATCCACCTGCGCTTCGAGCAGCGCGGGCAGCACCGCGCTGAGGTGAGCCGAGGCGTGTTCTGCGCTCATCGCCGAGTCAGTCGCCTTCTCCGAGAATCGTCAGTCGCTTTCCACGAGCTTCTTGAGCCGTCGAAGGTCACCGTCCAGCCGTCGTGCGAGCAGCTTGGCGAGCATCGACGACGGGATGAGCCGCATGCCCGTGAACACAGCATCCATGGACTGCGTGACCGCAGAACCCGCCGCGGTCCCCACGATGTCGGTGCGAGAAGTCACAGGTCCCCCGGGCGAGTCCATCCGGATCTCGACGAGCCGGCCGGGCTCCAGAGCGGTCACCTCGGCCGGTACGTTCAGCAGCCTGCCACCCTCCTTGATCACCTCGATGGAGCGGGCACCGACCTCGAGGTTCGCGCCCTCGCCCACAGGTCGCGACTCGACCAGGTCCTTGACCCATCGGATGACGTGGTCGGGCGCCGTCGCCCAGCGGTACACCACGTCGGGCGGAGCGGCGATGTCGGTCTCGGCTGTGGCCCGAACACGACGTTCCAGCGGAGCTCCAGGCATCCTGTTCCTCTCTTTCCTGCTGTGTGCCTCGACTCCCATCGTGCCGACGCTGATCGCCTCGCGCTTGACCTTTCCTCTCGTGAACGCAGCTTGGCGCTGGATGCTGCACGCCCGGCGCTGCGCGGGGTCCGGATTCCTCAGTCCGCTTTCAGCAGCTCGCTGACGCGGTAAGGGATCACCTCGCGCAGGAAGAGGCTGGTCGAGGTTCGCAGGATGCCCGGACACAGGCGGATGACCTCGGCGACCCGATAGAGATCGTCCGGGCTCTTCGCCACCACCCGCAGCAGCAGGTCGGTGTCCCCCGCCGGAGCGAAGCACTCCAGCACCTCCGGAACATTCCGCAGCGCATCGATGGCGGCGACGATCTGATGCTGGTCGAGCTCGACTCGAATGGATGCCGCCACCCCGCGTCCGAGCGCGGCGGGGCGCACCCGGGTGCTGTTCGCCCGCAGGACTCCTGAAGCGGCCAGCCGCTCCAGCCGCGCGTGCACGGTGCCTCGCGCCAGGGACAGTCGCTGCGCCAGCAGCGCGACCGGGACGCGCGGGTCCTCGTCGAGCGCGAGCAGGATCCGCCGATCCGTTTCGTCGAGGTGAGCCATACTGATCAACTCCTTGCAGCGGTTCGCGCTCCGATTGAACAGATCGACCAGTGATCGAGCAAGCTGTTGTGCCATCTGGCGATCAAGTGATGTGATCCTTGCACACACAAGCGCAAGCCGCCACGAGCAGCGACCGCCGGGATCGACACGGGCACACCCGCTCACCCGATCCCTTCGCGACAGAGGGCGCCAGCCCCGAGGTCGAGAATGCGCCGAGTATCCCAGCCGCGGTCGCCCGTGCCCGCTCAACCGCTTGAGCCGGCACGGGCGCTCGCTGCCGACCGGCCGCGCACCCAGTGGTCGATCGCTGCGGCCAACCACGCTCCGCCGATCCCGAAGACCACCACCATCGCCTCGGTGACCAGCGTGTAGGCGCCCGACGTCGCCGCGACGTTCACCAGGATGCGGCTCACGATCGGCGGCACGATGGCGATGAGCAGCACGACGAAGGCGAGCGGATGCCGCCCCCGCACGAGCAGCCACCCGCCGAGTGCGACGACCAGTGTGATCAGGCCCTGGTTGACCACGAACGTCCAGAACGCGACGGGGTGGTCGATGTTGCCGATGCCGCGCTCGATCCCGACGGTCGCCCACAGGAGCAGCACGACGCAAGCGAGGGTGACGGCTCCGAGACGACGGGCTCCGGACGTCGGCATCATCGCGAACGAGGTGACGTAGAGCCCGAGGATCAGCAGGTACTCGACGAAATCGACCGCCGGCACGTCGGTGCCGAGGGCGCCGGCGTAGTTGGCCGCCTGCAGGAAGGCGCTGAAGTCGGTGGCGATGTTCAGGAATGCGGCGAACATCACGCCCACCAGCGCGGCACCGTAGCGCGCGTTCCGATCGAATCGCAGCTCGGGAGCCATGGCTAGACAATAGTGGGCGCCCGCCGATCCGGTCCGATATGCCGCCGTTAGAATGACCGAAGGATTGCGCCTAGGGAGCGGAATGGACGAACCGAGGCTCGACGAGGCAGGCGAGGACACGCCGCGCGACGCGTCGCGCCGCGACTTCCTCCGCCGGGCCGGAATCGGGGCCGCCGGGGTCGCGATCGGCGGGGCCGCCGGAGCGGCGATCACCGCCGCCGCCACCGCGCATCCTCCCGAGTTCGACCCGCTCCCGAAGCGCTCCTCTCCCGGGTTCGACCATGTCGTCGTGGTGATGTTCGAGAATCGCAGCTTCGACAACATGCTCGGCTGGCTGTATTCCGCCGAGGAGAAGTCCAAAGCCGATTTCAACGGGCTTGCTCAGGGCACGTACGCCAACCTCGGGCTGGACGGGGAGGTGGTTCCGGCCTACGTCTACGACGGCCCCACCGACACGGTCATGCAGTCGCCGCAGCCCGACCCGGGCGAGACCTACCCGCACGTGAACACGCAGCTGTTCGGAGTCGTGGACCCCGAGACCAATCTCGACATCCGCCATCACAGCCAGCAGCCTCCGTTCAACACCCCGCCGATCGGCGTCACGCCCGACAACTCCGGATTCGTCAAGGACTTCATCATCAACTTCCGGCGCGACCGGGGGCGCATGCCCACCGCCGATGAGTACCGCGTCGCCATGGGGAGCTTCACTCCGGCGATGATGCCCGTCCTTTCCACGCTCGCGCGCGACTTCGCCGTGTACGACGCCTGGCACGCGGGCGTGCCTTCGCAGACCTTCTGCAACCGCCTGTTCTTCCACGCGTCCACCTCGAACGGCTACGTCACCAACCATGGAGGCGACAGCTACTACAAGTGGATCGACGGCCCGCCCGCCCCGACGATCTTCAACCGCCTCGAGGATGCGGGCATCCCGTGGCGGATCTACTACGACGGGTCGCAGCTGGTGTCGCTGACCGGCCTGCTGCATTCGCCCGTGCTGCGGCCGTACTGGAAGACCCATTTCCGCGAGATGGGTCAGTTCTACGCGGATGCCGCGAACGGCGACCTGCCGGCCTACAGCTTCATCGAGCCGCGCATGGTCTTCAACCACAACGACATGCACCCGCCCTGGGGCAAGAAGGTGCGGGAGGACGACGTCGACGTGGACGGCGAGAAGATGCCCGTCTACAACAGCGCGCTGTCGGACGTGCGTGCCGGCGACCGGCTCGTGCAGGACATCTACGACGCCGTCCGCACGAGCAGGTCATCCGGCGGGTCCAACGCCATGAACACCGCGCTGGTGATCACCTTCGACGAGCACGGCGGCACGTACGACCACGTTCCCCCGCCGACGGCCACGCCGCCGGACCGGAGCGGTCCGGGCGAGATGGGATTCACCTTCGATCGCCTGGGCGTGCGCGTTCCCACCATCGTGGTGAGCGCGTACACCGCTCAGGGCACCGTGATCCACGACGAGATGCACCACGGCTCGGTGATCAACACCCTCTGCCGGCAGCACGGTCTCGCTCCGCTGACCCTCCGCGACCAGAGCGCCAACCCCATCTTCAACTCGATCAACCTCACGGATCCGCGGCAGCCCTACACCTGGCCGCAGCCGACGGCACTCTATGCAGGGCGCAACCCGGAGGAGGACGATGCGGCCGCGGCCGCGGCCAAGCACAAGCACCGCCCGCTCACGGCACCAGCGCAGGGACTGACCGGGCTGCTGCTGGCTCGCTACAACCCGGGCAGCAAAGCGCCGGAGACCTATGCGGAGGCGTACGACGCCGTCGTGCGGTACGGCAAGGGTCTCTTCGGCACATACGACGACGCCCAGTAGCCGGCCGGGCCGTCTTCAGCCGCGGAAGAAGTCCACCGCGAGATCGGCGTGGTCGACGAAGACGCCGTCGACGCCGGCATCCCGGATCACGCCCCACTCCGCCTCGTAGTCGCCGAACGCCGCAGGCCCGCCGCGCCTCCGGTACTGGCCGACGAGGAACGCATTCTCCGGGCGGCATGTCCAGGTGAACACGCGCAGCCCGCGGTCGTGCGCGTCGGCGACCACCGACGACGGTCCGCTCACGCGGCCGAGTCTGTCGGGTGCGAGGATCATGCGCTTGTCGACGCTGATGCCGTCCACCACGCCGACCAGCCGGTCCAGGCCCGCGGGCCGGGCCGTCTGCTTGTACGTCGGAGCGGCCCTGCCGAGGGCCGCGACCAGGTCGAAGGGGCGACCGGCCGCCTCCAGCAGGTAGACATACAGGCCTCGGATGCCGCGCTCTCGCAGCCGGTGCAGCGCGGTGGACTCGAACGCTTCGATCGTGAGGGGGAGCTCGCCGTCCGCCCATCCCGCGTCCGTCAGCTCGGTCTGGACGAGGTCCGCGACGTCCCAGCCCAGCCCCGCGAAATAGGTGACGTGCTTGATCTCGAGCACCACGCCGATCTCGCGTCCCTGCTCGAGCGCGGCGTCCCGCACCAGATCCAGCACCTCGCGGAGGCGGAGGACCGGCTGCTGGTCGTCGAACGACGCGCTCGCCGGCCGAAGCTGAGGCAGGCGCTCGCGGCAGCGGAGTGTCGCCAGCTCGTCCCAGGTGAAGTCCTCGGTGAACCAGCCCGTCAGCTCCGCGTCGTCGACGGTCTTCGTCGTGCGGCGGTCGGCGAATTCAGGGCGATCGGCGACATCCGTGGTGCCCGAGATCTCGTTCTCGTGCCGCACGACCAGCACGCCGTCCTTCGAGACCACGATGTCGGGCTCGACCGCATCTACGCCCATCGCGAGCGCGAGGTCGTACGACGACCGCGAATGCTCCGGCCGGTACCCGGGCGCACCGCGGTGCCCGATGATGAGCGGGCGGGTCGGGGGCACGGTTTCAGGCTAGCGGCGGTGTTGCGCAGGCCTGTCGGCGGAGCGTCACATTGCGCTCGACGCGCTTTCCGGCATCGACCGCACGTGAATGCCGGAAATTGGGCGCAACAGTCCCGGTCGCGGGCGGATTCCCCAGCCGCTCAAAGCCCTCTCACAGCACAGATCCGCGAAGGATCGGCCGCCGTCCGATATCTTTGTTCCACAGCACAGTGCTGTGAAACCCTTCACCTTGGAGTGTGAGAGCTGTGGCTTTCAAGAACCCCGCATTCGACAACCCGGCGTTCCAGGATCAACGCGCCGTGCAGACCTACCCGGGCGGTCAGAACGCCGCCCGCCTCGGCGGCCCGACGCAGTCCGCGACCGCACAGCAGGCGGCCACGGATGCGGCCGCCCAGGCGCGCCTGGAAGGCATGTACGCCTCGCCCGCCGCAGGCGCGATCGAGACCGACCGGATGACCGTCGAGGACACGGTCATGAAGACGCTCGCTCTGTTCGCCGTGCTTCTCGTCACGGCAGTCGGCGGCTGGCTCTTGACGATGGCGCCCGTCACGGCTGAGAATCCGAGTCCGAACATCCTGCCGTGGATCATCGGCGGGCTCGGCGGATTCGTGCTCGCGATGGTCGTCATCTTCGGCTCGCGGAAGAAGGTCCGCCCGGCGGCGATCTTCGCGTACGCGGCGTTCCAGGGAGTCTTCGTCGGCGGCATCTCGGCGTACTTCGAGTTCATCTGGCCCGGCATCGTCTTCCAGGCGACACTCGCGACCCTCGTCGTGGTTGGTGTGACCCTCGCACTGTTCGCGAGTGGCAAGATCCGCGCCTCGAAGCGGGCGACCAAGATCTTCATGATCGCGATGATCGGCTACCTGGTGTTCTCGCTGGTCAACCTCGGCCTGATGATCTTCAATGTCCCGATCGCGGGCGGCGCCTTCGGTCTGGCCAGCCAGCCGAGCTTCCTCTTCGGGATCCCGTGGGGAGTCCTCATCGGCGTCTTCGTCGTCATCATGGCCGCGTACTCGCTCGTGCTCGACTTCGACGGCATCCAGCAGGGCGTGCGCAACGGCGCTGCCCGTCAGTGGGGCTGGATGGGCGGCTTCGGCATCATGGTGACCGTCGTCTGGCTGTACGTCGAGATCCTGCGCATCCTCGCGATCGCGCGCGGCTCGAACTAGCTCGCAACCGCACGAAGGGCCGTCCGCATGGGCGGCCCTTCGTCGTGTCGCGGCAGCTGTCTCCCCGCGCACCTGTCCGCTCGGCGCTGACGGCGTTGCCGGCGGATCGCCGCTATCGTGACGCTATGGTCCGGCCGCGCACGCTCGTCTCACACAGGGGGTTGCGGCACCGGCATCCGATCGCCCGACTGGGGACCGTCGGCGTCGCGGTGTCCGCGGCGCTCATCGCGATACTGCCGACATCGGCCGCGGTCGCCGCGAACGTGCCCAGCGCTGCGGTGGTCGCGTCTGTCGCCGATGACATCGAAGAGACGGAGTGCCCTGTCGACGTTCCCGCCGCATACGCGGAGCGGGTGACGTGCGGCGTGCTGATCGTGCCCGAGCGGCGCACCGAGGGCAGCGACCCGGCGCGGACGCTCGAGCTTCCGCTGGCGGTCATCGCGAGTCGTTCGCCCGATCCCGCAGGCGATCCGCTCGTCTTCCCGACGACGGGCGGACCGGGCGGCGGCACCCTGAGCGCGTTGTGGTACTTCCTCGACTATGCCGACTGGGCCGCCGATGACCGCGAGATCATCCTGATCGAGCAGCGTGGCGACGCGCTGGCGCAACCGTCTCTGGACTGCCCCGAGCTCGACACCGAGCACTTCATCGTCGACGGAGTGCGCGTCTCGGGCGAGGAGGATGCCGCCCTCCGCCTCGAGCGACTGCAGATGTGCCGCGACCGCCTCGTCGAGGAGGGGGTCGATCCCGCCGCGTACACCAGCACCGAGAGCGCAGCGGACCTCGCCGACCTGCGCACCGTGCTCGGATACGACGAGTGGAATCTGTACGGGGTGTCGTACGGTGCGCGGCTGGCGCTGACGACGATGCGCGACTACCCCGACGGGCTGCGGTCGGTGATCCTGGACGGGGTGTACCCACCTCACGTCAATCGGCACGAAGGAACCCCGGCGGGCTTTCTGGATGCCGTCAACAGGCTCTTCGCTGACTGCGCCGCCCAGGCGGACTGCCGCGAGGTGTACCCCGACATCGAAGGAGATCTGACGGCGGTGCTCGACCGCGCTGCGGAAGAGCCGCTGTCGGTCACCGTGAAGCACCCGGTGGATGGATCGCCCGTTCGGCTGGATCTGGGGGACACCGAGCTCACACAGGGGCTCTTCGACGCGTTCTACGACCCCGAGGTGATCCGTGCGCTGCCGTTTCTCATCGACCGGCTCGCCGTCGGGGATGCCGGGGCGGCGGTGCCGCTGGCGCAGCGGAGCCTGGACAACGCCGACCTCCGAGCGGAGGGCCTGGAACAGTCCATCGAGTGCGCCGAGGAAGTCCCCTTCAACACTGACGACCTGATCGCCGCCGCGCTCACCGTTGATCCGCTCCTCGAGCATCTCGCGCTGTTCGACGGCGTCCGCGAGGCCTGCGGGGTGTGGGCCGTGCCGGCTCTGTCCGCGCTCGAGAACGAGGCGGTGGTCAGCGGCATCCCGACCCTCCTCACGAGCGGCGGCTACGACCCGATCACGCCTGCCCTGTGGGCTGAGTCCGCAGCGGTCACCCTCTCGACGCACTACCTGTACACCTTCCCCGCGATGGGCCACGGTTCGGTGTGGGCCAACTGGATCGACGACTGCCCGGCATCCATCGCGCAGCAGTTCCTGCGCGACCCGGCCGAGGAGCCCGACGCGTCGTGCATCTCCGATGCGCCGCCGGATTTCCTCACCTCGAAGGACATCCAGCCCACCTCGGCGCTCTACCGGTTCGACGCCGACGTCGTCCGCGATCGGGACCCCGTCGCGATCGCGATCGCGGGGATCTCGCTGCTCATCTTCCTCGCGACGCTGATCTACGCCGCCGCCTACGGCCTCGCCTGGCTGCGGACCCGCCGCGGGGAAGCACCGGGCGGAGCGGTGCTCGCCGCCGCAACGTCCTCCGGCTTGAACCTCGTCTATGCCGGCGGGCTCGCACTCGTGATGCTGAACACCGATCCGCTGATCCTCGCGTTCGGACTCCCCGCCGGGGTGTGGCCGCTGCTGCTCGTTCCGTTCGCCGCGATCTGCGCCGCGATCCTGCTGATCGTCCTGGTCACTCGCGCGTGGATCCGCGACGAGGGCACGCTGTTCCATCGCGTCGCGCTGTCGGTGTCGGCCGCGGCATCCGTCGTCTTCGCTGTGTGGCTGCTCGTCCGCGGTCTTCTCCTGCTCTGAGCGAGGCGCGTTCTGCTCTGAGCGGAACGGCTCGAACGCGGCATCCGCTCGTCTTATCGTGAGCGCATGGCCGAGATCATCCCGATGCCGACGAAGCGGCCGACGCGCGCCCCGCGTGAGCTCGAGCCGCTGTGGCGCGACGCCCTCGGCGAGCAGCTGCGTCGCGTCCGGCACGAGCGCGGCGAGCGCTTGGCCGACACGGCCGACCGCGCTGGAGTGTCGCCGCAGTACCTGTCCGAGATCGAGCGCGGCTTGAAGGAGCCTTCCAGCGAGATGATCGCCGCCGTCGCCGGCGCGCTGGAGGTCACCCTCATCGACCTGACCGCGGCCGTCGTCGACGAGCTGCGCGCGCGCACCGCCGACCGGTCGGCGGTCGGCTGCCGGACCGGGCTCACGCTCGTCGCCTGACCGGGTCGCGAAGCCGGCCGGGTTGTCGTGGCCCCGGCGCGCGAGTCGCCGCGCATCGGGCGGACCCTGGCCGCGGCATCCGTCACCGCGCTAGCGTGGCGAGGGTGAGTCCCGCGAAGAGCGCTGGTGAGATCCTCGAGATCGACGGCCATGACGTGCGCGTCTCGAACCCCGACAAGGTCGTCTTCCCGCAGCCGGGTCTGACGAAGCTCGATATCGTGCGGTACTACCTCGCGGTCGCGCCCGGCGCGCTGCGCGGAGCCGGTGGTCGCCCGATGGTGCTCAAGCGGTTCGTGAAGGGCATCGACGAAGAGGCGTTCTTCCAGAAGCGCGTGCCCGAGAACCACCCCGATTTCGTCGACACCGCGACGCTGCACTACGCCCGGGGGACCTCGGCCGAAGAGGCTGTGATCCGGGACGCCGCGGGCCTCGCGTGGATCGTGAACCTCGGGTGCCTCGACCTGAACCCGCACCCCGTGCGCGCTGAGGACCTCGACCACCCCGACGAGCTGCGCGTCGACCTCGACCCGATGCCGGGTGTGGACTGGTCGCAGATCGTCGACGTGGCCATGGTCGCGCGCGAGGTGCTCGACGACTACGGGCTCGTCGGATGGCCCAAGACATCGGGCTCGCGCGGACTGCACATCCTGGTGCGCATCGCGCCCCAGTGGGACTTCCGAAATGTGAGGCTGGCGGCTGAGACCCTGGCCCGCGAGGTGGAGAACCGGGCGCCCGGGCTCGCCACGGCGCGATGGTGGAAGGAGGAGCGCGGCGAGAGCGTGTTCGTCGACTTCAACCAGAACGCCAAGGACCGAACCGTCGCGTCGGCCTATTCGATCCGGCCGCTGCCCGATGCGCGTGTGTCGACTCCGCTCGACTGGGACGAGGTGCGGGTGCGCCGGCCGGAGGAGTTCACCGTCGCGACGATGCTCGAGCGATTCGCGGAGATCGGCGACCCGCACGAGGGGATCGACGATGCCGTCGGAACCCTCGACGGACTGCTGGGGCTGGCGAAGGAGCTCGGCCCGGCCGAGAAGCCGCCGCGCGGCTCCGACGGGTCGGGCCGACGCGCCTCGACCATGCCGCTGATCGAGGTTGCGCGCACCAAGACCAAGCCCGAGGCCATGGAGGCGCTCGAGCAGTGGAAGGGCGCGCATGCGGACGTGGTCGGGATGCTGCATCCGGCCGACACGCTCATCGACGGCATGCGGGGTGCGAGCTCGCTCTGGTACCGCGTGCGCATCAATCTGCAGCATGTGCCCGAGGCCTCTCGCCCGCCGCAGGAGGAGCTGATCGCCGACTACGACCCGTGGGCGGGCAAGACCTGGCCCGGTCGGTCGGAGCCGAGCAGGTCGTCGTAGAACTGGCCGTGATAGCCCATCAGCACCGGGTGCGGAAGCTCGGCGCGCGCGATCTCGGTGAAGGTTGCGGCATCCAGCACCAGCAGAAATGACGTCCCTCGCGCCGCGTCGAGCACGACCGACAGAAGGACCCCGTCATCCTCGGTCACTCGCTCGGGCCGACCGACGAACACGCCCTCGCCCGGGTAGCAGTCCGCTTCGTGCCAGGCGACGGTCGTCCGAGCCTCGACGTCGATCTTGACCAGCTGATCGTAGAACCCGCGATCGCCGCGCACGCTGATGCCGTAGACGACGCGCAGATGCGGACTGGTGTTCCGCCGGGCGTAGTCGATGCTGGGCAGTTCGATGCCGGTCGGCGAGATCACTTCGGCGTGCAGTCGCTCGTTCGGGCCGCTCAGCGGCACACGCAAGCGGCGGAGCGTGCCGGGCGGGATCTGCACGTCGGGTTCGGAGAGCCGGTGCAGATAGAAGGACTCGATGACCGACGCATCGTCGTAGGCGACCAGATCCACGACGACCGCACCGTCCTCGTCGTCATAGGCGTTGACGTGGTGGAACGCGAAGAACGGATCGGCCGTGACCGAGCGCACGTGCGCGCCGCTCGCGCGATCGAACACATGGATGCGCGTGCCCCGGCTGGGCTTCCACCGGAAGTTCTCGATATACGGTCGCAGCCAGAGCAGCAGAGAGATCGGATTGACCACGAGCGGGAACTCCACGATCACCAGATGCCGCTCCGACATCCCGAACGAGTGGATGTAGGACGGTTCTCGCACAGCGCGCGAGGCGAAGGTGTCGCCCTGCAGCAGCCCCGGCGCGGTGGTGTCGATGCGACGGAACACGTAGCTGCTCACCGCGCCGTAGCGCGTGACGAGATTGATAGCCTCGTGCCGTTCCTCGTCGAGGTGCGGGTGTACCGTCGTCATCCGCCCGAAGTCCGACCTGTCCCATCCTGCGACGCCCACCGTGCGGAGCGTCTCGGGGTCGAACTCGACCTGGATCGGCGTCTCCGCGAGCGCGAGGTAGTGGTCGGCGACGCGCGCGATGTTCACCTTGGCGCTGTCGGTGGCCTGCGGATCGAACACCGCCATCGCACGGGCGAACATCGAGCGGCACGGGTCGGTGGCGAACTCGGGGAAGGCGATCCGCCCCTCGTCGCGTGCGATGCGGTACGACTCGGTCTCGAGGAAACGATTGGCGTACGACACCCGGCCACCGTGGATCGTGAAGCGGTGCAGCATCGCCAGGCCGTCGAACCAGTGACGGTAGCGGCGATCACCGACCTGGAAAGTGCCCGGGCCGTTGCGGATCAGCGACCCGGTGAGCCACTCGGGCAGCTCGCCGCGAACCGGGACGTCGTCCAGAGCGACCTCGGGACTCTCCCCGAAACCGTGGACCGCGAAGCCGGTGGTCACTGCGCGACCGCCGTCATGCGGATGCCGCCGTCGCGGGCTGACCGCGCCGGGCCGGGCCGCGGCGCGCGATGAGGTCGGCGGCGATCTTCCCCGACGCCAGCACCGCGGGTACGCCGGCGCCCGGGTGCGTGCCGGCGCCGACCAGATACAGATCCGCCACCCGAGCCGACCGGTTGTGCGGTCGGAACCAGCCCGACTGGAACAGGGTCGGCTGCAGGGAGAACGCCGCGCCGTGCGGGGTGTTCAGCACGTCGCGGAAGTGCTCCGGGCCGATCGCATGCTCGACCACGAGGTGGGACGACAACCCGGGGAGGAAGCGCTCATCCAGCAGCTCGACCACCAGATCGCGCACGCGGCGGGCGGAGGCCGCCGAGACCGCCTCGTGCTGTTCGATCGGCGGAGCCGCGACGAGCACATACATCGCCTCGCACCCTCGGGGGGCGATCGTCGGGTCCGTCCGGGTCGGCAGGTGCACGTAGAGGAAGAGGTCGTCGGCGGTGAGCGGGCCGCGGTGGGCGCGTCCGCGCCGCGAGCGGGCGAACACGCGGCTGAGCACGCGGCGCGAATCCCCCGCCAGCAGCAGGTTGTGATGGACGAGCGGGGTGTCGGGCCAGGTGCGGTCCGCACCGAAGTACAGCACGTGCAGCGACATGCTCGGCCGGGCTGCCCGCAGTCTGCGACCCGCCAGACCGCGATCCGGACCGAGCAGCTGATCGTAGGTGTGTCCGGGGTCGGCGTTGGACACGATGACGTCGGCCTGCCGTTGCGAGCCGTCCGCCAGCCGCACGCCGACCGCACGGCCGGATTCGACCAGGATCCGATCGACCGCGACCCCGCACTCGATCCGCCCGCCGAGTCGCTGCAGCAGCGCCCCCAGTGCGTCGACGAGGGCAGCCGTCCCGCCGATGGCATAGTGCACGCCCCAACGGCGCTCGAAATCGACGATGAGCGAGTAGAGCGCCGGGGTGCGCGACGGGTGGCCGCCGATCAGCAGCGGATGGAACGCGAGCGCACGACGCAGAAACGGGTCGCGGATGCATCCGTCCACGAGCCGCTGCACCCCGAGAGCCGCGCGGTGACGCAGGAGGAACGGCAGCATCCGCATCATGACGTGCAGCTGCATCATCGGGCGCTCGGTGTAAGGGTAGAAGGCGTCGAAGATCCGGCTCACGCGACCGCGGAGCCGAACGTAGCCCTGCTCGTCGGACGGGCTCCGCTGCACGACCTCCTGCTGCATGCGGGCGGCATCCGCGTGGAAATCGAAGTGCGTGCCGTCCTGGCCGAAGGCGCGGTAGAACGGGTCGAGCGGCACGAGCTTCACGTGGTCTTCGAGCCGCTCACCGGCGAGTGCGAACAGCTCCTCGAACATGAACGGCGCAGTGAGCACGGTCGGGCCGCCGTCGAAGCGGAACCCGTCGAGCTCGTAGAGATAGGCCCTGCCGCCGATGCGTTCGCGCTTCTCGAGCACCGTCACCTCGTGGCCTGCGGCGGCCAGCCGGATCGCCACGGCGAGGCCGCCGAAGCCGCTCCCGATGACCAGCGCCCGCATGAGGTCACCATATCCGACCCACACGGGGCCGAGGCCGGATCGGTCGAAGTGCCGGAGCGAACCCCGGCCTCATGCTCCGCGCGAGTTCAGAACGCGATCCGCCAGGCCATATGCGACCGCCTCCGCCGCGGTGAACACGCGGTCGCGGTCGGTGTCGGCGCGCAGCTTCGCGGCATCCTGTCCGGTGTGCCGCGCGAGCACCTGCTCGACCTCGCCGCGCACCCGCACGAGCTCGTCGGCCTGCAGGATCAGGTCCGGAATCGCACCGCGGCCCTGCCCGGCCGGCTGATGCAGCACGACCCGCGCGTGCGGCAGCACTGCCCGCTTGCCGGCCGCACCCGCCGCCAGCATCACCGCCCCGACACCGATCGCCTGTCCGACGCACGTGGTCGCGATGTCGGGCCGCACGTGCTGCATCGTGTCGTAGATCGCCAGCATCGCGCTCGGGTCGCCACCCTCCGAATTGATGTAGAGCTGGATGTCTCGATCGGGGTTGTCGGCGTCCAGGTGAAGCAGCTGCGCGATCAGCGCGTTGGCGACGCCGGCGTCGATGCCCGTGCCGAGGTACACCACGCGCTCGGTCAGCAGGTGCGAGTACACGTCCATGATGCGATCGCCGCGCGGATGCTGCGACACCACGTTCGGGATCGCGTACCCGCTCACGCCGCCACCTCCGCCGCACCCAGCCCGAGCCCGGCCGGCCGGCGCCGCCGCGGCACCACCTGCGAGAAGTCCGTGACGATGCCGTCGATGAAGCCGTACTCCTGCGCCTGCGATGCCGTGTACCAGCGGTCGTGGAGCGAGTCCTCGAAGATGCGCTCGACCGGCTGGCCCGTGTCGTCGGCGATCAGCCCCAGGACCGTGTCGCGCATGTGCCTCAGATCGTCGGCCTGCACCTCGACCTCGACGGCCGAGCCGCCGATTCCCGCAGACCCCTGGTGCATCAGGATCCGGGCGTGCGGCAGCGCGCGCCGCTTGCCCCTTGTGCCCGCCGAGAGCAGGAACTGCCCCGCGCTGCACGCGAGGCCCAAGGCCAGAGTGGCGACGTCGTTGGGGATCAGACGCATCACGTCGCGGATCGCGAGCATCGACGGAACCGACCCGCCCGGCGAGTGGATCCACAGGGCGATATCGGATGCCTCATCCTCGGCGGCCAGGGCGAGCAGCTGTGTCGCGATCATGGTGCCGTTGTCGTCGTCGAGCGGCCCGTCGAGCACGAGCACGCGCTGGTGGAACAGCTCGCGGCGCGCCTCGGCGCCGAACTGGGGGATCTTCGCTTCGTCTGCCATGACCCCAGCGTGCGCGGACGCGAGTACGCGCGCACTCCGTTCCGCCGCGGGCGGATCCGCCGTCAGCGGCCCTGCCTGCCGAGGTCGCGCTCGCGGCAGGTCTTGGTGCTCGCGGCACGCCATGCTCGACGGGCCGGGAGGCCGAGCACGGGCCGCGAGCCACCGCGGCGGTGCCCGCGCCGCGGATCAGCCGGCGGCGCGGCGCGACGGCTGCGCGAGCACGTCTTCGACGGCCAGCGCCAGCGCGGCCATCGCGTGGTCGGGGTGCACCGACCGAGCGGCGGCGACCGCCTCAGCGGTCAGCCTCGCCCGCAGCTCGACATCGCTGGCCACCTCGATCAGCGCGGCGGCGAGCGCCTCGATGTCTCCGTCGGGCACCAGCATCCCGCCGCCCTGTGCGAGCAGGTCGCCCGGGCCGTACTTCACGTCGTAGGCCACGACCGGGCAGCCGTGCACCAGAGCCTCGGCGATAGACAGCCCCTGACCCTCGAACGCGGACGTCGAGAGGAACACGGATGCCTGGTCGAGCTCGTGTCCGGGATCGTCCGTCAGGCCGCGCAGCACGACATGCGTCCCGAGCCCGAGCTCGTCGATGAGCTGCTGCAGACGGTCGCGCTCGGGGCCGTCGCCGAACACGTCGAGCGTCGCATCCGGAACGGAGTCGACCACCACCGCGAGCGCCCGGATCGCGTGGTCGATGCGCTTGCCGGGGGCGAGCCGGTTCAGCATGACGATCCGGCCGCGGGCGCGATCGGCGAGCGGCGTGACGGATGCCGCGGGCGGCACCGCATTCGGAACCACCACGTGCACCGGCGAGGCTCCGAAGCGGTCCTCGACGTCGTCGCGCTGCGCGGCGGTCGGCCACAGCACCGCGTCGAAGCGCTCGGCGAGCGTGAACCAGCGCGACCACAGCGGGTTCAGGGGAGCGTCCGGGGTGAACGGCGGCTCGAGGTGGATCGTGTGGATCGCGTGGACGAGCCGGAGGGCGGGGTCGTCCCATCCGGCCAGCAGCTCGCCCAACTGGCGGGACTCGCACACGACCACGACCGCCCGTTCGGAGTCCCCCGCGCGCAGTTCGTCGACGACGTGCTCCAGCCATGCCCGGTACAGATCGCCGAACCCGTCTATGACGCCGGCCACGCCGCCGCGTCGGTCGTAGACCGCGATGGGCGCGCTCGTGATGTGCCAGTCGGGGTCGGCCTGAAGAACCGGGAGGGCGACGACGGGTCGCGCAGCGGCATCCGGAATCGGGCGGTACACCAGCGCCGGATCCGGCTCACCGGGATGCGCCGCATCGCGCAGCCACGCCGCCGCTCCCCCGTGCGCGTCAGCGGCCTCGTCGAACAGGTTCCGCATCCGCGAGGGGTCCACGACGAGCTCGCGTCCGGCGAACGCGGCGCGGTGCTGGGCGTGCTCGGCCGGGGTGCCCGGGTCGAGCGTGAGCAGGAGCGGGCCGAGGCCGCCGTGCACGCCGGCGGCGGCCATCTGCCGCGCACGCGCGAGGGTGGCCAAGGCGTAGCCGCCGTCGCGGTCGGGGATGAGGCGACTGGAGAGGATCAGGTACTCGGCATCCGGAAAGACGGATGCAGGAAGCGCGGTCACGCTCCCATCCTGCCCCTACCGGCTCACTCCCACTCGATGGTGCCCGGGGGCTTGCTCGTCACGTCGAGCACGACCCGGTTGACCTCGCGGACCTCGTTCGTGATGCGGTTCGAGATCCGGGCGAGCACGTCGTACGGCAGGCGCGTCCAGTCGGCGGTCATCGCGTCCTCCGAGGAGACGGGACGCAGCACGATCGGGTGACCGTAGGTGCGGCCGTCGCCCTGCACCCCGACCGAGCGGACGTCCGCCAGCAGCACGACCGGGCACTGCCAGATGGCGGCATCCAGACCGGCGCGGGTCAGCTCTTCTCGGGCGATGAAGTCGGCGTCGCGCAGAATCTCGAGGCGGTCAGCGGTGACCTCACCCACGATCCGGATGCCGAGGCCGGGGCCCGGAAACGGCTGCCGGCCGACGATCACCTCGGGGAGGCCGAGTTCGCGGCCGATCGCGCGGACCTCGTCCTTGAACAGCGTGCGCAGCGGTTCGACCAGCTCGAACTGCAGGTCTTCGGGAAGGCCGCCGACGTTGTGGTGCGACTTGATGTTCGCGGTGCCGGTCCCGCCGCCGGACTCGACGACGTCGGGGTAGAGCGTGCCCTGCACGAGGAATCGGATCGGCTCGCCGTCGGCGGCAGCCTCCTCGACGAGAGCCTTCTCGGCGCCCTCGAACGAGCGAATGAACTCGCGGCCGATGATCTTGCGCTTCTGCTCGGGGTCGCTCACTCCGGCGAGCGCGGTGAGGAACTGCTCGCGGGCATCGATCGTCACCAGCCGCACGCCCGTCGAGGCGACGTAGTCGTTCTCGACCTGCTCGCGCTCGTCCTTGCGCAGCAGTCCGTGGTCGACGAAGATGCACACCAGCTGGTCGCCGACCGCCTCATGGACCAGGGCGGCGGCGACGGCGGAGTCGACGCCTCCCGAGAGCCCGCAGATCACACGCCCCGAGCCGACCTGCTCGCGGATCCGCGCGACCTGCTCGGCGATGACGTTGCCGCTGTTCCAGTCCGCCGGCAGCCCCGCCGCGGTGTGCAGGAAGTTCTCGATCACGCGCTGCCCGTGGTCGGTGTGCTTGACCTCGGGATGCCACTGCACGCCGTACATGCGACGCTCGTCGCTGCCGAACGCCGCGACCGGCGTGGCCGACGTCGACGCCAGCACGTCGAAGCCCTCGGGTGCTTTCGACACCTGGTCGCCGTGGCTCATCCACACGTTCTGGGCGGCCGGCTGCCCGGCCAGGAGCACTCCGCCGTCGCCCGAGAGCGCGGCATCCGTCGCGCCGTACTCACGCAAGCCGGTGTTCGCGACCTCGCCGCCCAGCGCCTGGGCCATCACCTGGAAGCCGTAGCAGATGCCGAGCGTGGGGACGCCGAGGTCGAACACGCCCGTGTCGAGCGACGGCGCGCCGGGCTCGTACACCGAAGAGGGTCCTCCGGAGAGGATCAGTCCGACGGGGTTCTTCGCGGCGATCTCGGCCGCGGTGGCGGTGTGCGGCACGATCTCGCTGTACACACCGGCTTCGCGGACGCGGCGGGCGATGAGCTGCGCGTACTGCGCTCCGAAGTCGACGACCAGGACGGGTCGCTGATCGGTCTCGGTCTGTTCGGTCACCGCTGATTCTCCGTCGGGATCGCCTCGGTCAGGGGCTGAGCGGCCGCCGAACGCTCGGATTCCTCGCGGGCCTTGAGGTAGGTGCGCACATCGCGCGCGACCCGCACCTCGAGGAAGAACGAAAGGAGCGGCACGATTCCGCCCGAGGCAAGCAGCAGGAAGCGCCAGAACGGCCACCGCATGAGACTCCACACGCGGAAGCAGGAGAAGAGGTAGACGACGTAGAACCAGCCGTGCGCAACCAGGATGCCGAGCGAGAGGTTGAACCCGTCGCCGGTCGACTCGTGGCCGTCCGGACCCTCGACGACCGGCGCGAACCAGAGGAACCCGCCCGATCCGCCGAGGAACAGCTCGTAGCCGAGCGCGTACTTCGCGAACATCTCCGCGCACAGAAGGAGCAGCATCGTGCCGGTGATGATGGAGCAGATCTGGTAGAACTTCAGCGCCCCGCGGATGGCCGGGAACGAGGCGAGTTTCGGGGCCACGGGCATGCATCCCAGTCTACCCGCGGGCACGGCGGCGCCTCCGCGCCGCGGACACGGCGCCGCCTCCGCGCCGCAGGCCGGCCGCCGCTGGCGCCGGCGGGGCACCGCGCTGCCGCCGCCCTGACGCCGAGACTGCAACGGGACGGCGAGACTGCGGGTGAACCCCGCTGTTTCGACGTGCGGATGCAGTCTCGCGGACCGAGGCGACGGCTCAGGATGCCGCCGGCTCCGCCTCCTCGAACTCTTCGAGCTCGCGCTCCCACGCGTCCCGCGCGAGCCGGTACCAGAGGTAGAACGCGAAGCCGGCGAACACCGCCCACTCGATCGCATAGAAGATGTTCAGCCAGTTGAGGTTCGACGACGCCGACGGCGCGGGGGATGCGATGTCCACGAGCGGACCCTGCGCGACCTCCGACGCCACGTAGGGCCGGTACACGTCGAGCCCCTCCGTGTCGTGCCATCGCGAGAGCAGCGCAGCGGGAGACATGCGGGTCAGCGTCTGCGGATCGGCGCCGCTCGGCGGCAGCACCGGACCCTCGTCGGAGATGAGGCGGCCCGTGATCGCGAGCGGGGTTCCCGCGGCATCCGGCGCCGACGCGGTCCGGTTCAGCTCCTCCACCGCGTCCCGCGCATCGTCCTCGGTCGCAGCCCACCCCAGAGCCACTGCGACCGAGACCGGCTGCTCGTCCGTGTCGCTCGCTATCCGCAGCTGACCGGTGACCCAGTAGCCCTCCACGCCGTCGTTGAACCGCGACGACACCACGAGGAAGTCATCGGGCACCCAGGTTCCGGTCACTGTGACGCGCTGCCCGACCAGCGGCTCGCTGAGATACTCGCCCGGCGCGGCAACGTCGGCCAGCGGCAGGACTTCCTCGGTGGCGCCCGGCGGCGTCGAAGCGGTCGAGAGCGCGCGACCGAGCTGCCACTGCCCGAGCCAGGCGAAGATGCCCGCCACGACGAGACAGAGCGCCAGCAGCGCGATCCACCGCGGCCGGAGCATGACCTCGCGCAGGGTCGGCGGGAACACCTCGGGCGGAGCGGACTCACCGGCCCCTGCGCCCGTCGCAGGATCGGGAGTCGTCATCCCGTGCTGTACGGGGCGACGACGACATCGACCCGTTGGAACTCCTTGAGGTCGGAGTATCCGGTCGTGGCCATCGACTTGCGCAGCGCCCCGATCAGGTTCGCGGTGCCGTCGGCCACCGGCGCCGGGCCGTACAGCACCGACTCGAGCGTGGTCACCTGGTCGATGCTCACGCGCCGGCCACGGGGCAGTCTCGAGTGATGTGACTCAGGCCCCCAGTGGTACCCGCGCCCCGGGGCATCCGTCGCGCGTGCCAGGGCGACGCCGAGCATGACCGCATCGGCCCCCATCGCGAGCGCCTTCACGATGTCTCCCGAAGTGCCCACGCCGCCGTCGGCGATCACGTGGACGTAGCGACCCCCGGACTCGTCGAGGTAGTCGCGGCGGGCACCGGCGACATCCGAGACCGCGGTGGCCATGGGGGCGTGGATGCCGAGCGTGGCTCGCGTGGTGGATGCCGCGCCTCCGCCGAATCCGACGAGGACTCCCGCCGCGCCGGTGCGCATCAGGTGCAGGGCGGCGGTGTAGGTGGAGGCGCCCCCCACGATCACGGGGACGTCGAGGTCGTAGATGAACTTCTTGAGGTTGAGCGGGGTCTCCACGCTGGAAACGTGCTCGGCAGACACGGTGGTGCCCCGGATCACGAACAGGTCGACGCCGGCAGCCACGACCGTCTCGTACAGCTCCTGCGTGCGCTGCGGGGTGAGTGCGCCCGCCACCGTGACGCCGCCGGAACGGATCTCGGCGAGCCGGTCGCGCACCAACTCGGGCTTGATCGGCTCGGCGTACAGCTCCTGCATCCGGCTCGTGGCGTGCGCGGCATCGAGCGAGGCGATCTCGGCGAGGTGGGGCTCCGGGTCGTCGTAGCGCGTCCACAGGCCTTCGAGGTCGAGCACGCCGAGTCCGCCGAGCTGACCCAGCATGATCGCCGTGGTCGGGCTGACGACCGAGTCCATCGGAGCGCCGAGGACCGGGATGGCGAACTGGTACGCGTCGATCGTCCACGCGGTCGAGACATCCTCGGGGTTGCGTGTGCGTCGCGACGGGACGACGGCGATGTCGTCGAACGTGTAGGCGCGACGCGCGCGCTTGGCGCGACCGATCTCGATCTCCATGCTCACGGCCTCAGCCTACCGGGGCGTGTCCGAGCGGCGGTTCGGCAGCGTCCGCCGCGGCCTCGCGGCGGCCAGCTGACCCCCGATCTGTACGTGGACGCGGCCCGTCCCGCGGTCTTCACCGGCGCTGCGGTGCTGTTCGCGGCCATGGTCGCGGCGCTCTGGCTGCCCGCCGGGCGCTCCTCGACAGTCGCGGAGCCCGCGTCGATTCCGGATGCCGCGGACGAAGCATCCGGCGAAACCGAGCTCGTCCGAGCCTGACCCTCTTCGGCTCGCCTGTCACGACACGCCGACGCGGCGCGCAATTCGTGACAGGCGAGCCGATTGCGCGCCTGCGAAGATCGAAGGATGAGCGAACGCGTGCCGTTCGTCGTGATCGGCGGCGGCGTGATGGGCCTGTCGACGGCGTGGGCGCTGGCCCGGCGCGGCGAGCGCCCGGTGGTGCTCGAGCGGTTCGCGCGCGGCCACACCCTCGGCGCTTCGCACGGAGCGACCCGCAACTTCAACAACGCGTACGCCGACGACCACTACCTCGACCTGCTCGCACGGGCACGCGAGGGGTGGAACGCGCTCGGCACACCCGGCGGCGAGCCCCTGCTGCGACTGCACGGCCTGGTCTCGCACGGCGGCGGCGCGGCGCTCGGCGGCAGTGGGGCCGGTCTGGTCGCGATCCACGCGCAGCTGCGAAACCGCGGCATTCCCGCCGATCTGCTCGAGGGCGCGGAGGCGTCACGCCGCTGGCCGGGCATGAAGTTCGAAGACACCGTGCTGTTCTCGACGGATGCCGGTGTCGTCCGGGCATCCGTCGCCCTCGAAGAGCTGGAGCGGCGCACCGTCGCGGCGGGAGGTGTAGTCCGCTGGCGGGCGCCGGTGGTGCACTTCGAGGAGGACGCCGACGGTGTAACGGTGCACACCGCGGAGGGGACACTCCGTGCGGAAACGGTGGTCGTCACGGTCGGCGCCTGGACGACCGCGATGGTGAGCGGCATCCCCCTTCCGCCGATGAGGGTGACCGAGGAGAGCCCCGCCCACTTCATTCAGCGCGACCTCGACGCCGCCTGGCCGTCGTTCAACCACTTCGTCGCCCCCGGAACGTGGCCGGCGAACGTGTACGGCATGCCGACGCCTGGCGAGGGCGTGAAGGTCGGATTCCACACGGTCGGCGACGTGGTCGACCCGGACGCCCGGCCGTTCCGCACCGACAAGCTCGCGGACGTGCTCGCGGAGTACGTGCGCGAATGGATGCCGGGGCTCGATGCCGAGTCCGCCGCCCCGATCAGCTGCACCTACACGTCCACGCCCGACGAGGCGTTCGTGCTCGATCGCGTCGGGCGGATCGTGGTCGGCGCCGGCTTCTCGGGTCAGGGCTTCAAGTTCGCGCCCGGGGTCGGTGCGGTGCTGGCAGACCTCGCGCTCGACCCCGGCGCGCGGGCTGCCGAGGCGTTCCGGCTGCGGTGACCGCCGCCCCGGCATCCCGTCCCGCCCGGTATCCGTGTTCCTCCCGTAGCCGCGGATGACCCGCGGTGGGATACTCGGCGCAGGAGCATCGATGTCACTCCGAGGGTGGTTCCGCCGAACCGGCGCCCGCATCGGCGTCTGGGCGTATCGCCGCACCGGCGGGCGGGCGATGACCAGCCGCAAGAATCCGCGTGTCCTTCTGCTCACCACTCCGGGCCGGCGTTCGGGCAAGCAGCGCTCCACGTGCGTCGGGTACCTCGAGAGCGACAGAGGTTTCGTCGTCTGGGGCTCGGCGTCCGGCGCCCGCCAAGACCCGCACTGGTTCCGCAATCTGCGAGCGGCGGGCCGGACCGAAGTACAGGTGCTGGATCGCACCTTCGTCGCCACGGTGCGCGAGTGCGTCGGCGCCGAACGTGACGCGCTCTGGGACGACCTGATCACCGTGCGGGTGCCGGGCGTTCGCCGATACGCCGCCAAGGCGGGCCGCACCATCCCCGTCGCGATCCTGCGACCGATCACGAAGCCGCACGACCGCGCGGCCACTGACTAGCGGCCCCTGCGCTGACCGCCGGCCTCGCGCTCGCCTGTCACACACGCCGCCCGGCACGCAGATCGTGACGGCGAACCGCGCTTCGCGCTCGCCTGTCACGACACGCCGACGCGGCATGCAGATCGTGACAGGCGAGCCGCCAGCGCTACCGCGCCCGTGCCACCCGCCCCTCGTCCCAGACCGGCGCATCGGACTCGTAGACGGCACCGTCGGCTCCGAAAACGAGGAAGCGATCGAACGATCGCGCGAACCAGCGGTCGTGCGTGACGGCGAGGACCGTCCCCTCGAAGCGAGCGAGCGCCACCTCGAGCGCCTCGGCCGACGCGAGATCGAGGTTGTCGGTGGGCTCGTCGAGCAGCAGCAGCGTCGTGCCCGACAGCTCCAGCAGCAGGATCTGGAACCGGGCCTGCTGCCCGCCCGACAGCGTCTCGAACGCTTGCTGGGCCTGACCGACCAGCCCGTAGCGATCGAGGGCCGAGCTGGCGGCATCCCTCGGCATTCCGGGACGGTTCTCGTCACCGCGGTGCAGGAGCGCCAAGAGAGTGCGGCCGACGAACTCCGGATGCCGGTGGGTCTGGGCGAACCAGCCAGGAACGACACGTGCACCCAGGATGCCGCGCCCCGAAGTGCGGCACAGGATCGAGCGTCGCGCCCGCCGAGGTGACATGCCCGAGCCTCGAATCGGGATCCGTGCCGCCGCGCGCGAGCAGTCGGAGGAAGTGGGACTTGCCCGACCCGTTTGATCCGAGCACGGCGACGCGGTCGCCGAACCAGACCTCGAGGTCGAAGGGCTTCATCAGCCCGGTCAGTTCGAGCTGCGTCGGCGATGACGGCTCGCTTTCCGGTCGGGCGCCTCCAAGCCGCAACTGCAGGTCCTGCTCTGGCGGGCGCTCCTGGGGCGGACCGGCCTCCTCGAACTTCGCGAGGCGCGTCTGAGCAGCGCGGTAGCGCGAGGCGAACTCGTCGCTGGCGGTGGCCCTCACCTTGAGGGCTGCCACGAGCGCCTTGATCTTGGCGTGCTGCTCGTCCCAGCGCCGGCGCAGTTCGTCGAGCCGGTCCATCCGGTCGGCGCGTGCCGCGTGATACGTCTCGAAGCTGCCGCCGTGCACCCACGCCGTGCTGCCGGCGGCGCCCGTCTCGAGTGTCACGATGCGATCCGCTCCGCGCGCGAGCAGCTCGCGGTCGTGCGACACGAGCAGCACCGTCTTGGGCGTCGCCTTCAGCTGCTGTTCGAGCCACCGCTTGCCGGGGACGTCGAGGTAGTTGTCGGGCTCATCGAGCAAGAGGACCTCGTCCGGGCCCCGCAGCAGCGCCTCAAGCACGAGGCGCTTCTGCTCGCCGCCAGAGAGGGAGGCAAGGTCGCGGAACCGCGCCCGCTCGAACGGCACCGCCAGCGCGGCCACGGTGCACTGGTCCCATACCGTCTCGTGCTCGTACCCTCCGGCGTCCGCGTAGTCGGCGAGCGCCGTCGCGTACCTGAGCTGCGCGCGGAGGTCGTCGTTCTCGATGATCCCCGCCTCAGCCGCCTCGAGTTCGAGGGCTGCCTCGCGGATGCGGCGCGGCGCGACCTCGATCAGCAGCTCGTGCACCGTGGCGCCCGGCCTCCCGTGACCGACGAACTGGTCCATGACGCCGAGGCTGCCCCCGATCGACACTGCTCCGGCGTGTGCGGGCTCGTCGCCGCGGATGATGCGCAGCAGCGTCGTCTTGCCGGCGCCGTTCGCGCCGATCAGCGCGGTCGTGGATCCCTCTCCCACGCGAAACGAGACCTCGTCCAGCAGCGGCCTGCCGTCGGGGAGGCCGTACGAGACTGCGCTGATGTCGATGTAGCCCATGCCCGATCCTGCATGCGGCCGCGGGTCGCGGCATCCGTTCGGCGATCGCCTACCCGCGAGTAGCGAGCCGACCAGACTACCGCAGCACCCACCCCGGCGTTCGCCTGTCTGCCGGCGCGCCGGCACGACTGAGCGCCGGGTGGCGGTGACGAACGGCACCGCCAAGGCGAAGCCCGGGGCCGGGGCTTCAGGCGGCGGAGTACCGCCCCGAGGCGATCGCGCGCGCGCGGGCCTTCGCGGCCTCCTCCTCGCGGTTCTTCGGCGGGGTCACCGCGACCAGATCCTCGAGGAGGTGCGCGGTGATGTGCGCGATCTCGTGCACGGCCCGATCGAACGCCTCCTGATTGGCCTTGGAGGGCTTGGTCGTCCCGGCGATCTTGCGGACGTACTGCAGAGCCGCGGCGTGCACCTCATCCGAGGTCGCCGCCGGCTCGAAGTTGTGAAGGGTGTGGATGTTCCGGCACATGCCGTCCACGGTACGCCCGCCGGGGCGACGGCGTCACGCGCTGCGTCAGTCGTCGCCTTTGCCGCGCAGGCGCCGGGTCAGCCACCCGTCCAGCAGGAACACGGTGAACGCGATCGAGCCGATGAACGGAGAGAGCACGAGGACGATCCCAGAGAGGATGAGGGCGCTGAGATTTCCTCGACCGTAGGCGACCGCGTCCTCGTGCGAGAGATCCGGCATGATCTGAGCACGGTGAGCCACCGCCCACCGCCACTGCAGGAAGCTGAACACGATCGCCAGGAAGAAGTTCGCCGCCAGCATGATGCGGCCGGCGTAGTACTCCGAGTACTCGGTGGTGATGCCGGTGCTGAAGGGCACGAGCACGATCATCAGCAGACGCCCGTTGTTGAGCCAGATCATGACGTTGTCGACTCTGGCGATGTGCTCGAACTGCGACACGTGCACCATCCACATGAGGCACAGCAGCACGAAGCTGAGCGCGAAGTTCATGAACAGCATCCACTCGCCCAGAAGCGCAGCCCACAGTTCGCCGTCCGACGACACCGCGGCGAACGATGTCGCCGTCAGGTCGAGGACGAGAAGCGTGGCGGCGATGGCGAAGACGCCGTCGGTGAACGCCTCCGTGCGCGTGGTCGACAGGGTGGCCGACGGGTGCGTCCGCCTGATCATCAGCCCAGGGTAGCGAAGCCCAGGGCGACCATCACCGCTTGTAGTTCGGCGCCTCGACCACGATCTGCACGTCGTGCGGGTGGGACTCCTTCAGGCCCGCCGCGGTGATGCGCACGAACCTGCCCTTGGACTTGAGCTCGTCGATGGTGCGCGCGCCGACGTAGAACATCGACTGCCGCAGGCCTCCGACGAGCTGATAGGCGACCGCCGACACGGGCCCGCGGTACGCCACCTGACCCTCGATCCCCTCGGGGATGAGCTTGTCATCGGTGGGAACGTCGGCCTGGAAGTAACGGTCCTTGGAGTACGAGGTCTTCTTGCCGCGCGTCTGCAGCGCGCCCAGCGAGCCCATACCGCGATACTGCTTGAACTGCTTGCCGCCCTGGAACACGATCTCCCCCGGCGACTCGTCGGTTCCGGCGAGGAGCGAGCCGAGCATCACGGTGTCCGCTCCGGCGACCAGCGCCTTGGCGATGTCGCCCGAGTACTGCAGGCCGCCGTCGGCGATCACCGGGATGCCGGCCTCGCGGGCGGCGAGCGATGCCTCGTACACGGCCGTGACCTGCGGAACCCCGACACCCGCGACGATGCGCGTGGTGCAGATCGACCCTGGCCCGACGCCGACCTTGACGGCGTCCACGCCGGCGTCGATGAGCGCCTGGGCGCCCTCGCGGGTCGCGACGTTGCCGCCGATGATGTCGATGTGCGCGAACGAGGCGTCGGCCTTCAGGCGGCGGACGATGTCGATCACCCCGGCCGACTGCCCGTTGGCGGTGTCGACGACCAGGACGTCGACGCCCGCGTCGCGGAGCGCCTCGGCGCGCTGCCACGCGTCACCGAAGAAGCCGATGGCCGCGCCGACCCGCAAGCGGCCCTGCTCGTCCTTGGTGGCGAGCGGGTACTTCTCGCTCTTGTCGAAGTCCTTGACCGTGATGAGTCCGGCGAGCTTGCCGTCGTCGTCGATCAGGGGCAGCTTCTCGACGCGGTGCTTCGCGAAGAGGGCGATGACGTCGTTCGCGCCGATCCCGACGGGCGCGGTCACCAGGCCGTCGCTGGTCATGACGTCCTTGACGAGGGTCGTGGAGCGCTCGAAGCCCGACACGAAGCGCATGTCGCGGTTGGTGACGATCCCGACGAGTTGGTCGTGCTCGTCGACGACCGGCAGCCCCGAGATGCGGAACTGGGCGCACAGCGCCTCGACCTCGTCGATGGTCGCGTCCGGCGTCGTGGTGATCGGGTTCGAGATCATGCCCGATTCGCTGCGCTTCACCCGATCGACCTGCGACGCCTGCTCCTTTATCGACAGGTTGCGATGCAGGATGCCGAGGCCTCCCTCGCGCGCGACGGCGATGGCCATCCGCGCCTCGGTGACGGTGTCCATCGCGCTGGAGACCAGCGGAGTGGCGACGGTGATCCGGCGGGTCACGCGGGACGACGTGTCGGCCTCGCTCGGGATCACATCGGTGTGCCCGGGCAGCAGGAGGACATCGTCGTAGGTCAGTCCGACGAAACCGAACGGATCGGGTTGCTCCATGCGCTGCTCTTCCTGCGCCGCTCGGCGCGTCTGGGACGTCGACGGCCAGGTGCGGGAGGCTGCCCGCCGTACTCGATTCTAAGCGTCGGCGGGGGCCGTTTTGTTCCCGGTGCGGCCCCGTCGGCACGCGTCCTCGGCGCTGTTGTGGAAGAGTCGCGATTCGATTACTTATTCACGGGGTGTTGTAGGCGAAACAAGGGCGACACATTACGCTCGTACCGTCGTCGTCACGGCTGATGCGACCCGTAGCGTCGAGCCGTGGCCGCTGGACTGGAGGTTACGTGGGTTCCACGACTACGCTCGCGGGTCGCTCGCTGAGATGGCTGATCATCGCCATCGGCGCGCTGCTTGCGGCCACACTGCTCGTACTGCAGACGCCTGGAACGGCGCGCGCCGATGCGCCTGACGAGCCGGGCGGTGATCAGGAGCAGACGGCGTTCTATTTCGCGGGTGTGATCACCTACAAGGACGAGCCACTGCCCGACATCAAGGTGAGCGTGGAACGCGCCGGATTCTCGGCCGACACGTTGACTGGCGAAGACGGGCGCTGGAGGCTTTACGTTCCGGAGAAGGACGCCTACACGTTCGAGGTCGACGAATCGACGCTGCCCGAGGGCGTGATCGTCGAGGACAACCCCCGAGAGGTCGAGTTCGGCCTCACCGGCTCCGTTATCATCAACAGCTTCCTCGCGCCCGGCGAGCGAACCCAGACGAGCTTCCTCGATCAGGTGCTCGATCGGCTCATGAACGGCCTGAACTTCGGCCTGCTGCTCGCACTGGCCGCGATCGGCGTCTCCCTCATCTTCGGCACGACCGGCCTGACGAACTTCGCGCACGCTGAGATGATCACCTTCGGCGCCATCGTCGCCCTCGTCTTCGGAGTGTGGCTCGCCTGGCCGATGTGGATCGTCATCCCCGTCGTGATCCTGCTGGGCGGCGTTCTGGGCTGGGTTCTGGATGCAGGGCTGTGGAAGCCCCTTCGGCGCAAAGGTCTCGGGCTGGTGCAGCTCATGATCGTGAGCATCGGCCTCTCGCTGGCCGGACGTTATCTCTTCCAGTTCTTCATCGGCGGCAGCACCTACCAGCTGCCCGGAGCCGGCGGCGCCCGCGACATCCACATCGGGCCGATCTCGCTTTCGCTGCTCGACGTGATCTCGATGGGCATCAGCATCGTCCTGCTGGGGGCAGTCGCCTATTGGCTCCTGCGCACCCGCATCGGCAAGGCGACTCGGGCGATCTCCGACAACCCCGGCCTGGCCGCGGCGTCCGGCATCAACGTAGACCGGGTCATCCGCATCGTCTGGGTTCTCTCTGCCGCACTCGCCGCGATCGCCGGCGTGCTGTGGGCGTACTTCCGCCCCGGCATCAAGTGGGACATGGGCACCCAGGTACTGCTGCTGATCTTCGCTGCGGTCACGCTCGGCGGCCTGGGCACCGCCTTCGGAGCTCTGATCGGCTCGATCATCGTCGGCATCCTGGTCGAGATCTCGACGCTGTGGATACCGCCCGACATGAAGTACGTCGGCGCCCTCGCGGTGCTGATCATCATCCTGCTCGTCAGACCTCAGGGCATCCTGGGTCGCAAAGAGAGACTCGGTTAGGGGGCGACATGGACTGGGGATCAGATCTCTCAACAACACGGCCTACTGGGTGTTCAGCCCGGAGACCATCGCATACGCCCTCGCGGCGGTCGGACTCGCGGTGCAGTTCGGCTACGGCGGTCTGCTGAACTTCGGCATGGCGGGCTTCATGGCCCTCGGCGCCTACGGCTACGCGATCTCGATTCTGAGCTTCGGCTGGCCGTGGTGGGTCGGCATCATCGTCGGCTGCATCGCGGCCGTCGGCTTCGCCTTCATCCTCGGCATACCGACGCTGCGACTGCGAGCGGACTATCTGGCCATCGTGACGATCGCGGCGGCCGAGATCGTCCGCCTCTTCCTCACGACGCAGCTGTTCGACGAGTGGACCAACTCCGCCGACGGTCTGGGCGGCTACCACGCCGGTTTCCGCGGCGCCAATCCGTTCCCGGACCGGCACGTACGGCTTCGGCCCGTGGCAGTGGACCGCCGATCAGCTCTGGGTGCGCGTGTTCGGCATCATCCTGCTCGCCATCGCCGTGTACATCGTCTGGGCGATCATGCGCAGCCCGTGGGGTCGCGTGCTCAAGGGCATCCGCGAGGACGAGGACGCCGTGCGCTCGCTCGGCAAGAACGTGTTCGCCTACAAGATGCAGGCGCTCATCATCGGTGGTGTGTTCGGTGCCCTCGGCGGCGTCGTCTTCGCGCTCCCGTCGGCCGTCGTCCCGGCGACCTACACGACGTCGCTCACGTTCTTCATCTGGACGATCCTGCTGCTCGGCGGCGCCGCGACGGTCTTCGGCCCGGTCCTGGGCTCGGTGATCTTCTGGGTCATCATGGGATTCCTCGGCAACGTGCTTCCCGCGCTCGCGAACTCCGGCATCCTGCCGCTGTCGTCCGTGCAGGCCGGGCACGCTGCGCTTCATCCTGGTCGGGCGTCGCGCTGATGCTGATCGTGATCTTCCGTCCGCAGGGCATCCTCGGAAACAAGAGGGAGCTGACCTTTGTCAAGTAACGCCATCCCGGACAGCGACACCCCGGCCGAGGCGGCCGACGTCGCCGACCACGCGGCAGCATCCGGCGCCCCAAGACGCAGGGTCTCGCCAAGGGCGAGAACGTCCCCGGCGTCGCCAAGGTCGACCCCATCCTGATCGCCGACAACGTGACGCGGCGCTTCGGCGGCCTCACGGCGGTCGACGTGGAGCACGTCGAGGTCCCGCGCGGCGTCATCACCGCGCTCATCGGGCCCAACGGCGCCGGCAAGACGACGCTGTTCAACCTGCTGTGCGGGTTCGACAAGCCCAACTCCGGCACGTGGAGCTTCGACGGCAAGAACCTGTCCGGCATCCCGTCCTTCAAGGTCGCGCGGATGGGTCAGGTGCGCACCTTCCAGCTCACCAAGGCGCTGTCGCTGCTGACGGTGCTCGAGAACATGAAGCTCGGCGCGACCTCGCAGAAGGGCGAGCGCATCTTCGCGAGTCTGATCCCTGCGATCTGGCGCAAGCAGGACGACGACATCGAGGAGAAGGCGCGGGGGCTGCTCGAGCGCTTCAAGCTCGATGCCAAGGCCGAGGACTACGCAGCCAGCCTCTCCGGCGGCCAGCGCAAGCTGCTCGAGATGGCTCGCGCGCTCATGAGCGACCCGACGCTGGTCATGCTCGACGAGCCGATGGCCGGCGTCAACCCGGCGCTGACCGAGTCGCTGCTCGATCACATCCTCGACCTGAAGGACCTCGGCATGACCGTGCTCTTCGTCGAGCACGACATGCACATGGTGCGCCACATCGCCGACTGGGTCATCGTCATGGCGGAAGGTCGCATCGTCGCCGAGGGTCCGCCCGAGACGGTCATGCACGACCAGGCCGTCATCGACGCCTACCTGGGCAGCCACCAGGACGTCGACCTCGGTGTCCTCACCGGGCGGATCGAGGGCGAGCTCGACGCTGCCGGCGAAGAGCTGCTCGAAGAGATCAAGGAAGCCGAAGAGGCCTCCATCGCCGAGGCCGAGGAGGGGAAGTGATGGCATCGACGAGCACCGGAGTCCACCGGCGCATCGGCAATGGCCGAGGGCAAGACCGACCGGATCGTGGTCGAGATCAAGGATGTCGTCGCCGGGTACCTTCCGGGCGTCAACATCCTCAACGGCGCCAACCTCATCGCCCGCAAGGGCGAGCTGATCGGCATCATCGGCCCGAACGGCGCCGGCAAGTCGACGCTGCTGAAGGCCGTCTTCGGCATGGTCAAGGTGCGCGAAGGCACAGTCACCGTCAACGGCGAGAGCGTGGTCGGGCTGAAGTCCGACAAGCTCGTGCAGCGCGGTGTCGGCTTCGTGCCGCAGACCAACAACGTGTTCCCCTCGCTCACGATCGAGGAGAACCTGCAGATGGGGCTGTACCAGGCCCCGAAGACGTACAGCGAGCGCCTGGAGTTCGTGACGGGCATCTTCGCCGAGCTGGGCAAGCGCCTCAAGCAGCGCGCCGGGTCGCTGTCCGGCGGTGAGCGTCAGATGGTGGCGATGTCGCGCGCGCTGATGATGGACCCCGCCGTGCTGCTGCTCGACGAGCCGTCCGCCGGCCTGTCGCCGGTCCGGCAGGACGACGCGTTCATCCGCGTCTCCGACATCAACAAGGCCGGCGTCACGACCATCATGGTCGAGCAGAACGCCCGCCGCTGCCTGCAGATCTGCGACCGCGGCTACGTCCTCGACCAGGGCCGCGACGCCTACGAGGGCACCGGCCGCGCCCTGCTGAACGACCCGAAGGTCATCGGCCTGTACCTCGGCAACGCTCGGCGCCGAAGCGCCGTAGCGCCTCAGCGACACGACGTCGCGCCAGACGAACAGCGGATGCCTCGGCATCCGCTGTTCTCGCTGTCTCCGGCGGCGGCTCGCCGCGCGATCGCGCGTCGTCGTCGGCGGCAACGCGAAGGGCCCCGGATCGCTCCGGGGCCCTCGCTGCGTGCGGCTGGATCAGCCGATGCGCTCGAACAGGTTGTCGGCACCGTACTGGAAGATGCCGACGGTCGCCTCGGTCGGGTCGCCGTTCTCGTCGAACGTGATCGGACCGGACTTGCCGTCGTAGTCGGCGACGCCACCACCGAGGATGATGTCGGCGCACTCCGCGTAGGTGGTGCACTTCTCACCGTCTCCGGTGCCACCCGAGACTTCCTGCAGCTTGCCCGCGACGTCGGCCGGGTCGGTCGAGCCCGCCGCGAGCGAGGCCAGCGCGAGGAGGATGACCGCGTCGTACGACTCGTTCGCGTACGAGAAGTCGGTCAGCGCGGTGTTGCCCTCGGCAACCCACCAGTCGCTCACCGCGGTCTGGAACTCCTCGTCGGCCTCGATCGGGCCGGCGGGCGTGGTGCCCTTGGCGCCTTCGAGGCTCGAGCCGGCCGGCCACTTGGCGTCGGAACCGAACTGCTTCAGGTTGCCGTCGACGAGGTAGAGGTCCTCGGCGGGGTAGCCCGCGGCGAGCAGTGCCGGGCCGATCGTGAAGATCTCGTCGAACGTGATCAGCAGGATGGCGTCGGGGTTGGACGCGAGCAGCGCGCTGATCTGCGCGTCGAACGTCGTGTCACCCGTGTTGTACGACTGCTCCTCGACGATGGTGCCGCCGGTGGCCGTCGAAGACCTCCTTGAACACCTCGTTCAGGCCGGTGCCGTACGAGTCGTTCTGGTAGAGGACCGCGACGTTGCTGTGGCCGTCCTCGGCCAGAAGGTTGCCGAGCACCTCGCCCTGCAGCGTGTCGGACGGGAGCGGTGCGCCAGTACAGGCCGTTGTCGTCCCACGACGTGAAGTCGACCGACGTGTTGGCCGGCGAGAACGTGATGATGCCCGCGGCGACGGCGTCGTCGAGGAACAGCTTGGTCACACCGGACGAAGCGGCGCCGATCGCGGCGGTCACACCCTCGGAGATGAGGGTCTGGATCGTGGTCGCGTAGGCCTTGTTGTCGGTGTCACCCGAGTCGCCCCACACGATGTCGTCGATCGTGAGACCCGTGGTCTCGGCGTAGTCGTTCACGTCCTGTGCGGCCGAGGCCGACGCCGGCCTCCTCGGGCGGGCCGAGGAAGGAGAGGCTGCCGGTCTGGGGCAGGATCGTGCCGATCTTGAGGGTGAGGTCCTCGGCGGGCGCGGCGGGCTCCGAAGGCTCGGCGGTGCCGCCGCCACCGGCGCAGCCGGCGAGGACGAGGGCGCTGGCGCCGGCGATGGCGATGCCGCCGATCACCGTCCGCATGCGCGAGCGGGAGGCAGTGCCTCGGGAAAAGACGCTCATGTTGCTCCTTGCTGTGAATGAACGCGGATTCGACTCGGGCGCCGATCCAGTTCTCCTAAACCTAACCGCGCACGGGCCGCGCCAATGTTGCCATTTGTTAACGATGTGTAACGCAGTCAAATCGTTATGAACCGCAGTTCCACGCCTGCAGGGAGCGGATGCCGCGCCCTCGACGCCGCCGCTCAGGTGCGCGGCTCAGCACCGCTGCGCGGAAGCCCGCTCGGCCCTCGCGCCGGGAATACCCCAGCCCGGTATAGGGTTGATCGTAGGACTCTACCCCCCAGGGGTATCAACGCGAGAAGGCGAGACGACATGGTGACCACGAACGAGTTCCGGGTGACGGGCATGAGCTGCGGACACTGCGAGTCGGCGGTCCGAAGCGAGGTGTCCAAGCTCGACGGCGTGGAGCGGATCGCAGTGAGCGCAGCCGATGGACGGCTCGTGGTCACCTCGGCGGTCCCGCTCGACGACGCCGACGTCCTCGCGGCCGTCGACGAGGCGGGCTACGAGGCGGTGCGCGTCTGATGGATGCCGCTGCGCTCGCGGCCGGCGCGGGCGAAGTCCCCGTCGCGCAGCGCTCCCGCATCGAGCTCGAGATCGGCGGCATGACGTGCGCGTCCTGCGCCAACCGGATCGAGAAGAAGCTCAACCGACTGGACGGGGTGACGGCGAGCGTCAACTACGCGACCGAGAAGGCCGTCGTGTCAGCCCCGGCGGGATTCGACGCCGGCGCGTTGATCGCCGAGGTGGAGAAGACCGGATACACCGCCGCGCTCCCCCAGCCGCCGGCATCCGCTGCAGCGGACCCGGAGGACCGCGAGCTCACCTCGCTGCGCCACCGCCTCATCGGCGCCGTCGTCCTGTCGGTGCCGGTGATCGCGATGGCGATGATCCCCGCTCTGCAGTTCACCTACTGGCAGTGGCTGTCGCTCGCGCTCGCCGCGCCGGTCGTCGTCTGGGCGGCGTGGCCGTTCCACCGCGCCGCGTGGATCAACCTGCGCCACGGCGCCGCGACGATGGACACCCTCATCTCGATCGGCGTCTCGGCCGCGTTCCTATGGTCCCTGTACGCGCTGTTCCTCGGAGGCGCCGGCATGACCGGCATGACCCACGTCTACGAGTGGACCGTCCAGCCGAGTGACGGCGCCGCGAACATCTACCTCGAGGTCGCGGCCGGAGTGACGATGTTCGTCCTCGCCGGTCGCTACTTCGAGCTCCGGTCGAAGCGCCGGGCAGGCGCGGCACTGCGCGCGCTGCTCGATATCGGCGCGAAGGACGTCGCCGTCCTGCGCGACGGGATCGAGGGTCGCATCCCGATCGCGGCGCTGCGGGTCGGCAACGAATTCGTGGTACGGCCCGGCGAGAAGATCGCGACCGATGGCGTGGTCGTATCGGGGTCGTCGGCAGTGGACGCGTCGATGGTGAGCGGGGAATCGGTCCCCGTCGAGGTCGCCGCCGGCGACCCGGTGATCGGGGCGACGGTGAACGTCGGCGGGCGCCTCGTGGTGCGCGCGGCGCGTGTGGGCGAAGACACGCAGCTGGCTCAGATGGCGCGGCTCGTCCAGGACGCGCAGTCGGGCAAGGCGAACGTGCAGCGCCTCGCGGACCGCATCTCGGGCGTGTTCGTGCCGATCGTGATCGCGATCGCGGTCGGCACGCTCGCGGCGTGGCTGCTGCTGGGCTTCCCGCCCGCGGCCGGGGTGACCGCCGCCGTCGCCGTCCTCATCATCGCCTGCCCGTGCGCCCTCGGTCTTGCCACCCCGACGGCGCTGCTGGTCGGGACCGGCCGCGGCGCGCAGCTCGGCATCCTGATCAAGGGTCCGGAGATCCTGGAGTCGACGCGCAGGGTCGACACGATCGTGCTCGACAAGACCGGGACGGTCACGACCGGGCGGATGACGCTGGTCGGCGTCGTGACGGCCGGCGTCGATCGCGCGCAGCTGCTGCGGCTCGCTGGTGCGCTCGAGCAGGCGTCCGAGCATCCGATCGGCCGCGCCGTCGCCCTCGCGGCCGAGGGTGAGCTCGGCGAGCTGCCCTCGGTGGAGTCGTTCGCCGCGACTGCCGGTTTCGGCGTGTCGGGCGTGGTCGACGGATACGCGGTCGTGGTCGGCCGAGAGTCCCTGCTCGAGGAATGGGCGATCCGCCTGACCCCCGATCTCGTCGCAGCCAAGGAGCGTGCCGAGGCGGCGGGCTCGTCCGCCGTTCTCGTCGCTTGGGACGGGGAGGCGCGCGGCGTGCTGATCGTGGCCGACCAGGTCAAGCCGACGAGCCGCGAGGCGGTCGCGCAGCTGCGGAGCCTCGGCCTCGATCCTGTGCTGCTGACCGGTGACAACGAGACCGTCGCGCGCCGGATCGCCGCGGAGGTCGGCATAGACCGGGTTCTGTCCGGCGTCCTTCCCGAGGGGAAGGTGTCGGCGGTCCGTGAGCTGCAGTCCGGTGGCCGGATCGTCGCGATGGTGGGCGACGGGGTCAACGACGCCGCCGCCCTCGCGCAGGCTGATCTGGGTCTCGCGATGGGAACCGGCACGGATGCCGCGATCGAGGCATCCGACATCACCCTCGTCCGCGGCGATCTGCGCAGCGCCGCCGACGCGATCCGCCTGTCGCGCCGCACGTTCGGCACGATCAGGGTCAACCTGTTCTGGGCGTTCGCCTACAACGTCGCCGCGATCCCGCTGGCCGCGCTCGGCCTGCTCAACCCCATGATCGCGGGCGCGGCGATGGCGTTCTCGAGTGCCTTCGTCGTCGGCAACAGTCTGCGCCTGCGCCGGTTCGGCAGCCTGTCGAAGGACACGCGCCCCGGCATCGAATCCGAACGAGAGAAGCGGTCATGACCGATGTGCACTCCCACCACGGGTACATCACCGACAAGGAGAAGTACCTCAACCGCATGCGCCGCATCGAGGGTCAGGCCCGCGGCATCCACAAGATGGTGGAGGACGAGAAGTACTGCATCGACATCCTCACTCAGATCAGCGCCCTGACCAGCGCGCTCGAGGCCGTGGCGGTCGGCCTGCTCGACGACCACCTTCGTCACTGCGTCGTCGATGCCGCTCGCTTGGGCGGCGATGAGGCCGATGCGAAGATCTCCGAGGCGACCGCCGCGATCGCGAGGCTGGTGCGCTGACCGCCTGTTGCGCGCCTGGTGCGTTTGCCGCGTCGTCGCGGCACTCCTCGACGCTCGCGGCCCGCGTTCGTGCGCGTGCCGCGACGCGCAAAGCGTGCCGCGAGGGTGTCTGGGCTGATCAGGTGAGCTCGCCGACGTCAGAGACGCCGCGGGCGCGCCGCGCGAAGACCAGCGAGTCGACCGTCAAGACGATGAGGGCGAGCCAGACCAGCGAGAAACCGATCCATCGCTCGAGCGGCATGGGCTCGCCGAGCAGCCACGCTCCGATGACGAACTGCAGGATCGGGGCGACGAACTGCAGCAGCCCGATCACGGTGAGCGGCACCCGGCGCGCGCCGGCGGCGAAGAGCAGCAGCGGAATGGCGGTGACGACGCCGACGAGGCTCAACAGCACGGCGTGCCAGGGTCCACCTGCGCCGAACGTCAGCCCCGTCGTCGAGCCGACGACGATGAGCACCACGGTCGCGACCGGGATGAGCCAGAACGTCTCGAGCGTGAGCCCGCTGACGGCGTCGACCGCCGGACCGAGGCGCTTCTTGATGAGGCCGTAGGTGCCGAAGGAGAACGCCAGGCTCAACGCGATCCAGGGGAACGCGCCGTATCCGACGACGATGACGCCGACCGCGATCGCGGCGATCGCGAGGGCGATCCACTGGGTCACCCTCAGCCGCTCGCGCAGCACCAGGACGCCCAGCACGACGGTGACGATGGGGTTGATGAAGTAGCCCAGACTCGTCTCGATCACGTGGCCGGTCAACGCCGCCAGGATGAACACCTGCCAGTTGACGTAGATGAGGGCACCTGCGACGGCCGTTCCCAGCAGCAGGCGGGGCTGCCGCATGATGGCCGCGAGCCGGCCCCATCCGCGCAGCACCGTCAGCAGGATCGCGCAGAAGCCGAGCGAGAGCAGGATGCGCCACGCCACCAGCTCCCACGGCCCCGTGGGCGCTAGCAGGAGGAAGTACAGCGGCAGGAAGCCCCAGAGGAAGTATGCCGAGAACGCATACACCCCTCCGAGGGCGCGCTCGCGAGCAGGATCCACGGCTGACCCGGATGCCTCGACAGCAGGAGCGGGCAGGTTGCGGGTCACCTCTCCAGCGTACGGCTGTGCATCCGCTCGAGGATCGTCACCGGGAGGAGGCGGCATCCGTCGACTGCCGTTCTCCATCGTTCTCCTGCCACGGACACGAGAACGGCCCCGGATGCCGGTCCCCCGGCACGCAGAAGGGTCCGGATGCCGAGGCATCCGGACCCTTCTGGAACTGCGGAGAATTAGCGGACGACGACCGCGAGGACGTCGCGCGCCGACAGGACGAGGAACTCGTCCGCACCGAACTTCACCTCGGTGCCGCCGTACTTGCTGTACAGCACACGGTCGCCGACGGCGACGTCGATCGGGACGCGATTGCCGTTGTCGTCGATGCGACCCGGTCCGACTGCCACGACCTCGCCCTCCTGGGGCTTCTCCTTGGCGGTGTCCGGGATGACCAGACCGCTCGCCGTGGTCTGCTCGGCCTCGACCTGGCGGATGACGATGCGGTCCTCGAGCGGCTTGATGGAAACCGACACGGGTGTACCTCTGCTTTCCTTGAAACTCAAGAATGGGTTAGCACCCTCGACGCGAGAGTGCTAATCCCAGTCTAGGCAAGCGCTGGCACTCATGCAACGTGAGTGCCAACGGAACGCAATCCGATCTGCGCATGACTCCGAATGCATGGAGACCGAAGACGGTCGGGGATCAGCGGGAGTCGCGGATGTATCACGGACAGTGCCCGCGCGCTCCTCAGCTTTATGAGAACGTCCAGGTAAGCGTTTCGCGGCGATTCGTTACACGGCGTCGCGCAACTCTCGCCAACCAGTCCCGGCGGTGGTAGACATGTCTGGGGGAAGTTGTACGTCAAGTTCTTGGGGGAACGAGACATGACAGAGGTGTCATATTTTCTGGCTGTCGATGTGGGGACGAGCCGGATCGCCGCAGCGACGGCGCGAATCGCGGCGGACGGAAGCATCGTCACCGCGCCCTTCGCGCTGGGCCGCAAGAGCGACAGCGTCGCCACCGTGGTCTTCGTGGCCGAGGACGGCGACCTGTCCTTCGGCGATGTCGCCGAACGACGCGGCGTCGCTCAGCCCGAGCGGCTGATCCGCGAGTTCAAGCGCAGCATCGGCGACGAGGTTCCGCTCGTCGTCGGCGGACGATCTCTGCCGGCCGAACAGCTGTACGCCCTCACCGTCGCCGCCATCGTCGAGCTCGTGACCGAGCGCGAAGGGCCAGCGGCCGGAGGCGGTCTCCCTGACGCACCCGACCGCCTGGGGCGGCCACCGGCTCGAGATGATCCGGTCAGCGCTGCACCGCGTCGGAGTCGGCGACGTCGAACTCATCACCGAACCCGAGGCCGCCGCGCGCCACTACGAGGCGACGCGGTCGTTCGAGCCCGGCCAGACCCTCGCGGTGTACGACCTCGGTGGCGGCACGTTCGACACCGTCGATCCTGCGCAAGGAGATCGACGGGTCGTTCGGCCTGGTCGGCGAGCCGGTCGGAATCGACAACCTCGGCGGCGCGGACTTCGACGATGCCGTCCTGCGCCACGCCATTCAGGCATCGAACCTGGATGTCACATCCCTCGCGGTCGACGATCCCGACACCCGCCTGGCTCTCTCCCAGCTCCGTCGCGAATGCGTCGACGCCAAGGAAGCGCTGTCGTTCGACACCGAGGCGACCATCCCCGTGCTCGTTCCTCCCGTGCACACCACGGTGCGCCTCACGCGGTCGGAGTTCGAGGAGATGATCGCCGCCTCGCTCGACCAGACGGTCGACGCGCTCGACGACTCGCTCGAGTCGGCCGGCCTCGAGGCCGAGCAGCTCGAGTCGATCCTCCTCATCGGCGGCTCCTCGCGCATCCCCAGCGTCGCTCAGCGTCCTCTCCGAGCGCTTCGACCGGCCGATCGCCATCGACGCCGACCCGAAGGCGGCCATCGCCCTCGGCGCGGCTCGCACCGTGCTCGTCCGGCTGCACGATCGGTATCTCGCTGCGCCGTCCACCGCGGTCGCACTCCTGAACGCGTCCGAAGGCGCTGCCGCGCTCGCCCTCGTCGAGGGCGACACGGCTGCGGCTGCTGACGGTGCGCCGACATTCGTCTCACCGGTCGAGAAGGCCCGCAAGTCCTCCCCCTTCGTGCTGGGTGGCGCTGCCGTGGTGATCGCAGGCGCGATCGTTTTCGCAAGCACGCTCTCGGCCGGAATGAGCAGCGATGGCCGGCTGACGTCCGCGACCGGCACGCCCACGCCGAGCTCGATCGCGGGAGAGCCCATCGTGACGGACGCCCCGCTCGCCGAGACCCCGGCGGAAGCTGCCGCTCCGCCTGCCAAGGCCGAGGACTCGCAGCGCAGCAGCACCGGCGCCCGCCCAACCCGCGGCGCAGCGCGACGCCTGTCGCGCCGAAGACGACCACGACCACGACCACGGTCAAGCCGACGACCCCGCCCCCGTCGTCGACGGCTCAGTCTCCGACGCAGGGGGGCTCGGGCGGCACGACCACGCCCACGGGTCCGACGACGACCACACCGACGACACCGTCTCCGACTCCTCCCGACCACCGATCCGACTCCGGAACGACACCGACTCCGACCCCGACGACCGATCCGACGCCGACACCGGATCCGACGACGCCGGCACCGGACCCGACCACGCCCGCACCGGACCCGACGACGCCCGCGCCGGAGCCGAGCCGACGACGGAGCCGACACCGGACCCGCCGGCACCCGAGCCGACCACCGAGCCGCCGGCACCGGAGCCCACGAGGCGCCGCCGGTCGAGGAGACACCGGCTCCCCAGCCCGAGCCGACCGCTTCTGAGACTCCCGCAGTCTGACCCGGCCTGATCCGGCGGAAGCACCACCGACATGGGAACAATGCAGACTCAGGGAATCACGATGCGGCGAGCCGATGCGCTGTACATCTGGGAGCGCCAGGCGCGACCGGTGATGGACGCGATGACCGCGTCCGACGCCGGCCCGGCGCGTGCCGTCGTCGTCGGCAACGCGGGCTCCGGAAAGTCGACGATGCTGCGCGAGCTGCACCGGCTTCTCGCGGACCACGCGACGGATGCCAGCATTCTGGGCGACTCGATGGACGTCTCGCGCATTCCACGGTCGCACGTCCTGCTCGTCGACGACCTTCACCTCGTCGACACGGCGCAGGTCGAGCACATCCGAGCCCGCTCCGAGGATCCCGGCGCCTCACTCGTGGTCACGAGCCGGCCGTGGCCGCGCATCGATGCCCTGACGAGCATCACGCGGACGCTCGAACGGAGTCGGCCGGCGATCGTCCTCGGACACGTGTCGCGCTCCGACGTCCTGACCTATCTGAGCGAGGCCGACCGGGTCATCTCGAGCTCGTGCGTCGATCACCTGCTGGAGTTCACCGGCGGCGTGTCGTGGCTCGTCTCCGAGGCCCTCGCTCTGCACGACGAGCGGGACTGCGCCGATGACAGCGGACACCGCGCCGTCATGCGCGCCATCGAAGATCGGATCGCGTACCGGCTCGACACGATCTCCGCCGAGCTCCGGCACGAGATCGAGACGCTGTGCGTGACGCCCGGTGCGCACGCCCGGCCCCTCACCGAGCAGGACGAGGTGATCGCGCAGGGCTACGCCGAGGGCCTGCTCACGCGGAACGGCCAGCCGGTTCCGCTCGTGCGCTCCGCCGTCCGCGCGACGATCCCGGTCGGACGGCTGATCGATCTGAGCTCGAACATGGCCGAGGGCCTCGCCCGCTCGGCGGCGCAGGGCGATTCCGGCTACCGCGACTGGATCGGCGGCATCCACGATTCCGGCATCGGGGCGGCGCTGGTGGAGCACGCGGACCGCGTGCTGGAGCGTGACCCGCGCCGAGCCTTCGAGCTCTACGGCGGCGCGCTCGAGTGCGGCCTGAACCCGGCCGACATCGCCGGACGCCGGGCCCAGGCCGCATGGGCCTCGGGCAATGCCGACCTCGCCGGTTCGATCCTCGACGGAGTTCCGCTTCTGCAAGGCGTCGCCGACGGCGACCGTGTCGCGGACACGTCCGCGGCGATCTGGTCCATGCGCGGCATGATGCGCACGAGCGACGCGGTCTACCGCTCGCTGCCCCCTGCGGGCGCCGACTCACGGGCGCGCGCGACGATCGCCGCCCTCGGTGCCGGGCAGCCGCTTCCCCCGGCGGAATCCGGGAGGGCGCTCGGTCTGCCGTCGACTCTCAGCGTCGCGATGGACCTGCTCGACCGCGGCCTGCGCGCCTCTCTCACGCAGGACGGCGCCGAGTCGGCGGTCGCCGACCTGGTGCGCGCGTCCGAGATGTACACCTCGTCCGCGACCTCGGCGCCCATTCCGGAGCTGCCCGCAGTCATCGCCGCGACCGTGGCCATGAACGTCGGCGACGTCGAAATCGCGCATACCGTCATCGAAGACGCGATCCGCGGGGGGCAGGGCGGCGACTGGGCGCGCACCCGGCTGCTGCTCTGGCGGGCGTGGGTCGCCGTGCAGCACGCGCGGCCCGCCGAGGCGCGTGAAGCTCTGACCGCTGCGCTGGAGTCCTCGTCGTCTCTGACGGCGCGGGACAGCGTGCTCGCGCAGGCGATCCACGTCACCATCGCACGACGGTACGAGGATGCCGCGTCCCTCGCCGCGGCCTGGAACGAAGCCCGCGACAGTGTGCTGCACATCGAGGCCGATCTCTACCTCCTTCTTCCGCTGGCCGAACTGGTCACCGCTGCGGCGCGCGTGGACGACCCGGCGCGCCTGCAGCCGCACTTCGTCCGCTCGCTCGAGATCGTCCAGCGACTCGGCTCGCCTCCGGTCTGGTCGACCCACCTGCACTGGGCGGGCATCCAGCAGGGGATGCTGCTCAACCAGCCCGATGCCCTCGAGCCACACGCGCGTGCACTCGTGATCGCGACGCCCCACAGCCCGATCGCGGCCGTCATGGCGCAGGCCGGGCGGGTATGGACCGCGACGCTCGCCGGATCGGTGGATGCCGATGCCGTCGAGGCGGCCGCGCACGGTCTGGCATCGGCCGGACTGGGCTGGGACGGCGCCCGGCTGGCAGGGCAGGGGGCGAGTCGATCGACCGACCGCAAGATCGCGGCGCGACTGCTCTCCTGCGCCCGCGAGCTGCACCCGCAGGAGGTCGCGCGCAAGGTCGCGCAGGCCGAGGATGAATCAGTGACGCCGACGCCCCACGCCGCCCACGGGTTCGCCCTCAGCGAGCGGGAGCGCGATGTCGCCCGGCTCGTGCTGCAGGGCAAGACATATGCCGAGATCGGCGAGACGATCTTCATCTCGCCCCGCACGGCCGAACACCACATCGCGCACATCCGGCGCCGGCTCGGCGCGACGTCGCGGTCGGATCTCATCGCGAAACTGCGCGTCGTCGTGGAGAAATCGGCTCAACGGGGGGATCGGATCCCCGCAGACGAGGGGCTGAGCGAGAGAACCCCGTAGGGACCCCCTATGGCATCGGGGGAACCCCCGATGTCACGAAAGGCAGCTTGAAGAACAATGGTAATTAGCTTTATCGGACATCTAGGAGTCGAGTCATGAGTACACCGGTGGCGACCATCGCAGACGCGTTGATCGAATTCATTCTGAGCCTGCTTCGTGACCCGGCGGCGGTCGAGGAGTTCGACGCCGATCCCGCAGCGGTGCTGAAGAGCAAGGGCCTGGCGGACGTGTGCGCCGACGACGTTCGAGCGGTCGCCCCCGTGGTGATCGACCGGCCGGAGGTGCACCACAGCCCGCCCGCCGCCGCCGGCGCCCGACTGGCACCCGAAGCCCCACCCTGACGAGGTCGTCAAGGAGATCAAGGCGATCACGAACAACTTCGTCACGATCGACAACCGGCCGACGATCATCGACCAGTCGGTCAACCAGAACATCTGGACCGAGGGCGGCGACGTCACGCAGATCTTCGACAACGAGGCGATCGTGGCATCGGGCGACGGGGCCGTCGCAGCCGGCGACGACGCCGAGGTCGACAACTCCGAGACCGACGTCGAGGTCGGCGACGTCTCGATCGGCAACGAGACCACCGACGTCGTCATCGAGGACTCGTTCGATGACGAGTCGACCAACACCGATGTCGATGTCGAGGTCGAAGCCGAGGAGTCGTTCAACGAAGAGACGACCACCGACGTGGACGTCGAGGTCGACGACTCGTTCAACTACGAGGAAGAGACCACGGTCGAAACCGACATCGACGTCGAGTTGGTGACCGAGGAGCAACTGTAGAATCGACTCGTGTCTGACGAGCAGAATCCACCGCCGAATCCGCGCGTGCCCGCCGTACAGGGACGCGCGGATTCGCCGCGCCGGGAGCGGCCGTCGCGGCCGCCCGTGTCCAGTCCCAATGCCCCGCCGGTCGTGGCGAAGGTCACCCCGCCGGCTTCGGTCCGACTGGCGCAGCTCTTCTGGATCCTGAGCTTCGCCGTCGGAGGCTTCTGCGTCGTCTACATGTTCATCATCCGCGAGAAGCAGCTGCCCCTCATCACCGACGTCGTCCGCGGCGTTACCGAGGGTCGCAGCGAGGAAACCTACACCGCGGCTGCCGACATCGTCTTCTGGTCCATCTTCGGCACGATGGTGGCCCTGCTGCTGATCCAGATCACCCTGCTGGTGTCGTTCATGGGGCGACGCCCGCGGGTGCGCTGGTGGCAGCTGGCCACCCTCATCGTGCAGGTGGTGCTGCTGCTGCTGTCGCTAGAGCTTGTCGCCACCGGGAGTGACGGCCAGTTCCTCCGGCAGCTGCTCACCGTCCAGGTCGCCCTGGTGCTGCTGGGTCTGCTGGTCAGCACCCTCCCCGGCGCCATCGCCTGGTCGGCCAGGGGCGTCGACGTCCGCCGAGGTCCCGTCGGATCCGACGGCGGTTCCGAGTTCTGACGCCATCTCTTCGAGGCTGCGGATCACCACCCGACACACCTCGACCGTCGCGCGCTCCGTGAGCGGGGACTGGGCGAGGGTGCGCCAGTGCACGAGCTGTTCGTCGACGCGCTGCCGCAGCACGTTCGTCTGAGCGCCCTCGTCGAGGTCGAGCCGCGCCGGTATCGGCGTGCCCTTGCCGCCGATGATGCGCTCTGCGAGCGCGGCGTCGTCCGCCGGCAGCGGCAGCCCAGAGGCCCGCGCGCGAGCGAGGAGCGAGAGCTCCCGCAGCGTGTGCGCGGTCGCGTAGATACGCTCGATGCCCGCCACCACAGCGGCGGCTCCTTCTCGCGGCTTCTCGCGCACGAGCCGGTCCAGTCCGTCCAGCACGCCGCGGACCTTGAGGGCCGCTGCGCGGGTGCGGAACTGATTGCGCACGAACTGGTTGAGCTCGTTCAGCCCGCTCTGCTGGACTAGTCGTTCGGCGAGCTGCGATGAGTCCGAGGCGCCGGCGCGGACCAGTGTGGTGGCCAGCCGGACTCCGAAGATCCCGAACCGTCGCGAGCAGCTCGCGCCGCGCCTGCTCGCTCAGGGTCGTCACGTCGGTCGGGCGCACGAAGCGGTCCGCCGAAACCAGAAGCCGATCGCGCGAGGCTTTGTCGAGCGCGGCGAGCTCACGGAACGCCGCGAACTCCCTCTCGCGGAGCGTCCGCGCCCCTTCTGCCAGCAGCCCCGCGACCGGTGTGACACCGAGCGCGAGCGAGCCGAGGTCGCCGTCGCGCTCGTAGCGGCGCGCGACCTTGCTCGCCGAGAGCAGGGAGTCGATGCGACCGGAGCCCACCTCGTCGGCCCGCGACAAAACGGCGACCGCGTTGACGGTCTGCGATACTCCGGCCGCGGTGTCGCGGAACGCCTCCAGGAATTTCAGATCCGACGCATGCAGGTGGCGGAGCAGGTACACGATGGCATCGGCCGACGAGGGCGACTCCTCGGGGGTGAGGAACGTGGTCGAGCGCGCCGATGTCTCCTGGGACAGCGACGCGATCCCCGGCGTGTCGATGAGGATCACCGACTGGAGCCCGGAGGACGGCCACCCCACATCGATGAACCGAACCTCCTCGGCGGGGTATCCCGTCGAGGCTCAGCACCAGTTTGCCGTCCTCGCGCTTGACGGGCATGCGTCGCGGCTGCCCATCGATCGGATGCAGCGTGACGTAGGGCGTCGTCGGAGTAGCGGTACCACGTGACGACCCGCGTGCACTCGCCGGCATCCGTCGGGGCGATCTGCTCGCCCAGCATCGCGTTCAGCAGCGTGGACTTGCCGGCCTTGACCATTCCGGCGAGGGCGAGCCGCAGAGGCTCCTTCAGACGGCGGTCGAGATCGTCGATGACTCTGACTGCAGCCGGGTCGTCGGCGTAAACCGTGAAAGCGGACTTGATGAGATCGCTCGCCTCGTCGCGCACCGTCATGCTCACCGGCTGATTGCCTCCCTGCGAACCGCCGGCGGAAGGGCGGGGATCTCCGCCCGAAGCGTCTCGAGCTGCTTGATCTGCATCTGCAGCTGATTCATCCGCTGGTCTCTGTCGGCCGTGTAGGTTCCTGCGGCCTGCTTGGCGGCGAGCACCGACTCCGAGAGCGAGCGGTGGAACTCGTCCGCGATGCCGCCGAAGTGGTCACGCGCGGAGCGCTGGACCAGCCGCAACCGGTCCTTGAGCTGCTTGCTCACCTGGAAGGTGACCTCGTCGATGTAGCGGCGGACGAGGTTCTTCGCCTCGAACTGCCTGCGCGTCAGGCGGGAGCCCATGTCTTCACGGTACGCGCGCCGCCCCACCAGAACGCCGGCAAGCAGCGACAGCGGGTTGATCAGCGTCAGGCCGATGAGTCCCGTGGCAAGACCCACCATCAGAACACCGCCATACGATCCGCGGACGCCGATGTAGATCTTCTCGCCCGCGCCCATGCGCCCGGGGTTGAGCTTCGCCATTCCCTCGACGGGGTCGAGAACACCCTCGGTGTTGCCCACCTCGATGACGGGCAGCTCGTTCCCACCCTCGGCGAACAGCTCGGCGACCTCTTCGGACAGCCATCGCGACCGCTCATCCGTCCACACGAACGTCTCCGACACGGCTGCCGACACGCGCTGGTCGAGCCACTCCGTGATCTGATCCCAGATCGGGCCCGGGTCGCCTTCGTCGATGGACTGCTCCGCTTCGCGCTGCACCTTGCGCAGCCGGTCGCGCAGGTCGTGTTCCATGTCGGAGATCAGGTCGGCCACGCCGTCGCTGAGCGTCACCTGCCACCGCGACGAACGTCCGCGGAACTCGTCGGCGCGGGCCTTCGCGTCCTCGAGCTGGGCGATCAAGCGGGGCGTGTCCTCCGGGTGCTCCAGGGCGTTCAGCTCGGAGCGGAGCGACATCGTGAGCTGGTCGACGACCGAGGCGAGATCGTGGACCGCTGCGCGCTCGTGGATCACCTCGGCGCGCTCCGAGCACCTCACGGCGCAAGTGTGCGACGAGGGCGGGGAAGCCGGACTCGTCGTTGAGTTCGCGGTCCTGCAGCTCAGCCGCCAGCAGGCGAAGATCGCTCGAGACGGTGAACATGGGGACCTCGCCGACATCGCCCAGGTGCGAGCGGTCGAGGCTCTCGATCTGCCGCCAGTCGGGGTAGAGGTCGGTCTTGGCCAGCACCGCGGCGACGTTCGGCGAGACGCGCATGGCGTGCTTCAGGAACTGGATCTCGGGTTCGGTGTACTCCTGCGAGGCGTCCGACACGAGCAGCACCGCATGCGCCGACGAGAGTGCGGCCAGGGTCGTCAGTGAATTCGACGAGTCGAGCCCGCCGACACCCGGCGAGTCGACGATCCGCAGACCGCCCTTGAGGATCTCCCGGGGAAGCAGCACCTCGGCCGACACGATGCGTCGCTCGTTGCCCGGGTTGCCCTTCTCCGAGACGAGGTCCGCGAGGTCGTTGAGCGGCACCTCCTGCCGCTCGAGGTTGCCCGGGGCGCCGCTCTCGTGATGCACGAGGATCGCGGCGGACGGCTGCTCGGCGTAGCCGACCGAGGTCGGCACGCTCGTCGCCACGTCATCGTCCACGGGGCAGGCCGGGGCGTTGACGAGGGCATTGATCAGCTTGCTCTTGCCCTTCTTGAACTCTCCGACCACGATGACGCGCACGTTCGGGTCGCGCAGACGCTCTTGGGTCTGGTCGAGGCGAGCGGCCAGGTCTTCTCGTCCGGAGGACGCGGCCAGCTTGCCGACATTGGAGATGGCCCTGACCAGTGCCTCGGCCTTGGTCTGCGGCGGCCCTGTCATTTGCCCGGTCTTGGCCTGAGGAAGCTTCGCGACTTCGTCGGCTTTCGCGGGCGGACGCTTGGCGCCGGCCTGGGCCTTCGCGGGCGGACGCTTGGCCGCGTCTTCGGCCTTCGCGGGCGGACGCTTGGCCGCGTCTTCGGCCTTCGCGGGCGGACGCTTCGCCGATCCGTCGGAGTCGCCCTCGGGACGCTTCTGCGCCTCAGTCGATTTCGCCGGTGGCCGCGTGGTCACCTCGGGAGTCCCCCGAGCCGCCTGCTCTGCCTGTGTACGCTCCGCCAAAACGATCCCCCTTTGGTCGCCCCGCCCTCTGACAACGCTACGCCATGCGATGCGCCGACGGTCCTGCGGCGGGTAACTTGCTCAATGCTGAAACGGCCCCGGCCACTCATCGCCCCCGTCCCAGAACGGTCGCTGCAGGGCGGATCAGTGTCCGGAGACGCGGACTTGCCCGGCCGCCTCGAAAGGCGACCGGGCAAGTCAGGAAGTCGAGACTCCTGGAACGCGACCTATCAGAGGTCGAGCTCGTTGTCGTTGACGGTGACCGCGTCCGGGCTGAAGAAGTTACCGCTGTTCTCCCACTCGAAGTCGTTGTCGATGTCGGTCTCCCACTCGTTGTTGAACGAGTCCTCGACGTCGACGTCGATCTCGGTCTCCTCCTCCTGGTTGAAGGAGTCCTCGATGTCAACATCCAGGTCGTACTCGGTGTTGGTCGAGGAGTCGTTGAACGAGTCGCTGATCGTCGTGGTCTCCCACTCGTTGCCGATCAACACGTCGCCGACCGTGGTGGTCGTCGTCGAGTTGTCGACGTTGGCGTCGTCGCCCGCAGCAATCGAGTAGTCACCCGACGCCACCTGCGCCTCGAGGTCGAAGTCCTGGTCGACGTCGCCGCCGCCGGTGTCGATGTTCTGGTTGACCGACTGGCCGACGATCGTCGGCCGGTTCGTGATGTCGATGTCGGTGTCGCCACCGCCACCCCAGCCCTTGCCACCGCCGCCGCCAAGGCCACCGAGGTCGATGTCGCCGATGCCGGCGTTGTACTGGTGAACACCCGCCGTGACCGAGTTGTCGATCAGGGTCGTCGTGTTGAACGAGTCCTTGTAGTGCTCCGAGTTGTCGTTGTACGAGTCGTTCACGGAGTTGTCGGATTCGTCGTTGTACGAGTCGTTCACGGAGTGATCGGATTCGTCGTTGAACGAGTCCTCGACCTCGACCTCGACCTCGACCTCGGTGTCGTTGTAGGAGTCGGTGTTGCCCGAGTCCTCGATGTCGAGGTTGGTCGAGTTGTCCGAGTTGTCGTTCAGCGAGTCTTCGAGCTCGACCTCGGTCTCGGTGGAGTTGTCGACGGAGTTGTCGGTGTTGAACGACTCGTCGAGGTTGGCCTGGAGGCCGAGAAGGTTGAAGTTGTCGTTTGCAGCCATGATTTGTTTCCTCTTTCGTGAGTGCCCGGCGGCTTGTAGTTAGAGTTTGCGCCGCCCACGTTCCGGCCACATCGGGGATGCCCCCCGGGGATTTCAATCAGCCCCCCGGGGTTTGCGTAGGGGGTTCGGTTCATGACTAGGGGTTTGGGGGTTCTGCATCAGCCGCCGAACGGCTCCTCGGACTCGTTGCGGACGGCTCGACCGTAGGCTGGGCCGGTGGACCTGGCCGAGTTGACCGCGCTGCTCACGCCCGAGGGCCTGCGGCTGCTGGACGGTCTGAACCCCGTCGACACGACCGCAGACGTCGCGCGCACCGTCTCGCAGCTGCGAAAAGCGGGGCACTCCCCCGAACTCGTGTCGGCGGTCGTCGGGCAGGCGCGCCTCCGCGTGCGAGCCCGCGGCAAGTTCGGCACGTTCGCCGACCGGATGCTGTTCACCCGCGCCGGCCTCGAGCAGGCCACACGTCTCGCCGTCGCGGCACAGCATGCCGGCCGGATCCGCGACGCCGGCCTGACCACCGTGGCCGACCTCGGCTGCGGCATCGGCGGCGACGCGCTGGGATTCGCCGCGCTCGGCATTCGTGTGGAGGCGGTGGACGCCGACGAGGTGACGGCTGCGATCGCCGCGTACAACCTCGCCCCGTTCGGGGATGCGGTGACCGTTCGGCACGGTTCGGCAGAAGCATCCGATCTGTCGCTCGTCGACGCGGTGTGGCTGGATCCCGCGCGCCGCACCTCGGGCCACAGCGAGACCGCCCGCGTGCGGCCCGAGGACTACTCGCCCTCCCTCGAGTGGGCATTCGATCTGGCAGCGCGCATCCCGAGCGGCATCAAGCTCGGTCCCGGTCTCGACCGCGCGAGGATCCCCGACGACGTCGAGGCGCAGTGGGTGAGCGCGGACGGGTCGACGATCGAGCTGGTGCTGTGGTCGGGCGCTCTGGCTCGGGACGGCGTGCGCCGTGCGGCGCTCGTTCTGCGGGGGGACGCCCGCTGGGAGCTGACATCGGCGACGGATGCCGAGGACGAACCGGCCCGTCCGATGGGGGCTTTCGTGCACGAGCCGGACGGCGCGGTGATCCGCGCGCGCCTGATCGGCGACGTCGCCCGGTCGCTCGAGGCGGGGATGCTGTCCGAGCAGATCGCCTATCTGACTTCGGATGCCGCTCTCACGAGTCCGTTCGTGTCGAGCTTCCGCGTTCGCGAGGTGCTGCCCGCCGAGGTGCGCGCGCTGTCGCGGGCGCTGCGCGAGCGCGGCATCGGCCGGCTCGAGATCAAGAAGCGGGGCGTCGATATCGACCCCGCGACCTTCCGCACCGCGCTGAAGCTGCGCGGGGACGAATCGGCGACCTTGCTGCTGACCCGCGTCGGGTCGAAGCGCCTCGCGATCCTGGCGGACCGGGTGGGCGCGTAGCGCCTCTGCCTGCACCGAGTGCACGGCTTCTCGCCGAGCGCACGACGGCCCGACGCTGCTTGCTCGTGCACTCGGCGACAACCCGTGCACTCGCGGTGCCGCAGGGCTCGTCAGCCGAGCAGGTCGGTACGGCTCGCCGCGAACCACAGCCACCCCGCGCTGTAGAGCAGCGACACGGCGCCCAGCACGATCGCCCACACCGCGACCGCGCGGCTCTCGAGCGGACGGCGCAGCGCGACGATCGCCGTCACGATCGCGACCAGTCCGATCGGAAAGCCCCAGCCGACGAACATCGAGATGATCAGGGCCGTGATGGCGAACCCCAGCGCCCACGCCGCCATTCCGCGCGCCGGGGTGGCGGGTTCCACGGGCGCCCACTGCACGGCTGCGTCCAGGTCGGGCGCGGTCGAGATCGGCACGACACCGACGGGCGCCGTGGGCCACCGCTCGAAACCGCCGCGGTGCTTGCCGGGGATCACGGATTCTGCCTCGACCTGCGCGACATCGGGCGACGGCGGCTCGACGGCCGGAGCCGACGGTGGCCGCGGCGGCGCGGATGCCGCGACCTGCGCGGTGGTCGGCGGCAGCGGTGGGGCGGATGCGGCAGCCTGCGCGGTCGTCTGCGGAAGCGGCGGCGCCGGAGGCGGACCGGGTGCCGGGGCCCCGGCATCCGGAGTCGGCTCGTCCTTTCCGGCGCTCATGCGGCGTCCTCCGCGACCTGGATCTCGGTCACCGGAAGGGTCGAGTCGGCGCCGAAGCCCCACGTGGAAGGTGCGCCGGCCGGCCATGATGAGCTCTGCGGCGAGCGCGGCGATCATCGCGCCGTTGTCGGTGCAGAGCGAGAGCGGGGGGATGCGCAGAGCGACGCCCGCGGCATCCGCTCTCTCGATCGCCACGTCGCGCAGGCGCCGGTTGGCGATGACGCCGCCGCCGAGCAGCAGCCGCGGCACGCCGTGGTCGGCGCAGGCGGCGAGGGCCTTGGTCACGAGCACGTCGACGACCGCCTCACGGAAGCTCGCGGCGACGTCGGCGATCGGCACCTCCTCGCCGAGGGCGTCGCGCTGTTCTGTCCAGCGGGCGACCGCGGTCTTCAGTCCGGAGAAGGAGAAGTCGTAGCGGTGCTTCGCGAAGTCGCTCGCGCGCGACAGTCCGCGCGGGAAGGGGATCGCGCGCGGGTCGCCCGAGAGTGCGGCCCGATCGATCTCGGGACCGCCGGGATACGGCAGCCCGAGCAGCCGTGCGACCTTGTCGAACGCCTCGCCGGCGGCGTCGTCCATGGTTTCGCCGAGCAGCTCGACGTCGGAGGTGAGATCCCGCACGAGCAGTAGAGAGGTGTGCCCGCCGCTGACCAGCAGGGCGACCGTGGGGTACTCGAGCGGCGGCGCGTCGGGGTCGAGGATGTCGGCGGCGATGTGGCCGACCAGGTGGTTCACGGCGTAGATCGGCTTGCCCAGCGACACCGCGAGCGCCTTCGCCGCCCCGATGCCCACCATCAGGGCGCCCGCGAGCCCGGGTCCGGAGGTGACCGCGATCGCGTCGAGATCGGCGAGTTCGACGCGAGATTCGGCGAGAGCCGCCTCGATCGCGGGCGTAAGCGCCTCCAGGTGCGCGCGCGCGGCGACCTCGGGCACGACGCCGCCGTAGCGCGCGTGCTCGTCCATGCTCGACGCGATCGTGTTCGACAGAAGCGTGCGGCCCCGCACGATCCCGATGCCGGTCTCGTCGCAGCTCGTCTCGATGCCGAGTACGAGTGGTTCGGTGTGGTTCACGTGCAGGCTCCCGCGTCGGTGTCCGACGGCTGGGTTGCCGAACTCCAGCCGCGCAGGTCGAGGCGCATGACGATCGCGTCGACGTCGTCGGGTTGGTAGTAGCGCGCCCGCCGCCCGACCTCGACGAAGCCCTCCGAGGCGTACAGCGACTGCGCGACCGGATTGTCGGCCCGCACCTCGAGGAAGACGTCGCGCACCTGCCGGCGCACGGCTTCGCCGAGCAGAGCCCTGAGAAGCGCACGGCCCCGACCTCGCGCGCGGGATGCCGCGGCGATCGCGATCGTCTGGATGTCGGCATCCGATGCACCGCGCGCGGCGCGCAGGCCGGCGTATCCGATCAGCCGGCCGGCCTCCTCGACGACGACGTACCAGCCGTGCGGCGAGGCGAGCTCCTCGCGCATCATGGCGTCCGACCATGCGTCGGTCGGGAACGACGCGCGTTCCAGCGCCATGATCGCGTCGAGGTCGGCGAGGGTGGCCGCGCGAGTGGTCATGCGTCGCCCGCCTGCCGCTCGCTCATCACGGGTGCGGTGACCCGCTTCGGGCCGTGCGGAAGCGTGACATCGGGCGAGCGCAGGTAGAGCGGCTCGGTCGACGCGGAAGCGCGGCCCGCCCCGACGGAGCGTGCCGCCACGATCGCGAGCATCGCCGCCGACACCCGGCCGGCGTCGCGGCGCGCGGCGCCGAGTTCGTCCAGCCGCGCGTCGAGGTCGTCGCGCGGAATCAGCGCCGGCTCGGTGGCACGCACCGGCAGGCCGTCGTCGTCGATCCCGTCGTACACGGTGAACGCGAATTCGCGTCTGCGGGCATCGGACACGACCGCGAAGCGCGTCACCTCGTTGTCGGCCAGCGCGCCCGCCAGCAGGATCTCGAGCGCCACGGCGTCGTGGCTGACGACCGGCACGACCGGGATGCCGCGGCCCAGCGCGAACGCCCGCGCCGCCGCGATGCCGACCCTCAGGCCGGTGAACGGCCCGGGGCCCATTCCCGCCGCGACAGAGGTGAGCGCCTCGGCCGAGCTCTCCGGGGAGGAGGCGGCGTCACGGAGCGCCGCGCGCAGAAGTCCGCCGATCGCCTCGGCGTGGCCGAGGGGGTTCTCACTCGTACCCTCGGCGAGCACGACGCCGTCGTGTTCGACCACGGCGACGGCGGTGCCGATCGAGGTGTCGATGGCGAGGATCACCCTCTCAGGGTAGTCGGCGTGCCGCGAGCGGCTTCGCGCCCCTCGCACGTCGCCGAGTGCACGACTTCTCGCCGAGTGCTGACCTGCCGGCGCCGCCAGGTGGTGGACTCGGCGGCAAGTCGTGCCCTCGCGGCGCCCAACGCGCTCCCCGCGGAAACCGATCCGCCGCCGGCGACGAACAATCAGCGTGAACCCGCTCCCGCATCCACTGCCGCTGCGCACCGCCGGCGGAGCGCTCGGACTGCGCCGGCTCGTCGTGCCGACGTCGGTGGGCGAGGTCGTCGTGCGGGCGGGGCGCGAGTCCGGCGGACCGGCGACGATCCTCCTGCACGGGGCCGCGGGATCGTGGACCACCTGGACGCCGGTGATTGCGGCATCCGATCTGTCGGGCTCACCCCTCACCGATGTGATTGCGCTCGATCTGCCGGGTTGGGGGGAGAGCGGCGGGTTCGAGCGCGTCCGCAGCGTCGAGGACCTGTCCGATGCCGTCGCCGAGGTCGCTCGCGCGCTCGGATACTCGACGTGGCGCATCGTAGGGCACTCGCTCGGCGGATTCGCGGCGCTCGACATCGCGGCGCGGCATCCGGAGTCGACTCTCGGCGTCACGCTCGTCTCGGCCACCGGCACCGGCGTGCTCGCGGCGATCCGGCGTCCCGTGCGCGCCGGGCTCACCCTGCCGTGGTTCGCGGGGATGCTGCTCACGATGCGGACTCTCGCCCTGCTCGACCGGGCTTCGCGCAGGCAGCCTCGGGCGCTTCGATCCGCCGGAACGGCACTCGTCCGCCTGCTCGGTCGCCTGGGGTGGCTCGGCGCGCTGTCGGCGCCGCTGTTCGCGGGTGCCGTGCATCCCTCGGTTCCCGCGGCGTTCGCCGACGAGGTGCGGCCGTCCGCGTTCGCCCGCGCGGCTCGGCTCGCCGCCGAGTACGAGGAGCGCACCTGGACCGGCATCCGCTGCGCCGTGCGCTCGGTGCGGGGCTCGCGCGACGTCTTCGCCGGCGAGGCGGATGCCGCCGCCTTCGTCTCGCTGATCCCCGACTTCAGCGAGGTGCGACTGGCCGACGCGGGTCACTTCGCGAATGTCGAGCGCCCGGATGCCGTGCTCGCGGCGATCGCGGCGACGTCGGTGGCGAGAGTTCCGGAAACCCGTCGGGCTCGCGCCCGGCGGGCTGCCGCCGCGAGTTTCGCCGAGTGGCGGCTGACGTCGGCCGCATAGCCGCCGTTCGCCGCAAGTCGAGGCAGTCGCGACCATTCGCCGCACGTCGCCCCACGGGTTATGGCTTCCGCGACACCGTCACGATGCGCGGCGCGTCGGCGTCCAGCTCCGCCGACACGCGCGAGGGGTCGCCGCACATCGTCTCGGCACCCCGGCCGCCGAGCTGGCGGTCGAGCTCGATCTCCCACCACGCTGTCGCGCAGCCCGTCGACCATCCCGCGTCCCCACTCGACGATGACGACCGACCGATCCACGTCGATGTCGAGGTCGTCGAGCTCGAGGGCGGAGCCCAGCCGGTAGGCGTCGACATGCACGAGCGGCGCTCTCCCGACCAGCGACGGATGCGTGCGCGCGATCACGAATGTGGGGCTCTGCACGGGACCTCGCACGCCGAGACCGGCTGCGATGCCGCGGGTGAGGGTGGTCTTGCCCGCACCGAGCGCTCCCGTCAGCACGACGAGATCGCCGGGTTGCAGCATCCCGCCGATGCGCGCGCCGAAGGCTTCCATGTCGTCGGGGCTGTCGATCTCGTAACGCCCGACGAGGGAGTCGAGTCCGGTCACGCCGACACCTGCCGCCGCGACACCCGCGGCCCGACGCGCGTCACGATCTCGTAGTTGATGGTGCCGGCCGCATCGGCCCACTCGTCCGCGGCGGGAACGCCGAGCGTCGGATCGCCGAACAGCACGACCTCGTCGCCCACCGCCACCGGGTGGTCGCCGACGTCGACGACGAACTGGTCCATCGCGACGCGTCCCGCGACCGTGAACCGCCGCCCGCCGATCGCGACGGCCCCCGCGCCGGACGCCTGTCGAGGGACGCCGTCGGCGTATCCGAGGGGCACCAGGGCGAGCGTCGCGTCGCGGTCGGTGCGGTAGTCGTAGCCGTACGAGACGCCGTGGCCGGCCGGCACCCGCCGCACGGCGGCGACCGGCGCGCGCAGCGTCATCGCGGGGCGCAGGCCGAGATCGGCCGACGAGCGTCCGGCGAACGGCGACAGCCCGTAGATGCCGATGCCGACGCGCACGCACCCGAGCCGCGACTCCGGGAGCCCGATCGCCGCGTGCGTGGCGGCGACGTGCCGCAGCTGCGGGGCAAGACCGGCGGATGCCGCCACCCCCGCACCGTCGTGGAACCGCCGCAGCGCGGTCCGGTCGTCGTCGGCGGAGGCGTTGGAGAGGTGGCTGAACAGCCCGAGGACGCGGAGCTTGCCGATGCGCTCGAGGCGCGCCGCCTCGGCGAACACGACGCGGTAGTCCTCGGGTGCGATGCCGTTGCGGGCCAGCCCCGTCTCGAGCTTGAGGTGCACTCCGACGGCACGGTCCGAGGATGCCGCGGCCGCGGCCTGCAGCAGCTGATCGAAGTTCGAGATGCCCAGCTCGATCCCGGCCGACGCCGCCTCGACGAACGACGTACCGGGCGCGTGCAGCCACGCGAGGATCGGGGCCGTGATGCCGCCGCGGCGCAGGGTGAGCGCCTCGCCGATGTCGGCGACTCCGAGGCGCGCGGCCCCTCCGTCGAGCGCGGCCGCCGCGGAGCGCACGGCGCCGTGGCCGTATCCGTCCGCCTTGACGACCGCGATGACCTCGGAGTCGGTGAGCCGGCGCAGGTGCCGCACGTTCGCGGCGATCGCCCCGACGTCGATGGTCGCCTCCCGCAGGACGCCGTCGGGCAGGCGGCTCACGTGCTCGCCTCCGGGTCCGCCTCGGCTCGCGGCCCGCGTTCGTCGTCGCGGCCCGCTTCTGAACCCGTGCCGGGGAGCGAAACGCCTGCCGCGACGCCCGTGGCGTCGCCGGACGCCTCGGCCACCACGAAAGCGGTCGCGAAACCCGCGTCGTGCGACATCGAGAGGTGCAGCCCGGTGATGCCGCGCTCCACGAGAACGGCCGCGGTCGAGCCCGTGAGGGTGAACCACGGGCGTCCGGATGCCTCGGGCGTGATCTCGATCTCGGTCCAGTGCACGCCGTCCGAGCCGCCGAGGGCCTTTATCAGCGCCTCCTTCGCGGCGTAGCGCGCGGCGAGGGAGCGCGGCGAGCGGGTCTGCTCGGCGGGCGAGAACAGTCGCTCGAGGAGTCGGGGTGTGCGCTCCAGGGTGCGTTCGAAGCGGCCGATGTCGACGAGGTCGACGCCGACCCCCACGATCACGGTCGTCCTCGTCTCAGCACCCCGCCACTTTATCCCGCGGCATCCGGCACTGGATCGCGTGCCCGAAACCCTCCGTGCTGGGCGAGACCCTCCGAAACTCGCGTTCGTGACGGAGGGTTTCGGCGGAATCGGAGGGTTTCGGCAGGCGTAGACCGGATGCCGCTACTCGACCGTGACGGACTTGGCGAGGTTGCGGGGCTGGTCGACGTCCAGGCCCTTCGCCGTCGCGAGGCCCATCGCGAAGATGTGCAGCGGCACCACGGCCAGCAGCGGCTCGAAGAGCGGACCTGCGAGCGGGATGCGCAGCACCTCGTCGGCGTGCGGCAGGACCGCGGCATCCCCCTCTTCGGCGATCGCGATGACGCGCGCGCCGCGCGCACGGATCTCCTCGATGTTCGAGACGACCTTCTTGTGCAGCTCGGCGGACTCGCGCGGCGACGGGACGATCACGAAGACGGGCTGGCCGGCCTCGATGAGCGCGATCGGTCCGTGCTTGAGCTCGCCCGCGGCGAAGCCCTCCGCGTGGATGTACGCCAGCTCCTTCAGCTTGAGCGCGCCCTCCATCGCGATCGGGTACCCGACGTGGCGGCCGAGGAACAGCACCGAGCGCGTGTCGCCCATCCAGTGCGCGAGCTGCTCGATGCGCTCCTGCTCCTCGGCGAGGATCTTGCGGATCTTGTCGGGGATCGACTCGAGCTCGAGCACGAACTGCGCCGCCTCGGTGGTTCCGACCGTGCCGCGCACGCGGCCGACGTGCAGCCCCAGCAGGTAGAGGGCGGTGATCTGCGCGACGAACGCCTTCGTCGACGCGACTGCGACCTCGGGCCCGGCGTGCGTGTAGACGATCGCGTCCGACTCCCGCGGGATGGTCGCACCCTGCGTGTTGCAGATCGACAGGGTGCGCGCGCCGTGCTCGCGGGCGTACTTGACCGCCATCAGCGTGTCCATCGTCTCGCCCGACTGACTGATCGAGACGACGAGCGTGTCGTCGCCGATGACGGGGTCGCGGTAGCGGAACTCGTGGGCGAGCTCGACGTCGACCGGTACCCGCGCCCACTGCTCGATCGCGTACTTGCCGACGGCGCCGGCGTACGCGGCCGTGCCGCAGGCGACGATGATGATGCGCTGGATGCCGGTGAACAGCTCGTCGAGTCCGTCGAGCTCGGGGATGACCACCTGGCCGTCGCGCGCGCGTCCGAGGATGGTGTTCGCGACCGCCTCGGGCTCTTCGCTGATCTCCTTGGCCATGAAGCTCGTCCAGCCGCCCTTGTCGGCGGCCGAGGCATCCCACAGCACTTCGAACGGCTCGACCTCGACGGTGTTGCCCTGGAAGTCGGTCACCGCGACGCCCTCGGGCGTGATCGCCACGATCTGGTCCTGACCGATCGCGAGCGCGTTGCGGGTGTGTTCGACGAACGCGGCGACGTCCGATCCGAGGAAGTTCTCGCCCTCGCCCAGTCCGATCACGAGGGGCGAGTTGCGGCGGGCGCCGACGACGAGGCCGGGGTGGTCCTCGTGCATCGCCAGCAGAGTGAACGCACCCTCGAGGCGGCTGACGACCGCGCGGAACGCCGCGGTCAGGTCGCCGTCGGCCGTGACGTACTCGCGCCCCAGCAGGATCGCGGCGGCCTCGGTGTCGGTCTCGCTCCGGAACGCGAATCCGTCGGCGAGCAGTTCGGCCTTGATCTCGGCGAAGTTCTCGATGATGCCGTTGTGGATGACGGCCAGCTTGTCGTCGTCGGCGAGGTGCGGGTGCGCGTTGGTGTCGGTCGGCCCGCCGTGGGTGGCCCAGCGCGTATGGCCGATGCCGGTCTTGCCATCGGCGAGGGGGTGAGCCTCGAGGTCGTCGCGCAGCACCTTGAGCTTGCCGGCGCGCTTGCGCATGCCGAGACCGCCGTCGCCGTCGATGACCGCGACGCCCGCGGAGTCATAGCCACGGTACTCGAGCCGGGCGAGTCCGGCGAGGAGGATGGGCTGGCTGTCGCGAGGGCCCACGTATCCGACGATTCCACACATGGGCCCAATCCTAGATCGGCGACCTGAGCGAAGCCCGGTGGCGCGAACCGAGCTCGCCGGTCGAGGGCGCAGGCCCTCCCGACTGTCCATTGGGGAACGGATCTTTCGAGAGGGCCCGCTTCCCCCGGAGGCCAGCTCGAAGCGGCGTCGCTGGGGACGGCCCGCCCTACTGCTGGGGACAGTCGAGAGGTACAACGGAGGCACCACAATGCTACTCGTTGAGCGTTTTCTGCACGTTTTCGCCGGCTTCGAAGGACATCGCGGTGGCTGGAGGTCGACCACGTGGCAATAAACGGGAAAAGATTTCTTGTCCCCCATTTGGTGGACAAGGAATTGGGGGTACGCTGGGTCCGCAGGCAGGGCGTGCCTCTGGGGGAGCATTGATCAGGCGTATCTCTGTCGCGCTCTCGCGAGCGATCTGGGGAGACCTCGCGGGTACCTGACCCTGTGCGTGGCCTCTCTATGGGCGTTCACGCACAGGGTCGGGCGCTGTCTGGGACAGAAGTCTCGACGTCATCGAGCATCGGCGTGTGTACCAGCACCGGCACTCCCGCCTCGGGCGCCGTGAAGGCGAAGTCCACACTCTCCGTCTGGCCCCGCGAGATGTTCACTCGGACTGCGGTGGACGGATGCCCGTCCGCGATGACGTCCACCGACGGCAGACGACCTTCCTCGCCCGTCGCTCCCCCGAACGCGGACCCCGGCGGGGCCGCGACCGTCACAGTCGTGCCGATGTCGCCGACGCCCGTGCCCCACAGTCCGCCCCCGGTCGTCATGCTCATGGGATAGGACTCGATGAGCGCCGCATCCGCGGTGTTCGACAGCGGATTCTGGAACATCACCAGGATCGTGCGAGGGCCGTCGGCTCCGGCCAAGCCGGGCACCACGGCGGCGGCGCGAGCGAGCCCATCGACGGCGGGCGCGAGCGTGTCGACGGCGCTCGACACTCGGATACTCCGCGCGCAAGCTGCGGGAGCAGCCGGTCCACGTCGATCGTCGCGAGTTCGTCGCGTGCCTTCTCCAGGGTCGATGCCGCTGCTGCGAGCGACTTCTCGTGAGCACGCAGCGACAGAACATTCAGCGCTGCGGCTTCCGTCCCGAGCAGAGCCTGCGCTGGTTCCGTCACGGCGTCGGCGATGGCGGACAGCTGCTCGGAGACGATACGCACCCCGGCGAGGTTCGGCCCGAGTGCCGGCACGACCTCGACCGCGCGCCAGAGCGGCCCCGACGACAGCTCGGCCGCCGCGCGCGGCATGGGTGCCGACATCGGTGAGCAACGCATCGATCCGCTCCGAGTCACCGGCGGATGCCGCGGACTGCGCCTCCGCGACCAACGGGACGAGCGCGGAGAGCTCCTGCGACGCCTGCCAGGCGCGGAAGCCCACCCACCCGAGAAGGACTAGCGAGAGGACGACGACGGCACCAGCCACACCCCAGAAGACGCGGCCACGGTGTCGCCGCACGGCGACGGTCGACACGGCTGATCAGCGCGACCGGCGAAGACGCAGGACCGCGAGCAACGAGCCCAGCGCGATGAGCGCGCCGCCGGCAAGCCCGAGGGCCGGGGTCCACCCGCTCGATCCGGTGGCGGCCAGCGCGGCGATCGCGTCCTTCTCCTGCGCACCGCACGCGGGCACGACGATCGGGTATTGCAGCGCCGGCACCGAGCCAGGCTGCACCTGGATCGTCGCGTTCACCGTTGTCGCGCCGGTGCCGCCGCCGGGCAGCCGCGTCAGCAGCGCATCGGCCGAGTCGGGCCAACGCACGCTTCCGGCCGCGGACCCGTCGGTCAGTGCGCCGAGCTGGACGGTCACCGATCGTCCGGACTGCTCGAGCACCAGCAAGACGTCGCCCGTCGCGGCAGCCACGTCATCGGGATCGGTGACCGTGACGGCGTAGTCCAGCCAGTTCTCACCGCCGCGGCAATCGCCCGACAGGACCGAGCCCGCGAGCGTCGGCTGGGACGGGTCCACCGGAGTGTAGTTGTCGTCTTGGCCAGCGTGCGCTGCCGTCGGTGCCGCGACCAGCGCAGCAGCAACGACGAGCATCCCCCATTTACGCATGCGAAGTGCCTCCCCAGAAGGCGTTAGCGAAATCCCGCCCCCGGCGGGTCATCCGGCGAGCCCTCAACTCCCCAGCGGAGTACTCGCAGAACGGACTTCACCTCCTCCACCGCGCCCGCGGAACCACGGAACACGTCGCGCGCCAGGTTTGCGGCATCCGACCGTTCTGACGCACCTTCGGCATCGTGACGCATCGCGTCTCCGAAGGGCGTTCAGGCGTCGCCGACATCCGCTGGAACGGCGGAAAACCTGCCGACACACCGGCCGCAAAAAAAGTCGGGACATCCCGGACTCAGTGGGCTATGCTCCGAATTGCACATCCGATATCGCAAGGTGTCGAGAGTGCGTTGCCGAGGGGTCGGCAACGCAGGACCTCCCGATCTGGGGTCGGGGATGAGGTTTTCTCAGCGGTGTGCACGCGGGTATGGGGCCCGCATCTGGGGAATACTGGGGAAGTACGTCATGGGGAGACGTCATTTGGCGTACCCGTGCACCGTTGGAGGTGCGCGGATGCGCATTTTCGACGGTGCACGGGTACGTCGGCAACTCGACTGCGCGTCGCGGAGTGAGGCGTGCGGATGACCGCCGCCGGGGTCGGTGCTGCACCGACGTCCTGGATCAGGCCGGTCTCTGAGCTTCCGGTCCTTACGAAGCCGCCGGCCGACCGCGTCGCGCGCGGCACGGTGGCCGAGCCGTCGTTCGCTGCGGAAGCCGCCGCCCGGCGCGCCACTCCGGCACTGGAGCGTCGCCGTCTGTGGGAGCGCCGATATCGCTGGCGCCTGATCGCAACCGACAGCGCGCTGGTGCTCGTCGTCACCGCGGGGGCCTCGTTGCTGCACCTGGGAACCGCGGCACCACTGACACTGGTTGAGGATCCGTGGATCCTCTCCCGCCTTCCGCTGACTGTCGCGCTGGCGTGGCTCGTGATGCTCTGGGCATTCCAGACGCGGTCACCGCGGATCATCGGGGCGGGGAGCACCGAATACAAGCAGGTCGCGCATGCCACGGGGCTCGCTTTCGGCGTTCTGGCGATCGCGTTCATCGTCTTCCAGTGGCAGGGTCTGGCCAGTCAGCTCATCGTCGCGCTGCCCGCGGGCCTGCTCGCCTTGCTCATCAGTCGCCGCAGCTGGCGGCGCTGGCTGATCGCCCAGCGACGATCGGGGAGCTACGTATCTCGCGCCATCGTCGTCGGACGACGTGCTGACGTAGAGCACGTCATCGGCACGCTGCAGCGCGATAACCAGTTCGGGTACTGCGTGGTGGGCACCGCGCTGGAGGGCGCGAACGTCGACCCGCACCTGGTGGTGCATGGCGCGAGGTACCCGGTTGTCGGTACCCCGAACACCGTGGCCGAGGCGGCACGCGGAGTGGGCGCCGACACGATCATCGTCGCGAGCCAGCTGGATGACGCCCAGTACACGCGGCGTCTGAGCTGGCAGCTCGAGGGAACGGCGGCCGATCTCGTGCTCTCGAGCCGGCTGACGGATGTCGCGGGACCGCGCATCTCTCTGCGCCAGGTGGAGGGGCTTCCCCTCGTGCAGGTGCGCATCCCGTCATTCGAAGGTGCGCAGCACGCGTACAAGCGGGCCTTGGACATCTTCGTCGCGGCCATCGCACTGGTGCCGATCGCTTTGATCACTCCAGTGATCGCGCTGCTGGTGAAGCTCGACTCCCCCGGTGGCGTGTTCTTCCGCCAGCGCCGCGTCGGCCTCAACGGCCAGCAGTTCGAGATCCTCAAGTTCCGCACGATGCGCGCATCGGCGGAAGAGGAGCTCGCCGCTCTCGTGGCGCACAACGAGGGTTCGGGACCGCTGTTCAAGCTGCGCAAAGACCCGCGCGTGACGCGTGTCGGCGCCGTGCTCCGCCGGCTGTCGCTCGACGAGCTTCCGCAGTTCTGGAACGTGCTGCGCGGCGACATGAGTGTCGTCGGCCCGCGCCCGCCGTTGCCCAGCGAGGTCGGCGGATACGACGGGCCGGTCTTCCGGCGCCTGTACATCAAGCCGGGCATCACCGGCCTCTGGCAGGTGAGCGGGCGGAGCGACCTGTCCTGGGAGCGAGAGCGTCCGCCTCGACCTGCACTACGTCGAGAACTGGTCGGTCATGACCGACCTGATGATCATGTGGCGCACCGCCCGGGTGATGGTCCGTCCGAAGGGCGCGTACTGATCCCATGACTCAAATCAACACCTCCGATATCGAGACCGGATCCACGGCCGCGCACCCCCGCCCCACGTCGGCGCCGTGGCATTGGCGCTTCTGTGCGCCGGCCCCCGCGGCCGTGGGTCCCCTCGAATCCGGCGCTGCCGACCCTGTTCTTCCGCTCGCCCAGTCTCACTGAGGAGAATGCGCATGTTCCAGACCATCAGACGCCCTTCGTCGAAGAGGCGCCCGCACATCCTGATCATCGTCCAGAACCTTCCTGTCCCGCTCGACCGGCGGGTGTGGCTCGAATGCCAGGCTCTCGTGACTCGCGGCTACCAGGTCAGCGTGATCTGCCCGAAGGGCCCGGGTGACGCAGCGCGCGAGCACCTCGACGGGGTCGACATCTACAAGTACGCGCCGGCCCCCGAGGCCGAGGGCCTCGCGGGATTCGCGTGGGAATTCGCATACAGCTGGGTGCGCACGGCGTGGTTGAGCCTGCATGCTCGCCGCAAGGGACGCTTCGACGTCATCCAGGCCTGCAATCCGCCAGACACGTACTGGCTCCTCGCTCTCCTGTGGCGGATGGTCGCCGGCGTCAAGTTCGTCTTCGACCACCACGACCTCAACCCCGAGCTGTTCCGGTCGCGCTTCGGTGAGCCCGAGGGCCCGCTCAAGAAACTCGAGCACCGGGTTCTGCTGTGGCTTGAACGCCGCTCGTTCCGCACCGCCGACCACATCATCTCGACGAACGAGTCGTACAAGGCGATCGCCGTCAGCCGCGGTGACCGCGATCCCTCCGAGGTGACCGTGGTGCGCAGCGGACCCGATACCCAGCAGATGCGACCGATCTATCCCGAGAACCCGCGCTCCGCGGACAGCGTCAATCTCGTCTACGTCGGGATCATGGGCCCCCAGGACGGGGTCGACCAGGTGCTGCACGTCGTCGACGAACTGGTGCACCGCCGCGGGCGCAACAACGTGACGGCGACGCTTCTCGGCTTCGGCGACTGCCTCGAAGACCTCAAGGCCGAGGCGACGGCGCTGCTGCTGCACGATCACGTGACCTTCACCGGCCGCGTCGACCGCGTGCAGATGGCCGAGTACCTCAGCCGGGGCGACATCGGGGTCTGCCCCGACCTCAAGACGCCGCTGAACGACCTGTCGACGATGAACAAGACCATGGAGTACATGGCCTACGCGCTGCCTTCGGTGGCGTTCGACCTCGTCGAGACGCAGGTTTCCGGTGCCGCCACAGTGCTGTACGCGCCGTCGGGCGACGTGTCAGCGTTCGCCGACCAGGTCGAGACGTCTGATCGACGACATCGAGCTGCGCGTCGAACTCGGACGCGCCGCTCGCGACCGCGCGACTCAGGTCATGGACTGGCGTCCGCAGGCCGAGGCCTACGTCGGCGTGTACGACACGATCACCGGTCACGACCGTCTCGGTCCTGCCGTGCCAGAGACCATCGGGAACCCTGTCTGCGACGGTCAGGGACGACGCTACGTCGACCTCGAGGACGACCAGGCGTTCGACCGCTATCTCGTCTCTAGGGATCTGGCGCCGCTGCCTGCGGTGGAGACGATCAGGCCGGTCGAGGCGACCACCCATGTCGGCATGCTGGCTCGCGCGGAAGGCGCGTACTGAGCATGTATGCAACAGCGGCGCGGGCAGCCCTCGCGACAGGCCAAGCGCCGCCTATCGCCATCACGCGTCCGACCTTCGTGATCGCCGCACACAACGAGGAGCGGGTCATTGGCGCCTGTCTCGACGCCCTTCTCCGGCAGGACGTCTCCGGCGATCGAATCATCGTCGTCGCGAACGGCTGCAGCGACCGCACGGCTGAGGTTGCGGTTGGTTACGGCGTCACAGTCATCGACCGTCCGGAGCCCGGCAAGGCCGCGGCGTTGAACGCCGGCGACGCGGTGGCGTCGTCCTACCCCCGCGTGTACCTCGACGCCGACATCGTCGTGCCCGACGGTGCAATCGCTGCCCTCACGGCGGGCATCGAGGGCAGGGCGACGGCGCTCGCGGTCGTGCCGCGCCGCAGGCTGAACACGGCGGGCCGGCAGTGGCCGGTTCGCGCCTACTACTCGATCAACGAGCGCCTGCCCGCCTTCCGCACCGGCCTGTTCGGCCGTGGGCCTGATCGTCGTGTCGGAGGCAGGGCGCACTCGCTTCGGCGCGTTCCCGACCGTGGTCGCCGATGATCTCTTCTTGGACTCGCAGTTCGATGAGTCCGAGAAGGTGGAGGTGAGAGAGGTCTCCGTCCTCGTCGAAGCGCCCTACCGGACGCGGGACCTGATGGCGCGCCTCGTTCGGGTGCGGCGAGGCAACGCCGAGCTGCGTGCCGCCGCCGCGGCCGGGGCGGTCGAACTCGATGTGCGTCCGGCCGACCGCTGGGCGTGGCTGCGTGTTGCGCTGCCTCACCCCCGACTGTGGCTTGGCGCAGTCGCATACGTCGCGATCACGATGCTCGCCGAACGACGGGCACGCCAGACGCCGAGCACCGAGGTGAGCTGGGGTCAGGACAGCAGCACGCGTGAGCGTGCTCCTATGCTGACTCGCGGCGTCACTCCGTGATCACGAATATCTGCTTCCACGGCATCGGTGTCTGCACCCGCGAGCGCGAAGAAGGCGAAGCCCGCTATTGGGTGCGGGAGACCCACTTCCTGCGGATGCTCGACGAGATCGCGACACATCCAGACGTCCGGCTCAGTTTCGACGACGGCAACGTGTCGGATGCCGCGATCGCCCTGCCCGCCATGGAGGACCGCGGGCTCACCGGTACGTTCTTCGCACTAGCGGGACGGCTCGACGATCCCGCCAGCCTGACGGCCGCCGACCTCGGGCTGCTTCGCGACGCGGGCATGGGTATAGGCAACCACGGCTGGTCTCACATCCCCTGGCGCGGCATGTCCGACGAGGTCGCGACGCGCGAGCTGGTCGAGGCTCGAGTCGTGCTCGGTGCGGCAAGCGGGGGCCCTGTCGACGAGGCCGCGCTTCCGCTCGGCCGGTATGACCGCGGACTTCTGCGACGTCTCCGGGCCGGCAACTATTCCGCCGTGTACACGAGCGACCGCTTCCCAGCGCGCCCCGAGTCTTGGTTCCAAGCCCGGTACAGCGTGACCGCCGAAGATACGCGCGAGTCGATCCGCGACCTGATCCTGCATCGTCCGGGGCTCGGCGACGCGCGGAACGTGCTCAAGAGCGCCGTCAAGCGCGCGCGGTAGGCGCCGGTGGATCGCTCACCACTCGAGCAGCGTCAGCTCGCTGTACAGATAGTCGAGGCGATCCGCGGGAACGGTCTTGCTGCGGAACATCTTCGTCCGTGGTGTCGACAGCTTCCGTCCGAGCTTGGGGGTGAAGCCGAGCACGCGCGGTTCGGCCAGAGTCGCCGCGAGCCCGTGTCGCAGCAGCAGATGCGCGGCGATCCGCGGCCACGCCGCCCGGAGCAGCTCCCGGCTCCCTCCGACGTAGAGCGGAGTGGCGAAGATCGGGAGGCGCTTGCGACGGTCCTTGCGGAAGACGAGGTAGGCATAGTCGTCGCCCCGTGTGATGACGACATGACGCGCAGCCGCGGCATCCCGATGATCTCGGTAGATCGCGGCATCCGCGCCTTTCGAGCGTGGTCTCGAGCACGCCCCGAGGCGCCGGAGACGGTGACGCCACGCTTCGGCAGGGCGGGGAGGTTGACCGCGACCGTGGTCGACGTGTCGAGTCGCGCGAATCCCAGCCGCTCGTTCAGGGCGATCACGTTGCCGCTCGGGGACAGGTCGGTGAATTCGTAACCCTTCTGGCCGAGGATCGCCCGGAGCAGCCGGAAGCTGTGCGCGCGGTGTTCGTCGCAGCACGCAGAACGCCGCGAGATTGCAGAAGCGCAGCGACTCGCCCGTCGACGTCGCGCTCGGAGTACACCGCGGCATAGACGCCGACGATGCGACCGTCCGTGAGCAGCTGAAAGCCGCTGTTCGGTGACTCCGAGCGCCACGGCGGCGCCAGCAGCCTCTTCCACGAGTCCGGAGACACCCGGCCGTTCAGGTGCTCGTGCAGGAACAGTGCCACGTCATCGAAATCGACCTCGAGGATGGGCCGCAGCTCGACCATTTGGCTGCTCACGACGGCGGCGCCTCGACGACCGTCATCTCGTCGGATGCCGCTCCGCGACGCCTGCGCAGCACGAGCAGCCACGCGATCGCCGCGCCGATCGCGGCTCCGGCGACATTCGCGAGCACGTCCCGCAGGCTGGGCTGGCGCGAGGGGAGAACGAACTGGGCGAGTTCTGCGCCGGCGGACAGCAGCAGAGCGAGCACCACGCCGCGCCACGGATGCGCGAACAGCAGCGTCAGGAGAAGCCCGAGCGGTACGAACATGAGAATGTTCGCCAGGAACTCGAGCCACCCGGAGCCGAACGCGGTGATCTGAAGATCGTCGCGCACCCATCGTGAGAACTCGTCCAGGAGGCCGGTCACGGAGAAGGGCGCCAGGAGTATCCCTGCCGCGGCGAGCCCGTAGACAGCGAGCGCTGCGAGCAACCACGGCCGGACTGATCGGCGCTGATCGTTCACGTTCCACCCCTCCGTCGGCCACCGCTCGCCCCGACCGCCGCGACGTGCGACTCGCACGTCCAAGATGAGGGGATGAGGAATCCTACATGAGGGTTCTCTCATTCCCACAGGTATGTTGTAGGTGTTAAGCAAGACTGCCTAAGACCCCCTCGTGCATACTTCCCCCAGGATTGATATGACCCACCAAGCTTTGCGTGCCCGTGATAACCTCCGCAGTCGAGTGAAGCTGGGCCTCGCAGTCACCGTCGCTTTCGCGATCGGACTGACGGGACTCGCCGTCGCTCCTGCCCTGGCTGCGGCCCCCCCGACCGGCATCTTCGCCGACGACCTGAAGCCGACGACCTCGGCCGACTTCGACCGTGCGGCAGTCGAACTCGGTGTCAGATTCTCGCCCGAAGAGTCGGGCAACGTGACTGCTCTGCAGTACTACCAGGGCCCTGACGCACGCGGCGTCACCACGGCGACGCTCTGGTCATCGCGGGGTCGCGCTACTGGCCCAGGTCAGCTTCGCAGCCACGACCTCGGTCGGGTGGCGCACGGTTCCGCTGGAAGAGCCGGTCGCACTGCGAGCGGCAGCTCGTATGTCGCCTCCTATCAGGCGCCGCGCGGCGGTTACCCCGTCATCGAGGGTGACCTGAGTGCCGCAAGTCGCAGAACGGGTTCACCCTGGGGGCCGGCGCAGGCGTCTACCGCTACGGAGCCGACCAGCAGCGTTCCGAGATCGACGTACCAGGGATCCAACTACCTCGTCGACGTCGTCTACGAGCCGGGCGCCTCGCGCGACTCCGGAGCCGACGACGACCGCGACGCCGCAGCCGACCGCGACGCCGACGCCCACGGCGACGTCCACGGCGACGCCGACCCCCACGGCGACGCCGACCCCCACGGCGACGCCGACCCCGACACCGACACCGACGCCGACACCGACGCCGACGCCGACGCCGACGCCGACGGCCACTCCGACACCGCCGAGCTCCGGCGGGTTCGTAGTCCTCGGTCGATCGTTCCCGAGTTCGGCCACGACCGGGGTGCCCGCAGGAACCACCCTGACTAGTCCTACACGGGTCCGTGCACGATCCAGACCCCGGGCGTCGTCATCGATGCCAAGCAGGTGGACTGCTTCCTGCGCATCCTGGCCAAGGACGTGGTGATCAAGAACTCGAAGATCAATGGCGGTGTATACGCCGACTACAACAACAACGTCGGCTCGTTCACGATCACGGACAGCGAGGTCTTCGCGGGCAACGGTGCCGGGACCGGGATCGGCGACGCCTACTTCACCGCGCTCCGGGTCGAGGTGACGGGCGGCACCCGATCGATCAACTGCTACGCCGACTGCACCGTTCAGGACTCCTATGTCCACGGCCAGTGGCACGACACCTCGGGCGTCAACCACGAGTCCGGCATCCGGGTCAACACGAACAGCAATCTGATCCACAACACGATCGCGTGTGATGCACCCGACTACGCGCCGGACGCAGGCTGCTCGGCCGCGATCACCGGATACCCGGACTTCGATCCCGTGCAGAACAACAGGATCGACAACAACCTGATCATCGCCGGTTCGGGAGGCTACTGCACGTACGGGGGCTCCACCGCAGGCAAGCCGTACTCCGGCCAGACCAGGGACATCCGGTTCACCAACAACGTGTGGCAGCGCGGCACCGAGATGGGTGCGGGCGGCCGAGGCTATGTCTGCGGATACTGGGGACCGATCACGTCCTTCGACATCAACGCGCCCGGAGCAGTCTGGACGAACAACCTATACGACGATGGGACGCGGGTCGCTCCCGCGAATTGATCCCGGATCTCGGAGGGTTGGTATCCACGCGAACGCAGTGGATACCAACCCTCCGTCGTCATGGTGACGTGGGCTGACTGGCGACCTCAGCGGGCGCGACATCTCTCCGCTTCACCCACAGGGCGTGTTCCCGGCGCCGGCGCCGACGATCGAGCGAGAGGATGATCGCGAGAGTGGCGCCGAAGCCGAGGGCGAGAGTCATTCCGAGTGCGCGAGCACGGTCGCTTCCCGCCTGGAAGATCCGCGTCGTCTCAGGGGCAGCCATCGAGGTGATCTCGTTGAAGACGTCGACACCCCTCGCGCTCTGCAGCGAAGACAGTTCGTCGGTCACTCGATCCAACAACTCACCCTGCCGGTCGCGGACCGCCTCCATCGTGGGCCCGACCACGTCGAGGACGAGTCGCTGAGTGGCGAAGTTCGTGCCCCACTGCCCGCCCGTGTCCGGGCAGTCGAATAGACCACCCGTCTCGCACTCCGAGGCCGACGAGTGTGACATCCGGGGCGGCGAACTTCAACACTTCGCCCGCGCCGGAGAGTCGCTTGGCGACGACACCGGCCACGTCGATGACATCCTCAGACTGCGTGCGCAGGGCGTTCGGATTCGGGGGGCTGGTGGGAGCAAGGAACACGATCTCAGTGCGCGTGAAGAAGACGCCCTCGTCGCTCACGACTGACGAGGCCCGCGGCTGCCGTGCAGAGAGCACCCGCCAGAAGCAACCGGCCAGTACCTGATAATCGCTCGGAGAAGCTCCCAGAAAGTCATAAGTCCCCCCGATTAGACTAACTCGTGTCCGTGGCATTCCAGGCGCGCCGGTGGGGAGGAAGCCTGTGGTACTCGATGTCGTCAAGGCCTTAGGCCGTCGATGGTACGTCGTCGTTCTGGGGCTCTTCCTGAGCGTCGGCCTCGCTGTGAGCGCCTACAACCTCACTCCCCCGGAATACAACGCCCGGGCGCTCGTCCTGCTCCTTCCCGGTGCGAACGCGGTCGGTGAGGGCGGCAATCCTTTCCTTGCTCTGAGCGGCCTCGAACAACCTGCGAGCATCGTCGTGGCCTACTTCTCCAGCGAGTCCGCGCGCGCCGAGATCGAGCATCGCTCGCCGACGGCGGAGTACGAGGTCCGTGTTGGATGAGTCCACACGAGGTCCTGTGATAGCGGTCGATGTGACCGATCAGTCCCCGGGCGCGACACTCTCGACGCTTGACTTCTTGCTGACACGCATCCCCGAGGAACTCGCTCGATTGCAAGGCGAAGTCGACGCACCGGCGCACCTCCGTCATCACTTCGATGCCGACTCGCGGTCGACGACGAAGCGACGCGGGACTCGTCGGACACCATTCGGAACGTCATTGCGGCCGGTGTAGTGGGAATTGTCTTCACGGGATTTGTCGCGTTTGCAATAGACGGCCTTCTCCTCAGGAGGCGGATGCGAAGGAATTCTTCTGAACCCGCCCCCTCCGACGTGGACATCCCGAACGAGTCGGCCGAACCACCACCGCCGAAAGGCCATCGACGTCGCCGGCGCACCGCAGCGCCCGAAGCCACTGAGGCCCCCGAGGCCGCCGACGAGCAGATCGAAGAACCTGAGGGCCCGGTGACGGCCCCCGTAGAGGTCCGGGCAGGACGGGATAGTTGACCCGAGTTCTCCTGCCGTTCTCGCAGACGAGGCGACTGACGGACTCGGTCGGGTGGCTGACGCTGTACCTCGGGCTGCTGCTGTTCCTGCCTTCCCGGCTGATCCTCGGCCCGCTCGGAAGCGCCGGTGCCCCGTCGATGCTCTTCGGGCTGGGAAGCCTGTTCCTCTGGCTGCTCACCTTCGTCGGCGCTGCGCGGCGGGCAGCCTCCGAGCCGCAGCCCATTCGGATTGCGCTGGGAATCCTGCTGTTCTGTGTCGGCGTGTCTTACGTGTTCGCGATGACACGACCCCTCAGTCCCGATGAGACGAGCCCCGCAGATGTCGCGCTGCTCGCGCTCGCGTCGTGGGCTGGGACGCTGCTGCTCACCCATGACGGCATCAACGACAGAAGACGGCTCGATACCCTCATCTGGCGTTTCGCAGTCTGCGGCGGACTCATCGCCGCTCTCGGACTGGTTCAGATCGCCACACGCCAGCTTGTGGGTGGATCAGCTCTCGATCCCCGGCCTCACCAGCGTGACGCGGCCTACAGCCTCAGCACGCGAGGCGGGTATCCCCGGCCGGCGGGGACCGCGATCCATCCCATCGAGTACGGAGTGATTCTGGCGATGATCCTGCCGCATCGCGCTCCACGTCGGCTTCCATCACACGCACCGCGGGCCGGTGGTGCGGTGGCTGCCAGCTCTCGCGCTCGCTGCCATCATTCCTCTGACCTCGTCGCGATCGGCGTACCTCGGCGCGACCGTCGGCCTGGTGGTCTGCATGGTCGGATGGTCACGCGCGCGACGGACTGCACGTCCTTGCGCTGATGGTGGTGGGCGTGCTGGCGATGGTGGTACTCACGCCGAACTTCATCAACTCCATCATCGGCCTGTTCACCGGCGCCGGCGATGACCCCAGCATCACGTCCCGTACCGACAGCTTTGCGCTTCGCCGGTGACTTCATCGCACGGAATCCATGGTTCGGACGCGGTCTGGGCACGTTCCTTCCGAAGTACCGAATCTTCGACAACCAGTACCTCCTGCTCCTGGTGTCGATCGGAATCGTCGGCACGCTCGCATTCCTCGCGCTCGGGGTGACTGCCGCGGTCACCATGTTCCGCCTGCGGGTCCGGTTGCGCGACGAGGCGTCGCGTGACCTTGCGATGTCGCTCGCAGCGGCGACCTGCGCCGGCTTCACATGCCTGTTCATGTTCGATGCATTCGCCTTTCCGATGACGATGGGCACCCTGTTCCTGATCCTCGGACTGGCCGGCGCACTGCGTCGCATCGAAGATGCCAAAGCAGGTCTGGCGGCGCTCCTGAGATGACCAATGTGCCCGTAGACATCGCCGCCGTCATCGTGACCTTCAACAGCGAGCACCACATCGCCGAACTGCTCGACAGCATCGATGCGGCCATGGGTGAACTCTCCTACTCCGTCGTCGTCGTCGACAACGGGTCGACCGACGGCACGCTTGGAGGTTCTCGACGCACGCACTGACTGCACCGTCATCCGCTCGAGCAACGACGGGTACGCCGCGGGCATGAACCGAGCCGTGAAGAACTCACCGGACGCGTCTGCGATCCTCATCCTCAATCCTGACGCGGTGCTCGATCCGGATTCGGTGCCCGCCGATGCTCGACGTGCTGCGCAAACCGGGACTGCCGTCGTCGCTCCGCGCGTGCGGGAGCAGGACGGCACGCTCTCGCCGACTCTGCGCCGCGGTCCCACGATGGGCCGAGTCGGTGGCCTCAGCTTCACAGGCTGGCCGATGTTCACCGAGCGCATCGAAGATCCTCGACAGTACGAGACCGAGCATGAAGTGGAGTGGGCGGTCGGCGCGATCCTCCTCATCGACAGCAGGTCGCTACGCCGCGCTCGGCGGAATGGACGAGTCCTACTTCCTGTATTCGGAGGAGACCGACTTCAGCCTTCGCGCCAAGGATGCCGGGATGGGCGACGGTGTTCACGCCGGCCGCGGGCGCGATGCACATCGGCGGCGGGTCGGGCGAGAGCGCAACGACCCACACGATGAAGATCCTCAACCGCGTGCGCCTCTACCGCCGCAGAACGGGTACGTTCCGGGCGGCAGTCTACTTCGGGCTGACCGTCGCGACCGAACTGCGGCGTGCGCTGCTCGGCCATGACAAGTCCTGGCCGACCGTACGGGCCCTGCTGCGCCCGAAAGAACGGCCTCCGCTGCTCCGAGCGAGCGACGCCATCCTGCCCAAGTGATCCCACCGAGAGGTCGACGACAATGAAGGTCGTGTTGATCGCGCCGGCGTGCGACGGCGAAGACATCGGCGAGGCCTGGGTCGCTTTCCAATGGGCCAAGATGCTCTCGGAGAAGCACGACCTGACCCTGTTGACGACCTACAAGCGCGGTCACACGCCATCAGCGCTGCAGTTGCCCGGCGTCAGAGTGATCGAGTGGGAAGAACCGCCTGGAGTCGGACCGATTCGAGCGCCTCAACAGCCTGATGCAACCCGGGTACGTCCCGTTCTACATCCGGGCGCGTCGATGGCTTCGAAAGCGACTGGCGGAGGGCGAGCAGTTCGACGTCGCCCACCAGGTCGTGCCCGTCGCGATGCGCTACCCCTCGCCCGCCGCGGGCTTGGGGATTCCCCTGCTCATCGGGCCGGTCGGCGGAAGCCTCGAGTCGCCTCCCGCGTTCGCCGACGAAGAGGGTGCGACCCCGTGGTGGCAGAGACTGCGAGCCCTCGACGCGTGGCGCATCCGGCGGGATCCGCTGCTGCGACGAACATATGAGTCGGCCGCGTGCGTGATCGGAGTCGCCCCCTACGTGCAGGAGTTCCTCAGCGGCTCAGACTGCGTCGATTCGAGATCATGAGTGAGACGGCCGTCCACGCCGTACCCGCTCCCGTCGATCGTTCGCATCGCGATCGGCCCGGTTCGGCTCCTCTATGTCGGCACGGATCGTTCGCACGAAGGGACTGCGCGACGTCATCAGAGCGCTCGGTCTCACGCGCGATCTGGATGTGACCCTCGATGTGGTCGGGGACGGGAACGACCGGGCCGAGTGCGAAGCTCTCGCGGCCGACCTGGACGTGGGTTCGAGAGTCACGTTCCACGGCAAAGTGCCCCGCGACGCCGTCGATGGATTCTACGAACGCGCCGACGTCTTCGTCTTTCCGAGCTATCGAGAGCCGGGCGGAAACGTGAGCCTCGAGGCGATGGCATACGGCCTTCCCCTCATCGTCTGCCGCCGCGGCGGACCCGGGGCGAACGTCGATGACTCGTGCGCCTTCCGGCTCGATTCGGATAGTCCCGAACAGCTCGCAGCAGACGTGCGCCGCAGCCATTCGCAGCGCTCGTCGAGGACCCCGATCTCCGACATCGAATGGGCCATGCGGCGCGCGAGCGTGCGACGAGCAGCCATCTGTGGACGCAGCGCCTCGACCGAGTGAGCGAGCTCTACGACGAGATCGTGATGCCGTCTGCCGGCGAGATCAGCCCACGTCCGGCGAGCTAGCCACGACGAGATTGGTCAGGAAGGCGACGGAGCTGGGGCGCGGTTCGACGCGCGCCGTCGAGCACCTCGTTCACCCAGTCGCTCCGGACGAAGTCGAGCTCGCCCAGGGGACGCAGTACCTCGGGATTCTCCCGCCAATGGGCGACGACCTTCGCCGCCATGATTCCACCGCCCGCGGGTGGACGGTTGCCTCGACGCAGCCGCTGAACGGCCTTGCGTGCTGCCCTGCGACCGGTGCGCACCGCGTCGAGCGCCGGTCGCCACCGCCACGGGATTCGCATACGCCGAGGGCGCAGGTCGGCCGTCGAGCGGCATCGCGCCCAGCTCGGGGTCGAGTTCCATCTGCAGTGCGCCGAGGAATCGTGAGTGCGCCTTGTCTCTGGGTCGCAGTCGCGCAGCGATGTCGAGGAAGTCCGGGTCGAGCATCGGGTTGACGACGACGCGCTGGTCGGAGACGGCGATGTCGGTGGCGCCTGCCCAGCGCTGCATGCGATGGCCGACGTACAGCTCATCGGCCGCGCGGAACCACTCGTCTCCGCCCGCCGCCAGGGCGTCGTACACCTGGCGGTTCGCGATGTCTCGTGCCCACGCGCTGAATTCATCGGTCAGCAGGCCCGGCTCCACCGCCTCGTTGACGAACATCCGCCACGACGCCAGCTGCTCGGCGTCCTTGCGGGTGTAAGCGCGGTCCTCGATCCGCCCGACGTAGTAGAACCCGCGAGCGATCTCGCCTCCCAGTCCTGAGATGCGAACACCCTGGTCGAAGTCCCGCTCGGCGATCCGCTGAGCGGCGAGCGCGACGGGGTCGGCCATCGCGTCCAGGCGAATCGCGTCGGCACGACACAGCTCCCACGCCTGGGCGGAGGTGATCGTACCCACATCGGTGAGCCCGTGCACCTGGTGGTCGATGCCGTACCGCGCCGCGATCGCTCGCGCTCTGGCGACGTCACCCGTCCCGGGAACCTCCAAGGTCATGGCCCGAAGCCCCCGGCGCCGCCGTTCGGGAATGGCGCTGAGGAGCAGCCGCGAGTCCATGCCTCCCGTGAGCTGAAGCACCGCGTCGGGATAGTCGTCGAGCAGCGCGTTGAGCGACGTGCGCAGAAGCGCAGCCGCCTCGCGCACCGCCTCCTCGAGTTCGATCGGAGACGCGGTCCGCGAGGTCGGTCCTGCTCACGTGCACACCGTCCGCCCCGAGGTGAGCGACGGCGCCCGGGATCGAGCTTCCGGACGCCGTCGAAAAGCGTCCGCTGCCCCAGCTGCCAGCCGAGCAGCGATTGAACGCCGACAGCGGCTCGGTCCAGCCCCGCGGATACCGCCCACCCCGCCTCGAGCCCAGAGCTGGACATGACCGAACCGTCGGCTCGGCCGGCCTCCGAGTGGAACAGGTGCTGGAATCCCATGGAATCCGCCGTCATCGACACGCCGCTGATTTCTGCCCCGACGGCGCCGAAGGGAGGAAGAAGGCGGGTGAGAGCGTGCGGATCAGTCCGCATCAAGCTCGGCGACCTCGCGATCTGTCACTGTTCCGTCGGCCCGCCTCACCACCCGCGACACGGCCAGCACCGGGTGGGGGTCGGAGCTGGGCCGCAAACCCCAGAAGTCCAGGTTCACACGACCGCACATGACGCGCGTCACCCCCGACGCGGCGCCCGCGCCAAGCGGAGCGGAGGTCCGCGGTCGTGGCGAGGAACCCCGGGAGGGTGGAGGTGTTCATGGCTAGGCCGAAGCGAGCTTCGCGTCGACGAATTCGGTCAGCGTGCCGACGGTGTCGAACAGCTCGGCGCCGAACTCGTCGTCGTCGATCGTGATGTCGAAGCGCTCCTCGATGGCGGCGACGAGCGGCGACGACGCCGAACGAATCCAGCTCGGGAAGGGCGCCGAACAGCGCGGTGTCGGACGTCAGGTCGTCGGGCGTCTGCGACAGCTCGAGCGTCTCGATGAGACACGCCGCGGACGGCGTCGAGGGTGGCGGTCATGTGAGTTCTCCTTGGGTGTCAGACGAGGACTTCGGCGGGGGCGGCGTGCCCCAGGAAGGCGGTGGGGCTGGCGGTGAGCCCGTAGGCACCCGCCTGGAAGATCACGATGAGGTCGTCGATCTCGGCGGGCGGAAGTGCGATGTCGTCGCCCAGCAGGTCGAGCGGCGTGCAGAGGCATCCCACCACGGTGACCGGGTCGTCCGCGTCGGCGTCGACACGGTTGCCGACCACCACGGGATAGTTGCGGCGGATCGCCTGACCGAAATTGCCGGACGCCGCGAGCTGATGGTGCATCCCGCCGTCGACGACGAGGTAGGTCTTGCCTCGCGACACCTTGCGATCGAGTACGCGCGTCACATACACACCGCATTCGCCGACGAGATAGCGCCCCAGCTCGATGACGGGACTCGCCTCGGGGAACCGCTCGGCGATCGGCCCGTCGACCAGTTCGTGCAGCCCGCCGGCGACGGCGTTCAGATCGAGCGGCTGATCCTTCTCCGTGTAGGGGATGCCGAAACCACCGCCCAGGTTGAGATAACGCACGGGGCGATCGAGGTGGTCGGCCAGCGCGCTGACCAGATCGACGGTGCGCCGCTGCGACTCGGCGATGATCTCGGCGTTGAGATTCTGCGAGCCTGCGAAGACATGGAACCCGAGCACATCCACGCCCGAGCCGGCGATCTCGCGGAGGACTGCGGGAACCTCCTCGGCGTCGATGCCGAACTGCTGGGGTCCGCCGCCCATGCGCATGCCCGAGCCCTTGACCGCGAAGTCGGGGTTGACCCGGACGGCGACGGTCGGCGTGACGCCGAGCTCGTCGCCCGCGGCGACGACACGACCGAGCTCGGTCGTCGACTCGATCTCGATGATGATGCCTGCCGCGACCGCCTGCCGGATCTCGGCGGGCGCCTTGCCGGGTCCGGCGAAGCTCACGCGATTCGGGCGCATCGTCGTGTCCAGCGCCGCCTGCATCTCGAGCCCGGATGCCACGTCGATCCGATCCACGCGCCGCGCGAGGTGCTGCACGACGGCGGGCATCGGGTTCGCCTTCATCGCGAAACTCAGCTCGACGCGAGAGGGCAGCGCCGCACGCAGCCTGTCCACCCGCGCATCGAGCAGGCCGCGGTCGTAGGCGAAGAACGGCGTCGACCCGACGCGGCTGGCCAGCCGACTCAGCGGCAGCCCGCCGACCTTCAGCTCGCCGTCGATCGTGCCGAACGCGGCGACGTGCTCGTGTGGCTTCATGCGGAGACCTCGGCCTTCATGAGATTGCGATCGAACTTGCCGTTGGGCGACCGGGGCAGCTCAGCGCGGACGTCGATCTGCGAAGGGACCATGTAGAGCGGAAGAAGCTGACGAAGGGCCGTCGTGAGTGCCGTGACGTCGAGCTCGGGGCCGCGTCGGTGTGGCGACCAGGACGATCCGCTGGCCCAGCGTCGCATCCGGTACGACCGAGGGCGACGGCATCGCGTACGAGGCCGGTGCTGTACGCCGCTTCCTCGATCTCGGTGGGGCTGACCCGGTAGCCCGAGGTCTTGATCATGTCGTCGGCGCGACCGACGAAGTACAGAAAGCCCTCTTCGTCTGCCACGACCGTGTCGCCCGACCACACCGCCATCTCCGGCGTGCGCCACTCCTGATCGGGATGGTGCACGAGGCGATAGCGCTCGGCGGTGCGCACCGGATCGTTCCAGTAGCCGAGGGCGACGAGCGCACCGCGGTGGACGAGTTCACCCTGCTTCTCCGGGCTCGCAGCGGGTGCCGTCGGGCCGGAGCACGAGGATCTCGGCGTTCGGAATGGCCTTGCCGATCGAGTCGGGGCGCCGATCGACCTCGGCGGGGTCGAGGTACGTCGAGCGGAACGCCTCGGTGAGGCCGTACATGAGGTACGGCTCCGCCTCGGTGAAGGTACCGCGGAGGCGATCAAGGGTCGCCCGCGGCATCCGTCCGCCCGTGTTCGCGAAGTAGCGCAGACCCCGCGCGGCCGCCTCGGACCAGGGTACGTCGGCGAGCTGCAGCCAGAGCGGCGGAACGCCGTCAGCCCCGTCACGCCGTACTGCTCGCAGAGCTTCGGCACTTCGCGCGGGAGCAGGTAGTTCATGAGAACGCAGTGGGCGCCGACCGCGAACGCCGTGGTCACCTGGCTCAGTCCGGCATCGAAGCTCAGCGGCAGTGCGCTCAGGATCACGTCGTCACTGGTGTTCTTGAGGTAGGTGCTCACGCTCTCGGCGCCGACGATGAGGTTGCGGTGGCTGAGGACCACGCCCTTCGGCTTGCCCGTGCTGCCCGACGTATAGAGGATCGCCGCGGGGTCGATGTCGATGGCGGAGGCCTCGGGAAGCGCGTCCGCCGTTGCGGAGGATCCCCGCCAGGCATGCAGTCTGTAAGCGGCGTGGCCGTCAGAGGCCACGTCGCCGATCACGATGACGTGCTCGACTGACGTGTGCGGCAGGAGCTCGGACAGCTGTCCGAGCCGGTCGGCCGACGTGACCAGCGATGCGCGCGCCGCTGTCGTTCACGATGTGACCGACCTGGGTCGACTTGAGGACGTGATTGATCGGAACGAAGACACCGCCGGCAGCGGATGCTGCGAACATCGCCACGACGGTCTCGATCCGTTTCTCGAGGTAGATCGCCACACGGTCGCCCCTACCCAGACCCAATTCGCTCAGTTGGGCCGCGACCGACGTCGCCGTCCGCCAGGTGTCCGCGTACGTGATGGTCTCGTTCCGGTACGACAGGGCAGGCGCACCTGGTGTCGCCGCGGCAGCCTGCGCCAGCAGATGGTGGAAGTTGGTCCGCATGGCGGTCACCGCCCGTACACCTCATCCTCGATGATCCGACTGACTGCGTCGCGGGTGGGTTGCCACGATCGCCCTACAACCGACGCTGCAGCGGCTTCGGCGCTCGCGTTGATGCCCGGCGACGTCACCGCAGCGCTGAGTGCCGACGCCAGACCTCCGGCGGTGGGCTCCGCCCAACGCACGTGCGGATTGGGCAGCACAAGATGTGCCAGCGGCATGTCATTGACGACCGGAATGTTCCCCGCCGCAAGCATCTCCTCGGCGACCAGCGTGATATTGGTGAACGACATGGCCAGACCCGCGATCGTTCGACCATAGAGATCGTTCAACTCGCTCGTCGTCAGGCGGCCGTGGTACGTGTGAGGGACCTCCAGTCCACGCGGTGGCGCCCCGTAGACATGGATCTCCTGCTCCGGATGGAGGCGGTGGAAGAGGGAGATGGCCACACGCGCGAGCTGATACCCCCTGCGGGCGTAGTCAGGTCGGCAGTAGAACGACGATCCCTCGCCGGACAGGCTGAGGGGAGGGCAACCGGTAGGCCGCCGAATCGCAGCCGAACGGGACGACATCGGAGGAGAGCCCGGTCTGCTCACGGATCATCCCGTCCAGCATCTCTCCGAGCGCGATGCGTCGAAACGGAAGCCGGTACGTCATCGCCGCGAATTCGTGCTCAGCTCCATGCCCGTAGAAGTGGGGCTCGTAGTCCTGGATGAAGTACAGCCGTCGCGTCGGATCCTCGCCATAGCGAACGATCAAATGGGCGGACTCCCAGCCCGAGGCGACGACAGCGTCGACTTCGCGGATGCCGGATCGCACGTCTCTCACCTCAGCGCTCAGCGCCGGCCAATGTTCCCGGACTACTGCAGCGAGAGCGCCGACGTCCAATCCGTGCCTGTCGTAGAAGTACAGGATGCATCGGTGGCCACGTGCTTCCAGTGCCTCGACCATTCGGAACAGTGTCGTATGTCCCCCGGAGCCGGGCGCCGGCGCAGTCGACACCCACCCGATGGTGAGCGGGCGCCCCCGTTCGGGACGCGTGACCGGAGTCGGAAGATCTTCCGGCACCCCCGTGAGAATGTCGGCGTCCGCGATCTGGAAGAAGAGACCTGCGGCCCCGGTCGCGCGATAAGCGCGCCAAGCGAGCCGCTGCGCAATCCCGTGAACCCCGACAGCCCGCGCACGTCTCGCGGTCGCCACCATCGCCTTCAACCCGGGCACGGTGGGCAGCTCCTTTCCGCGGCCTGCACGATCGCCTTACGCACCGGAGACCACCCAGCGCGCATAGTACAGCCGGTGGCGCGCACGACGCTCTCCGCGCCTCAGGAGCGCCGAAACGCGCGCAGCTCCCGCGGGCGACTTTCCCTTCGCGACCCGCCGGAACGTCTTCCATTCCTTCGAGGGGGGCCAGACGCGTGCTGCGAAATCGAGGAGACCCGCGTAGTCCGCGCGCGATCGCTCTCTGTCGAGCGCAGACGACGCGAACCGGAGCGCGTCCCGAGCCAGGGCGCGGCGGGCTTGATCATGCATTCTGGTGGCAGACGGGAGCCGATCACCGAGGCGGCGGAACACGCTTGCGAACGCCCCTGCGCGCGCGTCGAGATCGACCAGAGTTCCTGACCCATCGTTCGCACTCATGCTTGCGCGGTGCTCTCGGTGCAGTGCCTGGTCGGCCCCGCCGACCCAACCCACATCGCTGACCGCAGCGACCCGCATGGCGATCTCCATGTCGGGAGCATACGGAAGCGACTGATCCATCGGGCCCAGCTCCGCCAGAATCCTGGAGCGCAGCACCATCTCAGGATTGGTTATCGCGCTGACTCCGAGCCGGCAGCGCTCAGCCAGCCAGTCTCGCCCGTCCCATACCGTCCATCGCACGTCGCGCACTCGGCCTGCGGGAGGTTGCACACTGTCGAAGTGCCAAGGGTGGCCGTACACCAGACCGACGTGCGGGTGCGCTTCGAAGAGCGCGGCTGCGCGAGCGAGCGCTCCCGGGGCAAGGAGGTCATCCGCATCCAACTTCACGATGTACTCGCCGGACGCGGCCTCCCAACCTGCATTGAATGCAAGGACATGCCCGACGTTCTCGGCGTTGGCGATGACGCTGACATTCGGATGCGCCAGCGCGAGACGGCGGGCCACCTCCAGGCTGTCGTCCGTCGACACGTCATCCACGATGATCACTTCGACATCGACATCCGCCTGGCTGATCGCACTGGTGACGGCATCCGGGAGGTATCGAGCGTAGTTGAAGCACGGGATGACGATCGAGACGAGTGGACCCAACCGTGGGGCAAGTCGAGGCGCACGCCCACGTTCAAGCGGTCGAGGCCGAGATGGTGTGAGGCTCGCAAGCATTCGCAACGCGCGCCCCGACATCGCATGAGCCTCGGCATAGGCTTCCCAACTCCGTGTGCGCGGGATGGGCGGCATGGCTCGCTCAGGCGACATCTGCCACCCCCACCCTCTCGCGGCCCTCGCCACGGAGCGCACGTACATGATGACGCAGCCACGGCCAGCTCACCAGCAGGTACACGGCGACGGCTCCGAAGCCGCCGACAAGCACGGCGAATACCGGATTGCCGATCATGACCCGAGCAGCGATCGCGACTCCGACGGCGGGAATCGCGGCGACGGTCGGCCACCATGCCGCCCTCAGGATCGAGCGGAAGCGAACGCCCGCCGACCTCAATGCGATGGCGTATGCGGGCAGGATCACGAGGACCGCCACAACCACATGCACCCACCCTGCACCGACGATCCCGAATGCTCGGGTCGCGAGGATCATGCCGACGACGAGAACGACGAGCCACACGATCTGAACCCACAGCACGGGTCGCGACAGGCCCCGCGCGTAGAGGAATCCCGCGAAGATGTCGAAGACGACGCGAAGACTCCCATAGAGGCCGAGGGCGGCAAGGACCGGTGCCGCGGGTAGCCATTTAGCGCCGTAGACCACTTCGATGAGCGGAGCGCTCAGCGCAGCCAGGACGGCCCCGGCGGGCAGAGCTCCCGCCCAGGCGACGGCCACCACAGACGCGAGTCCTTCGCTGCCACTCCCCGTGCGTGAGAAGTACGGCAGCGAGATGGAGCGGACGACCTGCGACAGCGCGCTCATCGGCCAGCTGGAGATGTTGAATGCCAGCACGTAGTAGCCCAAGGCGGCCGCGCCGGCGACGCGGACCAGCACGATGTTGTCGACGTTCAGTAGCGCCCACGAAAGAAGATTTGCTGCAGCGATCGGCAGACCGAAGGCCAGTACGGGGCGGACCACAGATCGATCGATCGCATACCTCGGGACGACCCGCGCGAATCCGAACTGCATCGCTGACGAGACGATCTGTGCGGTCACCCGCCCGATCGCCAACCCGAGCACACCAAGCCCGAGCGCCACCAGAAGGAGGGTCACTGTGGTCGAGACGACGAAGTCGGCCACCCCGACGAAGAACATCTCCCGCTGCTGGAAGCGGCGCTGAAGCATGGCGTAGGGGACAACTGTGGCGCCCGCGAGAAGCAGCGTGAACGAGAGCACCGCGATTGCCGGAGCGGCGGCAGTGCTACCGAGGAGTCCCGCAATCGCCGTGCTCGACGCCACCGTGATGCCCGTCATGACGGCTCCGCTCAGCAGGCCCAGGCTTGCGACGGTCGGCGCGATCCTCTCGGGCTTGTCCGACCTGATGAGATCTGCCGACAGGCCGAGATCCGCCACCGTGATCAGGATGGATTGAACAGTGAGCGCAATGGCATACACGCCGAACTGCTCCGGCGTCAGAATGCGCGCCAGGACGATACCTACGACGAGCCCGCCCAGACGCAGCACGATAGTGCTCACGCCGCTCCACGCCGCGCCCCGTGTGGCGCGCGAGCGGAGTGTGGTGGCTTCGGTCATGGCGCACCCGCCGGCAGATGGCGTGCTGGGGATCGCACCCATGTCGTGAGCTGGGCCGTCGGAAGCGTCTTTCTCAGGCGAGCTGTGGTGTCGGACGACGCCTCGACCCACTCAGTACCCGATCGCAGCGTTCGCTCGCACTCGGATTCCGGGGCGCCGTCCGCGATGATGACCACGATCTGCGCGTTCGCCAGGTCTGGCGAGATGAGATGCGATGCGCCGGCGCGCGTGGCGACGATCATCGCCGCGCCCCACAGAGGCAGACTGCGCAAGACCGCGCCCTCCACGCCGGAACGCAGCCCCCATGGAACGAATCCATGGTGGTCAGAGTCGCTCGGGGCGTGGCCCATTCGTACGATCTCGAGCGATGAGGGGTCCCGTTCGACCAGCGCCTGCAGCCGTCGGGCGCTGTCCTCATCCACCATCAACAGCAGGAGGGTATCGAGGGATCTCCCCCCGAGGAGCTGAAACATCGACGAGCGATCCGGTCGCACATCACGCCCCCGCAGCGCCGCCCACTCGCGGCGGGCCCGACGGTTCGCTCGTGCCAGCAGGCGCCTGCCTGCCCTCACTGCGCTCCGTGCGCGCGACGTCGGCACACCCAGATTCGGGCGGTCTGCGACGCGACGATCGACGGGGGAGAGCGATGGGTCTTTCATCGCGGCCACCCGAGACGCCGTTTCCGCACAGTCACAGGCGATAAGGTCCTCGACGAGGATGCCCTTCCAGACATCCCAGTCTTCGGTTCCGAAGCCGGCATGCACGGTCCTGTGTCGAGGGCGGTCGGCCAGGATCGCCGAGGCCCCGACCAGCTCGGCCACGACGGCGCGCATCCGATCGAGTTCGGGATGACGGATGGTCGGATAGGCGGCCGCGTATTCTCGCGCCTGCTCCAGGTCTCCTCGGCAGAGGGCGACCCGACAGAGCCATGCCCATTCGACCGGATCAGCATGGGACGCCCCGTGCGAGCGCACGACGATTGCCGTGGAGTGTTCCAGCAATTCGCGGGCGCGCTCGGGTCGCCCGAGTTTCACTGAGCTTCGCGCCAACCCGAGGGCGGCCTCCGGCTCGAAATGAAAATTCAGCACCTGACCGTATCGGTCGGCCGCCTGGCCGGGTCGTCCGGCGACGAGCAACGCGTCTGCGGACTGACTCAGACGTCGATCCACGCCCGGCCGACCGACGAAACTCACCGGGCCCGAATCACCGGCATCGTCCAGAGCCAGGGGCCCGAACAGATCGGGCTGGACGATCCTCTTTCCCGGCGCGCCCTTCTGCAGTTCGTACCACTGGCGAACCTGGTCCCGATTCTCGATCGAGTGCCGGTCATGCGCGAGCCGAGTCCCGGCCGCCGTCATCGCGGCCAACACGTCGACGTTGTCGAGCAAGAACTCGACCTTATCCGCGACATCCTCATGGTCTGCGAACACGCAGTTCACCATGTCGATGAAACCGGCTTGCTCGACGGCGGGAGTGCGTTCGGTCAGAAGGAGGGCTCCGGCGGCCGGAATCTCGAGATGCTTGCGAACGAGTTCTTCCGCGATCGTCCCGCACGTGGGGACGATCAGCGCCGAGCTCAACGAGCGCGCGTAGGACTCCCCCGTCGGCATGGCGGTGGCACCCGCACGATCGAACCATCCGGCGTGCGGCATGCTCGTCACCGGGAACCGCTCGCGGAGCACCCGGTCGACTCGAACCCGCCAGGGGTAGTTGGCTTCACGGCTCCCGCTCAGCAGGATCGACTGGGACTTGGCCTCCGGGAACGGGTGGAACACGCCTCGGTCCGCGAAGTTCGGCCACGCGTACGTCCTGTCGGCGATGTCGGGGGTGTAGCCGACTGCCGACACCGCGATTGTGAAGAACGTGTCGATGCCCCAGTCATCCATGTCGGCGAGGAAGACCGAGCGGGTCGGGCAGTACCCGTCGGCGTTCAGCAGGCCCACCTTCGCAACCTCAGGGTGACGGTGGGTATTCGCGATCGCCCGGCCTCTCCGCGCGTACACGCCCGATTCGAAGAGGGCCAGATCCGGCTGCAGACGGTCGACCACCTCGTCGTAGTCGGCATTCGTGTCGATGACGGACACGTCGAAATACTGCCGAAGGCACTTCAGGTGATCGCGAAAATGCCCCGCGATGAACTCCGGCAACGCGGGATCCAGGATGCGGAAGAAGACCATGCCGTGGCTTCCGACCGGTCCACCTGCGCGCGCTCTCGATCGACGCCACCGGATTCAGAAGATCCATGTCAGACCTTCGCGCGGGCGTCGCGGGCGGTCGCACCCTCCAGCGCTGCGACAACACGCTCCTGCTGCCCCTCGGCGAGGTGCGGGAACATCGGCAGGGACAGGATGCGGTCGGCAGCCGCCTCGGCCACGGGGAACTGCCCGCGGCGGTACCCGAGCGACGCGTACGCCTCAGTCAGGTGGACGGGCGTCGGATAGTGGATGCCGGCCCCGATGCCGGCGGCGCCGAGCTCGGCCAGAACGCGATCCCGTTCGTCGACCCGGATGACGTAGAGGTGCCAGACGTCCTCGTTTCCGGGACGAACGACCGGGGTACGCACCCCTGCAACGTCGGAGAGGAGACCCGTGTAGCGGGCAGCGGCCGCGCGGCGGGCGGCGTTCCAGCCGTCGAGTCGTCGCAGCTTGGCCCGCAGCACCGTCGCCTGCACGGCGTCGAGCCGCGCGTTGACGCCGATGTGGTCGTGGACGTACTTCACCGAGCTGCCATGGGCGCCCAGATTGCGCACCAGCGTGGCGACCTCGGCGTCATTCGTCATCACCGCGCCGGCGTCACCCGCCGCCCCGAGATTCTTGCCGGGGTAGAAGCTGGTCGCCGCGACGCGCGACAGCGCGCCCGCACGACCCGCGATCGAGCGAGCGCCCTGCGACTGCGCCGCATCCTCGATCGACCACGAGGTCGTGCGCGCGGGCGATCGGAGTGATGCGCTCCATCTCTGCCGTCTGCCCGAACAGATGCACGGGGACGATCGCGCGGGTGCGTTCGGTGATCGCGGCCTCGATGGCGTCGGGATCGATGAGGAGGTATTCGTCATCCACGTCGACGAACACCGGCACGGCCCCGATGCGCGACACCGCCTCGGCCGTGGCGATGAACGTGTTCGCCGGAACGATGACCTCGTCGCCCGCACCGATGCCGACGGCGCGATAGGCGAGCTCGAGCGCGTCGGTGCCGTTGGAGACGCCGACGACATGCTGAACGCCGATGTAGCCGGCGTACTCGCGTTCGAAGTCGTCGACTGCGGAACCGCCGATGAATCCCGCGGACTCGAGTTGCGCGCGCCACACGGGCAGTACCTCGTCCACGATCTCCGCCTGCTGGGCGGCGAGGTCGAGGAACGGCACCTGGGTGATTGCGGCCCGCTGGGATGCCAGGTCGGTGAAGGGCACGGTGGTGGTCAAGCTGTCACCTCCAGCTGGTGGGCGGGCACGCCGACCCAGGTCTGATCGTGTGGGACGTCGACCAGCACAACGGCTCCCATACCGATCGTGGCGGCGGTTCCGACGACGACGCCCTGTCGAATGGAGGCATTCATGCCGATATATGCCGCTTCGTGAATGCGTGCGAATCCACCGATGGCGACGCCGGCGGCGAGGGTGGTGAAATCCTCGAGAATGCAGTCATGGGTGATGACGCTGTTCGGCATCGCCACCACGTGGCGACCGATCGTCGTATCCGCGGTGACGACGACGCCGTCCAGCAGAATGCTGCCTGCCTTCACATCACTGGTCTTGCCGATCCGCGCCGAACGGGCCACGAACGTCGCGAAGCGCTCCTCGGGCACACCGAACTTGACGAGTCGACGCACCACGCTCCGGCGGCCCGCACTCGGTCCGACGCAGACGAGCAGGAACTCGTCGCGTGCGGCCACGTCGTCGATCGTTCCGATGACGGGGATGCCGGCGACCTCGGTCCCGTGCAACTCGACGTTGTCGTCGACGATCCCGACGACGCCGGTGATCCCCGCGGCCAGGACCTCTCGCGCCAGGCCGCTCGCCCCCACGAGCAGTAATCCGGCAGTCACGACGCTGCGCTCCCGGGAGCGCGGAGCACCGCGATCACGCGTTCCAGGTCGGCATCCGCCATCGTGTGGAAGACCGGCAGGATGAGCGTGTGGTCGTTCAGCCGCTCGGTGACGGGGAGGCCCTGCTGCGGTGTGAGGCCGCGGTACGGCGGTTGGCGGTGGGAGGCCATGATGCCCCGGCGCGCCGAGATGTCCGCGCGGGACAGCGACTCGAGCAGTCCTTCACGATCGACGGGGTACTCCTCGAGCACCTCGACCCAGAAGGACTGGAAGTTCCCGGTGCCGTACGCCGGGTCGCACACCGCCCGCAGACCGGGGATGTCGGCGATCGCGCTCTGGTAGATCTCAGCGATCTCGCGCCGGCGCACCACGATCTCGGGCAGCCGGCCCAGCTGCACGATTCCCACCGCAGCCTGGAGGTCGGTCATGCGGAAGTTGAAGCCCATCTCGCTGTACTCCTCGGCAGGAGGCAGGACCGAAAGATGCCGGTCTGCGGCCGAGACGCTCATCGCGTGCTCACGCAGGTGACGGGCACGGGCCGCCCAGTCCTCGCGCCGCGTGGTGATCATGCCCCCCTCGCCCGTCGTGAGGAGTTTGCGCGGGTGGAACGACCACGCGGCGATGTCGGCGCCGGCCCCGACCGGGCGCCCCTTGTAGGTCGATCCGGCACCGCACGCGGCATCCTCGATCACGACGATGCCGCGCGGGTCGGTCACTGCGCGGATGTCGTCCAGATCCACCGGAACCCCGCCCTGGTCGACAGCGATGACAGCTTTGGTGGCCGCAGTCAGCACGTCCGCTACGTTGGCACCCGTGAGGTTGCCGGTGGTCGGGTCCACATCGGCGAACACGGGATCGGCGCCAACGTAGCGGACGGCGTTCGTGGTCGCGATGAACGAGAACGAGGGGACGATGACCTCGTCACCCGGCCCGATCCCCGCGACGATCAGCGCGAGATGCAGGGCGGTGGTGCAGCTCGTGGTGGCGACCGCGAACGACGCCTGCATCGCGTCGGCGAACTCCTGCTCGAAGCTCAGCACGCGCGGCCCCTGGGCGACCCAGCCGCTCGCGATCACCTCGGCGACGGCATCCGCTTCTTCCTGTCCCAGCCACGGGACCATGACGTTGATGCGGTCGCTCACGCGCTCACCATCCGGCCCGCGGCGATCTCTTCGCGCAGCGGCGCCCACCAGTCCACGAGCATCCGCAGACCCTCGTCGATTCCGATGGTCGCCTCGAAGCCGAGGTCGCGCTGGGCGGCGCTCGTGTCGGCGAGCCGTCGGGTGACGCCGTTGACAGCGCGCTCGGGACCGTGCTCGACCCCGAGGTCGGATCCCATCACCCGCAGCAGCGCCTCGGCGAGTTCCAGCAGGCTGGTCTCGGTGCCGCTTGCGATGTTGTAGTCGCCGTCGACGATGTCGCTACGGCCAGCGAGGATATTGGCGCGCGCGATATCGGGGACGCAGACGAAATCCATCGTCTGCTGTCCGTCGCCGAAGATGAGTGGCGGCTTGCCGTCGGCGATGCGCTCCATCCAGCGGACGAGCACCTCGGTGTACAGACCGTGCACGTCCATGCGCGGGCCGTACACGTTGAAGTACCTGAGGATGACGTAGTCGAGCCCGTGCATCGCACGGAAGCTGCGGATCAGACCCTCGTTGAAGGACTTTGCAGCCCCGTAGAGCGTGTCGTTGTTGTGGTGATGGTGACGCTCCGTGGTCGGAAACTCCTCGGCGAGACCGAACACCGAGGCGCTGGATGCCGCGACGAGCTTCTTCACGCGATGCTTCGCTGCCGACTCGACGACGTTGAAGGTTCCGTCGACCAGCACCTCGAGCGCCAGTCTCGGCTCCTCCGCGCACTGCGTGATGCGGATCGCAGCCTGGTGGTAGACGAGATCCTTGCCGGCGGTGAGGTCGTCGACGAGCTTTGCATCTCGGATGTCGCCTTCGACGAGCATCACGCGGCCCGAGGCGAGCGCGTCCTCCAGATTGCCCATCCGCCCGCGGACGAGGTTGTCCAGGATGTCGATGCGCGCGGCGCCGGCGTCCAGCAGCTGGTCGACGAGGGTCGACCCGATCGTTCCGGCACCTCCCGTGACGAGGATGTCGGCGCCTTCAAGAGCGGTCACCGTGCCATCTCCAGGTTCGTAGCCGCGGCGCCCATTGCCAGCGGCGCGCCGCCGGCAGCGACACTGCGGGCGGCCGCTTCCAGCACCGACAGCACCCGAAGCCCGGCTTCGCCACTGGTACGCGCGCTGCGTCCTTCGCGGATCGCAGCCGCGAACTCTGTCGCCACGCCCGCGAGCGCCTCCCCCTCGGGGAGTGCGGGTGACCACGTGTCGCCCAGGCGGTACGAGATGTTCGCGGCGCGCGTGTCGGCCGTCGTGACCTTCGACACGGTGTCGATGTCGACTCCGCGGTCGTAGACGCTCAGCCGCTGCTGCGGATTGAGGTCGTCCCAGACGAGCGTGCGCTTGGTGCCACCGATGACCATCTGCCGGATCTTCGTCGGGCTGAGCCAGTTGACGTGCACGTGCGCCATCGCGCCGCACTCGAGCGGCATTGCAAGATAGCCGACACACGACTTCCCGGTGCCGAGCGGGTCGGACCCGTGCGCTGACACGCTCGTCACGGCCAGACCGCCGGGCAGCACGAAATCCATGATCGACAGGTCGTGCGGCGCGAGATCCCAGAAGACGTCGACATCGGGCTGGATGAGCCCCAGGTTGATGCGGACACTGTCGACGAAGAGGATCTCGCCGAGTGCGTCATCCGCGATCAGCTCGCGGATCTTCAGGACCGCGGGTGTGTAGCAGAACGTGTGGTCGGCCATCAGGACCAGGCCCAGCTCGCTCGCGCGCTCGACCATCTCGAGACCTGCGGTATGGCTGTCGGCGAGCGGCTTCTCCACGATCACGTGCTTGCCCGCCTCGAGCGCCGCCATCACAATCGGATGATGCGTGCGCGCGGGTGTGGCGACGGCTACTGCGTTGATCAGCGGATCATCCAGCACCTCTCTCAGCGCGCCAGTCACGGGCGCTCCCCCCACCGACTCGGCGACGCGTCGCGCTCGCTCGATGTCGAGGTCGCAGATCGCGGCCAGGTTCCAGGCCGGATTGCTGCGGAAGTTGCGTGCGAGGTTCGGTCCCCAATAGCCGGCCCCTACGACCGCGATGTTCATTCGGTGGCTCACGATTTGCCTCTTCCCCAGTTGTGCTTCCCCAGATGCACGACGGCCCGCCGGCCACGCAGGCCGGATGCCGTCCACAGAGCGATCGCGGCAGCGAGCGCGCTGGCGCTGCCCGCGGTCGGCGGCCGCTCAGCTGAGGGCAGCACGAGCAGCGCGCCGGCTTCAGCGAGTTCGTTCGGTACGGCGAGCACGAACGCTCGAACCGCCCTCGTCCGCGTCGTCATCGCGCGAACGACGGATACCCCAGTCCCCATTTTTCCCCAGACTGCCCACGTCGCTGCAACAGCGACCCTGGACCACCCGCCCCAGCAGGTGTTCGTTACCGACGGCCGCACACGCGCTTCCCACAGCGCGTAGCCGTCGATATCCCCGGGTGCAGTATAGCGTGATCCGCGCGTCTTCGATCAAATGCGTTCCGCCGCCGTCGCCGATCCGCAACGACGCGGGTTCCGCTCGCATCGACCCGGATCGGGTCACAGCTTGCGCAGCAGAACCCGCTCGACGCTGTGGGTGGCGGCCTTCTCGAGCACGAGCGTCGCCTGCTGCTTGGTCGGCAGCACGTTCTCGACGAGATTCGGCAGGTTGATGTCGTTCCAGTAGCCCATCGCCGTCTGGACCGCCTCCTCATCGGAGAGGTGCGAGAAGACGTTGAAGAAGGAGTTGGGATTCGCGAACGCTCCACGGCGAAGCGCGAGGAACCGATCCGCGAACCAGGATGCGATGTGGCCGCTGTCGGCATCCACATAGATGGAGAAGTCGAAGAGTTCGCTGATGGCGATGTCGTTCGGCGACGGCGAGGGCTGCAGCACGTTGAGACCCTCGACGATCACGACGTCGGGGCGGCGAACGGTGACGTGGGCGTCGGGCACGATGTCGTACCGCATGTGCGAATAGAACGGCGCGCGCACCTCGTGGGCACCGCTCTTGACCTCGGTGAGGAAGCGCACCAGGGCACGGCGGTCGTATGACTCGGGAAATCCCTTGCGGTCCATCAGGCCGCGCCGCTCGAGTTCGGCGTTCGGGTAGAGAAACCCGTCTGTCGTCACCAGTTCGACCCGTGGGGTGGCCGGCCAGCGGCTCATCAGCTCGCGCAGGAGGCGCGCGATGGTGGACTTGCCGACCGCTACCGAGCCCGCGACGGCTACGACGAACGGTGTGGTCGAATCGGGCTCCCGCAGGAACGCGCTCGTGTCGGCGCCGAGGCGCTTCGTCGCGTTCGCGTAGAGGCTCAGCAGGCGACTGAGAGGGAGGTAGACCTCGCGCACCTCCGCCATGTCGAGGACGTCGCCGAGGCCGCGGATCTGCACGATCTCGGTCTCGGCCAGCGGCTGAGCCATGTCGGCGGCCAGCCGCGCCCAGTCCGCGCGATCGATCTCGCGGTAGAGCGAGAGCTCGGGCGTGACGGAGGTCGTCACCGGGGTCGCTGCGTCATCGGCGGGCATCCCGATCATCGTAACGGCTGCGGATGCCGCGGCCCCGCGTCGCACCCACCGCTTGCGACGAGCCCGTGCGCGAGCGCCGTTACGGCTGCGTGAACAGCATGTTGCCTGCGGCCGAGTCGGCGGGTCACGGAGTTAGATTGAGGGTTCTGCTTCGGCGGCTTCGCCGTCCACGCACCGACGACTAGGGGAGGTCGCGATGCCCGATCCGTTGCCCGCGGGTCCGTTCAGTCGGCGGGGTTTTCTGGGACTCACACTGCTCGCGGTCCCCGTCGTCCTCGCCTCCTGCGCGGCCCCGGACGCGGCACCGTCAGCCACGTCACCCGCCGAGCCGTCGGCGCCGTCACCGACTGAGACGCTGGCGCCGACCGGGAGCGCGCGGCCGGAGGTGGTGCGTTCGTACGGCCCGAATGGCACGCACTGGCCGGCGCACACGCCGTGGATCGGCGACACCGCGACAGCGGTCGTCGAGGTGCCCTGCGACTGGGCGGCGATCGGGGCCGCGCTGGCCGCCGTCACTCCTGCGCAGGCCGCGGCCGGCCTGAGGATCTCGGTCGCACCGGGAACACTGACCGGAGAGGGAACGTCGTCCGGATCGACGCCGATGCTGACGGAGCTCGGGAGCGCGGACTGGGCGCAGAATGTGCTCGTCGCGCCGCGTGACGGCCGGGGCACGGTCACGATCACCGGCTCGGCCAGGCTGCTCGATGTCTATGGCGTGACGTTCGCCCGCATCGACGCCGACGACCTGCTCCTGACCAACTGCAGCCGCACGGCGTGGGCGCAGGCCAAGATGACCACGGGTCTGCGGATGACCTCGTCGTACGGTGCGACCACCCGCGAGTGCGGCGCGTACGAGATCGTCATGGCCGACGCGAAGGCCGACATCTCCGACCCCCTGGGCTATGCGGCAGGCGAGGGCTGCATCATCATCGACTGTGTCTGGGAAGGCTGCTACAGCGCCCCGGTCTTCCGTCCCTCCGGAGCCAGCGACCACGTCGACACACTCCAGATGTACGGCAAAGGCTGGTATCGCGGGCTGACGGTGCGCGATACGACGGTCTTCGGATCGCTCAATTGCGCCCTGCAGATCGGCGGCTCACCCGAAGATGACCCGAACCGGGGCACGCCGTTCCTGACCGTCGACCACAGCATCCTCACCTCGCAGCAGACCGCCATCGAGGTGCGCTACCCGCGACCCGAGAATGCTGACACGCCGGAGCTGGCCCAGGCGATCAACGGCATCGGCGAACCGGGTCAGCTGTATGCGAACGATTCGTACATCTTCGGGTCGATGTATCGCAGCAGCTGGGCGCAGGTCGAGAACACGAAGGTGTCATCGGAGGGTGTCGAGGAGAAGAATCCGGTCGCGAACGGCGCGTGGGATTACGATCCCGAGATGGCTTCATGGGGCGGGAAGCAATTCGACGAACTCACACCCCTCCCGACCGACGAGTATCTCGCGTCGATCTGGGCTTAGGTCGCCGCCCGCCGGCTGACCGCCGCGCTAGGATTCCCCCGTGCGGCTCGGAGTCCTCGACATCGGCTCGAACACCGTCCATCTGCTCGTCGCTGACGTGCGACCCGGCGGGCGGCCCCTGGCGACGACGAGCCAGCGCACCGTGCTGCGGCTGATGGGCTACCTCGCGCCCGACGGCTCGATCACCGAGGAGGGCGTCGCAGCCCTCGTGCAGGCCGTGCGCGAAGCGCGCGCGGTCGCCGAGACCGAGAAGGTGGACGAGCTGCTCGCGACCGCCACCTCCGCCGTACGCGAGGCCGAGAACGGCCCTGCGGTCATCGCCCGCATCGAGGAGGCGCTCGGCCAGCCCCTCCAGGTGCTCGGCGGCGACACCGAGGCGCGTTTCACGTTCCTGGCGGTGCGGAGGTGGTTCGGCTGGGCGGCGGGCCAGATCCTCCTGTTCGACATCGGCGGGGGTTCGCTCGAGATCGCGGCGGGCGCCGACGAGCTGCCCGAGGCCGCGGCATCCGTCCCGCTCGGGGCGGGCCGCATGACCCTGCGGTTCCTGCCCGACGATCCCCCCGGCGAGGCGGCGGTCGAGCAGCTGCGCGCGCACGCGAAGCAGACGCTCGCGCCGGTCGCGAAGACCTTCCGGGCGCTCGACCGGCCCGACCACGTGGTCGGCTCGTCGAAGGCGATCCGCTCGCTCGCGAAGCTCGTCGGATACCCGGCGCCGGGCTGGTCCGGCAGCGAGCGGATGCTGCTCCCCCGGGCCTCGCTCGGCTCGTGGATTCCGCGACTCGCGCGCATCCCGGCATCCGCTCGTCAGGAGCTGCCCGGCATCACGCCCGACCGCACGTTCCAGATCGTGGCCGCCGCGGTCGTCCTGCATGCCGCGATGCAGGTGCTCGACGTCGATGAGCTCGAGGTGAGCCCCTGGGCGCTGCGCGAGGGCGTCCTGCTGCGGTACATCGAATCGCTGTCGTGGAGCGCCGCTCCCGCGTAGGCAGGGAGTAGCGCGAGCGGGCGGGCTGCGCCACACTCGACTCATGGACGCTCACCCAGCGTCGATCCGCACGCCCGATCAGCGCATCCGGGTCTTCCTGAGCTCCACACTCCGAGAACTGGAGCCCGAGCGCGAGGCGGCGCGTGCCGCGATCGAATCGCTCCGCCTCGCGCCGGTCATGTTCGAGCTCGGCGCGCGCCCGCACCCGCCCCGGTCGCTGTACCGCGCCTATCTGGCGCAGAGCGACATCTTCGTCGGCCTGTACTGGCAGAACTACGGCTGGACCGCCCCCGACGAGCAGGTGTCGGGTCTCGAGGACGAGTATCTGCTGTCCAGCCGGCTGCCGCACCTCATCTACATCAAGCAGCCCGCACCCGAGCGCGATCCGCGCCTGGAGGAGCTGCTGGACCGCATCAAGTCCGACGACACCAGCTCGTACCGGGGGTTCGAGACGCCGGCCGAGCTGCGAGAGCTGCTCGTCGCCGATCTCGCGACGCTTCTGGCCGACAGCTTCGACGCGTCGCGCGCTCAGACGACGCCGGGCGAGCCCGGCTCGGCGCTGAGCATCCCCGCGCCGTTCACCTCGATCGTCGGCCGCGGCGACGAGCAGGAGCGGCTGCTGGAGATGCTCGGCACGCCGGGGGTGCGCATCGTGACCATCGTCGGTCCGGGCGGCATCGGAAAGTCCCGGCTCGCGATCGAGGTCGCCGAGACGGTCGCCGCGACCGGGCGCGAGGTGGCCTTCGCCGCGCTGGAGACGCTGACCTCGCCGGACCGTCTGCTCAGCGCCATCGCGCGCGCCGTGGGCGTGCGCGAGACGGGCGAGGAGCAGATCGAGACGAAGCTGGTCACCGCGCTGGCCGGCCGCGACATGCTGCTCGTCGTGGACAACATGGAGCACCTGCTCGATGCCACCGGCGATCTGGTGCGCCTCATCACCGAGCTGCCGCATCTCCAGCTGCTCGTGACCAGCCGCTCACCGCTGCGCGTCCGCGCCGAGCGCACGTTCGAACTCGGCCCGCTCGAGGTTCCCGACCCCGATGCCAGCCCGGCGGATGCCGCCGGCGCGAGCGCCGTGACGCTGTTCGTCGAGCGCGCGACGGCGATCAACCCTTCGTTCCGGATGAGCGACGCGTATGCCCCCGCGATCGCGGGGATCGTGCGCGCCGTGGACGGCGTGCCGCTCGCGATCGAGCTCGCGGCCGCCCGCACGCGCACGATGTCGCCGCGCGAGATCCTGGACCGCCTCGATTCGGCGCTGAGCCTGCTGGTCGGCGGAGCGCGCGATCTGCCCGAGCGGCAGCGGACGGTGCGCAGCACGATCGAGTGGAGCGTGCGCCTCCTCGACACCGAGGCGCTCGCCGCCTTCGTCGCCCTGTCGGTCTTCTCGGGCCCCTTCACCTTCGATGCGGCCGAAGCCGTGCTCGGTTCCGAGGAGGGCTCGGGCGACGGGTTCGGCGAGATCGAGGCGCTGATCGACACCAGCCTGCTCTGGCAGCACGAGCGCGACGGCGTGCGGGTGTTCGGGATGCTGGTGCTCGTGCGCGCGTTCGCGCGCGAGTGCGCGAAGGAAGAGGAGTCGCTCGCCGCGGCGAAGGCCGCGCACGAGCGCTGGGTCTCGTACTATCTGGCGCTCGCCAGCCAGGCGCCGATGCGGATGCGCGCGGCCGACCAGCTCGGGTGGATGCGGCGGCTGGATGCCGAGGCGGAGAACCTGGCCGCAGTCATGCGCTACCTGCTGGACGCGGCGCGGCTCGACGAGGCGGCGGAGTACGCGTGGTCGCTGTACCTGTACCTGTGGATCGGCGGGCTGCTCGGCGTCGTCCGCGACTGGATGACCGAGCTGCTCGACCGCGCCTCCGGCGATGGCGTCGTCCTCGCCCCCCGCACCCAGGCGATCGCACTGTACTTCACCCGGGCCGTGGCGTATTGGCGGGATCCGGGTTTCGACCTGCTGCCCGGGCTGCAGTCCAGCGCGGCCCTGTTCGACCAGTCGGGCGATCCGGCGAGCGCGGCCCTCGCGCGGGTATCGATGGCGCTCGCGTATCTGTCGAGCCCGTCCGGGCCCGATGTGCCGTCGGCCCGGGCCGCGCTCGAGGAGAGCCTGGCCGGGTTCAACGAAGCCGGGGATGTCTGGGGCCAGGCGATGACGCTGGTCACACTCGGCCGCATCGACATGGCCGCCCAGGACGTCGCGGGTGCCGCCCATCGGTTCGAGGAGAGCTACCGGCTCGCGTCGTCCGCCGCCGAGATGCTGGGGATCGTCATCGCGCAGCACCACCGCGGCTGGCCGAAGTTCTTCGCGGGCGACATCGACGGCGCCGAGGCGGACTTCGCGGAGGCGCTGGACACCTCGCTCGCGATGCGCCACGACGAAGGAGTCGCGTACGGGCTCGAGGGACTCGCGGCGATCCGCGCGGCGCAGCGCAACGCCGAGCAGACGGGGCTGCTGCTCGGTGCCGCGCAGCGCCTGCGCCGGCGCGCGGGTCTCGTGAACCCCGCGGGCTTCAGCCTCTACGCACCCCTGGTGGACGCTCTCCGCGAGGGCGGCCAGTCGGCCGTTCTCGATGCCGCGACCGCCGAGGGCGCGGAGCTGCCGGTCTCGGAAGTGGTGGCCCGTGTCACGGACTGACCTGGGCTCGCCCGACGCCGAGAATCAGCGCGTCGCGCGCGGTGCGAACGGCAGCACGGACCGCGTGCTGACGGCCACCCGGGTCGTCGCGATCGCCCTGCTCCCGTTCCTGGCCGTCGCCGTCGTGCTGCTCTTCCTGTTCCCGGAGCGCACGGGGGAGCTCTTCGCGTGGGCGATCGCGCCGCCCCTGACCGCCTACCTGCTGGCGAGCGCCTACGTGGGCGGGATCTGGTTCTTCGTCGCCGTCGCCTTCACCTCGCGGTGGCATCGGGTCGCGCCCGGCTTCCCGGCCGTGATCGTCTTCGCCGCCGCGCTGCTGGCAGCCACGCTGCTGCATCTGGACAAATTCTCACAGAACATCTCGTTCTATACGTGGGTGACTCTCTACGCGACGACCCCGTTCGTGGTCGCATGGCTGTGGTGGATGCAGCGGGGACGCGACGACGGTCGGCTCGAGGCATCCGACTGCCGCGTGCCGAGATTCGTCCGCGCCATCATGCTCGCGGTCGGCGCGGCATCCCTCCTCACCGGCGCGGTGCTGTTCTTCGCTCCGACGCTGGTGATCCCGATGTGGGGATGGGACCTCACGCCGCTCACCGCGCGAGTGACCGGTGCCATCCTGTCGCTGCCCGGGGTGGTCGCCGCGAGCTTCGTCCGCGACGACCGCTGGAGCTCGTTCCGCATCCTCTTCCAGGCGCAGCTGGTCAGCCTGGTCGCGATGGTGTGCTCGCTGATCGTCGGCCGCGAAGCCCTGCACTGGGACCGGCCGGCGACCCCCGCGTTCCTCGCGCTGATCGGCGTCGCCTTCGTCGGCTACGCGACCCTGATGGTCGCGATGGAGGTGCGGCTGCGCCGCGCCCCCGCAGCGCCCGGTCGTTGAGCGAGAAGCGCAGCGACCGAGACGAAACGCCGAGCCGCCTCAGGCGCCCGGAGGACGGTAATGGATCTGCCCGACTTTGCCCAGGGCTTCGAGGGTGTCATCGACGCTCAGCAGCACAACGGTCTCCAGCGCGCTCAGCGCACCTCCGCTGCTCAGTGCGAGCGCGACGGCGGCCATCGACACGTTGTTCGGCGCTTCCCACAGCGCGTACCCGTCGTGGGTGCCGAAGGCGTACCAGAACCCGTGGAGGCTGCCGCCGACCGACTCGATGTACGCCGAGGCGGCCAGCCGCCGGTCTTCGGGGTTGTGCACCAGCCTCGCCCAGGTCTCGGACGTGTAGCTGAACTTGGACAGATAGAGAGGCATCGGATGGTCCCTTCTTGCACCAGCAAACTGTCGTGATCTCAGAGTGACCCTCGCCGCCCACCGCCGCAATGGGAGCCGCGAGCGAACTGTTGACAAACCTGTAACGCGGCCGACTCGGGCGGTTACATGAGAGCTCCCTCATCGCACTAGGGTGGAATCTACGTCGTCAGGGCTGCGATGTCACGAGGCCCTGTGCGTCGCGCCGAGCCCTGACTGAAAAGCTGGGGTGGACGATGAACGATTCGACAGGCAAGATGCGACCGGCGCTGGGCGTCGCGGGGATCGGCGTCGCATTGGCGCTGACCGGCACGCTCCTGATCTCGGCGCCGGCGCTCGCCGCGAGCAGCAACAGCGGGCTGGGCTATGTCGCTGTGACGCTCGATTTCACCGACCCGTCGGCACTCGGTGTCGAGGTCGTCACGCAGAATCGCTCCGACACCACGGCATACGGCGCCGGGTACGTCTACATTCCGAGCGGAGAACGCTTCGAATTCGGACCGGTGGCGTACGCCCCCGGGGAGACGCGGAGTCACACCGCAAATCTGCCGGGCCACCCGTGCGAGGACATCCATGCGATGAGCGCTGCAGTGTTCGGCTTCCACGATCCGGCGCAGCACAAGCCCGCCTGGAAGTCGGGCGTCATCAGCTTCCCCGACCCGCGGGTGACAGTGATCGGGTGCCATCCCTCGCCGACACCGACCCCGACGATCACCCCGACACCGACACCGACCCCGACGATCACCCCGACACCGACACCGACCCCGACGATCACCCCGACACCGACACCGACCCCGACGATCACGCCGACACCGACACCCACCCCGACGATCACCCCGACACCGACACCGACCCCGACGCCGACGCCCACCATCACGCCGACGCCGACGATCACGCCGACGCCGACCACCACGCCGGCGATCGTGCCCTCGGGCGGCGGGAGCAACGGCTCGCTTGCTGCGACCGGGATGGCTGCGGGCGCGACGATGATCATCGCTGCGCTGGGACTGTTCGCGGTCGCCGCCGGAATGTTCATGCGGGCTCGAGCACGCCGAGCCGAGTAGTCCCCCGTCGCCAGGGCGCTGAGCGGTGAACCCGCAGCGTCCGAGACGAAACGCGCCGAGGCAACTCGGCGCGTTTCGTCTGTGTTCCGACGCGCGCCCGGTCGCCGCCGAACGCACGACTTCGCACCGAGCGCACGGCTTCGCCGCGCCGGAAAGTCGTGCATTCGGCGGCAAGCCGTGCACTCGCGCGAAGACGCGCGCGACTACAGCGTGAGCCGCTCCCGCACCACACCGGCCAGGCGGTCCGCGTAGGACTGCGCGGCATCCGCGTCGGCCGCCTCCACCATCACGCGCACCATCTCCTCGGTGCCCGAAGGGCGCAGCAGCACGCGCCCGGAATCGCCGAGCTCGGCCGAGACGGCGGCCACGGCATCCGCCACGCCCTGGTCGGTCGCAGCGAGCGAGCGATCCACGCCGCGCACGTTCACGAGCACCTGCGGGTACACCGTCATGATCGACGCGAGCTGCGCGAGGGTCTTGCCCTGCCGCGCCATCTCGGCCATCAGGTGCAGGCCGGTGAGGAGGCCGTCGCCGGTTGTCGCGTACTCGCTCATGATCACGTGGCCGGACTGCTCGCCGCCGAGCGAGTAGCCGCCTTCGTTCATCGCCTCGAGCACGTAGCGGTCGCCGACTCCGGTCTGCACGACAGTGATGCCCTGGTCGGACATGGCCCGGTGCAGTCCGAGGTTGCTCATCACCGTGGCCACGAGCGTGTCGTTCACGAGGTGTCCGCGGTCCTTCATCGAAACCGCGAGGATCGCCATGATCTGGTCGCCGTCGACGATGCGGCCGCGGGCATCCACGGCGAGGCACCGGTCGGCGTCGCCGTCGTGCGCGATGCCGACGTCGGCGCCGTAGCGCACGACCTCGGCAGCGAGCGAGTCCAGGTGGGTCGAGCCGACGCCGTCGTTGATGTTCAGGCCGTCGGGGTCGGCGCCGATGACCGTCACCCGGGCGCCGGCGTCGCGGAACGTCTCGGGCGAGACTCCGGATGCCGCGCCGTGCGCGCAGTCGAGGACGACGTGCAGCCCGTCCAGGCGATGCGGCAGCGACGCGAGCAGGTGCACGACGTAGCGGTCCTCGGCATCCGCGAACCGGCGGATGCGTCCGACGCCGGCACCGGTGGGCTGCAGCTTCGGTCCGGTCATCGCCTGCTCGATGCGCTGCTCGACCACGTCGGGGAGCTTGACACCGCCGCGCGCGAAGATCTTGATCCCGTTGTCGGGGGCGGGATTGTGGGATGCCGAGACCATCACGCCGAAGTCGGCCTCGATGTCGGCGATCAGGTACGCCGCCGCCGGCGTCGGCAGCACGCCGGCGTCGAGCACGTCGACACCCGACGATGCGAGCCCGGCCGAGACGGCGGCGGAGATGAACTCGCCCGACACGCGCGGATCACGCGCCACGACGGCCGTCAGGCGCTTGCCGGCGGCCTTGCGGGCCTCGGCCGTACGCCCCTGGCCCAGGACGACGGCGGTCGCCTGGGCCAGGGTGAGTGCGAGGTCGGCGGTGAGGGGGCCGTTGGCCAGCCCCCGCACCCCGTCCGTGCCGAACAGCGGCATCGGAGGGGTTCCGACCTAGCGCTTCGAGTACTGAGGAGCCTTGCGGGCCTTCTTGAGACCGGCCTTCTTGCGCTCCTTGACGCGCGCGTCGCGCGAGAGGAAGCCGGCCTTCTTCAGGGTGGCGCGGTTGTTCTCGACGTCGATGCCGTTCAGCGAACGGGCGATGCCCAGGCGCAGCGCACCGGCCTGGCCCGAGGGGCCGCCGCCGGAGATGCGCGCGATGACGTCGTACGCGTCGGTGAGGTTGAGCACGGTGAAGGGGTCCTTCACGAGCTGCTGGTGCAGCTTGTTCGGGAAGTAGTCCTCGAACGTGCGGCCGTTGACGGTGATGACGCCGGTGCCGGGAACGATGCGCACGCGGGCGATGGCCTGCTTGCGACGGCCGACCGCTGCGCCGGGAACGCTGAGCACGGGGCGCTCTGCGGCCACGACGGTCTGGTCGACCGGGGTCTCGGTCGAGAAGTTGCTTTCAGTGGATTCTTCGATCTTCGCCACGAGTGTGTCCTTAGTCAGTCTGGGAGGCGCTTACTGGGCGACCTGGTCGAGGGTGAAGGTCTTGGGCTGCTGCGCACCGTGGGGGTGCTCGGCGCCGCGGTAGACCTTGAGCTTGGTGAGCTGCTGCGCACCCAGGCTGTTCTTCGGGAGCATGCCGCGGACGGCCTTCTCCACAGCGCGCTCGGGGTTCTTCGCGAGGAGCTCTTCGTAGGTGACCGACTTCAGGCCGCCCGGGTAGCCCGAGTGGCGGTAGGCCTTCTTCTTCTGGAGCTTCTGACCAGTCAGCGCGACCTTCTCGGCGTTGATGATGATGACGAAGTCGCCCATGTCCATGTGGTTGGCGAAGGTCGCCTTGTGCTTGCCGCGGAGGAGGGCTGCCGCGTGGCTTGCGAGCCGGCCGAGAACGACGTCGGTGGCGTCGATGACAAGCCACTCGCGCTGGGCTTCGCCAGCCTTGGGGGTGTACGTGCGCGTCACAATAGTGCTGCTTTCTTGATTCGAACGGAGATGTTCGTGAATCCCGCTCCGGGGTGGTTCTCCGGCCGAGGGCCGGTGGAACACGCCAGTGGAGGGCTCACGTTCGCGGTGCGAGGCCAGCAGGGCGCAGGCACCAAGGATCGATTCTACGGCATCGGGATGCCGGGGCCAAACTGCAGACCTTACCCGCCGTTAACGCAACGCGAGCCTTGATGTAACACTGTCACGGCACGCTCGTGGCATGGGGAACAGGGTCACGTCGCGCATTGAGTGGATGGATGTCCTGCGGGGGACCTCGATCGTGCTGGTCGTCTTCAACCATGCGATCCTCTTCGCGAGTTCCCTGCCCGTCGGGTCGCCTGAGGTCGCGTGGGTGCTGAACCAGGTGTTCGCACCCGTCCGCATGCCGCTGATGGTGTTCCTGTCGGGCTTGCTCGTCGCGCCGTCTCTCGCACGCGGGTGGCGACGCTATCTCGGCGGCAAGGCTCGCCGCGTTCTGTATCCATATGCGGTGTGGTCGGCGATCGCCCTTGTCCTGCTGTACCTCTGGGACATTCGCGACGGCCTCGTCGGCGGCGTCGAACCCATGGTCGTCACCGCCTGGGAGCCGCTTCGCGTGCTGTACGACCCCGCCGAGCACCTCTGGTTCCTGTACGACCTGTTCCTGTTCTACGTCATCGCGCTCGCGGCGACGCGCATCTCGCCGCTCTGGATCGCGGCCGGCGCTCTTGCCGCCGCGGCGGTGGTACCCGACTTCAGCGTGCGCCGGTTCCTCTTCCTCCTCGTCTTCTTCATGCTGGGCGTGTGGATGTCGCAGCATCCGGGCACCCTCGACCGAGTGCTCGCCCGTCGATGGGTGGTGTGGGTCTGCGCGGTCCTGGCCCTCGGCACCCTCGTCGCCGTGGCGCTCGGCATCGGGCTGCGCTACGCCGCGATCTCGGCGCCGTTCGCCGCTGCCGGCATCGGGTTGGCGATCGTCGTCTCACGCCGGATCGGCAGCGCCGAGCCCCTCCGGCCGGTGCGCTTCGTGGGGCGCGACAGCCTCGTGTATTACCTCGTGCACTGGTGGCCGACGAGCCTCGGTGTCGCGATCGGCGCCACGACGGGCAACGGATGGGTCGCGGTGCTGGCCGGTACGGTGTCGGGGCTGCTGGTCAGCACGGCGGTCGTGTGGCTCATCCGCGTCTGGCCACCGCTCAACTGGCTCTTCTCGGCACCCCAGCGCAACGTCGTTCCCATCGAGTCTCGTTCGCGGGATTCGTTCTAGCTTCCGGACATGCACAAAGGCCCGTAACGCGCTGATCCATATTTCTTTTGCGTGAATTCTTATTCCATCAGTGCGTGTTCGCTAACGAATGGTGCGCTTGTTTGCAATGCTCGTACATAAAAGCACCCTCCCCCGTCGTGTGCCAAGAGTTCCTCGGTGCAAAAGGCGAAGAATTCACCTTCGAGAGGTCTTGCCATGACTCAGTCCTTTGATCCGCCCCGTCTCAGCCGTCGCACCTTCGTCGCGATGGCGCTGCTGATCCCGACCGCGGCGATCACCGTCGGCGCGCAGACGCCGGCATTCGCCGCGGCTTCGATGGGCGTCTCAGGCCGGGCGTCGACTGCGCTCAGCGCGGCGCCGACGGTGATCCGCTCGTACGGCCCGAACGGCACGCACTGGCCCGCGCACACTCCGTGGATCGGCGACGCGGCCCCCAAGGTCGTGGAGGTCGCCTGCGACTGGACATCAATCGGGCGCGCGATCGCCGCAGTGACTGCGGCAGAAGCGGCCGCAGGCGTGCACATCAAGGTGCGCCCGGGGGTTCTTCCGGGGCTGGGCGCCTCGTCCGGGTCGAAGGCGGTGCTCCAGGCCCTGGGCAAGCCGGACTGGGCGAAGAACGTGCTCGTCTCGCCGCGTGACGGCTGGGGCACGGTGAGCATCTCATCTGCTGCACGGCTGCGTGACGTCAAGGGCGTGACATTCGCGCGCATAAACGGCACCGACATCCTGCTCACGAATTGCTCACGGACCGCGTGGGCGCATTCGAAGGTGAGCAAGGGCCTGCGGATGTCATCGTCCTACAACACGACGACCCGCGAGTGCGGCGCGTACGAGGTCGTGATGGCCGATGCGAAAGCAGACATCGCCGACCCGCTCGGCTACGCCGCGGGCGACGGGTGCGTTCTGACGGACTGTGTGTGGGATGGATGCTACGGCGCCCCCGTGTTCCGCCCTTCGGGCGCCTCCGACCACGTCGACACGCTGCAGATGTACGGCACCGGGTGGTACCGGGGGCTGACCGTCCGCGACAGCACGTTCTTCGGATCGCTCAACTGCGCCCTGCAGATCGGCGGCGCGCGACCGGATGACCCCAATAGGGGGAAGCCGTTCCTGACGATCGACCACTCCATCGTCACGTCGCAGGCAACGGCCATCAAGGTCCGCTACCCCGTTCCTTCGGGTGCTCAGACACCCACCATCGCGCAGGCGATCAACGGCATCGGCGAGCCGGGCCAGCTGTTCGCCAACGACTCGTACATTTTCGGGTCGATGTACAGCAGCAGCTGGGGTCGCGTGCAGAATACGAAGGTGTCCTACGACAAGGCGATCCAGAACAACCGCGTCGCGAGCGGTGGATGGACGTACGACAGCTCGCTGAACACGTGGGGCGCGGCCAACTTCGACGCGCTCACGCCTACCCCGACAGACGCGTATCTCAAGAGCATCTGGAAGTGAGAGCCCAGAAGGCGAAACACAACCTTCACGCAGGGGTAACCCCCGCGAAGGTATTGTGATCCATTCTGGCTAGAGTCCAGGATTCCGCCCGCACCCGAGCGGGCGCGGGGGGAGGAGTCATATGAGCGCGCCGCCGTCGCAGACAGGCAGTCTCGCCCACCGCGCATCCCGCGGGATCGCCGTCACCATGGGGGGCATGTGGGGCAAGACCCTCATCCAGATGGCCGCGATCGTGCTGCTGGGCCGCTTGCTCGCACCCGAAGACTTCGGTCTGGTGGCGATGGTCACCGCCATCTCGGGCATCATCGACCTGATCCGCGACTTCGGCCTGACCGGCGCGATCATCCAGGCACGCGAGATCTCGGAACGAGCGTGGCGCAGCCTGTTCTGGCTCGCGCTGGCTTTGGGCACGATCATGGGCGGCATCCTCGCGGCGTGCGCGCCGCTCATCGCCGCGCTGTACGACGAGCCCCAGCTGGTGCTGATCACACTCGTCATCGCGCCGAGCCTCATCGTCAACGGGCTCACCATGCCTCTGCAGGCGCGGGCGACGAAAGAGCTGCGCTTCGCGCTGCTGGCACGCATCGACGTGGTGTCGATGGTCGGCGGCGTGGCCGCCGCGATCACCGCCGGCCTGCTCGGCTGGGGCTACTGGGCCTTGATCGTGCTGGTCGGCACCGGCCTCGTGGTGCGTCTCGTCATGCTGTGGGCGAGCATGCGTCCCCGGCCGGGCTGGCCGCGCATCCACCGCGACGTGCTTCCGCTGGTGAGCCGCGGCGGCAGCATCTTCGGCGCGGAGCTGCTCAACTACATCGAGCGCAACGCCGACACGATCATCATCGGTCAGCAGCTCGGCCCGTCGGTCCTCGGCCAGTACTCGCGCGCGTACGCGCTCTTCCTGATGCCACTGCAGCAGCTGAACGGGCCGATCGGGCGCGTGGCGCTGCCGGTGCTGAGCAAGCTGCAGGACGACGCTGAGCGCTACCGCCGGTACATCCGAGGCGCCCTGCTCGTCATCGGCTACCTGACGCTGCCGACCTACGCGGTGCTGGCAACGATCTCGGGACCCCTGTTCGCGCTGCTGCTCGGGCCGGGCTGGGATCAGGCGGCGGTCCTGTTCAGCATCCTCGCGATCGCCGGGATCGCACAGGGCATCGGCAAGGTGCGCGGGTGGCTCTTCATCACGATGGGCCGCTCCCACCAGCAGTTCTTCTACGACCTGGTCGCGCGACCCCTTGTCGTGCTCGGCTTCTTCGTCGGAATCTGGTGGGGCGGCATCTACGGGCTCGCCCTGACCTACGGCATCCTCTCGACGGTGCTGCTGATCCCCGGCTTCTACTTCGCCATCCGGCACACGTTCGTGCGAGCGAGCGACATCCTCTTCCCCGTGCTGCGCCCGCTCATCTTCGCGCTCCTCGCGTTCGGCAGCGCGTTCGCCGCTACCCGCTCGGTCGACCTCATTCCGATTCTGGAGCTGATCGTCGGCGTCGCTGCCGGCGGTGCCGTGCTGCTCCCCCTGCTGCTCATCCCCGCCTACCGTCGCGACATCGCGCAGATCCTCGGCTTCGTCGCGCAGATGCGCAAGCCGAAGCCACGCGCCACGGAGAGCGACGATCCGAAGCATGCCGCCGACTCCGCATCCGAGCAGGTCACCCACGAGCAGGCCCAGACCGTGGAAGCGGTTCTGCTCCACGACGCGTCGTCGATGGGCGACGTGCTGGACGCCGCGCGGACAGCAGACGAGCTCGAGAATCGCGGCACGGGTGCAGGAGCCGGCCCGGGGCAGCGCCGCGAGCCGGTCGACGAGAGTCCCGCGCCGACCGGGCGGTGAAGCCAGCCGAAAGGTCCCGCATCGAAGAAACGCCGGCCTGCTGACAGGCCGCTGCTGACCTCCGCTCGCGCGCCGAGCCCACCCGTTCGCGGCCGACCCATGAACTCCCGTCGCGCGGAGCGTGTGGGCTCGCGCGCACGGTGTGGGTTGGCGCGCGCGGGAGGCCGCGGACTCAGCCGGACAGCTCGCCGACCGACGGCCGCCCACGAGGAAGGGCGTGCGGTTCGCCCGCACGCCCTTCCGTCATTCGTTCGGCCGCTAGTTCCGGATCTGGATCGTGACCGTCGAGCTGTTGCCCGTGTTGCCTGCGGCATCCGTCGCCCGGGCCACGATCGGGTAGGTGCCGTTCGGGTAGCGCGTCGAGCTCAGTGACGCGCTCCACGTGCCCGTCGGCCTGACGAGCGAGGGTGCCGAGCCTCGTCGTGCCGGACCAGATGGTGACACCCGTGACGGCGACGTTATCGGTCGCCGTGACGATGACCGTCGCGGTCCCCGACACGATCGCACCCGCGGCCGGCGCGGTGATCGAGACCGCCGGCGCCTGCGTGTCCGGCGTCGGAGTCGGCGTCGGCGTCGGCGTCGGCGTCGGCGTCGGCGTCGGCGTCGGAGTCGGCGTCGGAGTCGGCGTCGGCGTCGGCGTCGGCGTCGGAGTCGGCGTCGGCGTCGGCGTCGGCGACGACGGTGCCGGTCGGCACGGTCGAGACGAGGTAGCCGTAGTACCGGCCCGAGACCGGGCTCAACGGGTCGCCGGCGAATCGCTTGCCACGCTGCGTGGCAGCGGCCTGACCCTGGGCATTGATGACCTGGTAGACCTGAGCGGTCGTCTTGCCCGCGCACGAGCCCTCGGCGTAGCAGTCGAGTACGACGCCCGAGACGATCGCGGCTGCCAGGCTGGTGCCCGAGGCGACGTAGCCGTAGCGATTGCCCTTCTTGGTCGTGTAGGGGCACGTACCCGGAGCGGCGACGGTGTGCGCCTGGTCGGCCGCGCTGACGGCCCAGTTGCTTTTCGGGTTCGGGTTGTCATCGTTGGGCGCGTTCGTCTCCGCGCACAGCTTGGCCCCGAGGCCGCCCGGCTTGCCGTCGTAGTCCGCGATGTTGGTCACCGTGATGACCTCGTTGTAGTTCCCGGGCGCGTAACCGGCCAGGTCGCGCGTGGAGTTGCCGGCGGCGGCCACCACGCTGACGCCATCCTCGGTCAGATTGCAGATCGCCTGGTGGATCGTGTCGCCGTTGCTGTATCCGCAGTTGCCGTCATCGGCCTGCGGGTACTGCATGCTCATGTTCACGACTTTGATGTCGTACCGGTCGTGGTTCTGCGCGATCCAGTCCAGACCGCACATCAGGTAGGCGACGGTCCCCACCATCTTGTCGTCCAGCACGCGCAGCGAGTACATCGGAGCGCCGGGAGCGACCCCGACGAGTCCGACGGTGTTGTTGATCGCGGCGGCGGCGCCGGCGACAGCGGTGCCGTGCCCGTTGCCGTCCTGACCGTCGCCGGTCGGCAGACAGTTGACCTGCATTCGCGACCCTCAGGTCGGTGTGGACGCTGACACCCGAGTCGAGAATCGCCAGGGCCGGGCCGTCCCACGCGCCGGCGGTCGTCGCGCTGGTGGGCGCCTTGTCGGCTTCGACCGACTTCAGCGCGGGCGTGACCTCCTGCGCTGCTCCGGTCACCACCGTGTTCACGGACATTCCACGGACGGTCGTCGTGGCGCGGAGCCCCTCGACCTGTGCGGATGTGAGGTCTGCGGTGAAGCCCTTGATGGCGCCCTTGTACTCGGCATCGGGTTCGATACCGAGCTGCGTCGATCGCTGCGTTCGCCGCTGCGGTGCTGGTGAAGCTGACGGTGTAGATGCCGGCCGGCTCGGCCGCCACTGCGGGAGCGCTACCCAGCAGAGCGGCGACGACGGCCGTCGCGGTGATGGATGCGGCGGCGATGTGTCTGCCGCGTCGCGTCCTGTGATTGATGCTCCATGTTTCCCCATTTCCCCCATTGATGCGCGCCGGATCACATCGGGTGATCCGGGCGTGAAGCTTTTTACGATCGTGGCAGAGATGCGATCGCGTCGGCGCCGGGACGCTCGCCGATCACGCGCGCCGGCACTCCGCCCGGCGATCGCGAACGGCGGCACGTCCTTCGATACGACGGCGCCCGCGGCGATGACCGCGCCCTCGCCGATCGTCACACCCGCCAGCACGACGACGTTGGCCCCCAGCCACGCGCCTGCGCCGATCACGATGTCCTTCTCGATCTTCGGCTGGTCCATGATCGGAATCGGCCCGCGGTCGATGCCGTAGTTCGACGCGGTCACCATCACGTGCGGACCGAACAGGCACTTCTCGCCGATGTCGATGCGCCCGCTCGAGTTCCCGGCCCAGATCAGGCTGAACTCGCCGATGTGGCTGCCCGCGCCGATGCGGATCCGCTCGCCGTTGCGAAACGACACGTTGGGGGCCATCGAGACTCCCGGCCCCATGCTGGATGCGGGGCACCTGACGGACGTACGAATAGCTGTTGAAATGCGCGACGCGCAGCGCGTGCGCCAATGTCCGCGGGTCGAGGATCGAGCGGAGGGCGTCCTTCAGACCCACGATCAGCGCCTCCCGGCCGGCTGTGCGGTCGCAGCGACCCGCGGCGCGGTCAGCGACTCCTCCATCGAGGCCATGAACGCGTCGATGTCGATGGATGTCGCGGGCCGTCACACTCATCACGAGATCCTTCCGGTACGAGCAGGCCAGGCACGCGAGCTCATCGCTCGGATCGCCCGCCGGCCAGCCGGTGACGGTCTCGACCGGTGCCGATCCGAAGTACCGCTGATCGCGGCCCCACGTGACGTACGTCGAGTATCCGACCCAGTCCTCGCGCGCCCTCGACGATCGAGCCGCCCGAATCCACTGCGCGCTGCACCTGCTCGCGCACCAGCGGCACCAGCTCCTCGAGCGGCGCACCGCCGGGCACGGTGACCTTCACGATGCTGATGTCGTTGCGCACCTTCGTGTCGCCGTGCGTGCGACGGGAGATGGGCACCAGGATGGAGACCTGCTCGACCTCCGGCCGCTGCAGCGAGACCGCGTAGAGGGTCGCGGCGACCGTGAGGTCGTTGAGGGTTCCCCCCAGTCGATACGCGCGCTTCATGGCGCCCGAGAGATCCACGACGACGTACTTCGAGCGGCGTCCGGTCAGCAGCGTCTCCAGCGCGCCGGATCGAGCGATCCTGGCGTTCTTGAGCGGGCGGATGATGCGGCCGGCCCACCGCCGCAGGCGCATGCGGATCGGCTTGCGCCAGTAGGCGCGCCAGGCCGTCCGGGCGGTCGGATACCGGGTGCGCCAGTCCGCGAACGCGAGCCTCATCACGTCGATCCCGCCTCGCGGAGGGTCAGCCCAGCTCTTCGCGCTCCGCGGAGCCGGGCTCGGGCGGCTCGTCGGACGAGACGGTGGGGGCGAGGAGGTCGCCGATCCGCAGACCGTAAAGCGCGTCGCCGACGACATGGTGGTAACGGATGACGATCGCCACCCGCCCCGAGTCGAGCTCGACGAAGAGGAAGTCCCACAGCGGCCTGCTCAGATCCATCGTGGGTGAGAGGCGACCCGTGAGCAGTTCGACGCGATCCGGATCGTCCGGCTCGATGCCGTCGTGGAAGCGGACGTGGTACTCGAGATCGAGCTCGTCAACCGGCGCCCAGGCCGGCGTCGTCATCCGCAGAGGCGTGGCGACGAGCCGCTGCCGCATCGCGGGCGCGAACCAGGTGAGCCGATCGATGCGCCGCCGGATCGCTGCGCGGTCGAGCGCCCCATCCGCGCCCCGGAGATCGGTCCCGCCCACGATCAGCGTGCCGGCGGCGTGCATCGCCGCGAAGGTCACACTGTTGGCGACGTACTTCTCGTCGAGGGTGCCGATCAGCTCGGCCTTGCGCACGGTCGTCATGCCTCGTCACCGCCGCGGCTGCTCGAGACCTTCAGAGTGATCGGTGCGGGCGGGTGCGTGTCGACGAAGACCCGTCCGTCCATCCGATAGCCCATGGCTCTGACGAACCCCGACATGATGCCCCCGAACATAGCGACGTCGGCTTTGCGCCGACGAGGATTCTTGCGATTGGATGTCGCGCGCGACAGCGTCCGCTTGACCGCCTTGGCACCCATCGCCGCGCCGACTCTGGGTCGCACCCGCAGCCACTTCGCGATGAGCGCGCCGAGGCCCAGTCCGTAGCCGCGGTGCAGCTGCGTATAGGCGCCGCCTTCGCGCGTGTGCACGTGATGGATGACGCAGGCCGGTTCGTACACGATGCGGCTGACCGTCGTCGAGGATCCGGCAGAAGATGTCGAGATCCTCGGCTCCGGCCAGCTCGCGCCCCGCTCCGAGCACCGGGTCGAATCCGCCCAGTTGCGCCAGCAGATCGCGGCGGAACGCCATGATCGCGCCGTGGCCGGCATCGAGCCCTTCGATCGTCCGCTCGAACACGCGGCGGGGGCCGAGGTGATCCGGCCGCCCCGACCATGGTGTGGTCGAGCATCCGTCCGGTCACGGCCCCGACTAGCTCGGACTCCAGGTGTCGCAGGATCGGATCGAGCCAACCCTCCACCGCCTGGCAGTCGTCGTCCGTGTACACGACGATCGACCGGTCGCTCGTCGCGATGGCCACATTGCGGGCGATCGAGAGCCCCTTCACGTCGCTGCGCACGTAGTCCACGCCGGCATCCTCGGCGACCTGACGGGTCTGGGCCGTCGTCGACGCGGAGTCGACGACGAGGATCTGCACCCCGGCGGGCGTGGCGGCCGTGAACGACTCGAGCGCAAGGCGCAGCATCTCCGGACGCTCGCGGGTGCAGATCGCGAGCGTGACATCGTCAGGCTGCGGCACGGCGACTCTCATCTGTGAGAGCGATCGCCGCGAGATATGCGTCGACCTGGCGGCGCGCAGCGGCGGTCCAGGTCAGATCGTCGGCTGCCGCCAGAGCGCGCATCCCGCATCGCTCGCAGCACCTCGGGATGCTGGCGACAGGGTGTCGAGGTGTTCGGTCAGCGCGTCCGACGTCGCCGACCTCGTGGGTGAACCCGGTGACGCCCTCGTCGATGACCGCCCCGGCGGCGGTCGAAACGAGCGGGACGCAGCCGGCGATCTGCGCTTCGTACGTGACGAGCGCGCTGCCCTCCTCCACCGTGGGAAGGAGCAGGACATCGCCCTGCGTGAGCGCACCCATCGGGTCGTCGGTGACCCCGCGCACCTCGACGCTCGGCGTGCGCGAGCAGCGGAGCCAGATACTCGGCGTAGTCAGGGTCGAGCACGCCGTAGACGAGGAACCGTCCCGACCGGCACGCCGTCGAGGCGAGCCAAGCCCGAAGCGCATAGTGCAACCCCTTGCGGGGTTCGCCTCGTCCGAGGAACACGGCGGTGAACGGCCGGTCGTCCCGCAGATCGGGCTGGGGACGGGCATTCGAGCCGTACTGGTGGCGCAACAGCCGGTGCGGCTCGAATCCGCGATCGCGGAACGTCTGCGCGACCGCCTCCGACGGAACCAGCAGCGCCGTCGCGGCCGCCCATTCGCGTTCCTCGGTCGCGAGGCGTCGTGCGTCGTGCGTGTGGCTCGCGCCACGGCGCGGCGCCAGGCCGAGCGTCTCGGTTTCGCGGGCGACCACCTCGTAGGCGTGCGCGGTGTGCGTGTTCGGGCACCTCGCGCAATGCGGGGATGCCGCGTGCGTGCTGCCGCCTCGAAGGTGCAGCGCCGAAGCCAGCGGCCAGGCGTGGACGACGTCGACGTCGACCTTCTTGACGATCCCGGCCGTCAAACGGTCGTGCAGGCGCAGAGCGCGATCGCGCCCGAGTGCCCGATGCGGCACGCGGCGCGAGAACAGCATCGAGCGTCGTGCGCACGGAAGCCGCGCCCTCGACCGGCTTGGTGATGCTCGCCGCCACGATGTGGACCTCGTGACCGGCACGGACCAGCTCGTTCGCCTGGTTCCACGCGGTCCAGCCGATACCGGGGGCCCCGAGGGCATGCGGAAAGCTGTACAGAACCTTCAGTTTGCGGCCTCCCCCCGGAATCAGCCCTGCGCTCATCGAAACAACTCCGTCATGCTGTGGTCTCTTCCTGACCACTCTGCGTGGGCGCGCAGGTTCGACACAACTTGAGCGGGGGAATGTCGCCCACTCTTTACACGAGTGCAACATTCGCAGGGCACGCCGTTAACAATCGCAGGCGACGATGAGTGAGCAAGTTCCGTCGGTGTTCCCTCTGTGGCGCAGACGTGGCTCGTCCGATGACGTGTTTTGGGGGCTCTCTCGGGCGATCGCGCCTGAAGCCACACTTTGAGAGGAAGCGCAATGGAAACGCCGAAGTATTTGCAGGTTCTGTGGGGATACAAGTGGTTGCTCCTGTTCGGGGCGATCGTGGCTGGGGCGGCCGCGTTCTTCGCTGGGTTCACGATCCAGAACGGAGAGGTCGTCTCCCGTGCGGAGCAGACCTGGGATGCCAGCACCACGATGCTCATCACCAGCGACTCCGACCCGATCTACCAGGCGGAGATCCCCGGCGTCCCGCTCGAGCAGGGTGTGAGCGCGCCGCAGTACAACGATCTCGCCGAGTCGGCGCTCATCTACGCGTACATCATCGCGAGTGATCAGATCCAGACCCAGGTCGAGGCTGCAGATCGGCACGCTCGACCCGGAGAAGGAGTCCATTTCGGCCGTTCGGCGCACGACTCAGCCGGCGGGCGACGAGCGATTCCCCGGCCGCTACGAGCTTCCGGTGCTCGAGGCCGTCGGCACCGCGCCGACCGCCGAGCGGGCGGAGCTGATCTCCCAGACGGTGGCCGCGGCATTCGTGGCGTACATGACGGCGCAGCAGGACGCGCAGGCCCTGGACCCCGCCCTCGCGGTGCAGGTCGAGCTGCTGGGCGAGAACCCGGCGGTCGAGGGCGACATGAGCAACCCTGCGATCCCGATCGTCGTCACCTTCATCGGCGTGTTCCTCGCCTTCGTCGTGCTCGCCTTCATCATCGCCGGCCTCCGGTCGGGCGCAGCCAAGCGGCGTGCCGCTGCCGCCTCGGCGGCGACCGCCACGGCAGGCCGCGCCCGCTGCCGCACCGGCGATGTCGCTCGAGGATCAGCTCGCCGCGGACAGCGCCGAGCCGACGCGTGAACTCGTCGGCGTGAGCGGTGTGCCCGCGCGCAGCCGCAGGCCGCGCATCGACGACGTGAGCCAGGCGTACGGGGCGCTCCCTACCCTTGTTCCGCATTGTGAGTTCATCGTGACATCACCCTCCATCGCGCCCGCCCGGGCGGCGGACGCCGCAGAACCTCGCGCCGACCCATCGGCGCGACGGCACCGGCAGCGCCGGCCACCGCGCGGCCAGGTGGCCGGCGCGAATCCTGGCCGCCGTCGTACTGGCGGCGATCGTCCTGACCTCGGTCATCCTGCTCCCGCCCATCGTCACCGGCGCCGCCCTCCTCGGGCTGACGCTCATCGTCCTGCTGCGCAGGATCCTGTTCACCTGGTCGGCGCTGCTGTTCCTGCTCGCCGGCATCGATCATGTTCATCCCGGCGCGCCTCTACGCACTGCCGATCCCGCTGCCGTTCGCGCTCGAGCCCTATCGGCTCATGATCTTCATCGCGATCGTCGGCGCTCGGCGATCGCGTTCCTGTTCGATCGCACAGCGCCGCTGGCGGCCCGTGGCCTTCGGCTGGCCACTCGGCATCTTCCTCGCGACGCTGCTGGTGTCGTTCATCGTCAACGGCACGCGACTCGTCGAGGAGGGGCTGGCCTCCACCTCCCTCTCCGGCTTCTTCCAGCTCGGCGTCCTGCTGTCGGTGCTTCTTCAGCGTCCGGCAGCTGCTCACCGTCGAGCGCATGGTCATGGCGCTGCTCATGATGCTCGCGTGGTCGGCGGTCATCGTCGCGTTCTTCGCGATCATCGAGCGCGTGCTCCGCTACGAACGTCTTCCTGATGCTCGCGCAGCTTCCTGCCGCTGATCGATGCTCGCGAGGGCGGCGAGGCCACGCGTGCCGGCGTGAACCGTGCGTACGGCTCCGCGCAGCATCCGATCGCGCTCGCCGTCATGCTGTGCATGATCATGCCGATCCTGATCTACCTCGCCAAGTACGCGGTGTGGCCGCGCAACCCGCTGAACCGCAGGATCGTCTACGGCATCGGCACGATGATCGTGTTCGGCGGCATCCTCGCCGCGATCTCGCGCACCGCGGTCGTCGTCATGGGCGTCATGTTCCTGATCACGCTGCTGCTGCGCCCGAAGATCGCGCTGCTCCTGGTGGCGCTCGTCGCTGCCGCTGCTCGTCCTGGCGATGGCGGTCATACCCGCGCAAGTCGACTCGATGCTGCTGTCGTTCCTCGACGTCGACACCGCTCGTCGCCTCGCAGTACACATCAGCAGGAATGCGCGGCGCCGGTCGACTCGCCGATCTGGAGCCCGCCATGAAAGAGGTCGCGCAACTGCCGTTCTTCGGGCAGGGCTACGGCAGTCGCATCGTCGTCGGCGATGAGGCGAACGCGTTCATCCTCGACAACCAGGTGCTCGGCATCCTGATGGAAGCCGGCGCCCTCGGCGTCGCCGGCTACGCAGTCTTCATGCTCGCGCCGGTCGTCATGCTGCTGGTGTTCGCGTTGCGCTTCGCCGCCGAGCCGCGGCACGCGTCTGCTCGCGCTGTCGCTCGCGCGATCGCGATCGCCGGATACAGCACGGCCCTGTTCTTCTTCGACGCGTTCGGGTTCTTCCAGTCGTTCCTCGTGCACATGATGCTGCTCGCGGTCGCCGCCTGGGTGTACACCGAAGCGCCGCGCAGAGCCGACGGGTGTCACCACCGCGAGCCCATCGCGATCGACGGCGGAGGTGGTGGCCGACGTGACCGCGCGCCTGAGCGTCGTCATCCCTGCACACGACGAGAGCGCGGTGATCGACCGGACTCCTCGGCTCGCTCACGTCCCACCCGCGCAGCGCCGAGATCGAGATCGTCGTGTCCGCCAACGGATGCCGCGATGACACCGCGTCGCGCGCGTCGGCGTATCGGGGTGTGCGCGTCGTCGAGGTGCCGACGGCATCGAAGATCGCCGCATTGAACGCGGGGGATGCCGCGGCCACCGTCTTTCCGCGCGTCTACCTGGACGCGGATGTGCGTGATCGCGCCGGACGCGCTCTTCGCGCTCGCGGACGTGCTCGACGCCGAGGGCACCGAAGTCGCTTCGCCCGCGTTCGCCGTCGACACCTCCGACGCTTCGTGGGCCGTGCGCCAGCACTACCGGATCTGGGAGCTCACCGACTACCGGCAGCAGCGGACACATCGGCTCCGGCGTGTACGGCCTGAGCGAGGCCGGGCGTGCGAGGTTCGGCGCGTGGCCCGATGTGATCGCAGATGACCGCTTCGTGCAGCAGCTCTTCCTGCCCGCCGAGCGCGCCACCCTCGCCGACCACAGCTTCACGGTGCGCAGTGCCGCCGACATGCGCTCGCACATCCGCCGCTCCGTGCGGATCGCCCGCGGCAACCAGGAGCTGCCGGCGTCGCTGCAGCACGCTCCCGCGACGGGTCGATCGACCCACACGGCAACCTGGTCAAGCGCGTCGCAGCCCAGCCGACGCTGTGGTTTCCCTTCGCGGTGTACTCCGTGAACTGGGTGATCCCGAACATCGTGGCGCGCCGCTCGATCGTGCGATCAGAGCGAGCAGACCTGGAATCGAGACGAGACGAGCAGGGTGACCGGCATGAGAATCAAGCAGACATCCATCGCCCTGACGGTGGCGGCGATCGCGCTAGCGCCTCGCGGGCTGCGCCGCACCCGCCGCAGCGCCCGTCGAACTCGACGATCTCGAGACGCCCCCGGCCGTCGCCACGGTCACGGCCATCGGCGCGCTGGGCGACTCGATCTCGCTGGGCGTCAACGCCTGCGCCGAGCCGGGGCGCTGCCTCGCCAGCAGCTGGGCGAGCGGCGATGACCCGGCCGTCGCGTCCGTCGCGCTGCGCGTCGGCGAGGTGTCCGGTGAATTCCCCGAGGTCGTGAACGCGGCGAAGGACGGCGGGACCGTCGCAGATGCGGTCGCTCGCGTCGACGAGGTCATCGCCGCGCAGCCCGAGCTCGTGGTCATGCTGCTCGGCGGCAACGACGCCTGCGACGCGAGCCTCGACGGCATGACGAGCGTGGAGAACTACCGCACGAGCTACTCGGCATTGCTCACGCAGCTGCGCACGGGCATACCCGATGTGCGCATCCTCGCGATGTCCGTCCCGGACCTGGATCGCCTGTGGGAGATCGGCCACGTCAACAGCGCCGCGGTGGACGTGTGGGACGAGAGCCCGTCGTGCGGCAACCTCCTCGGCGATGCGGCGGCGACGGACGCCGCGAGCCGTCGAGCGGCGGGATGCCGTGGCCTCCAGCGCATACGAGGAGTACAACGCCGTCATCCAGGAGCTGTGCACGATCGACGCCGGCTGCATCTCGGACGGCGGCGCGCTGTTCGAGTACCAGTTCGAGCCGGAGGAGATCTCCTCGATCGACTACTTCCACCCGTCCGTCGCAGGTGAGGCAGTCATCGCCGAGATCGCGTGGACTGCTCTGGAGAAGGCGAACGCGCAATGACCACGCTGCTCGTGGCGATCTCGGGTGGTCACCTGATGCAGCTGAAGATGCTCGTCGACGAGGGTCGCCGGCGACGACGACATCGTCTGGCTGACCGACGACACGCCGCAGAGCCGGTCGCTGCTCGCGGGCGAACGCGTCTATCACGTGCCGACACGGCCGCCGCGGGACTACGCCGGCGTGATGCGCGACACGCGCATCGCCCAGCGGGCCATGCAGCGAGCACTCGATCGATCGCGTCATCAGCACGGGTGCGCAGATCGCGCTGTCGGCCCTGGTGCCGGCATCGGCGCTCGGCGCATCCCGTTCACCTACATCGAGAGCGCGACCCGCGTCACCGGCATCTCCTCGACGGGCACGCGTGATGGAGCGCGTGCCGTGGGTCGAGCGCTACGTGCAGTACCCGCACGCCACATCGCGCAAGTGGCGCTACGCCGCTCTCGGTGTTCGACGGATTCGCGGTCGAGCCGGTCGATGAGGTCGGCCAGCTCGATCGCGCTGTCGTGACCGTCGGCGGCAACGGCGACTACGGCTTCCGTCGGCTGATCGACGGCGCCCGTCAGGTGCTGCCGGCGGGCGTCGACACGCTCTGGCAGGTCGGCTCGACGGACGTCTCCGACCTCGACATCGACGGCGTCCGCTCGCTGCCCTCCGCGGATCTGAATCGGGCGCTGCAGCAGGCGGACGTCGTCATCGGCCACGCCGGCACGGGCACCGCTCTGGCTGCTCTGGCGGCCGGAAAGGTGCCGATCCTCTCGCCGCGGTCGGTCAGCCACGGCGAGCACATCGATGGTCATCAGCACGACCTCTCGGACTTCCTCGCCGATCGAGGGCTCGCGCTCGTGCGAGAGCCCGATGCGCTCACGCGCGTCCGACCTCGACACCGCCCGACGCTGGCGCGCCACGCTCGCGCACGATCTCGCACCCGTCTCACTCTGAGGAGCACGTCACCATCGTGGCCACAGTCCGACCGCCGACGTCAGCGTCATCATCGTCAACTACAACACGCGGGACGACACCGTCGCGTGCGTCGGCTCGGTGATCCAGCACGCCGGCGACCTTCAGCCGCAGATCGTGGTGGTGGACAACGGCTCGGTCGACGGCAGCGTCCAGGCGCTGCGCGAGGCGTATCCGCAGATCGTCATCGTCGAGGCCGGCGAGAACCTCGGCTTCGCACGCGGCGGTGAACCGTCGGGGCCGCGCAGTCGCGAGGGCGAATATCTCCTGCTGCTGAACCCCGACGCCCTGATGCTGGCCGGGTCGCTTCCGAGCGCTCGTCACGTTCGCACGCCGCAACCCGCAGTACCGCATCTTCGGCGGGCGCACGCTGCGCGACGACGGCAGGCCTCGAGCCCAGCTCCTGCTGGGGCGCGCCGACACTGTGGTCGCTGACGATGTACGCGACGATGCTGTCGACCGTCTTCAAGCGCTCCCGTGTCTTCGATCCCGAGTCCCTCGGCAACTGGAACCGCGACACGATCCGCGAGGTGCCGATCATCACCGGATGCCTGCTCCTGATCGCGCCGCGAGGACTTCGACGACCTCGGCGGCATGGACGAGGACTTCTTCCTGTACGGAGAGGACGCCGAGTTCAGCCTGCGGGCAGGGGCCGCGCGGGATGGCGCGGATCGTCTACCCGCCTGCCGCGATCGTCCACTCGGTCGGCGGATCGACGTCGTCCGGCGGCGCGAAGGGCACCATGGTGATGGCCGGCAAGGTGACGCTACCTCAACAAGACCTGGACGCCGCGCCGCGCGCGAGCGGGTCGCGCGCTGCTGCACAGCGGGCGTCGCCCTGCGCGCCGCGCTCGAGACCATCACCGGTCGTGCCGACCGACCGTGGACCACCGTGTGGCGGCGCCGACGCGACTGGTCGTCGGGCTACCCGCACGCTCGAAGCGGCGATCTTCGGTCGCTCCGCCTCGCTCGCCGAGCGCTGACCCTCGGCGGGCGTCCCGCCGAGCACCCAGTCGCGCACCTCGTCGACGAACCGCCCGACGTCGAACTCGAGCGGCGCGATCCTGGGCTGCCGCCGGGATCGACGTCGCCCACGCGCCCGACAGCGGCCGCCACCTGCTCCAGGTCGTCGGGGTCGACCTGGAAGCCCGTCACGCCGTCGACGACCGACTCTGCCGCGCCGCCGACGCGATTGACGATCACGGGGCAGCCGGCCGCCATCGCCTCGACCGGCACGATTCCGAAGTCCTCCACCGGCGGGAAGACGAAGGCCAGCGCGCGCTGGAACAGCGCGCGCATGAGCTGCGTCGGAGACGTGCCCGAGCAGGTGCACCGGCACCTTCACCGACTGCGGCGAGCGCCTCGAGGCGCCCGCGCTCGGGTCCCGAACCGACGAGCACGACGGGAATGGAAAGTGCCTCGCCCATCCGCACCACCGTGTCGTGACGCTTGTAGGGCACGAGCCGCGACGCTGCCAGCAGGAAGCCGCGCTCGGGCAGCGACCCCAGGATCTGCTCGTCCTCGGGCGTGAGGCGATCCTCCCATCTGCCGCCGTCGATGATGCCGCGGGCGTGAACCGGCGGATAGATGACGCGGGCGTCCCGCTCCCAGGCCCGCAGGATGCGACGGCGCACGAATTCGCTGTTCGCCGCGAGCTCGCCGGCGGACGCCGCCGCGCGCGCGTCGACGTACTTCAGCGCGCCACGTGCGGTCGCCAGGGCGTTCCCGCCCCCGCGACCGTCGAGCTCCGGCTCCCACAGGTATCGCGCGGGCGTGTGGACGTAGGAGAACTTCGGCACGCCGTTCAGGAGCGTGCCGAAGTCCGCGTGGTGCGCGAAAACGTAGCTGCTGGTGAGCACCCAGTCCGGTCGATACGGGACGCGGCTCATGCGCCAGGTGGCCGGCATGAGGGGCAGCGCGAGCGCCTTGTACTTCCGCAACGGCGTGCGTGCCATCCAGGACTCGTCGACCTGGCTCGAGTGGAAGCGATCCGGGTCGTCGCTCCACAGCGCGAACATCCGCGAGTCCGGTAGCGCGGTGCGGAACGCGTCGAGCACCTGCTCAGCACCGCCCGAGCGCTCGATCCACTCCTGAACGATGAGACCTGTCATGTGCTCCCCCGATTGCCGTTGCGCTGAGTCAATATGCGCCGTCGCCCTTGAGGACGGCCCTGACGGTCTTGGCCAAGATGACGATGTCGCCGGTGATCGACCAGTTCTCGACGTAATAGAGGTCGAGCTTCACGCTCTCCTCCCAGGTCAGGTTCGAGCGGCCGTTGACCTGCCAGAGTCCGGTGATCCCGGGGCGGGTGAGCAGGCGCCTGCTCACATGGGACTCGTACTGGTCGACTTCGGCGGGCAGTGGCGGCCGCGGGCCGACCAGGCTCATGTCGCCGCGGAGCACATTCCACACCTGCGGCAGTTCGTCGAGGGAGAACTTGCGCAGGACCCGTCCGACGCGGGTCACGCGGGGGTCGTCCTTGATCTTGAACAGCAGCCCGCTGCCTTCGTTCTCGGCGTGCAGCGCGGCCAGGCGCGCCTCGGCGTCCACGGCCATCGACCGGAACTTCAGGAGGGTGAATCGCGACCCGTGGGCACCGACCCGCTCCTGGCGGAAGATGATCGGACCACTGCTGTCGGCCCGGACCGCGAGCGCGATGATCCCGAAGACGGGCGAGAGCACGAGCAGCGCGATGCCGGCGAGCGTGATGTCGAACAGTCGCTTCATCGCGTGGTTGTAGCCGGAGTACTGCGGCAGGTCGACGTGCACCATCGGCAGGCCGCTGATCGGGCGCATGTGGATCCGCGGACCGGCCACATCGGTGAGCCGCGACATGAGGATGAGCTCGACCTGCGAGTTCTCCAGCTCCCAGCCGATATTGCGGATCGCGTCGTTCCCGCCGGGCATGTTGCCGGCGATGATCACCGCGCGTGCGCGTGCGCGCTTGGCGATCGCGGCGAGCTCGTCGAACGGCACGGAGGCCAGATCGCGCACCGATGGGGAGGATGCCGGCGACGATGCCGTGATTCCCTCGGGAATGCTGACCGCGATCGCTCGGTATCCCACCCGGTAATTTCGGCTCAGCTGCTGCAGGACACGCGTCACGTCGATCTGGTTGCCGACCACGATGGCCCCCGTCATGCAGCGCCCCGCATGCCGCAGAGAGTGCAGGTAGGTGCGCCACAGCGCGCGGCCGAGAATGAGGAGTGCCAGTCCGAGAGGGAGGGCGATCGCGAGATATCCGCGGGCGATGTCGATCTGCAGCAGGAACGCCACGATGGCCAGGGCGCCGAAGGTGCCCAGGGTCGCCTGCAGCACCCGCTGGTACTCGATCATGCCGGTGCCGATGTTTCGGGGGAGGCGACTGCGCGTTGCCGATAGCGCGACCAGCCAGGTGACGGCCAGCACCAGACTCATCGCGAGGTAGGCGACGTCGGCGCGCGCAAGACCGGGTCCGATCCCCTGTGCGCCGAAGCGCACCACCTGGGCGATGTAGACGGAGAGCAGGATGCTGGCGGCATCCGTGACCCGTATGCCCCAGGCGAGTCGGCTGCGCCAGCCGAGGTGGCGCGGTTGTGTTTTCACACTCGTCTCGGCCGGGATCGAGTGCGGCACCGTGTGCGCCGTCGGCAAGAGATGAACGGTCGTTTGTACTGACATCGGTAGAGCCCCCAGGCTGCTTCATACATATCTAGGGTCACGTAGCCCCGATGCTCGACTACACGACCCCCATCGCGAGTGCTCCTCTCACGCTATTGCCCCGCGATGGCCCGAACCGTGCTGCGCACCGTCTGTTTACACAGGGTTTTGAGCCCCGTGACATGGTGGAAACACGTGGTTCGAAATCGGGCTCCGAGGCTCCTCGGGTCCCGGCGAATCCGGGTCAGGAACCGCGCGTGAGAGCTATGATGCGCTCGTGTCGGGCCGCCCAGGAGTTCGCCCCGATGAAGGCGGTACGGTCGTCCTCCGATGCCCGCCCGAGCACGAGCGCGCTGTCGACGACGTCGACGAAATCAGCCACCGAGTCGACCAGCAGCACGCGGTCGCTGATCTCGCGCACCGGGGGAAGGTCGATGGACAGAACGGGCGCGCCGGCCGCCAGATACTCATACAGCTTGAGCGGACTCATCGCCTCCGTGAGGGCTGTGCGCCGGTGTGCGACGAGGCACAGATCCGCGTTGCGCAGGGTTGCCACGAGTTCGGCGCGCCCCACGCTGGAATGCACGTGCACGTTCGGCAGTGACGCGAGCTCGCTGATGTATGAGGGATCGGGTAGCGGTCCGAGCAGCACGGTGTGCAGGTCGGGGCGCGCGCGAGCGAGCGTCGCGATGCCGTCGACGTCGAGTCTCGAATCGAGAGTTCCGACGTACACGGCACGCGGATGCGGGATCTTCGCGAGCCAGGCGGGCTCCGCCGGAGCCGGCCGCAGCCACTCGGCGGGCTCGACCCCGTTCGGGACGACCTCATGCGGGCCGGTGGGCGCGATGCGCTCGATGATCTGCGACGACACGGCCACGACGCCACGGCCCGACGCCGCGATGCGCGCGTAAGCCTCACGGAACGCGGGCCAGTACTCGCTGCGGCTCGGCGAGCTCAACCAGTCGTCGCGCGCGAAGAACGTCGTCTGCCGCGCCCACTCCAACGGAGCGAACCCGGCGACGAGCGGATTGGCGGTGAGCACCACCGGATCGGTGAGACCGCGGCGGGCAGCCCCCTTGCGCAGCGAGGTGTCGTACTCCGCGTACTCGACGGCCGCGCCGTCCGGGTCGAGACGGTCGTTGCGGCGCCACCGTGTCGGCGAGTGCAGCCACACGTGATCGGATCCGGGAAAGTCGACATCCCGGTCCAGCAGCGGGGACGCCAGGACGCGGGGCGTCCACCGATACGGATTCGCGACCAGCAGGCGCCCGACCTGCGGGCTGTTCGCCAAGCTCAGCAGAATGCGGTCCGGTGGGCGCATCATGCCCCGGCGGGCCGCGTCGGCGAAGGTCTCGAACGAGAAGGTGAAGACGAAGTCGTCGGTGAACGGTCGCGACGCGGCGCGCTGCTGCGATCGGACCTCCTGATCTGCTTCGCTCACTCCGGCACCAACTCCCTGACGACGCGGGCGGGGGCGCCGACGGCGACGACGCGCGGCGGGATGTCACGGGTGACCACCGAGTTCGCACCGATGACTGCCTGTTCGCCGATCGTGACGCCGGGCATCACCACGACGTTCTGGCCGAGCCATGCGCCGCGGCAGATCCGCACGGGACGCGGTTCGGTCAGCGGCTGGTCGCGGATGGGCACACCGGGCTGGTCGAAACCGTGGCTGTGGTCGGAGATGTAGACGCCGAAGGCGATGCCGACCGATTCTTCGATCACGACGCTCTCGACTGCGGAGATCGACGCGCCGCGCATGCGGACGCGGTCGTGGATGAACATCACCGGTCCTGGCGCCTCGCGCGAGGGCACCATGAGCCATGACCCGGCGCCGATGAGCACGCCGTCGCCCACCGCGATCTTGTCGGCGTTCGCGATCCGGGTGGGCAGCATGATGCGCGAACTTCGGCCGAAGCGGTGGAACCCGCCCGCCGCCACACGACTGAAGACGGAGTCCCGCACGCGCTGGAGGATGGTCAGACCGGCGATTCCATTCACGTGCGAGACTTCCGGGTTGAGAGGGAGCGGTCGACGCTCCGGTCATTCACGAGGCGTGGCGAGCGGGTTCGGGCGGTGCGATGACCGATGTTCGTCACCTCATCAGCGCCGCGCGATCGAGTAATCGTGGATGGCCGTTTCACTCGGCTCAGAGTATCCGCCACGATCAAGAACGCCGTGCCGACGTCGGAGAGTTTACGCGCACGTAACAGCCTCGTCGTTTTCGTCGAGCACGCTGGTGTCGGGAAGCCGGCGGAATCGGCATCCGCGTGTGCCGCGCGCAATGCCGTGGTCACGCTTCAAGAGTGCAGGGGGATGCACCATGGTTTATCACGCTGGAGCGGTCTTCGTAGAACGCATCCGACAGTCCACGAGCACAGCTGCCGACCGGGGCATTCGTTTCTACGACAGCCCGAACGCGTTCTCCGAGATCACCTTCGTCGAACTCGACGCCGACGCGCGAGCGCGTGCCGTCGAGTTCGCCGCCGGCGGCCTTCGCCCCGGCGATGTCGCGATCCTCGCGTTCGAACCGGGCATCCCGTTCATCCGCGCCCTCATGGCCTGTCTGTACGCCGGAGTGGTCGCGGCGCCCGTCCCGGTGACCGCACTGCGCAATGCCGACGCGGTCCGCCAGCGGCTGTTCGCGATCGCACGCGACTCCGGGGCGAAGGTCGTGCTGACCGCGCCGGGAGCGCTCGGTCCGCTCGGAGTGGCGGACGACGAAGTGGTCGAGGGGGCGTCGGTCCTCCTCGTCGAGGGGCCCGCCGAGGCTGATCCCGATCTTTGGACGATGCCGGAGATCGCGGAGTCCTCGACCGCGATCCTGCAGTACACGTCCGGATCGACCGGCCGGCCCAAGGGTGTGATGGTCTCCCAGGGCAACCTGCTCGCCAATCAGCAGGCGATCAGCAGCGTGATCGGGATGTCGTCCTCGAGCGTTTTCGTCGGCTGGCTGCCGCACTACCACGACATGGGATTGATCGGTCAGATCCTGCAGCCGATCTATGCCACGGCCTCGATGTACATCACCTCGCCCTCCCAGTTCCTGCGACGGCCGTTGCAGTGGCTGCGTATGGTGACGCAGTTCCGGGCCACGCACACCGTCGGCCCCGACTTCGCCTTCGCCCTGTGCACGCGGATGATCACCGACGAGCAGCGCGACGAACTCGATCTCTCCAGCCTGGAGGGGGCCATCACCGGGGCGGAGCCCGTGCGCATCCAGACCCTGGATGCCTTCACAGCCCGTTTTGCTCCCGTCGGGTTCCGCGGAGAGGTGTTCATCCCGGCCTTCGGCATGGCCGAGACGACGCTGATGGTCACCGGTCATCGGGGCGACGAGCCGCCGCAGGCGATCCGAGCGAGCGCCGAGGGCATCGAACGCGACGTCCTGGTCGCAGCGGCGCCCGGCGAGCGCGCCCTTTCGCTCGTTCCGTGCGGTCCGGCTGCGACGGGAATGGAGATCGCGATCGTCGACGCCGCGACCTCGACTCGTCTCGACGAGGGGCTGATCGGTGAGATCTGGGTGCGCGGCGCGAGTGTCACTCAGGGGTACTGGAATCGTCCCGACGAGACGCTCGCCGAATTCGGCGCGACGATCGAGGGCGATTCCGGCGGACCGTACCTGCGCACGGGCGACCTCGGAGCGATCGTCGACGGCGAACTCGTGATCACCGGACGCCTCAAGGACCTCATCATCGTCCGCGGACGCAACATCTATCCGCAGGACCTCGAGCTCGCCGCTGGTGGCCTGCTGGCCGCCGGCTGCCTGAGCGCCGCGTTCGAGCTGCCCGGAAGTGCGACCGAGATCGGCCTGGTCGCCGAGGTCGAGGGTGCGATGCTGGCTTCCGGCGACGTCGAGACGCTCGGCGCCGACCTGCGCCGGAGCATCTCCCAGGAGTTCACGCTTCCGAGCCTCGGCATCGCGCTGATCCGCAAGGGCTCCCTCCCTCGCACGACGAGCGGCAAGGTGCAGCGCTCGCTGACGCGCAAGCTCCTCGTCGAGCAGCAGCTCGCGGTCGTCCACGCGGACGGTTTCGAGTTGGTGCACGCATGACGGGCGTCGCGCTCACGAATGTGCTCGCACCCGTGCGCGAGTTCGACCGTTTCCTCGGCGACGCGTCGGACCCGGACGCCGTCGTCTCGACCGAGCGCTCGATCGAACTCGACGAGCGCTCTGAATTCCCCGCCGATTCGATCGCCGCCATCAACGGGTGGGGCCTCCAGCAGTACTACATCCCCGCCGAGCACGGCGGCCGGCTCACCGACGCCCTCGGGCCGCTCCTGATGATCCGCCACCTCGCGCGCCGCGATGTCACCGTCGCCGTCGCGCACGGCAAGACGTTCCTCGGCTCGGTGTGCGCCTGGCTCGCCGGCGGCGACATCGCGACTCGCATGGCAGGCATCGCCTCGACAGGCGACGCGGTGTCGTGGGGATTGACCGAGAGGGGCCGCGGCTCGGACCTCTCCCGGGGCGTGACAGCGGCGAACATCAGCGAACGCGGAATCCGGGTCGATGGCGGCAAGTGGCCCATCAACAACGCCACTCGTGGCCGGGCGATCACGGTGCTCGCGCGTTCCGAAGAGCAGCCGGGCCCTCGCTCGCTCTCCCTCGTGCTCGTCGACAAGCGCGACGTCGACCCCTCGACGATCTCCTACGAGCCATCGGTCGCCACGCACGGCACCCGTGGCGTCGATATCAGCGGAATCAACTTCGCCGCACGACCGTCGACGGCGCCAACCTCGTGGGTCCGCGCGGACACGGCCTCGAGATCGTGCTGAAGAGCCTCCAGCTGACCCGAGCCCTCACGACGGCCCTGTCGGTCGGAGCGGCAGACCACGGGCTCGCGATGGCCCTGGACTTCGCGGACAGCCGCCGCCTCTACGGTCACCGTCTCGCCGAGCTGCCGCTCGCGCGACGCGCGCTGGCCGATGCCGTCGCCGACACGCTGCTCGCCGAAGTCGTCATGTTCGCGGGGGTTCGCGCGGCGCACGAGACTCCCGCCGAGATGGCCGTGGTCAGCGCCTTCGTGAAATACCTCGCGCCCGAGACCATCGATCTGCTGTTCCGCGATCTGACCCAGTTCGTGGGTGCTCGATCCCAGCTCGTCGGGATCGCCGACGCCGGCGCCTTCCAGAAGGTGGCGCGCGACAACCGCGCGGCCGGGATCTTCGACGGCAACTCGATCGTGAATCTGCACGTGATCGTCAACGAGTTCGTCAACATGGCGCGACCTGCCCCAGCTCCCGACGTCGAGGCGATCCTCGCCGGCCTGCACGCAGGCGTCGAAGCCGATCGGCTCCCGACCTCCGAGCTGCGACTGGTGTCACGGCACGGCTCGCGGCTGCTGCGCGCGCTGCCTGCACTCGTCGACACGCTCGAGGCGAGCGGTGCGTCCGCGGCGGCGGTCGCACCGGCGCGGGCGATCGCGCTCGAGTACGCCGAGCTGCTCGAGGAGGCCGCCGCACTCCCCCGCCAGTCGCAGCCCGATCCGCTCGCGTTCCACCTCGCGGAGCGCCTCGCCCTCACCTTCGGAGGCGCGTGCGCGATCGCGTTCTGGCTGGCGCGCCGGGACGCGATCGACGGTCCCCTCGGCCGTGACGACGCGTGGCTCGCCGCGGTGCTGCAGCGCCTTTCGTTCCGCCTCGGCGGAGAGCCGATACGCGAGGACATCGCCCATGCGGTGACGGATGCCGCCCTCCAGGCCCGCGCGAGCGGTGTCGTCAGCCTGCTCACGGAATGGATCGGCTAGACGATGACACTGAACCTGACTGTGCTCGCGACCGACGGCCTACACACGCCGGAACTCGAGGTGCTCTTCGGCGACCCGCACGGCGACGGCCCGTTCGACTATGCGGCCATCGCCGCCGACGATGACGCCCGGCGTCTGAACAGCGACGCCGAAGAGATGTTGGATGCCTGGGGTGCGGCCGCCGAGTTCGTGCCCGAAGCGCTGGGCGGACGGTGGACCGACACCGCGGAGATGGTCGCGCGCCTTCGCCCGATCTTCCGTCGCGACCCCGCCGTCGGCCTCGGCTACGGCCTGACGACCCTCATGGCCGCGGTCAACGTGTGGATCGCCGGCAACGGCGAGCAGCAGGCAGACGTCGCGCGCCGACTGCTGGCCGGAGAGAAGATCGCCACCGCGTTCCACGAACTCGACCACGGCAACGACCTGCTCCACAACGAGTGCTCCGCCGAGTTCCACGGCGACGTGTGGAAGCTGACCGGCACGAAGCAGGTCATCAACAACATCGACCGCGCCGAGTCGGCGCTGATCATCGCCCAGACGCGCGACGGTGTCGCTGCGCGCCGGTTCTCGCTCCTGATGTGGCACAAGGCGCCCGACGACCCGGCCGACACATCGCGCCGGGCGCTCACGGCGGGGATGCGCGGCTGCTGGATCGGCGAGGCGCGGTTCGACGGCGTCGAGATCCCCGCCGACCGCGTCATCGGCGGCGATGGCGACGCCGTCGAGACCGCCCTCAAGGCGTTCCAGATCACCCGTGCGATCATCCCCGCGCTCGCCGTCGGGTCGGTCGAGGCGGCCCTGCACGAGTCGATCCTGTACGCCCGCGACCGGAAGCTGTACGGCGGATGCGTCCTGGACATTCCACATGCTCGGTCCCTGTACGCAGACGCCCTCGTCGACACCCTGATCGCCGACGCCCTCAGCGGCACCGTGGTGCGCGCCCTGCACCTCGCGCCCCGCGAGAGCTTCGTCCTGACGGCCGTGTCGAAGTACCTGGCGCCCCAGCTGCTGACCAACGCCATGCAGCTGCTGTCGGTGCTCGCGGGATCGACGTTCTACGCGCGCATGCAGCCGTTCGCGATGATCGAGAAGTTCGTGCGCGACCTGACCGTGGTGCCGATCGGGCACGCCGGCAGCACATCGTGCCTGATGACGATCCTCCCAAACCTGCCCACGTGGGCGCGCCGCTCCGAGAAGACCGTGGACGCCGACCCGCGCCTTTTCGAGCTGAACGCGGCCGAGCCGCTGTCCGCTCTCGACTTCGACGCCCTCGCACTGAGCGCCGGTTCCGCCGACCCCGTCGGTGCCGCCCTGTTCGACCCACGGGTCCGTTCGGCGCTCGAGCAGCACGCGCCCGAAGTGCTGCCCCTGGTGGAAGAGCTGGCGGACGGGTTCGCGCGGGAGCGCGCCATCGCTCGGGCCCTCGCCCCGGATCAGCTGACGGCAACGGCATCCGCGTCATCCTTCGATGTCGCCCGCCGCATCTCGCTCTACCTGGCCGCGGCGAGCGTCGTGGGCGTCTGGGCCGCCGAACCCGGCAACAACGCGATCGCCGCCGACCCGCTCGTCCTCCGAGCCTGCCTCGAGCGAGTGCGCGGACGCCTGAACGGTCGGCAGCGGCCACTCCCCCGTGAGATCATCGACCGGCTGGTCGCCCACGGTGAGTCGTGCGTCGATGGATCGCGTTCGGTTGGGCTTCGCCCCGTCGCCATCTACCCCGCGCGCGCGAGCGCCTGATACCCGAAGCAAGAGAAAGGACCCGCATGCCTACCGATGTGCTCCCCACCCAGGTCGAAGAGTGGCTCACCGGACGCGTGATCGCGTACGGCAAGGTGATCCCCGGCAGCTTCACCGTCGACACTCCCCTCAGCGAGCTCGGACTCGATTCGGTCTATGCGCTCACGCTGTGCGGCGACATCGAAGACGAATTCCAGCTCGAGGTCGACCCGACGATCGTGTGGGACTATCCCACGATCCGCGAGCTCGCCGGCGGGATCTCACAGCTTGCAGCGGAGTAGCTCTCGGTATCCCCGACGCGGCCGGCGCGAGAGTCTGCACCTGCGCGCCGGGCGCAGCGGATCGCACCGGGATTGGACCTCGCGTCAGCTCGTCGAGATCCTCGGGCCGGATGCCGCGACCGCCGCGTCCCTGTCCGGACGACGACGCAACGAGTACGTCACCGCGCGCTCCTGGCTGCGCGAGATCGTTCAAGGTCGACTCGGCATGCCGTGGCACGGGTTCGAGGTCGTGCCGCGCGGCGAGAAGCCGCGACTGCGGCGCAGCAGCCTCGACGTCAGCATCGCCCACTCCGACGACCACCTCCTGGTGGGCGTCTCCGCGCACGGTCTCCTGGGCGTCGACCTCGAGCTGGTCGCACCGGTGTTCGACCAGCCCGCGCTGGCGCGCCGAGCCTGCTCTCCCGCCGAGCTCGAGGCCCTCTCCAGATTGCCCGCGTCCGCACGTCGTGAGCGGCTGGCGCAGCTCTGGACGATCAAGGAGTCGTACGCGAAGGCCCTCGGCAGCGGTCTCGCCATGGATTTCACGTCATTCGAGGCAGCGGATCTGCAGGGACGCGCGGACGTGCGCCGCATCCTCACGCCTCGCGGCCGGGATCGTCGCCTCGTGCATGCCGTCGCCTGGGTCGACGGCGTCTAGCTTCTCACTGTCAGCGTACGATTGCGGGCTCAAGGGGGTGTGGCCGCAGGCCCCCGCCGATCATTGGGGGGCTGCACTCTTGGGGAAGTGCGCGACGGGAGCCTGCGGATACGCACCCTTGTGCCGGCTCGAGCGTATCGACGGCGCGTTACGCCTGGGTGCGCCTCTGTGTTAACAGCCTGTGACACCACGGCAGGGGCGGGCGTACCCGCGCGCGCCGTAGCTTCGCCGAAATGAAAATCCGCCGGTAAGGGGACAAGGAGTGTGGGCTATCACATCCGCCGCTACCTTCCGTGACGGGTGCGAAACCAGCCATTCACATGACCTGGGTACGTTCGAATCATGACAAATCCCCCCATCAAGGCCGTCATCCCTGCAGCCGGCCTCGGCACCCGCTTTCTGCCCGCCACCAAGGCGATGCCGAAAGAGATGCTGCCCGTCGTAGACAAGCCCGCGATCCAGTACGTCGTCGAAGAGGCGGTCGCCGCCGGCATCGACGACATCCTGATGATCATCGGCCGCAACAAGAACGCCCTCGCCAACCACTTCGACCGCGTCACCGAGCTCGAGCACACCCTTGAGAAGAAGGGCGACCACGGCAAGCTCGCCCGCGTGATGGAGCCGAGCTCGCTCGCCGACATCCACTTCGTGCGTCAGGGTGATCCGAAGGGACTCGGCCACGCGGTGCTGCGAGCTCGCAAGCACGTGGGCCACGAGACCTTCGCCGTCATGCTCGGCGACGACCTCATCGACGCTCGCGACCCGCTGCTCTCCCGCATGATCGAGGTGTCGTTCGCTCAGTCGGCGACGGTCGTCGCTCTGATGGAGGTCGACCCGTCGCAGATCCACCTATACGGCTGCGCGGATGTCGACACCACCGCCGACGCCGACGTCGTGAAGATCAAGGCCCTCGTCGAGAAGCCCTCGGCAGCTGAGGCTCCGAGCAACCTGGCGATCATCGGTCGCTACGTTCTCAAGCCGGAGATCTTCGATGTGCTCGAGGACACCGAGCCCGGCAAGGGCGGCGAGATTCAGTTGACGGATGCCCTCGAGGAGCTCGCCGCGGACGAGGCGATCGCCGGGCCCTGTGCTCGGTGTGATCTTCTCCGGTCGCCGGTACGACACGGGTGATCGGCTGGATTACCTGAAGTCGAGCATCCTGCTCGCCCTTGATCGGGATGACCTGGGCCCTGAGCTGGCTTCATGGATCTCCGAGATTGCGCCGTCGCTCACCCCGGCCATGGCTCCCACGCGTTGAGCTGACGCCGCCGCTCGGTCGGCCGCTCGGTCGTTGAGCGACCAGCGAAGTCACTCCCTGGCGGGGGCGCGCTCGCTCGCTCTACGACCGGCAAGGGTCCGTGCCCACACAACGACCGGGGGTTCAGGCCGCGCGCCACCCCGCTCGAACCTCGGGGGGCGGCGGATCCCACGCCCATCGCACCGCCGATCTCGATCGCAGTGGTATGGGCTGGCCGGCCATCCCGGGCGGTCGATGAAGCACGAACGGGCCTATCCCGTCGCGCCGGATAGCCCACCCCGCGTTGTGCAGCAGCATGTGGTGGAACCGGCAGAGCAAGATCCCGCCCGCGATGTCGGTCCGCCCGCCCTGTGACCAGTGGTCGCAATGATGCGCTTCGCAATACGACGCGGGGACGCGGCATCCGGGCCACAGGCATCCCCCGTCGCGCACCGCGAGAGCGAGGCGCTGCTTGGGCGTGAACAGCCGCTGTTCGCGGCCCACGTCCAGCGGATTGCCGCAGGAATCGACGATGACCTCGACCGAACCGACCTCGCACAGCGCGCGGTCGATCACCGATCCGGCGATCGCGTCGCCGCCGTCTTCGAAGTGACCGGTGGCGCGCATGCGCCCGAACGCATCGCGCGGACCGGTCGCGTCTTTCACGACGATCATCCGCACGCCGGGCTGGCGGGCGCCGAACACGTCAGATGCCGTCGCCAGCGCCCCAGCGCGGAACACGGATGTGATCAGGTCGTAGGCGATCTGGTCGTTCGTCCGCGGGTCGGCCAGCAATTCCTCGGCCGCCGCGCGTTCGTCATCGCTCACGAAGCGCGGCCCTCCGCGCCGGGGACGGAGCGCGGAATCGATCAGCGCCCGCCACCAGGCGGCGGTTTCGTCGTCGAAGGTGATCCGCGCGTGCTGGACTCCGTCGGCATCCGTCCACATCCGGTAGGAGCGACTGTCGAATCGCCGAGCCTGCCGCTCCTCAGCACCGACCGGATCGAGAGCGTCCCGCACCTGGCGTGCGCGTCGCGCGAGCTCTTCGACCTCGATGCCCTCAGCCTCGGCGATCAGCTGGGTCGCGGCGAGCGACCACACCTCGCGGACAGCATCCGTGTCGACGGCTTCGTCGATGAAACCTGAACTGGCGGGCGGCTCGCCGAGCCCCCGCAGGATCGCATCGTGCTGTGCGGGGGTGAGCACACCCGAGAGCATGGCCCGCCGCAGCGGATCGTGCCAGGGCGAAACCGCAGGCTCAAACGCTGCCGCAACAGCCGGCTCGCAGTCATCGGGGACATCAGCTGCCCCCTCGAGCAGCGCCTCGCCGATGCGCACCGCCCGGACCGCTTCCGCACGCGTGCTGCCCGAGATCGACTGCACGAGAGAGATCGGCGACGAGTGTCCATGCACCGCCGCCGCCCCGGCCTGTCCCTTCTCGCTCGTCGAGCGCTCCGCGAGAACCCCCGCTGCGACGGCGACGATGCGCTCGACATCGTGCTTCAGTTCAGACGCATGGGTGACGACATCCATCACGTGGTCAGTGTGGAGCCGGCGCATCGACTCCAGAAGGCGAGAGGCCTCGACGTCCATGCCGGGGTGCGTCTCGACGAGGTCGATCCGCTCTCGCATGTCGGTCAGGATGGCCATACGCAAACGATGACACTAGCCACCGACATTGCGAGATATGTTCGATATACCTGTGAATTACTCCCCCAAAGCCCCGGATGTGGAGAACCAAACGGGAGCGACGGGCGGCTACGGGTCGGCCACCTCGTCCGGCGGGCCGAGCTCCTCATCAGGGGGCACATCATTCGGGTCGTCCTGCCCGGGCTCCGGCTCCGTGCCCGGCTCGTCCGGCTCCTCCTGCGCCGGCGGAGGCACCGTCCCAGGATCCGTCCCAGAATCCGCCCCCGGATCCGGCGAAGGCTCGGGCTCGGGCCCCGGCTCGACCGGAGTCGACCGCCCCGAGCCGCCGAGGCGCTCCTGCTCCTCGCGCAACGCCGTCACCGCCGCGGCGTACGCGAGCAGCTCGGCGTCGCCCCAGATGCCCGTCTTCTGAGCCGCCGGCACAGCGGCGGCTGCTTCAATGACCGCTTCCTTGAAGCTCCACACCGTGCGCCAGTTCTCATCGACGATTCTGTCCGCCGCCTTCGGCAGAGACGACCCGAGCGACCGCCGCGCAGCGGCGAGCGCATCGACCTTCTCGATGAGCTCGATCCGGGCCGCTCGCGCCTCCTCGGTCGCTGTGGTGAGCTCCTTCGCGCGGTCGTTGGCTGTCTTCGTCGCCGCGGCGATGGCGTCGAGGTTCGTCAGGTCGATGTCGCCGCGCGCATAGCGCTCGGGCGGTGCCGCGAGAGGCGTGTCGTCGAGTTGCGCGAGAACCGCGGCGAGTGCCGCATTGGCCGAGGCGAACCTCGACTCGTCCGTCATGCCGGCCACCGCCGCGAACGCCGGGCTGGCACCGTCGGCCGATGCGCGGGCACCGAGCACCGCATCGTTGTAGTCGGCGACGGCGGCCTGCATGGGCGCATAGGGCTGGGTGGCGGCCGCTTCGGCGGCCTCCAGCTCGGCGACAGCCGCAGCCACGGCGGCCTGGTTGTTCGCAGCCAGCGCCTGCGCGAACGCCACGGCTCCGATGACGACAAGCAGAATTACGGATGCCGCTACCAACCAGCGCATCGGCCGGCTCCACCCGGCGAACCCCCGCCGTCGAGCGAGAGTCATCGTGCGAGCGGGAGTCGCCGGCTGGGTGGCCGACGAGGGAACGGCCGTGGGAACCGGCGCCAGCGCGACCGACGAGTTGACCGGCGCGAGCAGTTCCGTGCGGTCGTCCTGCGCGAGCGCGCCGGTTGCGGTCAGAGGAACGAACGGATCTTCGCGGTCGTCTGTAGGGAGGACAGCAGTGCGCCGATCCTGGGCGATCCAAGCGGTCCGGTCGTCCAGAGCGACGGCCGTGGTCCGTTCGCCCGGCGCGACACCGGCGACCCAATCCTCCGTATCGACCGCGTCGTCAAAATCTCCCGGATCGACCGCGTCGTCGAAGTCCTCCGGATCAACCGCGTCCCGGCCCACCGAAGCCGCATCGTCTCGGTCCACCAGAACCGCAGCACGGGGGTACTCCGGGTCAAACGCAGCATCCCAATCCTCCGAAGCCGCAGTAACCCGGTCCTCCGGATCAACCGCAGCGTCCCAATCCTCCGAGACGTCACCATCCCGGTCCTCCGGTTCGACCGAATCGCCCGAGTCGTCCGGACGCCCGACCTCGGCGAAGTCGTCCGACGCAATTGCATCCGAGGGATATTGCGGAGAATCCGAATTCTCCGGAGCAACAAACTCACTCGGGCTGTCGAATTCATCCGACTCGTCCGAATCATTCACCTCATCCGAACCATCAGACCCGTCCAACTCATCCCACTCGTCCGAATCATCCGAATCGTCCTCATCGAACAACGACAGCAGCCCGTCGACGTCGTTCATTTCCTCAGGATCGCCGGCCGATTGCGCCTCGGACCGGCGAGAATCACTCATGCCGTCACGGCCATACGCCGGATAAGCGCCCTGGCTGACGGCGCCTTCGACGAAGTCGTCCGCGCCGACGCGCTCGCTCGTTCGCTCGTCAGTATCGGGTTCCAATGGCTCAGCGTTCACCGCTGTCGCCTCCCGATTCGGGCGGACAATTGCCTCGTTGGTGCTTTCACGCGCATACCTCACTTTGCGGCGGGAGCGCCGTCAGCATACCTCTGCTACGCGAGAGGTCTGCGACACACCGCCGCGCGAGCGAATACTCAGTCGCGACAACGGCCGCCCTCACCCAGCCGGCAGCAGTAATCCCGACGCATTGAACAGCGCGACCACGTCCCGCGCTATCAATCCTCCGGGAACGTCGGCAGCTCGAAGCCCGGCACTTCGAAGTCCGGCATTTCGAAGTCGGGATCGTCCAGGTCCGGCAGCTCATCGGGCTCCGGCACTTCATCAGGCTCCGGCACCGGAGGCACCGAAACGTCAGGCCCCGGCCCGGTCTCTTCCTGCGCTGGCGGCGCAGGCGCAACCGGCGTCGGCGGCGCGGGGACGCGCACCTGCTCCTGGCGCAGCGCGGTCACCGCCGCGGCGTACGCGAGCAGCTCGGCGTCGCCCCACGTGCCGGCTGCCTGAGCCGCCGACACGGCGACGGATGTTGCGATGACGGCATCCTTGAAGGTCTGTGCCGCACGCCCGTTCTGAGCGACGATGGTCTCGGCCGCCCGGGGCAGCGACGACCCGAGCGCAACGCGCGCGGCATCCAGTGCAGCGACCTTCTCGATGAGCGCCGTCCGGGCAGCCTGCGCCTCCTCGGTCGCCGTCACGAACTCCGCGGCACGGTTGCCGGCTGTCTGGGCTGCCGCGGCGATGTCGTCGACGCTCGTCAGGTCGACGTCGCCTCGCGCGTAGGGGTCGGGCGGTGCGGCAAGCGCCGCGCCGGTCAGTTGTGCGGTCACCGCGGCGAGCGCAGCGTTGGCCGCGGTGAGCGTCGCCTCGTCCGTCATACCGGCCACCGCCGCAAACGCCGGAGCTGCACTCGCGGCAGAGGCCTTCGCGCCGAGCGCCGCGTCTTTGTGCTGGGCGATCGCCGTCTGCATGGACGAATAAGACTGAGTGGCGTCCGCTTCAGCCGCCTCCAGCTCGGTGACGTCCGCGGTGGGCGCCGCCTGATTGTTGGTGACCTCCGGTGCCGGAGCCAATGACACGGCTGCGACAACGACGGCGATGATGGTGATGAGGAGAACAACGGATGCCGCTGCCAACCAGCCGACGCGCGTGCGCCAGCCAGCGCGTCCAGGCTGTCGAGCCGGCGTCGCGGAGCGCACAGGTGTCACGAATCTGGTGGCCGGGGAGGGAGTGGCCGTCGGCACCGGCACGAACGCCCGCGTCCGGTCGTCCACAGCGATGACCGCGGTGGGCTCGTCCAGCGCGATGACTGCGGTCGGCTCGTTCGGAGCGATTCGAAGCGACCCGGTGCTCCGCATCGACCGCATTGGCCCAGTCCTGTGGATCGACCCAGCGGTCCGGTCGTCCTCATCGTCGGTCGAGTATTGTTCGTCGAACAGCGATAGCAGCTCGTCGACATCGTCTTCGCCGGCGCCGTTCAACTCCTCCTGAGGATGCTGCGAAGCCGGCCACGGCTCGGCGTCCGGCTCTCGCCGGGACGGCCCGGCGTGTCGTTCCCGCTCGGCTACTGTCCCGGCGTCGCTACGCCGTCCCGGTTCCGACTGCTCCGCGAATGCACCGTCGACGCCGCTTGTCCGCGCGTCGGTCCCGGCCTCCCATGGCTCGTTGTTCACCGTTCTCGCACCCCGCTTCGGGTCGACAACAGCCTCGGTGATGCTTTCACGCGCGGAACCTCACTTTCCGGCAGGAGCGCGGTTATCATACCTCTGGCCCGAGAGGCTTGCGACACACCACCTGGCCGAGCGGAGATTGCCGCCTGAACGTCACACGCCAGCAGCAGCAATCCCGACACACCCGCATGGGCAATACCCGGATGCGGCCAATGAACACCATCAAGCGGGCATCTCTACATGAGGCAACAAGAACGCGCGTTGCAGCCGGGCGACGCCACTGTGAGAGGTTGCACAGGTCGGCTGGATAGGCTGGCACGTCTCCCGCCCGACATCTTTTGAGGATGCCGTGTCTTCGATTCTCCCCAGCACCGCCGACGAGCAGGCCGCGCCCGGTCAGGCGGCCTCGTCGCGCCCTGACGGACGACGAAGCCGTCGGCCCTGGCTGATCGCCGCCTGGATCGTCATACCGATAATCGCGCTGGCATGTGCGATCGCTGCATGGTTCGGGGCGCGTGCGCTTCAGATCAACAACGAGCTTGCGAGCGCGCAGGCGCACATTCAAAGGTCTGGCCAGCGCGGTCGGAGTTCGATTTCGCCGGCGTCGAGGAGCATTTCGACAACGTGGCCTCCCACACCGAAAAGGCCGCGGAACTGACGTCCGACCCGATCTGGCGTGCCGCCGAGGGGGCGCCGTTCGTGGGCGATCTCGTTCGCACAACGAGCGAGCTGACGGCGTTGACCGACGACGCTGTGGTCGCGTGGAACCGCTTGCGGATCGCGCCGGGTCTCGAGCCGTCGAAATGGCACCGCAGGGGGTGCGATCCCCCTGGAGCCACTCACCGCCGCTGCACCGGTGGTGCAGATGGTGATCAGCCGACGTCCGCGCTCCTTCAGGAACGCTCTGCCAGACTGGACTTGTCGGACATCGGGTGTCCTCGCTGGCGTGCATAGCCAGCTCGGGGGCGCGTTCACGCGCATGTCTGCAGCGCTCGGCGTGGCCGACACCGCCCTGCAAGTGGCTCCCCGCATGCTCGGCGCACAAGGACCGCAGACCTATGTCGTCATGTTCCAGAACAATGCCGAGGCGCGCTCCCTGGGCGGCACGGCCCTGTCGTTCATGGAGCTGCGATTCGATCAGGGCCGCATCGAACTCGTGACCGGGCTCTGCCCGCCGGGTGGGGCAACTTCGACCCTCACCCTCGACGGCGCCGATCATTCCTGCGCCCGGCGGGTTTGCGCAGTTCGCGCCGGGCGAGTTCGGCACGTACATCACCAACGCAACCCTGCGTCCGAATTTCGTGAGCGCAGCACAGATCGTTCAAGCTAATTGGCAGCGCGAGTTCGGCTACTCCCCTGACGCTGTGATCGGGGCCGACGTGGTCGCGCTGTCCTATCTCCTTCGTGCGACCGGACCGGTCACGACCACGTCGGGTCCAGACGGTGGACAGCACGAATGTCGTGAGCGTGCTCTTCAATGAAGTGCTCCAGCAGTACAACACCGGCGATGTGGTTCGTGACAACCGGCTTCAGGACGAGGTCTATGCGGACGTCGTCGCGCAGACCTTCGCGCGCGCCACTGGTGGCCAGCTCGACGTGCAACAGCTCATATCGGCATTCACCCAGGCAGCGGGCGAGCATCGACTGCTCGTGTGGAGCGCGCACGAGGATCTCCAAGCCGTATTCGTTGATGCCGGGGTGGACGCCGGCGTACCCGATAGCGACACCGAGACAGATCGTTTCGGCTTCTATATCAACGACAACGTCGGATCGAAACTCAACTACTACCTCGCAACCGCGGTGGATGTCGCAACGTAACATCCAGCCCGCAGCACCGCTGTGCGACGGCTAACGCTGACCCTCACCAGCACACTGCCCCCGGAGGCGGTGGGGTATCTCAGTCCTCGTCGCATCATCGGGCCTGTCATGGATGAAGGGATCGCTCCAGGAGTTCAGCGGGTGAAGGTCTACGCCTACGCCCCTACGAACGGGCCAATCGTGGCTGCCTCGATCAACGGAACACCCATCTCGGTCGATGGCTTCTCGGACGACGGTCATCAGGTGCAGTTCTTCTGGGTCAGCGTCGATCCGGGTGCGTCTGGCTTGCCCTCTCGCTCGACCTGGAAACCGACGCCCCGAGCGGCACGCCGATCGACGTCAGAGTGACACCCGGGGCGTCAACCCCACCGCGCGGACGGACAGCGAGGTTGACTGCAGTGCCGAGCCCTAGCGGAGGGGTCCTGGCCCGATTTCCTGAACGCATGTATGGCCGAGCCGCCTCTGCTCCACGGCATCCCGCAGACGCATGGAAGCATCTATGCGGGCAGAGCGGACACGTCGAGCTGGCGCGTCGCTCAGACGAACCTCCGCCCTCCCTGCAAAATCGCTCGCGAACGCAAGAGGACGAAGCACTGGAAATGCGCTCATGTGCCGATACCGCGCCGCTTTCTGGCCGAGGCATCGGGTCCGGGCGCGGCGACGTTGCGCCGAAGGAGGCACGATGAAGGATCGCATATTCATGTCCTCACCCGATGTAGGTCAGCTGGAAGAGGATGCGGTGGTGGCCGCTATGCGGTCAGGCTGGATTGCGCCGCTTGGACCTGACGTTGACGCATTCGAACGCGAACTGGCCGCGCGGGTCGGCGTTAGGCACGCCGGTCGCACTCAGTTCAGGGACGGCGGCTCTGCACCTCGGGCTTCTGACCCTCGGTGTCGGACCTGGCGACGTCGTGATCACCTCAACAATGACCTTCGCCGCGACGGCAAATGCGATCGTCTACACCGGCGCGGAGCCATTCTTCATCGACGCGCTCCCCAGGACGGGCAACATGAGCCCCGCCTTGCTCCGTGAGGCGCTCACACTCCTGCGCGAAGCCGGCCAGAGCATCGCTTGCGTACTTCCGGTGGATCTGCTGGGGAAGGCGGTCGACTACACGGGGCATCCTGGCGATCGCTGGGGAATTCGGGGTTCCCGTACTCGCCGACGCGGCAGAATCGCTGGGGGCCACCCACATGGGCCGCGCTGCGGGCAGCTTCGGGCAAGCGTCGATCGTGTCGTTCAATGGCAACAAGATCATGACGACGTCTGGAGGAGGCATGCTGCTCACAGACGATGAGACATTCGCGCACCACGTGCGCTATCTGGCAACGCAAGCAAGACAGCCAGTCTTGCACTACGAGCACACCGACGTCGGCTACAACTACCGGATGAGCAATCTACTCGCGGCGCTCGGCCGGGCCCAGCTATCGAGGCTGGACGAGATGATCGATCGACGGAGAGCGCTCCGTGACGCATACAAGGATCTGTTCGCTGAGGTCGAAGGCGCGGAGGTGTTCGGCGCGGACGACGACAGATACGACAACGCCTGGCTCACGTCGATCGTAGTCGACGAGGCCAAAGCCGGGTGGGCGCCGCGACAACTGGCGGAGAAGCTCGCGCTCGCCAACATCGAGAGCAGACCCCTGTGGAAGCCCATGCACCTTCAGCCGGTCTTCGCCGGCGCACGCGGGCTCATCACGGGAGCGTCAGAACGCCTGTTCAAAACCGCACTAACTCTCCCCAGCGGATCGGCTCTGACGAGCGACCAGCATGAACGCGTGGTCAGAACGATCTCCGGCTTTCTGGGGGTGAATTGAGCGCGTGGGACTGGCCCGTCTGCAAAGCTACGACTTCGTCAAGCGCGTCATCGACGTGCTCGCTTCGGGCTTTGGACTATTGGTTCTGCTCCCCCTGCTACTCGGTACCGCGTTCGCGGTGATGGTCTACCTGGGGCACCCTGTGATTTTCTCGCAACCGCGGCCTGGTCTGGGCGGTCGTGTATTCACTTTGTACAAATTCCGCACGATGCGTATTCCCGATCCGGCGAACGGGTCGGTCACCGACGAGCAGCGCCTGACGCGATTCGGGCTGTGGCTCCGATCGACCAGCCTGGATGAGATGCCGACCCTGTGGAACGTCCTGAAGGGCGACATGAGCCTCGTGGGGCCGCGCCCGCTGCTTGTGGAGTACCTTGACCGCTACAGTCCTGAACAGGCGAGGCGCCACGAAGCACGGCCAGGTGTGACCGGACTGGCGCAGGTAAGTGGGCGCAACGCGCTGACGTGGCAGGAGAAGTTCCGCTTGGATGTCGAGTATGTCGACTCGCGAAGCTTGACGCTGGATCTATCAATCCTTGCCCGCACAGCGAAGTCGGTTCTGACCCGCCAAGGAATCAGCGCGGACGGCCACATGACGGCGAGGAAGTTCGGAGAGTCCGATGCCTGACTCCATCGTTGTCGCCGGCGCCGGCGGCTTCGGCCGCGAAACCCTTGATGTGATTGAGGCGATCAATGCCGCCAGCAACAGGCCCCGTTGGACCGTGTTGGGCGTTGCGGACGATGCGCCCTCGGGCTTGAACCTCAGCCGATTGGAAGCGCGGGGCTATTCTCATCTGGGTAGCACCGCCGAGGTCCTGACCCAGCGCGACGCAGCATTCTATGCGATCGGCGTTGGAAGGCCGGAGGCAAAGCGTCACATTGCAGCAGCCTTCGACGGCGCCGGATGGCACCCCGCGACGCTCAAGCACCCAGATGCCGCGATTGGCACTGCCGCTGAACTCGGATCGGGGACGATCATCTGCGCGGGGGTGCAGTTGTCAACGAATACCGTCACAGGAGTGCACGTTCATTTGAACCCAGGGGCGATCATCGGCCACGATGCGATCCTGGAGGACTATGTATCCATCAATCCGGGAGCCGTCGTTTCGGGAGAGGTCAGGATAGGGGCGCGGGCCCTGATCGGCGCGGGCGCGGTGGTACTTCAGGGTTTGCGAGTTGGCTCCGGAGCCATAGTGGGCGCCAGTGCGTGCGTCACAAGGGACGTCATCGCTGACGCGGTCGTGAAGGGGGTTCCCGCGCGATGACCGCTCCC
>CAVYXT010000010.1:0-140862 GCA_963772625.1 uncultured Actinomycetota bacterium | reverse complement strand
TCGTTCGACCTGGCGACCAGTGCCCGGTCGGCGGCCGTGGCGACCGGCATCGATTCGACGAACGGCTGGCCCATGGCGTCGGCGAGGGACTTCGCCGCCGTCTTCGACCGCAGCTCGAGAGCCGGGGCCTTCGACGGCTGCGGGCCGGAGCCGGTCGGGACTCGCTGCCGTGATCCGCCGGTCGCGGTTGGGATACGACGCTCAGGTCCGGACGCGATCGGCATGCGGGTTTCGCTGCCGCCGGCCGCGATCGGCGTTCGTGGCGGCGGCTGCTGCCGCTGCAATTCGACCAGGCGCTGGATGGCTGCGTTGCCGACTCGCGGTTGAAGCTGGGTGGTCACCGATTCCCGTGTCGCGGCATCACCTTGGTGAAGGAGAGTGGACAGCTGCGCCGGACTTCCCTGCACTTCCAGCGACGCGTCGGGGTCCCGGTTTCGCGGAACGCTGGGGCGCGGTGAACGCGGCTTGATGCGTCGCCCCGTGGAGCGGACCTCGGCCACGCGGTTCTCCCGCCATTGAACACCCTGCTCAGCCAGTCTCCGCCCCCGACCGGGACTCGTCGAGGTCCCAAAGGGCAGTGTTGCGGTTGCGTGCGCACCGCGAAAGAGGACGACGTCAATGACGATGCACGGCAGACGGCTCAGTGCCGCTCGATCTGCGGGCCGCGTCTGCGCGTGCTCATCGGGACAGAACGACGCTGACCTGGTCTCGGATGTCGGAAACGACTTCGTCGATGCTCAGTAGGGCGTTCGCGCTCGCAGCCATGCTGACGAACATGATCGCCGACACGATCCGAGCCAGGTTCGCGGCATCCATTTCCGCTCGCGCGTCGTGCCGGCGAAGGACCGCGGCGATCCCATCTGCGGTACGCGCGGCGATCGCGAGGGCCTCGCCGTGCCGTGGCTCGGCGGGGTCACCGAAGGCCATCTCTCGCAGGTAGCTGCGGCCGTTGTCAACGTGAACCCGGTTGCACTCGACGATCGGCCGAACGATGGCCATGACCGCGTCCTGGTCCTCGACCACGTTTTCGGCATCCGCAAGACCTCGCTCGAGGGCGTCCGCGTAGTGCGCGTTTTGCACGAGCAGCAGGAGCTCACCCTTGCTCTTGGCGTAGAAGAACAGTGTCCCGGCGCCGATATCGGCTTTGTCGGCGATCTGCTGGGTTGTGACCTCGTCGATGCCGTGAGCGGCGAAGAGCTCGCTCGCGGCAGCGATGATGCGGTCAAGCTTGTCCTGCTTGTTCCGCTCGCGACGCCCGACGGTTGGTGGTCCGACAGCCATGGATAGCCCTTTCGCGGTCCGGCTCGGTTCTGAGCGTAGTCACGAGTCTGCCCGGGTCTGTGCTGCGAGCTGAGCGAGCCGCGCGCTCATGCGGAGAGGAAGCTCGCAGCGACCGGGGCGAACTCATCGTGGTACTGGAAGATCCCGCCGTGCCCGGAGTCGGCGTACATGATCATCTCTGATCCCTCGATACGGCGATGGAGGTCTTCGGAGAGCACGGAGGGCACCATGCGGTCGTTGTCTCCGTTTGCGATGAGAGTGGGCAGCGTCATCGTGGACAGGTCCGACGGTGCGGAGCGGCCGAAGTCGCGGATGGCGCGCAGCTGCGTCCGGAAGGCGCGCGTAGAGATGGGGTAGTCACGGTCGATCGTCCGCTCTTGCAGTCGGGCGAGGAACGCCTTCGCCGCTCGCTTGCCGACGGTGTTGCGGTTGAAGAACAGGAACTGCTTGGGGTCCGACCGGGTGAGGGTCGCGCGCAGCACGTCCCAGTAGGTCGTGCCGACGACCTTGTCCATGTTCTTGCCGCCGCGTGGTCCGGTGCCGGTGAGCACCAGTTTGCGGACGAGCCCCGGGTTCGCGAGCACCAGATCCTGGGCGATCATCCCGCCCATTGAGAACGAGAAGATGTCGATCTTCTCGAACCCGAGCGCCGCGACGAATGCGTACGCATCGTCGGCCATCTCCTCGATGGTGCCCGGCACCCGCCCGGTCGATGCACCGACGCCCGTGTTGTCGAAAGTGATGACGTGGCGGGTCTTCGCGATGGGATCGATGATGCGCGGGTCCCAGTTGTCCAGGGTCGCGGCGAGGTGCACGAAGAACACCACGGGGATGCCGCCCTTCGGGCCGAGCTCGCGGTAGGCGTAGGTCGTGCCCGCTGCCGTGATCACGCGGGTCGGCGCGTCCGCGTACGACGTGATGGGCTGGGGCATCGAGCTGTCTGCAGCGTTCATGACTTCTTCTCCTGGTAACTGGTTGCTGCGGACCGCGCAGCGGGTCGGCGATGGCCGATCACGACGGCTTTGCCCCGGATGCCGCCCCGAGCGAGCGACCGGAGGGCCTGGGGCGTCTCCTCGAACGGAACGACCTTGCCGACGATCGGACGCAGGACGCCGTCGTCGATGAGTGTTGCGATCTCGCGAAGCTGGTCGCCGCTCGCGCGCATCAGAAGGAACTCGTAGCTGACACCGAGCTTTCCCGCCTGCCGGCGGACCTTGGCGCTCAGCGCGGCCATCGCCATCCGCAGGAGGGCGTTCGCGCCGGACCGGCGGGCGAAGGCGGGGTCGGGCGGCCCGGCGATGCCGATCACCGTGCCGCCCGGCTTCAGGATGCGCAGCGACTTTCGCAGGACCTCACCGCCGAGGCTGTCCAGGACGAGGTCGTAGCCGCTCAGCAGCTGCTCGAAGTGCTGTGACCGGTAGTCGATGACGATGTCGGCGCCGAGCTCGCGCACGAAGTCGGCGTTGGCCGCGCTCGCGGTCGTGGCGACGGTGGCGCCGAGGCGCTTGGCGAGCTGGATCGCGATCGAGCCGACGCCGCCCGCTCCTGCGTGGATGAGGACCTTCTGCCCGGGCCTGACGTCGCCGCGTTCGACGAGCGCCTGCCACGCCGTGAGTGCGACCAAAGGGAGCGAACCCGCCTCTGCCATGCCGATCGACACGGGTTTGAGGGCCAGGTCGGCCTCGGCGACGGCGATGCGCTCGGCGAAGGTGCCGATCCGCTCCTCTGCGGGGCGGGCGTAGACCTCATCGCCGGCCTCGAAGCCGCGCACCTGCGCGCCGACGGCGAGAACGGTTCCCGCGAGATCGTTTCCGAGAATGACGGGCAGTCGGTAGCGGAGGATCCTCCGGAAGGCACCCAGGCGGATCTTCTCATCGAGCTGATTCAGGCCCGCGGCCTCGATCTGGACGAGGACGTCCCGCGGGCCGAGGGTCGGCTCTGCGACCTCCGCCTCGTGCAACGGCTGCCCGTACGTGCTCACCACGAACGCTTTCATCGATCCTCCACTTGGTCGAAAATCGAGTGTACTCGAAAATGAGTAAACTCACAAACAGCGTTGCACTTCTCTCCAGCGGGCGCGACAAATGTCGCACTGATGTCGAGACATGCGACGGATGTTCCCAGCAATCCGCCGACGTAGCTTCGACAGCAAGCTCTCAACGAGGAGGTTGCTGGCCATGTCCAGATCCATTGCACGAATCGTCATAGTCGCATCCGCCACCGCTCTCGTCGTCGCCGGCGTCTCGGCATGCTCACGAGGTGGCGGAACGGCGGGTTCAGCAGAACCGGCTGCGCCGGGTGTAACCGATGAGTCCGTCACCATCGGCATCACCACGCCTCTGAGTGGGGCCCTCGCGGGACCGGGCAGCTGCACGCTCGCCGGTCTGGAAGCGTACTTCGGGGCAGCGAACGCTGCAGGCGGTATCGAGTTCGGCGACGCTCTAACGCGCACGGTGGAGATCAAGTCGTACGACGATGCCTACGATCCCGCGAAGTCGGTAGCCAACTTCCAGCAGATGCAGAGTGATGTGTTCGCTGCCGTTGGCGGCCTCGGCACGGGAACGAACCTGGCCATCATGCCGAACGCGACCGCCGATGAAATGCCGCAGGTCTTCGTCCAATCGGGCAGCAGCGAGTTCAGCAGGGATCGCGAAGCCAACCCGTACACGATCGGCTGGGCGCCGACGTACTTCAGCGAGGGCGAGGCGTTCGGGAACTTTCTTGCGGAACGCGACGAAGCGCTGACCGTCGCGATCCTGGCCCAGAACGACGACTTCGGAGCCGACTTCGTCGAGGGGCTCACTGCCGGAATTGAAGGTTCCGAGGTGGAGATCGTTGCCGAGGCGAGCTACGAGCCGACAGACACGTCGGTGGATACACAGGTCACCGAGCTCGCGGGGAGCGATGCCGACGTGTTCTTCGATGCGACGACGTTGACCCCGCTCGCGATCGGGTCGCTTCTGAAGGCGCAGAGCCTCGGTTGGTTGCCGGAGGTCTTCCTGCCGTCGACCACGTCCGCGCCGGGGCTGATCCTCGAGCCCGGTGGCGCGGCCGCCTACCCGCAGATTTACACGACTGCGTTCGCCAAATCTCCGCTGGATCCGGCATATGCCGAGGATGAGCAGGTGACCGCATTCGTGGAAGAGCTCGGTGAGTATGCATCGGGCAACATCGCGACGATCGTCCCCCAGTGCGTGTGGGCATACGGCATCGGGGCGACTTTGGCTGCCGCATTCGAACGGATGGAGACGCCGACTCGTGCAGGACTGATGGAAGCGATCGGTGAGGTCCGCGATGTCGAGATCCCGCTTCTCCTTCCGGGCATCGAGGTCGACGCGACGATCGACGGTGTGCCGCCGGTAACGTCGACCCAGGTGCAGGTCTTCGACGGAACCGTCTACGTTCCCGCGAAATCAGACGACTAGATCGAATGCAGGAGCATGCCATGCAATACACGGTGGAGTCGATGCGCACAGTCCCAGAGGGGTATGCGTGGAGCAGATTCGGCCAGCCCGAGTACACCGATTGGCTGGACGAAAGCCTGTCGTGGAAACAGACCTGCTACATCGGCGACTGGTCGTTTCTGTGGCAGCACCGCATCACGGGGCCCGACGCGCTCAGACTGCTGAGTGACTTCACCGTCAACTCGATGGCGTCGTTCGCGATCGGTCAGTCGAAGCACGCGATTCACACGGACGACGACGGCAAGGTGATCCACGAGGGCGTTCTCACGCGCTTCGGAGAAGAAGAATTCATGGTCCACGGTCGTGGCGGGTTCTGGTTGAAGTTCAACGCGGAACGGGGGAACTATCGGGCGGAGGTCACGCGCGATGACTGGTTCGTCCTGCAGGTCTCCGGCCCCGAGTCGATCAAGGTCCTGCGGAAGTTGGACCGCTCCGACGCACTTCTGACCACCAAGTACATGCACGTTGCTCCGATGACCGTGGCGGGCCACGAGATCCACGCGCTGCGACAGGGGATGTCGGGTGAGCTCGGCTTCGAATTGCAGGGTCCGGTCGAGTGGAAAGCGGATGTGTACGGGGCGATCATGGAAGCGGGAGCGGAGTTCGGCATCCGTCGAATGGGCGGCAGGGTCGCCCCGATCAACCACCTCGAAGCGGGATACCCGACCATCGCGACCGATTACATACCGGCGATCTTCGGCAACCCGGAGTATGTGGACTACTTCATGGCGTCCATGCCTCCCTTCGCCCTGCCGGCGTACATCGCGGGCAGCTACCGCGGGCGCGCGATCGACGAGTACTACCGGAGCCCGATCGAACTCGGCTGGGGCCGGGTCGTCAATGGCGACCACGAGTTCCCTGGGCGAGAGGTTCTCCTGAAGGAACGCGAGCGTCCCCGTCGTGTCCTGCGGACACTGGTGTGGAACTCGGATGATGTTGCGGACGTACTTGCGTCGCTGGTACGTGACGAGCAGCACTACACGTTCATGGAGCTGCCTCGCGATCAGCGCGGCTTCATGTGGGCGGACCGGGTCGAGCAGGACCGGCGCCTGGTCGGTGTCGCCACCTCACGGGGCTTCAGCTACTGGTTCCGCAAGACCCTCTCGCTGGCCACGATCGACGTCGAATCCGCCGAGATCGGAAACGAGGTCCAAGTGATCTGGGGCAACCCGGGTGACCCCGAGAAGCGGATCCGCGCAGCCGTGGCGGCTGCGCCGTTCAAGTCACCGCGTTCTCGCGGAGACCTCGCCCTCGCTGCCGGCGTCAGCACCGACCTACGATAGGACGTGTCGCTCCCAGAGAGTCTCGCCGACGACCTCGGCGAGATGGACTTCGCCCGCATGGCCGCCCTGGCGCGCAGTGCGGCGGGTCTGGCGTCTCGCGACGACCTCGGCTCCGTACTCGCGGCGCTCGCCGGCGAGCTGGGCAACTTGGAGGACGTCGCCGGCGCGCAGGTAGTGATCGCCGAGGGGAACGACTCCCTGCAGCTGATGGGGTCAGCGGGATTCGCTGCCGATCCGGAGTTCTTCGGCCTTCTGGCGGCCTGCCGGGAGCGAGGAGCCGATCTCGCAACCTTCCGGGCGCTTGCGGATGGCACGCAGATCGTGATCCCAGGCCGCAGAGCGCAGATGCTGGCCTCCGACGCGTGGTCGCCTCTGCACGCCTACTTGCGCGAAGTGGAATGGTCTGACTTCGTCGCCACGCCGTTCCCTCTGAACGGCGCGGGTACCGGCGTCATCAACTGCTATATGGCGGCCGGAGCCGCCGTGACGCCCGATGCCATCACATTCTTCCGCTCCATGGGAGCCCTGGCCGGTCTGGCGATCGACTACCACGACCTGATGCGACGGGATCGCGAACGCGTACGCCGTGAGGAGCGCGACCGGCTCGCCCGAGATCTCCACGACTCGGTCCTTCAGCGGATGTTCGCCCTGTCGATGCAGAGCAAGGCCCTCGAGCGAGCAGCGGATCGCATGGGGGATACTGGTGCAGAACTGGCAGCAGAGGCGCGCACGTTCTATGAGACATCGCAGTCCGCTCGTGCCGAACTGCGCGCCATCGTGGAGTCGGAGCGCACGACATCTGTCGGCGAGACAGGGCTGCTGGATGCGCTCGAGCAGTTCGCACGGCAATGGCGAAGTGACGCGCTGCAGATCGAGATCACCGCGGACGCGCGCACCGACAGTCGCGATTCCGCGTTTCTGGAGGACGTGTACTTCATCGTGACCGAGGCGGTCTTCAACGCTGTCCGGCATGCCCGTCCCACACGGGTCAGTGCAAGCATCGTCGAGCAGAAGGGCGTCACGTGCGTGGTCAGAGACGACGGCACCGGCTTCGACGCGGATCGGCCGAATGCGGGCTTCGGGCTCCGATCCATCACTCAACGCGCATCCCACTGGGCGGGCTCGGTCGTGTTGTCGTCGGGGCGTCACGGCTCCCGGATCGAAGTCGCCTTTCCCGATGCCGACCGTCGCCCGTCGGACGGGCCGCGGACGTGAAAGTCCTTATCGTCGACGATCATGAGATCGTTCGTCGAGGACTCACCGCGTTTCTGCGATCGATGACCGATGTCGACACGGTGACGGAGGCGGCCTCCGGCGACGAAGCGCTGTCGTCTCTGCGCGGGTCGTCGGCCACCGATTTGCCGGACGTCGTGCTCCTCGATGTGCACATGCCCGGTTCCGGAGGCATCGCGACCGCGCGCGGCCTCGTTCAGGAGTTTCCGGGAATCCCTTTCATCTTTCTGACGGGCCACAAGGAGGCCGACGTGGTGCGCGGGGCCGTCGCCCTCGGCGCCTCCGGCTTCATCTTCAAAGACGCGTCGACGGACGACATTGAGGCAGCCATCCGCAGCGCGGTTCGAGGAGGCGCCTACTTCGACGCCGATGCCGCCGCAGCACTGCGCGCGCCCTCATCCGCGCCCGATCCGTTCCAGCTCTCACCACCCGAGAAGCCGAAGTGCTGGAGCTGGTGGCGAAGGGCTTGTCGAACCGTGACATCGCGCACACGCTGCACCTCAGCGAGCGGACTGCACGTACCCACGTGAGTGTGATCATCGGAAAGCTGGGTGTGAATTCGAGGACGCAGGCGGCTGTCCTCGCCATGCAGGACCCGGAACGCGGGGAGGAGCGCGATCGGTCGGCGAGGAACCGCTGATGCAGGTCACCGGACGGATCAGGCGTTGGCTGAGCAGTTCAGCTGACCAACGATGACCCTTCACGCATCGTCGGCGTGGTCGAGACCGGTGGAAAGATCGAGGTGCGCGTCGGCCTGCTCGATGAGCGTCTGGCCCTTCTGCTTCACGGCCTGCACCGCGTCGGCGCCGGCCACCCACCGGGCGGGCGGATCGTTCAGCTCGATGACCTTGACGAGGCTGACCGCGAGCTTCGCGGGGTCGCCGCTCTGCTTGCCGTTCATCGACTTCCACGCCTCGATCGTGCTCGCTGTCTCTGCATAGTCGTCGATCGACAGGTCGGACCAGAGGGTGGACGAGCCCTCCACGAGCAGTTCGGTGCGGAAGAAGCCCGGTTCGACGGCGGTGACAAGGATGCCGAACTGCTCCACCTCTTCCCGCAGCGACTCGGTCCAGCCCTCCAGCGCGAACTTCGACGCGCCGTACGCGCTGCCGAAACCTCCCGAGACGATGCCTGCCGTCGAGGTGATCGTGACGATGTGCCCCGATCGCTGCCGGCGCATCACCGGCAGCACTGCGCGGGTCACGTTGAGCGGTCCGAAGAAGTTCGTCTCCATCTGCGCCCGGAACTGCTCCGGGCTGATCTCCTCGAAGTATCCGGCCTGGAAGTTGCCGGCGTTGTTGACGAGCACATCGATGCGGCCGAACCGGTCGATGACCGCGTTCACGGCCGCGTCGATGGAGGCGGTGTCGGTGATGTCGAGCGAGACGGCGAGCAGGTCATCATGCCCTCCCACCGCCGCAACGACGTTCGCGGCGTCGCGTGCGGTTGCGACGACGCGATAACCGGCCGCGAGCGCTGCCTGTGCGATATCGACTCCCATACCGCGGCCCGCGCCGGTGATGAGCCAAACCTTGGTACCAGTCATTTCCTGCCTCCGGTGATCCTCATGCCTGCGCAGCGCCGGCCAACCCACGACGGACATTACGCCGAGCCCGTGGGGGGAGGGATCCTCTGGTAGTACACCCCTCGGCAGTACCTCCCCCGCACGAGGAGATCGGTGTTGCATGGGTACGAGGGAAGGGGTCATGATGACCGACACCGCAGGTGCAGGCTGGACGGGCGGCCAGAAGGCTGTCGGCGACATCGCGCCGGCTCTCGCTCATTACACCGACAGGGTGCTGTTCGACGATGTGTGGGAGCGCTCGGAACTCTCCAAGCGGGACCGGAGTCTGGTGACGGTGGCCGCGCTGACAGTCATGGGGAACACGGACCAGCTGCGATTCCACCTGGATTTCGCCCGGCAGAACGGCGCCACCGAAACCGAGCTGATCGAAGCGCTGACGCACCTGGCGTTCTACGCCGGCTGGCCGAAGGCCATGGCCGCAGTCGGCGTCGCCAAGGACGTCTTCGGTACGTCAGAGACCGGAAGTTGACCTCGGAGCACCGATCCGAGCCGCGATCAACTCGGCAGCGCTTGTCCTATTGGGGGACGTCGACGGGATGATCAGCACTCCACGACGCGAGAAGCTTGAGTCTTTCGGCTGAGGGTGATCCGGGCTCGGCAGTGTAGATCAGCAGCACCTGGCCGGGCTCGGCGGTGATGGCGAGCTCTTCGTAGGCGAGTGTGACGTCACCCACGACCGGGTGGTGGAAGTGCTTCGTTCCCGCTCCGTGGGTGCGCACGTCGTGGGCCCCCCACAGCCGTCGGAAGGTCTCGCTGCGGGTTGAGAGCTCGCCGACGAGATCCTGCAGTCCCTTGTCGTGCGGGTCACGACCGGCCTCGCTGCGCATGATCGCGACGCACATCTCGGCCATCAGATCCCACTCCGGGTAGAACTCCCGCGAGACCGGGTCGAGGAACTGGAACCGTGCGAGATTCGGAGTGCGGCCGCCATCGCCGATCAATGGCGAGTAGAACGCGCGTCCCAGCTCATTCGTGGCGAGCAGGTCCTGGTGCTGATCCCGCACGAACGCGACGCCGTCGGTGATCGCCGACATAGCCCACATCAAGCTGGGGCGTGGCGCGCCGGGTTTCGTAGCGCGGCGACGGGGTCGGCCGGACGAGGGGATGCCGTCAGCGGCGCGGGCGAGGTCGAATAAGTGAGCGCGCTCGGTGTCGTCGAGCTGCAGAGCCCGCGAGATCGCGTCCAGCACGGATGCCGAAGCACCGGCGATGGCGCCGCGCTCGAGCTTGGCGTAGTACTCGACGCTGACACCCGCCAGGGTCGCGACCTCGGTGCGTCGCAGGCCCGCGACGCGCCGGTTCGAGCCGGCGGCGATCCCTGCGGCGTCCGGGGTGAGCTTCGCCCGCCGCGACATGAGGAACTCGCGTACCTCGGCTCGGTTGTCCATGTCGACATCGTAGGTCGCGGCATCCGGACGAGGGGTTCCCTGTCGGTACACCCCTCGATAGAGACTCCCCCCGATCCCGCTCGGCCGCGAGGCTGGTGGCATGCCCGATCAGACGGCTCCGCCCCAGACCTTGTTCAGTCGGCTGCTGCCGACGCTGCTGCTTCTTCTGACGGTCTTCGGTCCGATTTCCATGGACCTCTACCTCCCCGCCCTCCCGGCTCTGACCGTCGAACTGGGTGCGGCGACGTCGGTGGCGCAGCTGACGGTCACCGCATGCTTGATCGGCCTGGCCGCGGGTCAATTGATAGCCGGTCCGCTGTCGGACCGGTTCGGGCGACGCAGCATCCTGCTCGTCGGAATCGTCGCGTACATCCTCACGTCCGCGCTGTGCGCGATCAGTCCGACGATCGAACTGCTGATCGTGACGCGGTTCGTGCAGGGCTTCGCGGGCGGTGTCGGAATCGTCATCGCCCAGGCCGCGGGCCGTGACATCTACGCCGGCGGCGCGTTGATCCGGTTCTACGGGCGACTCACCGTTGTGGGCGGGTTCGCTGCGATCGTCGGCCCGCTGCTGGGCGGAATGCTCAATACGGTCACCGATTGGCGGGGACTTTTCGTCTTCCTTGCCGCCATCGGCACGGTCATCCTCGTCGTGACCTTGCTGGTGTTCCGTGAGACGCTGCCGATCGAATACCGCACCCGTGGCGGTTTCGCGCACACGCTCCACGACTTCCGCACCCTCCTCTCCGATCGCGTGTTCCTCGGAGCCGTCCTCAACCAGGGGTTCCTGTATGCGGCGCTGTTCGCATACCTCTCCGGAGCGACCTTCGTGCTGCAGGACATCTACGGACTTTCCCCGCTCGGCTACGCCTTGGCATTCGGCCTCAACTCGGCCGGCTTCATGACGTTCGGGTATCTTGCCGGCCGTGCGGCCGAACGGTGGAGCATCGGCGGTACCCTCTGGGTCGGAATCCTGGTCGCAGGCGTTGGCGCCGCAGGACTGCTCATTTCGGGCCTCGCGGCGATGCCACTGTGGGTCGTGATCGTGTCGCTCTTCCTGCTCGCGAGCGGCGTCGCGATGTCGTCGCCACCGGCGACCACGCTCGCGCTTGTCGAGTACCCGCAGATCGCCGGAACGGCCTCGTCGCTGCTCGGCATGGTTCGGTTCGGCTTCGGTGGCGTTGCAGCCCCGCTCGTCGGCATCGCCGGAGCGCTCAGCATCCTTCCGCTCGGCGTCGTCACCACCGTCGCCGTCCTCCTCGCCGGCGCCGCGTACCTGCTCCTCGCGAGACCGTCCGCCAATGATGTGCCGACGACAAGCGATCCGGCGCTGGTCGCCGCAGAACTCAATTAAGGAGAACCCCCCATGCGCGGAGTCATCATGCACGCACCGGGTGACGTCCGGGTCGAAGACCGAGACGACCCGAGGATCCTCGAGCCCACCGATGCAATCATTCGCATTGCCGCGTCCTGCATCTGCGGATCCGACCTATGGCCGTACCGCGGAACGGACCACCCTGACCACATGCCGATGGGACACGAGTACGTCGGCGTCGTCACCGAGATCGGAGCCGATGTGAAGAACGTCAAGATCGGCGACTTCGTCGTCGGATCCTTCTTCGCCTCCGACAACACGTGCGAGATCTGCCAGGCCGGTTACCAGTCGCGCTGCGTGCATGCCACGGGCCTGGATGGCACGCAGGCCGAGTTCGCCCGCATTCCCCTGGCGGATGGAACCCTCGTTGCCGCGCCGGGCCAGCCCGACGCCGACCTGATCCCGTCGCTGCTCGCCGCATCCGACGTGCTCGGCACCGGATGGTTCGCCGCCGTCGCCGCCGAGGTCGGACCGGGCAAGACCGTCGCCGTCGTGGGCGACGGCGCCGTCGGACTCCTGGGGATCCTCGCAGCACGCGAGCTCGGCGCGGCACGGATCATCGCGATGAGCCGTCACGCCGACCGTCAGGAGTTGGCGCGCGCGTTCGGTGCTACTGACGTCGTCGAGGAGCGGGGCGACGAGGGTGTTGCGAAGATCAAGGAGCTCACCGGAGGACTCGGCGCACACAGCGTCATCGAAGCCGTCGGCACGCAGGAGTCGATGATGCAGGCCATCCGTGCCACTCGCGCGGGTGGGCACGTCGGCTACGTCGGCGTCTCTCACGACGTGTCCCTCGACGGAACCGAGCTGTTCTTCTCCGGCGTCCACCTGCACGGGGGCCCAGCCCCGGTGCGGCGCTTCCTGCCCGAGTTGATCCAGCTGATCTGGGATCGCAGGATCAACCCCGGCAAGGTCTTCGACCTCACCCTTCCGCTTGAGCAGGCAGCGGACGGCTACAAAGCGATGGACGAGCGCCGTGCCACCAAAGTGCTCCTCACCGTCTGAACTCCCCTCATCGTCGGCGCGGTCAGGCCTAGCAGGGCACGATCACTGACTGCGTCCTGATGGCAGACTCTCCCGACGGTGCGATCCGAGCGCCCGGCGACTCCCGCGTGAAGCGGTGTGCCAGAGCGCAGCTCGGACCCCGCACATCCTTTCAGAGCGACAATATCTGCGATTCTTTGCTACCTGAGCTGCCCGAGGAACGTTCAATCCTTCAATAGATTGGGCAGACGTCCGGGCGAAGGGAGCACGATATCGACGTATCTGCCACGCGAACGCTCGTTGCCCGCGAGACTGCTCCCGGCCGCGCCGCCTACTTCGTCTCGGACAGCACCGGAATCACCGCGGAGACGTTGGGCAACGCTCTCCTGGCGAACTTTCCGGGCGTCTCGTTCCAACGGCATACGATTCCGTTCGTCGACAGCGCGGCGGGTGCCCGCAATGTGGTCACGACCATCGAACGGGCCGCGCGAGAAGGATCGCGGCCGATCGTCTTCGCGACGGTCAAGTCGGCCGACATCCTCACCGAACTCCGCGCGTCGAGTGCTGTCGTCATCGACCTGCTGGGCGGGCATCTCACCGAACTCGAGGACGCGCTGGGCACCACCGCGTCCGAGCAGCTCGGGCAGTTCCACGGGGTCGGCGACATCGAGCACTACTTCGCCCGGATGCGGGCGGTGGAGTACGCGATCGAGCACGACGACGGTCAGAGCATGCGGGCGCTGGACATCGCGGACGTGGTCATCATCGCGCCGTCGCGGTGCGGCAAGACGCCGACGACCATGTATCTGGCGCTGCAGTACGGGCTCCTCGTGGCGAACTACCCGCTGACCGACGACGACTTTCCCTCCGACGGGCTTCCGGGCACGGTCTCGCGGTACGCCGACAAGTGCTTCGGCCTGACCACGACGCCGCTGCGGCTGAGTCAGGTGCGGCACGAGCGGCGTCCGAACTCGACGTACTCCAGCCTGGCCCAGTGCACTCTCGAACTGCGCCGCGCCGAGGACCTCTACCGCCGCAACCGCGTGCCATTCCTGAACTCCTCGACGAAATCCGTGGAAGAGATGTCCGCGGTGATCATGCAGTCCATGCGCCTACGCAGTTGACCTTTCCTATCCATCGCCCTCCGCGCCCCCTACCCACAGATCGGGACACGATATGACGAACAACATCCTCTGGTTCACCGAGATCGGCATGACCGACGTCGCACAGGTCGGCGGCAAGAACGCCTCGCTCGGCGAGATGGTGAGCAATCTCTCGGACGCCGGGGTCAGCGTCCCGGGCGGGTTCGCGACGACGGCAGATGCTTACCGCGAGTTCCTCGCCGCCGATGGCCTCTACGAGCGCATCCGCCGGACCGTCGAGGCGCTCGATGTCAGCGACGTCGCACAGCTCGCGAACGTCGGCGCCACAGTTCGTGAGTGGATCGAGGAGCAGCCGCTGCCGGCTGCGTTCGAGGCCGACATCCGGACCGCTTACGCGACTCTGGTCGACAGTGATCCGCAGCCGGAGTCGGTGTCGTGGGCGGTGCGGTCGAGCGCGACCGCAGAAGACCTGCCGGACGCGTCCTTCGCCGGTCAGCAGGAGACGTTCCTGAACATCAGCGGCATCGAGAACATCCTCGCCGCGATCCGCAGCGTGTTCGCCTCGCTGTACAACGACCGGGCGATCGCTTACCGCGTCCACCACGGCTTCGACCACCACGACGTCGCGCTCTCCGCGGGCGTCCAGCGGATGGTGCGATCGGATGTCGGGGCCTCCGGCGTTCTGTTCACCGTCGACACGGAGTCCGGCTTCGACAGCGCGGTGTTCATCACCAGCTCGTACGGACTCGGCGAGGCCGTCGTCCAGGGTGCAGTGAACCCGGACGAGTTCTACGCCTACAAGCCCGCCCTGCGCGCCGGTCGCCCGGCGATCCTGAAAAGGTCGGTGGGGGAGAAGGCCATTCAGATGGTCTACGCCGACGGCACGCACACCGGCGGCAGCACCGTGTTCACCGACGTTCCGCGCGCCGATCGCGGCCAATTCAGCATCACCGACGCCGAGGTGGAGGAGCTCGGCCGGCAGGCGCTGGTCATCGAGGACCACTACGGGCGGCCGATGGACATCGAATGGGGCAAGGACGGCATCGACGGGAAGCTCTACATCCTGCAGGCACGCCCCGAAACCGTCGTCTCGCGCGTCGACGGGAACGTCACGCGCCGGTTCGTGCTCGAGGAGCCGGGGACGGTGATCACGATCGGTCGAGCGATCGGGCAGAAGATCGGCGCCGGCCCGGTGCGCGTGATGACCTCGCTCGCACAGATGGACCAGTTCCAGGCCGGAGACGTGCTCGTGGCCGACATGACCGACCCGGACTGGGAGCCGATCATGAAGCTCGCCTCCGCGATCGTCACCAACCGGGGCGGCCGCACCTGCCATGCCGCGATCATCGCACGCGAACTCGGCATTCCCGCCGTCGTCGGAACGGGCGACGCGACTCACGTGCTCGCCGACGGCCGCGACGTGACCGTGTCCTGTGCCGAAGGCGACAACGGGTTCGTCTACGAGGGGATCCTCGGCTTCGACGAGGTCATCACGAAGCTCGACGAAATGCCCGAGTCCCCGACGAAGATCATGCTCAACGTCGGAACGCCCGACCAGGCGTTCGCGTTCTCCAAGCTCCCCAACAAGGGCGTCGGGCTCGCCCGACTCGAGTTCCTGATCAACCGGCAGATCGGCATCCACCCTCGCGCTCTCCTCGACTTCGACGCGCTCGAACCCGCGCTGAAGAGCGAGATCGCGGAGCGGATCGCCGCCTACCCCTCGCCGCGCGACTACTTCGTGCAGCGCGTCGCCGAGGGCGTCTCGATGATCGCCGCAGCCTTCGCACCGGAACCCGTGATCGTGCGGCTGAGCGACTTCAAGTCCAACGAATACGCCAACCTCATCGGCGGAGACCTGTACGAGCCGCATGAGGAGAACCCGATGCTCGGCTACCGCGGCGCCTCCCGCTACATCTCCGCGGACTTCCGTGAGTGCTTCAACCTGGAATGCGAAGCCCTCAAGTTCGTCACGGGACGAGATGGGGCTCACCAACGTGGAGATCATGGTGCCATTCGTCCGCACCGTCGGCGAAGCGCACGCCGTCATCGAGCTCCTCGCCGAGAACGGGCTGCGCCGCGGAGAGAACGGGCTGCGCGTCATCATGATGTGCGAGCTCCCTTCGAACGCCGTCCTGGCGGACGAGTTCCTCGAGTACTTCGACGGATTCTCCATCGGCTCCAACGACATGACCCAGCTCACCCTCGGTCTGGACCGTGACTCCGGACTCGTCGCCGCGACCTTCGACGAACGCGACCCCGCCGTCCTCAAGATGCTCTCGATGGCCATCACCGCGGCCCGCCGCGCGGGCAAGTACGTGGGAATCTGCGGTCAGGGCCCGAGCGACCACCCCGACCTCGCCGAATGGCTCGTCGCCCAGGGGATCGAGTCGATGTCGCTGAACCCCGACACGGTCGTCGAAACCTGGCTCAGGCTTTCGAAGCAGAATGCGTCGCTGACGAACGCCTAGGTGAAACGGGGACCGCGCAGCCTGAGACTGCGCGGTCGGGTCGGTGCAACCCGATCCGCGGCCGCTAACCGATCGCGGTTCCCGGAACGATGATGACCGGCACCGGCGAGTGGCGGATGATCTTCGACGCGCTCGAGCCGAGGAAGACCTGCGCGAGCCGGTGCGTCGACGACGACCCCAGCACCAGCACGTCGCCTTCGGCCCAGTCGACCGAGGCGACGGCCGTGCTCCAGTCCGCTCCCTCCGCTATGTGCAGCTGAACGCTGCCGCCGGTGAGGCCCATCGAGTCGAGGTGCGCCTGCGCTTCCGCCTGGGCCGCGGCCGCCTGCACCGCCCACAGGTCGATGACCTGGGTCTCCGCGTGGCTGACGTCGCTCGTGACCGGGCGCTGCGACGGGCGCACGAGGAAGGTGACGACGCGGAGCTGCGCCGACGCCTGCCGGCTGATCTCCGCCACGCGCGTCAGAAGCGACCAGCTCGCGTCGTCGTCTCGGAACGCGACTGTGATCCTCGTCACGCCGCTCGACGTGTGGTATCCGCGGGGCGCGATGGCGACCGGCACCGTCGATGAGTGAACGAGCCGGTCCGTCTTCGACGTCAGGCGGATGCGGCCGGGTTCGGCGTCGTCAGCCGATCCGACCACGAGCATCCCGGCATCCCTTGCGGCTGTCTCTTCGAGGAGCGTCTGGGGCACCGACCTGCCGGCCGTCCAGACCGCAGACCCGTCGACCGCGGGATGCTGCGCCAAGTCCGCAGCCGCGAGAGCCGCGCTGTCCGCCCCCTCGCCCGCCGCCCACTGCTCGTACTCCCGGTCGGTTCCGGCTGCCAGAGGAGTTCCCCACCCTCGCGGCACGACCGATACGGCGACCACCGGTTCGGGACGTGAGCGTGCCAGTTGGCAGGCGAGCTCGATGGCGCTGCGATCGTGCTTGTGCGGGGCGTAGCCCACGACGTAGGTCATACTTCAGCCTCTGGATGGATCGGCTCCGCGATCTCCTCGTCGGAGGTGTAGTGGCTGAGTGTGGCGTGCTTGCGTCCGTAGAGCAGGTAGAAGACGAAGACGATGGCGAGCCACGTCACGCAGATGATCCAGGTGATCGGCCGCAGGCTGGTGAGTACGTAGACGCACACGATCACGGTGAGGATCGGCACCACCGGGTAGAGCGGGACCTTGAACGGACGCTCCAGATCAGGACGCCGGCGCCGCAGCACCATCAGCGAGATCGCGACCACGCTGAACGCGACCAGCGTTCCGAACGAGACGCTGTCCCACAGATAGTCGGAGGGCACGAACCCTGCGACGAGCGCAACGATGATGGACACGACGACGGTGTTGTAGACCGGCGTGCCGTGCTTCGCGCTGACGGCGAGGAATCTCTTCGAGACCATGCCATCGCGCGAGATCGAGAACAGGATGCGGGTCTGGCCGTACAGCGTCACGAGGGTGACGGAGAACACCGACACCACCGCACCGGCGGCGAGGATCGTCGCCCAGATCGGAGTACCGGTCACCAGCTCCATGATCTTGGCCAGCCCGGCCTCGGCGGCTTCGGGAGTGGCGAACCACTCCACGGGCTGTGCGGCGAGTCCCGCGATGCACACCAGGACATAGAACGTCGTGACGATCAGCAGCGCGCCGATGATCGCACGGGGGATCGCCTTCTGCGGGTTTCTCACCTCCTCGCTCGCCGTTGCGACCGCATCCAGCCCGATATAGGAGAAGAAGATGACTCCGGCGGCCCCGCTGATTCCGGCGGCCTGCGCGAAGAAGTTCGAGAAGTGATCGGCGTTGAACGCGAAGAAGCCGATGACGATGAACATCGCCAGCACGCCGAGCTTGATGCACACCATGACCGCGTTGACAGTCGCGGACTCCGAGGCGCCCCGGATGAGCAGCAGCATGCACAGGAGCACCAGCACGATCGCGGGCAGGTTGACGATGCCGCCGGTCGCCGCCCCGTCATCCCCCGGCACGAAGGAGGCGGACAACTCCCTCGGCAGCTGGAAGCCGAAGAGGTGGTGCAGCAGCTCGTTGAAGTATCCGCTCCACCCGACCGCGACCGCCGAGACGGCCACGCCGTATTCGAGCAGCACGCATCCGCCGACGAGGATCGCCGCACCCTCGCCGAGGGCGTGATACGTGAAGGAGTAGCTCGAGCCGCTCACCGGGATCGACGAGGACAGTTCCGCGTAGCACAGCGCGGCAAGCCCGGCGGCGACGGCTGCGAGAAGGAAGGAGATGATGACGGCGGGACCTGCGACCGGGATCGCCTCGCTCAGCACGAAGAAGATGCCCGTGCCGATCGTGGCGCCGACGCCGAACATCATGAGCTGGAAGGTGCCGAGGTTGCGCTTGAGCTCCTCGCCCGGGTGATGCTTGCGCTGGAAGATGATGGGCTTGCGCCGGAGCAACTGCTTCCCGAGACCAGACATGTCGGACTCCAGAGGGTCGTGCCCCGCTCCGCAATGACGGGGTTGCCCAAGTCTGGTGCGCGCTCCACCGGGGGGCAAGACCGCGCCGTGACTGGAGATCGGGCCTAGACGAGCACCTGGCCCGGATGTCGTGACGATGAGGTGATGCACGCGGCCAGAACTGGCCGACGAAGGCGGTCACACCATCGCAGGCACCGGGCGGTCGGGATACAACTCGCGCATCGCTCGCTCGTACCTTCTCTTCATCAGCAGGAGATAGAGCAGCCGAATCGGTGCCGGCACGTTCGTGCGGAACCACTCGTCGCGCTCGGCCTCGGGAACGCTGGCGAGCAGCAGGCCGACCTGCAGCGACATCACGTCCCCCGGCAGTTCCTTGCGGTGAGCGATGAGCGCGGCGCGCGTATGCGCCTCCAGCTCGTCCCATTCCTTCTGAGACAGGACCGCTCCGGCCACCGGCATGATGTCGTCTTCCTCTTGGCCGAGATGCGCGTAGAGAGCATCGCGGAGGGCTTCGATGTCGCCGGCGAACGCGTCGCGGAGCCCCGGATCGGCCGTCGCGACCCACGGGTCGAGCTGCGGCTCGATGCGCGCGAGCTGAGACGCGACGTCCGCATGCTGAGCACGCATCTGATCGACGTGCGCGATGCATGCGGGATCGCGCGTGGTCAAGCGATCCCACAGCACGGTGTCCTCCGTCTCGTGGTGCAGGTGCAGAGCGAAGAAGTCGAGCTTCGCGTAGTCCCCGACAACTGCGGCGCGGTCGAGGTCGCCGCCCTCGACTTCGCGGATGAGCAACGGCAGCTCGCGGTACAGCCAGCGGAAGATGCGATGCACCAGGATCAAGCCCGACGTGTCGCAACCTGGCATCTGCCCATCGGGCAGCGACCCGGACGACGGCAGCTTCTCAGCCATTTCGACCCCCGACCTCACGACGGACCATGAACGCCTGACGCCCCCGCGCGGCGAACAGCCGCATGCTACTCCGATGGCGCAGCCCTCACATCACCTCAGCGCGACATCCGGCCGTGCAGCCGTCGGCGGAGCCCTTGCCCGCCCAGCAAGCGGGGCCGTACGCTCTCGACCGTGGAGAACGAGGCTCCTGGGGGACGCAACCTCGACGGACGATCGGCGACCGTCGATGTTCGCGTGCGCGTGACCGAGAGCAGATGGAACCGCCGCGTCGTCGTGGACGCGATCGTCAACCACCGGATCGAGGCGGTATTCCCGTACCTGTCCAACCCGACGCAGTGGCATGACTTCGCGCCTGCTGTGGTGTTCCGCAAGCAGATGGATGCCGGGGCACCCGGGGTCGGGACGAGATGGATGGCGACCGACCGCATCGGACCATTCCGAGTCCATTTCATCGACCAGCTCGAATCGCTGGACGAGAACCGGCGCGTGGTCTGGCTGTCGTCGGCGCCCTGGAACTCGCGGGTCGAGTACGCGTGCGCGGACTCTGGCGAGCGGACGCGCATCCGGGCGGACTACGCCGGAGAGCTGAGCGACTCATTGCGCTGGCAGGTGGGGTGGCTCCCGGGGTGGGCGACACACCGGATCCTCGCGCAAGACTTCCGGCGATTGGATCGGCTGCTGACGCTCAAGGCTCGCGCCGCCGGACGCTGGCAGTCGCAGCATCCGCAGTCTGCGCGCGTGTCCGAGAACGACTGAGTGACCGTGATCGCCTACGAGCCGGGCGCCTCGACGGCGACACGGTTGAGGGTGTCGGCGATGAGCTCCGCGGCGTCCTCGACCGGCACCCCCGCGTCCCGCAGGGCGACGAAGGTGGCAGGGGCGGTAAGGCCGAAGACCGCACCCCGCACGCGATCGTCGCCTAGCACCTCGCCGAAGACGCGGGCATACAGCTGCCCGACCGCCTCCCAGTAGCCGGCCTCGCCCTCCCGGAGCGCCGGGTCGACGTCCAGCTCGGAGCGGAAGACGTCGAACCAGGGGCGGCTCCGCTCGTAGAACTCGAACATCTCGCGCGTGAGGCGCTCCACGCGGGCAGGTCTCTCCGTCTCGGACCACTCTTTGTCGTCGGGGATCTGCAAGGCGGCCGCGAGCCGATCGACGACGACTCGCGCGAGACCGTCCGCGGACCCGAAATGGTTCAAGACCGTTGCGGCCGAGACCTCGGCCCGGCGCGCAACCGCCTGCAGGCTGGTCGCCGCGATGCCCGTCTCGCGGTAGCAGGAGAGGGCGGCATCCAGGATCCGTTCCCGGGTCTGCGCAGCCTGCTCGGCGCGTACGGACATCGAGTAGCGCCGTGGGGACATGCTCTCCGATCGAAACTCGCACAGAATTCGCTGAATGCACTATTGACTGAATATGTCATTCAGCGTAATGTGCATGCCGAGGGGTGTCAAGGAGGTGCCGGTCATGGATCTCGATGATCGCCAAGCTCCGACGGGCGCGAGCGCCCGCAATGCCGCCCGACCGAGGATCAGGCTGCTCGCCGTTGCGCTGGCCGTGTCATGGGCGTCGATGCTCTTCCACAATCAGTGGGAGCTGCCGCTCACGCCGCTCGACCTCGAGAACACGGGGCCGCTTGCCGTCGACATCGCACTGTTCGTCGTGTGCTGGTGGCGCCCGTGGTCCCGCGTCGTCTGGACGGCGATCCTGGCGTGGGGGCTGCTCAACATGCTGGTCGGCGGCGTGGTGACCGTCTTGCCCTTGCCGGTGCTGCCGTTCGTTCCCGAGCAGACGTTCGATCACTACGCGGTTCACGCGGCCTACGCCCTCGGGCAGCTGCCCCTCGTGCTCGTGGCGGGCGGGGCGCTTCGGCAGCTGCGTCATCGGGCGCAGCGCATGCGCACGGAAGGAGACCACGATGGTCGAGCGAATGCTTGACACCCGGGCAGGCAGGCTCAAGGTGACAGTGCACGGTGACCGGGGGCCGACCGCGCTGCTCTGGCACAGCCTGTTCGTCGACGAGCGATCGTGGAATCGGATGCTGCCACGCCTCGCCGATCGTCGTCGGCTGGTCGTCGTCACCGGGCCGGGTCACGGGGCGAGCACCGATCCGGGGCGGCGCTACACCCTGCGCGAATGCGCTGAGGCCGCCCTCGAGGTGCTGGACGTGCTGTCCATCGGCGAGCCGGTGGACTGGGTGGGCAACGCCTGGGGAGGGCATGTCGGACTCGTCTTCGCAGCGGATCAGCCGCACCGGTGCCGAAGTGTGGCAGCGTTCGGCACACCGGTCGCCGCGCTCAGCGCGGCGGAGAGGAGAAGGACCCGGCTCCTGCTGGCGCTGTACCGGTTGATCGGCCCGTCACAGATGGTTGTGGACGGAACGACCGAGGTGCTGCTGTCGCCGCGCACGATCGAGCACGACCCGGATGCCGTCGCCCTCGTCCATGACTGCCTCCGTCGCGCCGATCGGCGCATGCTGCGGAACGCGATCATCTCGATCTCGATCCGACGGACCGACCTCACCGAACACCTCACCCGCGTTCAGCAGCCGGTGCTGATCGTCACGGGAACCGATCATCACGGGTTCACCCCCGAGCAGGCGGGGGAGGCCGTCGGCCTGCTCGCGCGCGGACGGCTCGCGGTCCTGCCGGACACGGCCTACCTCGCGCCGCTGGAGGCGGCCGAGGCATCCGCCGACCTCGTACTCGCACTGTGGGCCGGCGTGGAAACGGGCGTGACGCCGTGAGGGGGTTCTACGAGGTCATGTACCGGCACGTTCGAGCACCGCGGGGCGGCGACGCTCGGTTCACCGAATCATAGGGATCGCATAGCAGCGGCAGTGCTCCGGCATCGGTGGGCGGTGGATGCTGGGGCGTAACCGAACCCGTTGTCACACCTGGAGGCGATCATGCGTCGCATGCCTGAACCCCGACAGACCCCGCAAGGGCCTACTTTCGAAGGCCGTCTGCTCGACCACGCCGACGAGGAGGTCGTGGACCAGGGCGCGCCGTTCGACATCCGCACTCTCATCAGCCGACGTGCCGTGTTGAGCCTGGTGGGGCTTGGCGTCGGCGCGGCGACGCTGGCGGCGTGCGCGCCTGGTGCCACCGGCACCAGTCCGACGGCAACCTCCACACCGTCACCGACTGCGACGCCGAGCCCGTCAGCGACACCCAGCGCGGTAGCCGTACCTGCGGGTGAGATTCCTGACGAGACCGCGGGACCATACCCGGGAGATGGATCGAACGGGCCGGACATCCTGGAGCAGTCCGGGATCGTGCGCAGCGACATCCGCAGCAGCCTCGACGGCGGGGTCACCGCCGAGGGCGTGCCGATGACGCTGAACCTCACGATCCTGGACACCGCCAGCGGCGATGTTCCGTTCCAGAACGTGGCCGTCTATGCCTGGCACTGCGACGCGCAGGGCGGGTACTCGATGTACTCCGAGGGCATCGAAGACCAGACCTACCTGCGAGGCGTTCAGGTCGCAGACTCCAACGGTCTGGTCTCGTTCACCTCTATCTTTCCTGCCTGCTACACGGGACGGTGGCCGCACATCCACTTCGAGGTCTATCCGACACTGGATGCGATCACCGATTCGACCACCGCGATTGCGACATCGCAGGTGGCCCTGCCCGAGGATGTCAGCACCGCCGTCTACGCCCTGCCGCAGTACAGCGGGTCCAGCGCCAATCTGTCGCAGGTGTCCCTCGCCGGCGACAACGTCTTCAGTGACGACGCCGGGGCGCTGCAGCTGGCGACGCTCACCGGAAACACGGCGACGGGCTACACCGCGGCGTTGACCGTCCGCGTCGACACTGCGACCGCGCCGACCGCCGGAGCCGCCCCGGGCGGCGGCCCCGGCGGCAACCGTCCCTGATCCCGCCTTCGCTCGTCGTTCGCGCGCAGATCGATGACGCAGGCGCCGGACGATCAATCACATGCGGTCGGCGGCATAGCCTGAGGTGGTGAACCTCGGCCCCCTCGAGCGCGAAGCCTCGTCCACGGAAACCGCTTCGGTCGCGATGGTCAGCGCGGAGGACGATCGTGTCGCCTGGCGCGAGCGGAGCCGCCTGGTGCGCGCTGTCCGGCTCTGGCGCACCCGGCACCCGCGGACTTTTCGCGAGAAGGTCCGCTACAAGATGCTGCGCGATCATCGCACGCTTCTCGTGACGTTCGCGGACAAGGCGGCGGTGCGGGGTCACGTCGCCGCGCTGATCGGGGACCGCTGTCTGCCCAAGGCGTACGCCATCCTCGACGACCCGGCCGAACTGCGCGACCTGGAGCTGCCCGCGGCGTACGTCGTGAAGCCGACGCACGGCAGCGGGGCCGCGATCGTCGTGTCGGAGTCCGCGCCGGAGCATGCGCGACTGCCGTCCGAGCCGGGCAGCTGGGTCTACCGGCATGTTCGGCCGGAGTTCGCCTTCCGGGATGACATCGTCCGGATCGGGCGGGGGTGGCTGGCGCAGCTGTACGGACAGGGCCCCAACCGCGAATGGGCCTATGGTCACGTTCCGCGGCGCGTGATCGTCGAGGAGCTGCTGGCCGGCGCTGATGGCGGCGTCCCCGACGACTACAAGTTCTTCGTCTTCCACGGCCGGTGCGCGTTCGTGCAGGTCGACGCCGGACGATTCGGACGGCGCACGCAGGACTTCTTCCGCCCCGACTGGCAGCACATGCCCCTCAGCGGCGGCCCGGCCTGGGCCGTTCCGGAGCCGGCGAGGCCGGCGCGACTCGCCGAGATGATCGACCTCGCGGAGCGACTCGGCGCCGATACCGACTTCGTGCGCGTAGACCTGTACGACGTCGACGGCCGGATCGTGTTCGGCGAGCTGACCAGCTACCCGGCGGGCGGAGACAGCCCGTTCGATCCGGAGAGCTTCAACGAGGAGTTCGGCCGGCAGTGGACGGTACCCCGGCGGTATCGGTGACAGCACCGGAAGCCCTCGCGCCGAGGCGGGAACGCTGGCTCGTCGCAACAACGGAGTACGCAGGGATGACGGCGTACACCGGCGGCATCGGGCGTCACTACGCGGCCCTTCTGCCCGCGCTCGTCCGAGCGGGGGTCGACGTCGATCTCGTGGTGTTCTCGGATGCGGCGCCGCACGCGGATGCCGATCTGCAGGGCGTCCGCCTGCTCGCCTTCCGGCGCACCGACCGGATGTCGCGCATCCGCGCGCAGTTCGCGCGAGCCCAGGTCGTGCGCGCCGCGTTCCGGCAGGGAGGCTATGACCGGGTGTTCCTTCCGGAGTGGGCGGCTCTGGGCGCTGCGCTGCCGCGAAGCGCGCCACTCCTGACGAACCTCGCCACCAGCATGCGCCTCGCCAACGAGGTCGCCGGACTGCGGCTGCGCGATCTGCCGTTCACGAGCCGACTCCCCGTCGCCGTGCAGAGCCGCCTCGAGGCGCGGCAGATCCGACGTTCGGCCGGACTGATCCCCATCTCGACGGCGATGCTCGACCGCACCAAGGCGGCACTCGGCTCCGTCCCGCCTGCCGTGATCGTCCGAAACTGCATCGACGTCGAGCAGGTCCGCGCCGCCTCGCTGACCGCACCCCTCCCGACCGGCTGGCCGGAGGGGCGCGACCCGATCGTCCTCTTCCTCGGCAGGTCCGAACGACGCAAGGGGGTGATCGAGGCGGTCGCGGCGTTCGGAGAACTGCACCGGCCGATGCCGCGAGCGCGCCTCGTCCTCGCCGGCGCGGGGGGAGATCCGCGGTTCGAGCCGACCCGGGCGAGCCTGCTGGCGACATTGCCGGCATCGGCGCAGCAGCGCGTGACCTGGCTCGGGCATGTGCCCGGCGACGAGCTGTACCGCGCCATCCGCGCAGCCGATGTCGCTCTGTGTCCGTCGCGGTGGGAGGGGTTCGGCAATGTCGCTCTCGAGGTGAAGGCCATCGGCACGCCGTTGATCGTGACATCGGGCAGCGGCTTCGACGACTTCTGCGCGGACGGCGTCGATTGCCTGATGGTGCCAGCTGCCGAGGCAGGGCCGCTCGCCGCGGCGGTCCGACGCCTTCTGGACTCGCCGCAGCTGGGCCGCTCCCTGGCGGATCGCGCGCTCGCGGGGATCGGCGATTTCGCCCCCGATCCTGTCGCCGCGGACCTCATCGCGGCCGCGGACCGTCTTCTCGGCCGATCCGCCGGGCAGTCAGCTCGCTGAGCCCGGTCCGACGCCGACCATGCGGGTACCCGCGACATCGGTTCGGTGCCACGATGAGCCGTCCCACCGCACGGCGCCATCCTCGGCGAACGCCGAGAGCCACCCCGTCATCGGCCACTCGCCCCAGCGCGCGGCGAATCGGGCGCCGTTGCGCAGGATGTCGTCGAGGTGCTGCCACGGCGGCGTCGAGGTCTCGTGATACTGGTGGTACGCATGGGCACCGCCGACCCAGAGGAGCGGCACCGCTCGGCTGCGCAGCCTGAAGGCGAAGTCGGTGTCTTCACCGCCGTAGCCCTCGTACCCCTCGTCGAAACCGCCGATGCGTCTCCACGCATCCGCGCCGACCGCGAACGAGAGCGACCAGAACAGGGGATACTCGTCAGCCGACGCTGCCTGCACAGCGCCGTCGGCCGGGTTGGGCCTGGCCGGGTGAGGCGCCGTCGCGGCTGCCAGCGCGCCGCCATCGGAGACATCGAAATCGGGCGGCAGGTAAGTGACCGGACCACTGAGAACCGCGTCCGGGTGCAGCAGTGCCGCCGCACGGTAGCGATCGAGCAGGTCGGGCGCGGGGACGCAGTCGGCGTCCAGGAAGACGAGAAGCGCCGCGCCGTGGGCGATCGCCGCTGCGGCGCCCGCGTTGCGCGCGGCCGCGAGACGCAGGCCCGCGGGGCCTCGATCAACACGCAGGATGCGCTCGGCGTCGAGTGCGGGCGCGTCGTCGTCGTCGATCCACACGACCGTCCGTTCGACATCCGCTCGGCCGGACAGCGCGGCGAGCTGGTTCCGGACGTGCGCCACCCGTGGCGTGGAGCACAGGGTGACCACGGCGATCCGCGCCGTCCCCGGCTCGTCCGGCGCGATGCGCATCACCGTCGACCTCGGGCAGTCGCGTCGATGGCGGCGGCGGCGCGCGCAGCTGCGCCGTGCACCTCCCACCGAGACCAGTCCGGTCGCAGGCGGACCGCGCGGTCGATCAGCTCCGGCCAGGCGTCGGCCGGGGGCCATTCGGTTTCCACGATCGCGAGCCCGGCGCGTTCCACCGCGAGGGCGGTCTCCACCTGCTCGCCGAACGGCCTGTCCTGCGGCACGATCACCGCGGCCGCGCTCGCGGCGGCGAGGTCGGCGATCGAATTCTGCCCCGCCCACGCGACGACCACGCCCGCGGCCGTCGAGCTCGTCCCAGGGGTCGGCCGACCACGCGTCGTCGGGTGTGGCGCCGAGGACGCGCCATCGCCGACCGGAGGAGGCCATCGCATCGGCGATGGCCGCGGCGGGCACTCCGCTGCCCCCGCGACTGCCGAGCATCACCACGTTGCCGTCCGAACGATCCGCGGGGGGACGCACCGTGCGAGCTCGTCCTTCGAATCGGCTGATGCCGCCGGTGAAGATCGTCTTGTCCTTGACGGCGGCGAGGTGCGGCGGATTCAGAAGCGCCCGCGGCCAGGGGGCGACGATGGTCGTGGCGGCGCGGTACCCGAGCTCGTGGGCGGCGTCGTCGCGTCGACCGGGCTGCGCGATCAGGACCGTGCGGATGCCGAGAAGCCGAACGAGGAGGGCGACTTCGACCGACACGTCGACGACGAACGCGTCGACGGGAGTGTCGACGATGGACGCGACCATCGTCGCCAGGCGCCCGAGGTGGCCAGCGTGCCCGAGCGGCGCCCAGTGCAGCAGCCCTCCCGCATCAGGATCGGCGGTTCGCGGGTCCGTCGCGCCGGGACGCAGATCGTCGTCCCGGTCGAGCACGGTCCACGAGCAGTGGTCGGGCAGCCCGTCGGGGCGTGGCAGCGAGCTGAAGCAGCGGATCTCGGCATCCAGATGGGGGGCGATCGCGAGCATGCGGGCGAGGTGGCCTCGGCCGTGGTGGTGCACGTACCAGCCGATGCGGGTGTTCATGCGGTCAGCTCATCGGCAAGGCCGGCGCCCGCGACGAGCTCGGCGAATCGGTCTTCGAGAGCGGCGATGCGGGCCTCGAGCGAGAAGCGGCGGACGGCGCTCCCGCGTATGCGCCGTCGGAACGAATCGTCGTCGGCGCTTCGCTGGATGAGGTGGTTCGCGCGCTCGCTCATCGCGGCGACGTCGCCGGGCGCGACGAGCTCCATTCCGACGCTGCGCGCTGCGATCTCGGGGACGCCGCCGACGGCGAAGCTCACGACCGGGGTTCCGCACATGAGGGCCTCGGGCGCCACGAGACCGAACGGCTCGGCCCAGGCCGGTGTGGAAAGTGCTGCAGCACTCGCGCCGACCAGGTCGGCCAGACGCGGCGGCGTCAGCGGTCCGACGTAGGTGACGTCGTTTCCGAGAAGCGGGAACAGGACGTTCTCGGCGTAGTCGTGGTCGCCGATGCGCCCAGCGATCGTCAAAGGCCTACCGAGACGGCGGGCGACCTCGACCGCGAGGTGCGGCGCCTTCTCCGGCACGATTCTGCCGAACCACACGATCTGCTCGCCGCCGCCGCCTTCCGGCCACGCGGTCGGGTCGACGCCGTTCGCGAGGAGCTCGGAGTGCAGGCCGGCTCGCGCCCACTCGCGGCGGGTGAAATCGCTGACCGACAGGAATGTGCTGCCGTCCGGACCGGCGGCGGCGTGCGCAGCGACGAATGCCTCATCCGGGGGAGTATGCAGCGTGGTGAGCATCGGCACCGACAGGAGAGATGCGCGTCTGATCGGCAGGGGGTGCAGACAGTGGTTCGAGATCACGTCGAACCGTGCCGAGTCGGCCGCGATCGCCGCGAGAGCCCGCTCCAGCGCCGGCACGGTCGTGGCCTCGTAGCTGTGCGGGTAGCTCACGTCTGTACGAGGGACGCCCTGCGGCCATCTCAGATTCGGCAGCTCGAACGGGCTGCCGGGCTCCACGAAATCCGACCCGCGCACCGCGACCATCCGTCACGTCGTGACCGCGGCGAGTGAGAGCGGCCACCTCGGACCAGACGGCCGACTCCAGCCCTCCCGGGTGCGGAGGGCGGATCGGGAATCGAAGCGGGGCGATGACGACGATGCGCAGGGGTTCGCGCGCGCTCACGGTGCCCACCCTGCGAGCAGGCGACGGTAGAGCGCCGCGTGGGCAGCGGCTGCTGCTGCGTCTGTGCGCCGGCGGGCCTCTCGCCGCGCGGCGACGATGTCGGCGCGCTCGGCGGTGCCCGCCCGGACGACATCCGAACCGGAGAGAAGACGCGCGAGCGCGGCCGACAGGTCGGCACCGCTGCCGGGTGCGAACGTCGCGACCGAGCCGTCGGGGTGCTGCTCGGCGTAATAGCCGACGAGAGGCACGGCGACGGGCACGCCCAGATCCCAGCAGAACTCCAGCCAGCCCGAGTGGGTGCCGTGCCGGTACGGCAGCACGTACACGTCGAGCCGGCTGAGCGCGATCGCGAGCTCGGCATCGGAGAGTCGCTCGTGCTCGACCAGCGTCGCGTGCTCGTCGGCGGCGCACAGATGGCGCACCTCCTCGCGGGCTGCCTCGTCGCGCACCCGATGGTGCAGCCGGACCTCCGCGACTGCCGGCACGCCGTCGCGTCGCAGGCAATCGGCCGAGTCGAGCAGCATGCGAACCGTGCCGGGCCCGTCGACATTCGGTCGCAGATCCTTGAGGTGCACTCCGATGCGGATGTCGTCGAACAAGCGCACCGGCGGTGTCGCGGCATCGGGGGCGATCACCGACGGATGCGGGATGACCAAGGCGGCGCGATCCCACCGATCCCGGATGGCGGAGGCCGCGCCCTCGGTGAGCGTGATCACGGCATCGGCCCCGAGGATGAGTTCGTCGAGCTGCCGGGCGTAGGCCGCCTGGTCGCCGAGCTGGGGGTGCTCCAGGTCGTGCGCCGTGTACACCACGGGCCACCCTGCTGCGTGGGCGGCATCGATGACGGCGGTCAGATGACCGGGCGCGAAGGACTCGGTGCCGAAGTGGATGTGCAGGATCTGAGCGGTGGAGCGATTCGCCTCGATCCACGCGGGATCGAGCACGGGAGGAGGCCACCACACGCCCGCGGGCGCGCCCGGCACGGGCGGGTCCGGCAGCAGCGAAATGCCGTTCGCTGCGGAGATCCGCGCGACGTAGGGATGGCCGGCCGGAGCCGACGCGATCGTGACGACGTCGCGTGCCGCCCCCCGCCCGGGGTGGGAGAGCGTCGGGGTCGCGAAGGGCATCCTGAGCAACACCTCCCTCGCGCGTTCGGATCGCCAGGGGTCGCCGATGGATTCTCGAGACCCTCTGCCGACGATAAGCGGGCACCCTCCGAAAGGCAGGCCGCTTGACGTGGGCGCCCAAGACGTATAACCATGTGCCAGATGACCGCCCCGCCCCCGCTGCAATTGATCGTGGGCGCCCGCGGCCACGGGGTCGTCGGCTACGCCGAAGACGTCGCGTGGGCCCTCAAGATCCTGGACGAGCGCACCGCTGTGGCGTCGGTCACCGACGTCGCGGATGCAATCCGCCACGTCAAGTCGGCCGTGCGCACCCATATGCACGTGACCGACGGGCTCCTGGGCCGCTCGCCCGAAGAGGCAGCCCTGAACCTCGAACGAATCGGCGCACAGACCCACCTGACGATCACCGTGCACGATGTTCCGCAGACCTCGGACGGCACCGTGCTTCCGCGCCGCGTCGCCGCCTACACGCGCTTCTTCGCGGCTGCCCGGGCGGTGGCGGTCAACAGTCGGCACGAACAGCACCTGGTCGCCGAATTCCTGCCCGGGGCGGCGCGGCCGCACGCCATCCCGCTCGGGTCGCGGGTGGATGCCGCGCCGGACGGTGCGGCACCTAGCGGGGGCGATGCGCGTGACCTCGTGGTGCTGCTCGCAGGCTTCATCTACCCGGGCAAGGGACACGCCCAGGCGATTCGCGCGGCAGCGCAGGCGGCCGACATCCTGCGGACGGCGGGCGAGCCGGTCGGCGCGGTCGTGGTCCGCGCCATCGGCGGGCCTTCGGCGGGCCACGAAGGCGACGTGGAGGCTCTACGAGCGGATGCCCGGCGACGCGGCATCCGGTTCGACGTGACGGGATTCCTGGACGACGAGCAGTTCGCTCGCCGCATCGCCGATGGCGGCATCCCGCTCGCTGCGCACGAGCATGTGTCCGCATCCCGTTCGATGCTCGAGTGGGTGGAGGCAGGTCGCCGGCCCCTCGTCGTCTCATCCCGGTACGCCGAAGAGATGGCGGCGCTGCGGCCGGGCACCATCACCCTGTACGGGGAGGACGAACTGCCGGGTCGCCTTGCGGAGGCGTGGCGTGTTCCCGCGCGAACGCGATTGGACCCCGGCATCCGGCTGGCGCCCACTCTCGCCGACGTGGCGGAGGAGTACCGGGCCTGGTGGAATGCGATGGCCCCTCGATGACGTGGTCGGGGAGGAACGCGGTGCCGGGCAACCGGTGGGACCTGCTCGACGGCGTCGTGCCCGGCGAACCGCCGATGGTCTCGGTGATCGTCGCGCACTATCGGCAGCCGGAGCAGTTGGCGCGCACCCTGCGTGCGTTGGAGCGGCAGGACCACGCGCAGCCGCGGCTGGAGGTGATCGTCGCGGACGACGGTTCGCCGGAGACTCCCGTCGTCCCCGACGGTGTGCGCCTCGTGCGCCAGGATGACGCCGGGTTCCGGCTCGCGGCTGTCCGCAATCTCGGGGCCCGTGCCGCCGTCGGGGATGTTCTGATCTTCCTCGACGCCGACACGGTGCCCGAACCGTCGTTCGTCCGCGAACTCGCCCGACTCCCCGCGCTCGCACCCGACTGCATCGCAGTGGGCCGCCGCCGGCACGCTCGCCTTGCCGGCCTTGCGCCGACCGCCCACATCGAACACGTGGCACCCAGCCGGGCGCTCGCCGAGCCGACCTGGCTGACAGAGGCTTACCGCGCCTCCCGCAACCTGCTCGACGCCGATGACCGCAGCTACCGATACGTCATCGGCGCGGTGCTCGCCTGCTCGCGGCGCATGTTCGAAGAGGTCGGCGGGTTCGATGAGTCCTTCACCGCCTATGGCGGCGAGGACTGGGAGTGGGCGTACCGTGCCTGGCTGCGGGGCGCGTTGCTGGCGCACGTGCCCGCGGCCGTCGCCTGGCACGACGGACCCGACATCACGGGTCGATCGACGACCGCGCTCGCCGTGAAGAACGCCGAGGCCGTCCGGCTGTCCGAGCTGATACCGCTCCCCGGCTCCCGCGGCCGGGGCATCCGCAGCGAGAAGGTCGACATCGCGGTGATCGGACCGCCGGCGGCTGCGATGGCTCAGACCTTCGTCTGCATCGACAGCGTGCTGGCCGCACTGCCGGGCGCGGATATCGTGGACGGCCTCGGCGATCGGGGTCGCGAACAGGACGACCGGCTGGATCGCGTGCGCATTCGAATCGATCTGCTCCGTCCGGTGCTCGTCACCGGTGATTTCCTCGCCGCGCAGGTCGAACGCGTCGGCTCCGAGCAGCTCGGCGAGCTCGTGCTCGTCGACGAGGCCGGCGCCGAACTCATCCGGATCACCTCGATGCGTGCCCGGGCGCGGAATGCGAGGTGGGGGCGGGACGACCTCTTCCTGGTCGAGCGGTCGGTCGCGCGCGGCGTGCGCCCGATCGGTGAAGACGTCGACGTGGAGGCGTACCTGGGCGGGTGGTCGTGAAGCGATCGCTGACGGCGGCGTCAGCCCTCACCGGAACCCGTTCGAATCACCGGCAGCACGATGCGCGAGGACGGTTCTCCTCCGAGGTGGATGTGGTGGCGACCGGAGTTGATCGTGTCGTGGTGCCGGGCGTACACCGACGGCGGGTAGTCGAAGATGTCGCGGCCCTGGATGACCGCGATCAGCGAATCCCCCCGATCGAATGCCGTCCCGGACGGAAGTATCTCCATCGTGACAGCGGTGGGACCGTCCTGAGTCATCGGACTCGAGTGGGTATGCGCGAGAACGGGCAGGAACGGCTCGCTCCGCGCCGGGTCCAGCTCCCGGTGAGAAACTCGCAGCCATCCCAGGGCGACGGGTCCGTCGTCGAATTGCGCATAGTGGGGGAAGCCGACCACCCGCCCGTCCGCGGTGCGCTTGAACAGACCGAGGAACAGATCCATGTCATCGGCATCAGGTGCTGATACCTGCAGCTCGGCCCAGGCGTGGCCGGCGAGCACCGTGCTATCGGTGAAGACATGCTCGAACACGGCACGGTGGTCGCGCAAGCCGCTGCCGCGTCCGTCGTATTCGGCCACTCCTGGCTCATCGGGCGGCGTGAGCGTGAGGGCTCCGGACGGGGCGAGGTAGAACGACGTGTACCGGATGTCGGGCAGCGGCCAGGACGTCGAGTCGTGCACGGTCCCGCTGTAGTAGTCCTCTCGAACTTCGTACAGCACCGCGGGTCGGTCCTCCCACCCGTTGTCCTCGTCCTTGAGGAATCGGTCGAAGAACCGTCGTTGCCGTTCCACATTCTCCGGGAGGTAGTACTCGCCCCACTTCTTGCGACCGTGGATGTCGAGCCACTTCTGCGGTGAAGAGATCCGTCTGAAGCCTTCGAGGGTTCCGCGCGAATGCAGCCCTTGATCGGACCAGCTGCCCACCACCCACGCAGGGACGGTGATGCGTTCCAATTGGGAAGCCTTGCTCGCCCAGAAATCGTCGAACCACGGATGCTCCGCGGTTTCGCGTTCCAGATCCTCGATCTGGCCGCGGCTCGCCCCCCACCGTTCCCAGATGTACGGCCAGAAGGACGACTCTGGGATGCCGCCGTGGCGAGCAACCTCCCGGTACGTGTCGCTCCATCCTTCCCACGGGTTGATGGCGGCCAGGTGCGGGGGATTCAGTTCCGCGACACGCCACTGCGAGACCGTGAGGTAGGAGACGCCGGAGAGTCCGACCTTGCCGTTGCTCCACGGCCGGGTGCCCGCCCACTCGATCAGTTCGTAGAAATCCTGGGCCTCTTCGGGGGACACGTACGTTGCCGGCCCGACGGCATTCCAGGTTCCGGGAATGTCGGCGATGAGGATCGCGTACCCGTGCGGAACCCAGTACTCCGGGTCGGGTGCTTCGAAGGTGGTCAGTTCACCGATGTGCTCAGGTCGCACCCCGCTGCGCGGGTAGATCACCCCGATGGGCGCCGGGTTGTGCTTGCCGTACGGCGACCAGGAGATGATCACGGGCGCCGGGGCGGAGCCGGCGGGGCGGTAGATGTCGGCGAGAACGGTGTGACCGGCTGTCGTACCTATTTCGACGTCGCGCTCGATCAGCATTCCATCGCGGCGCTCCGTGCGAGGGTCGACCGCGGCCGCACCGCGGGACTCCGGCGTGCTGCGCGGCGGGCGAAAACGGTACTCGAAGGGTGTGGACATCTTTGTCTCATTCTGACGAAGAGTTGCGACACGGGCACGCGGTCGGCGCCCTAGTGCGAGGTTAGGCGCACTGAAGGTACTTGTCGCCGGGACGGCGCGGCGGTACTTTGACTGCGAGACCGGGGGTGCTGGCAATGGCACGCGTGGTGGCGACGGGACAGCGAAGCGCCATGAGCGGTGCTCGGCGGGCTCCGTCGGCGGATCGCCCGTCCCACTCCCGTCCGCCACGATTCACCTCGCCCCCGTCACCACCCCCCGACGCAGTGCGCCGATCACTGCGCACGCGACATCTCGCATCGATTGAAGGGACCGACAATGACCGACCGGAACTATTCACTGTTCGTCGCTGCGTACGACAAGGGCGACTACGACGCGATCGTCAAGGCGGTCAACGAAGGCGACGAGAAGATCGTCGAAGCCGTCGAGTCGTGAGGTCGCTCAGGTCCGGGCGGTGGGATCACCAGCGGGTCGCGAGTCGCGACGCACCGCAGACAGGTCGTGGCTGGCTCTGAGCCCGCTTCATCGCAGAGCAAGGTGCAAGTGCCCTGAAGGGGGAAGTTGAAATGAGCACAGTCAGGTCAACCGGCTGGACCGGTTGGGTCGTATTCGCCGGTGTGATCCTCATGGTCGCCGGCATCTTCAGCGTCGTGCAGGCGCTCGTCGCGCTGATCGGGCCGGACGCGTACTACGTTCTCGCGGGCGGCTCGCTGTTCCTGTTCGACGTCGCCGGCTGGGGGTGGTGGAACCTGATCATCGGCGCGCTGCTGATCGTGGTGGCGCTGGCGCTGTTCGCCGGCCAGACCTGGGCGCGCATGGTCGCGATCGTTCTCGCCGTCCTCAGTGCGGTCGGTCAGCTGCTTCTGATCGCGGCGCAGCCGTGGTGGTCGCTCATCATCATCGCGATCGACGTTCTGATCATCTACGCGCTCATCGTCCACGGTCGCGAACTTCGCGACGACGGCGCTCCGGGGCGGCCGGCTCAGGCATCGCAGTCCACGCGACGCAAATAGCCGTGGTGTGCGGGGTGGGATGCCGCGCTGTCAACGCTGCGCGGCATCCCGTCCCCTCGACCTAGTCAGCGTCGCGCGCGCGACGATACGATCAAGCGTCGTCGAGCGAGGGTGGTCCGTCATGTGCAGGAGTGCCCGACCGTGAGCCAATACCCGCTGATCTCCGATCACGGCCTCATCGGAGACCTCCAGACCTCCGCCCTCGTCGCGACCGACGGCACCATCGACTGGTTCTGCAGCCCGCGCTTCGACTCTCCGAGCATCTTCGGGTCGCTGCTCGACAGCGAACGGGGCGGCCATTTCAGCACGCGTCCGCGGGCCGAAGCCTTCGAGACGAAGCAGCTGTACTTCCCGGATACTGCGATACTCATCACCCGCTTCCTCACGGAGCAGGGTGTGGGCGAGGTGATCGACTTCATGCCGGTCGCCTCCGACGCCCCGAGCAGCCGGCACCGTCTCGTCCGGCAGCTTCGGTGCGTCCGCGGCTCGATCGTGTTCGACCTGGAGGTCGCTCCACGGTTCGACTACGGACGACAGAAGCACACGGTCGCCATAGGCGCGGACGGGGCGACCTGCACCGCCGGCGACACGACTCTCACGCTGAGCCTCATCCGCGACCCCGACACCGAACGGCTCGGGACGGCGGAGGTGTCCGATCGGGGCGACCTGCGCTTCTCACTCACTCTCACCGAGGGGCAGATGCGGGGGGTCGTCCTGGAGACCGACGGCGCAACCTCTCCGCAGGCGGTCTCGGTGGCCGGCGCGCAGCGGCTGTTCGATGAGACCGCACAGTTCTGGCGGGAGTGGGTCGGCCGGTCCACGTACACCGGTCGCTGGCGCGAGAAGGTCGAGCGCTCAGCCATCACGCTCAAACTGCTCACGCATGCCCCGACCGGCGGGCTCGTCGCCGCTCCGACTGCCGGCCTCCCCGAGCAGATCGGCGGTGAGCGCAACTGGGACTATCGCTACACCTGGGTCCGGGACGCCTCGTTCTCAGTCAACACCCTCATCAGGATGGGCTATTACGACGAGGCAGCCGCGTTCGGCCGCTGGCTGCTCGCTCGCGGGGCCTCTCAGGCGGGCAGCCCCACCGGCCCGCTGAACATCATGTACCGGATCGACGGTGACCCTCACCTGTCAGAGGAGATCCTGGAGGGCTGGGAGGGATATCGCTCGTCCTATCCGGTACGGATCGGCAACGGTGCCGCCGGCCAGCTGCAGCTGGACATCTACGGCGAGGCGATAGAAGCCGTTTGGAATGCATACCGCAGCGGTGTCGACATCGGGCAGCGCGGCTGGGTGGCGATCAGCAGGCTGCTGGACTGGCTGGCCGAGAACTGGGATCAGCCGGAGGAGGGCATTTGGGAGACCCGCGGCGGGCGCAAGGACTTCACGTACGGGCGCCTGATGTGCTGGGTCGCCTTCGACCGCGCCATCCGTCTCGCGACGGCGTACGGCCGACCGGCGCCGCTGTCGCGTTGGATCGAGCAGCGCGACGCGATCTACAACCAGATCATGGAGAGAGGATGGAACCCCGAGCGTGGGGCGTTCGTGCAGCAGTACGGCGAAACGGTCCTCGACGCCTCGCTGCTCAAGATGACGCAGGTCGGCTTCATCTCGCCGCACGATCCCATGTGGACATCGACCCTCGCCGCGATCGAGAAGGAGCTGGTGTCGGACAGTCTCGTCTACCGATACGACCCGAGTGCATCACCCGACGGTCTCCGCGGCTCGGAGGGCACCTTCTCGCTGTGCACGTTCCTCTATGTCGACGCACTCGCCCGCGCGGACCGGCTCGATGACGCCCGGCTCATCTTCGAGAAGATGCTCACTTACGCCAACCATCTGGGGCTGTACTCCGAGGAGATCGGACCGACCGGCGAGCAGATCGGCAACTTCCCGCAGGCGTTCACGCACCTCGCGCTCATCGACGCGGCCATCACCCTCGACGAGCGACTCGATGCCGTCGCGTCCCGGGCCCGGCGGTCTCACTGAACCAGCGCGTCACTCGCGCACGACCTCGCCCGACCCGGACACATCGGAATCGACCGTCGGGTCGCCCGAGTACGTGACGCGGCCGCTGCCCGAGATCTCGGCGGACAGCGTGTCGCGCACCGCGACATCGATGTCGCCCGAGCCGCCGATCGAGACGACCCCCTCCTGAGCCTGCAGGTCTCCGGCATCGACGTTGCCGCTGCCGTCGAGCTCGATCGTGAGCTGGGTCGTCGAGCCTGACAGCTCGATGCTGCCGGAACCCGAAAGGCGGACCTCGACGCCGTCAGCTTCCAGGCCGGACCACTCGACGTCGCCGGACCCGTCCAGGTCGAGGTGAAGCGTGCCGCCCGCAGACACGGTGGCCTCGACGTCGCCGGACCCGTTCAGCTCGATCGCCTCGAGCTCGGGCACGGTGATTTCGTATCGAATCTCGCCCACGACGATCTCCGGTCCGGGCGTCGTGCCCAGGACGAGCGTGTCGCCGTTCACCTCGGAGGTCAGGCGCTCGAGCGCATCCTCCGGAGCGTGGATCGTCAGCCCGGGCTCGCCCTCCGAGATCGAGAGGTCGCCCGAGGTGTCGAGCACGACGGTCGTGACCGCCTCGATCTCACGCTCTTCCGAGGCCGCGGGACCCGACACGACGACCGGCACGCATCCGGTCAGGATGACGGCGGATGCCGCGGCGACGATTACGGCGGCGTTGTGTGCAGTACGCATCACGACCTCCTGATCAGCGCTGCCCGGACTCCTCCACGACCTCGCGTGCGGCCACGGACAGCAGTCGGCCGCTGCTGCGCGCTCGTTCACGCAGCATCAGGAAGGCTCGGTCCATATCGACACGCTCACGGTGTGAGAGGACGCCCTTCGCCTGCTCGATGATCACTCGGCTGTTGAGCGCGAGCTGCAGCTGTTCGCGCGCGAGGTCCGCTTCGCGGAGCGCGCGCTCGTGCAGGATCCCGATGGTGGCGATGTCGGCCAGGGCTTGGGCCGCGACGGCGTCCTCCAGCTTCAGTGGACCCGACTTGTCGCTGAACAGGTTGAGCGAGCCGATCGTCTCGTTGCGCAGACGCAGCGGAATGGCGTGCATGGACTGGTAGCCGAGGTCGGCCGCCGCCGCCGCGAACACGGGCCATCGGGCGTAGGTGGCGGCGATGTCGTCCACCGTGACGAGCTGGCCGCTCGTGTAGGCGTCGACGCAGGGGCCTTCGCCCGCATCGAGCTGGAGGATGCCGATGAGGCGACTTCGTTCGCTGGTGGAGGCGATCACTTCCAGCTGGTCGCGTTCGTTCGGCAACAGGATGCCGGCATCGACAGCGTCGAGTGTGTGTGCGCATCGCGTGACCAGCTTGTAGAGCAGATCGACGATGTCGTAGTCGACCACCAGCGTGTCCGCGAGGCCGACGAAGGTCTCGATCAGGTCCTGCTCACGCGTGCGAGGCGTCATCTGCCCAATGTACGCCCGGGGAGGGTGCTCAGTCCGAAAAATCGAGCCTGCGCTCGACGATGTCGGCGGCGATCTGCGCCACGGATCTGTCGGCCGCGAAGGCGTGCGCGCGGATCACGAGCAGCGCGTCGTCCGCGGGGATCCGCATCTGGGCGATGACCATCCCGGTCGCCTGGTGCACGGTCCGCCGCGACGAGGGGTCGTCCCTCAGCGAGTCGTCCCGGTGGGCCATGGTGTGCCGCAGCACCTGGAGGGCCGCAGCATCCGCCATGGCCGACGCCGTCGCGACGTCGGCCCGGGACAGCGCGTCCGGCTGGAAGGCGTACAGGTCGACGGCGCCGATGTCCAGAGAGCCCACCGACAGCGGGAAGGCATACGCGGCGCGGACCTCGCGTGAGGCGAGCGCGGCCTGCACCACCGGCCAAGCCGGCGCAAGCGGTCCTTGCAGATCCGGCAGCAGCACCGGGGACCGCGTTGCGCGGGCCTGCCAGCACGGGCCCTCGCCGTAATCGAGCTGCAGCTCGTCCAACCGTGCGGCCAGCGGGTCGCTCGCACACACGGTCTCGACCTCGAACGGATCACCCAGTGTCGATATCGCCGCGTGCTGGACGGGCAGGGCGGAGACGAACTCTCCACACAATCCCTCAGAACCTCGCGGACCGCGTGACGACCGCATCGTTCTCCTCACCCGAGTGCCGTACGGGCTACCTGGGTCCGCGGCCGCCTTCGTTCAGCCTACGCCTGCCGCACCGCGCCGCGGGGTGGTCTGCCTTCGAGTAGCGGGAAGCGAGGTCGGCGTCAACGTCCTGGCGCTGACGAGCGGGCCTCGGGCAGGCTTGCGGGTGTGGGATTCCGGCCCGCAGCAGGATGCCGACGAGGAGGACGCCATGACGAACGAGGCCCCCGAGGGAGAGCCGACACCGGCGCAGCCTGATCCCGACCTGCAGAGCCTGTCGAAGCTGATCGGCACCTGGCAGGTGTCCGGCGAGGCCGAAGGGACGGTCACCTACGAGTGGACGCCGGGCGGGTTCTTCCTCCTGCAGCACGTCGAGCTCGGCGGCAACAGAGGACTCGAGGTCATCGGGCACGAGCGGAAGTTCGGAGAGGGACCGAGCGCCGATATCAGGTCGCGCTACTACGGCTTCTCCGAAGGGGAGACCCTCGACTACACCTACGAGATCGTCGGCGACACTCTCACGATCTGGGGCGGAGAGCGCGGTTCGCCGGCGTACTACGAGGGCACGTTCAGTGAAGACGGGAACACGTTGACAGGTGGATGGCACTACCCCGGGGGTGGCGGATACACGACCGTCACCACTCGGGTCGGTTCCGGCTGAGGATCGTCACAGGCGTCCGCATCGGCCGGTCAGTGGGCCGACGTCGACTCTCGGACCCCTCCGAGGTGACGTCGACCCCTGGTGCCGTGTGCGATAGCACCGCGGAAGCCGTTGCCCCAGTCGCTTCCGTACTGATAAGACGCCGGGCGTCCGTGTCCATTACGCGGTGCCGGTAAAACGCCGGCCAGGTTGCATTCACGGTGCGCCAGGCCCCGTCAAGGGGTTGGTGTCGTCGGCTCGTTGTGAGGAACTAGGTTTGTCCTGCCAGCACTCCCTCGACGAGAAGACACCACGATGCGCCGCGTTCTCACCTTCCTCGCGGGTGCGACGCTCGTGGCAGGGATCCTCGCAGGCTGCGCCACGCCGGAGTCGGAGATCTCGCTCGACGTGTCGGCTCAGATGCAGGATTCCGTGGTGTCCATCGCCGAGTCGGCTGCGGCCGGCGACCTGGCGTCCGCCACAGCGCTGCTCGACGAACTGCAGAAGCAGCTGGATGACGCGGTCGCGAACGGGGATGTGAGCGCGAAGCGCGCGGCTGCGATCCAGAGCGCGATCGATGTGGTGCGCGCCGACCTTCAGGCCGCTCCCGTGGCGCCGGTCGAGTCGCCTCCGGCCGAATCGACCGAGCCCCCGCAGCCGACCGAGTCGGCCGAACCCACGGAGTCCGCCCAGCCGACCGAGACGGTACAGCCGACTCCCTCCGCCGAGCCGGTCGAACCGACCGAGCCGGCCGAGCCGGTCGAGCCGACTCAAGCTCCCGAGCCGACTCCGCCGGCGGAAGGCGAGACCGGCACGGGTGGCGACGATTCGGGTGAGGGTGGCGAGGGCAACGGTTGACAGCTCTCTGAACGCGAGCGACTCCCGTCTCTGGCGTGCCATTCTGAGCCCATGTACCGGTTGCGCCCGCCCGCGGAGCCCCTTCGTCGCTACATCGAGAACTACTGGTTCGTCTCGCATGCTCCCGGCGAAGACGTCGAACTGCGGGTCGAGGTCTTCGTAGACGCTCGCGCGGATCTCATCTTCAACTTCGAGGCCCCGTACCGGCGCGAAGTCATCGGAGGTGCAACAACCCAGCACGACCGCTCCAATCTCGATGCGCAGCGACTCGTGCCGATCCGGATCCTTCAGCACGGCGCCGTGCGCATCGTCGGCGTCCGGTTCCATCTCGGCGGACTCGCGCCCTTCACCCGCCTGCGAGTGGCCGAGTGGAGCGGTGGGACGCCATTGCCCGAGCAGGTGTTCGGCGACGAGACGCGACAGCTCGAATGGGCTCTCCGCGCAGAGCCCGATCTCGCCGTGAGCGGCAAGATGCTCGACGAGTTCTTCCTCGGGCGGCTGCGGTTCGACGGGGCGCAGGCGACATTCGAGCGCGCCCTGTCGGCGCTGGTCGCGGGCGGCGGTCGCGCGCCGGTGAGCCGGCTCGCGGAGGTGGCGGCATCCTCTCCGCGGCAGATCGAACGGCTGTTCGCGCGCGGGCTCGGGTTCCCCCCGAAGACCGTGGGGCGGGTCCTGCGATTCCAGTCCTCGCTGCGACAGCTGATGGCCGACCCGGGCGTCTCGCTCGGCGAGGTGGCGGCGGACGCCGGATACTTCGATCAAGCCCACTTCGTCCGCGACTTCCGGCTCTTCACCGGAGGTGTTCCTCGCGGGTACCGCGGCTACTACCCGCCGGAAGGTCCGGCCGACTTCGCGCCCAACGTGGTCGTGTTCGTACAAGACGCCCACCTCGCGACCGCTGAGACTGGTCTCAACCTCACACCCGAAGGAGAGTCATGACAGAGCACTGGTCGGGCGCTGGGACGCCCGAAGACCCCTGGAAGCTGAAGACGCCGCCGCTCTCGTCCGAGTACACGATCTACCGCGACGACGCGGCAGACCCTCCGCTGCTGATCTGCCAGGTCGGCGGCACGAGGCTCACCTACCTCGCACGGGCCGTCGACGATCTGCACGAGATGCTCGTCCAGCACGGGGACTGGATGCCGCTCGGCGCAGCGGACGAGCAGAAGGATGCCGCTCCCGGCACGGTCGAGGCGTGGGGGCGTTCGGAGGCGAACCCGGTCGGCGGCTGGTACGGCCAGAAGAAGGGGTTGCGGGGGCGGTTCGGGATGTACCTTCCGCCGCTGCTGGAAGCGCTGGGACTGGTGGAGCTGGAACACAACGCCCGCAACAACCGCGTCCGGGCGATCGGCCAGTAAGCCGGCGCGACGACGGGCCGGCTCACCCGCCGACGTGGATCACCGGCCGGTCCATCGGGTCCTTGTCGGTTTCGCGGAGGATCTCGCGCACGACGGGTGCGGTGTCGCCCCGGCCGAGCAGCAGATACCGCACCATATGCAGCAGCGGGCTGCCCTCCGACCATTCGAAGTACGCGTGCGGACGCTCGCCGGTGACGTCGCGCAGGGCGATCAGGATCGCGGCGATGGCGTTGGGCACCGCGGGGCTCTCCGCGCGGAGCACGCGGAATCCCTCCATCTCGGTACCGGTCACGTGCAGCACCTCTCGGAACTCCGACGGATCGACGATCTTGATCAGAACCGCGATCGCAGGCAGATATGACAGCGTCGAGAAGTAGTCGACGCCGGTCAGACACATGACCTTCCACCACGAGTGACCGGTGGCAGTGGTCTCGGCCCGCTCCGGCCCGACCGGCTGCACGGTGTCGTGGAGCAGCCAGCGAGAGAACGGCGTGGCCAGCCGTCCGCTCTTCGAGGGTCCCGGGACCGCCCGGGGGAACTCGAACTGGTCCCAATGATTCACCTGGACAACTCCTCGCTCGGGCCGAGGTTTTCGGACCCGGTAAATCCTCGCACCGGCACCGGCCGCGGATAAGGGAACGCCCGTTAGTAAAGGGCCGAGGGCCGTATGGGAAGTGTTAGGGGGTTGCGTTCTCGCGCTTTTCGAGGTGTCGAATCGGAGTGTGAATCCGCGGCGCGCCGTGCGCAAGCGGCGGCGTCTAGGATTCGGAGCGCAGTAGTGCGCGGGCGAATCAGGCTGAACGGGGAAGGAACGCGCATGGACCGGCAGCGGCGGAACGTGCCGACGCAGGAGCGGGCGACCGAGCAGGATGCCGACCTCCCCGGTCGCGCGCACGTCGAGCGCGTGGTGGTCGCGCTCACGGGCGGGACGGAGGGCGAGACGCTCCTGCGTCGCGGTGCCCTCATCGCGTCCCGGTCACCCGCAAGCCAGATCCTCGCCGTCCACGTCACCAGCCAGGACGACCCGCACCCGCGCGGGCTCGGGGGGCTCGCCGCCCAGCGAACCCTTGTGGAGTCGCTCGGCGGCACGTATCACCAGGTGGTGGGCGACGACATCCCGCGCGCGCTTGTCGACTTCGCCCGCTCGGTGGGTGCCACCCAGCTGGTGATCGGCGTCAGCCGGCGGCGTCGATTCGCCCCCGCGCTGACCGGGCCCGGAATCGGTGCGGCCGTCATCCGCGATTCCGGTGACATCGATGTGCACGTGGTCAATCATGCGGCGGCTGCGCGCGGGTTCGCTCTGCCGGTGATCACCGGCGGTGCGCTGAGCGTGCGCCGTCGTGTCCTGGGTTTTCTCGTCGCGCTGATCGTCGGCCCACTGCTGACGTGGCTGCTGTTCTCCGTCCGCTCCGCCGAGTCGATCACCAGCGACGTGCTTGCGTTTCAACTGCTGGTCATCCTCGTCGCTCTCATCGGGGGCATCTGGCCGGCGCTGTTCGCGGCGGTGATGTCGGGACTCACGCTGGACTTCCTCTTCGTCGCGCCACAGTACGAGGTCACGGTGTCCGATCCGCTGCACCTGTACGCGCTGCTGCTCTATGTCGTGAACGCGGTGCTGGTGAGCTACATCGTCGACCAGGCGGCCCGGCGAGCCCGTTCGGCACGTCGCTCGGAGGCGGAATCGGAGCTGCTGGGAGCTGTCGCCGGAAACGTCCTGCGCGGGGAGAGTGCCGTGCCGGCCCTCATCGCGCGGACGCGCGAGGCGTTCGGCCTCGCCGGCGTGCGGCTCGTCGCGCCGGATGGCGCGGTGCTGGCCACGGACGGCGAGCCGCTCGCCGACGATCGGCACACGACCGTTCCCGTCGGCGATCGTGCCGTGCTCGAGCTGCACGGGGACGACCTGGACGGCGCCGCGCGACGTCTGCTCGATGTGATCGTGTCGCAGCTGGACGCCGCGCTCGAGCGCACCGACCTGTCCCAGGCAGCCGCCACGGTGGACGCCCTGGCCGAGACCGACCAGGTCCGCACCGCACTCCTGTCCGCGCTCAGCCACGACATCCGCCGGCCGCTGTCATCCGCGGTCGCCGCGGTCAGCGGCCTGCGCACGGCGGAGTCCGCGATGAGCGACGATGACCGGCGCGAGCTCCTCGCCACCGCCGACGAGAGCCTCGCCACGCTGACGGCGCTGGTCACGGACCTGCTCGACGTGAGTCGTGTGCAGGCGGGCGTCCTCGCGGTGTCGCTCGGGCCGGTCGACCCGGCCGACGTCGTGCTCGCGGCCATCGACGAGCTCGGCCTCGGGCCCGCAGAGGTCGAGCTCGCTCTGGAACACGACGTGCCGACGGTCGTCGCGGACGGAGTGCTCCTGCAGCGGGTCGTGGTGAACGTGCTGGCGAACGCCGAGCGCTACACGGCAGAGGGGACTCGCGTGCAGGTGACCGTCGTCCGGCGGAACGGGGTGGCCGAGATCCGTGTTCTCGATCGCGGGCCCGGTGTGATCCCCTCACGCAAGGACGAGATCTTCGCCCCGTTCCAGCGGCTGGGCGACACCGACAACTCCACGGGGCTGGGTCTGGGTCTCGCGCTCTCCAGGGGGTTCACCGAGGGCATGGGCGGCACGCTCACCGCCCAGGACACACCCGGTGGGGGGCTCACGATGGTGATCGCCCTCCCCGTCGCCGACGCGGACGAGGTGGCATGAAGATCCTTCTCGCCGACGACGACCCGCAGATCGTCCGCGCCCTTCGCATCACGCTCGCCGCCCACGGGCACGAGGTCATCCCGGCCGTGGACGGTGCGGCCGCGATCGCCGCCGCGGCATCCGAGCGACCGGACATCGTGATGCTGGACCTCGGGATGCCGCGCCTCGACGGCCTCGAGGTCATCGCTGCCCTTCGCGGATGGACGACGGTCCCGATCCTCGTGGTCTCGGGGCGCACCGGCGCGGCGGACAAGGTCGAAGCCCTGGACGCGGGTGCAGACGACTACGTCACGAAGCCGTTCCAGATGGACGAACTGCTCGCCCGCCTGCGGGCGCTGACACGGCGAGCCTCACCCCAGCAGCCTGGGACCGACCCGGTGGTGCGATTCGCAGATGTCACGGTCGACCTCGTCTCTCGCACGGTCACCCGCGACGGCGCCTCCGTCCGGCTGACCCCCACGGAGTGGCACGTTCTGGAGTTCCTCGTCCGCCACCCGGGGCTGCTCGTGTCGCGGCAGACGCTGCTCACCGAGATCTGGGGCAGCGAGCACATCACCGACACCGGGTATCTGCGCCTGTACATCGGTCAGCTGCGCAAGAAGCTCGAAGCCGACCCGGCGCGACCGCGCCACATCCTCACCGAGCCCGGAATGGGCTACCGGCTGGTGCTCGACGCGTAGCCCGGTCGCTTCTGATCCACGGAGTCAGCCGGTCCGGGCCGTGCCCGTGCTGCGCCCGCCCGCGCGACGGGTGGTTCGTCCTTCGGCTCCGGTTCGGCGAGGATCGACAGCCCGTTCGGGCCGCTGGCGGCCTCCATCAGCTCTTCGATCCAGATCCGGTTGATCTGCGGCTGCCGCGTCGTGAAGAAGCGGAACTGCATGGGAACACTCGGAGACACCCAGAAGCTGCGGCGACCGCTGCCGTCGTGCATCGCGACCTCGAACATGAACGGCTCCGAGCGACGCAGCTTGTTCATGATCACGATCCGGAGGTGGGCCAGGGTTCGGTCGTCGATCTCGACGGAGTTCGCCATGGTGTCGTAGATGAACGTGCCCATCCGACCTCCCTCGCACTCTGCGTCCGCCTTCTGGCGGCCGGCCGGCTCCCGCACTCTTAGGACGTCGAATCCCACCTGCTATTACGCGCTCGACAGGTTCCTCTGCGTCACGTCGATCCGACGCGCTCGACCCCAGCATCGGATGCCGCGGTCCGCACCGGCACTGTCGCGCACCAGCGCGATACGGGAAACTGTTCCGAGGACCCCCATGACCACCACGTATCGAACGCATTCCGACGGAACCCGATTCCGCGACCTGAACGGCAACGGAGTTCTGGATCCGTACGAGGACCCACGACTGCCGGTCGAGCAACGCGTCGACGACCTTCTCGCACGCCTCTCGCTCGAGGAGAAGGCCGGGCTCATGATGCACTCCATCGTGCGCGTGACCATGGACGGCGACCTCGACGGCCCGGCGGTGGAAGGCGGCCGACCCAGTGTGCAGGAGTTCGTCGCCCGCCGCTTCGTCACCCATCTGAACGTCCACCGCATCCCGGACCCTCGGTCGATGGCGCGCTGGGCGAACCAGGTGCAGCTGCTCGCCGAGCAGTCCCCGCACGGCATCCCCGTCACGATCTCGACCGATCCGCGCCACTCGTTCACCGAGAACTGGGGCGCCTCATTCAGCGCGGAGTACATGTCCGCGTGGCCGGAGCCGCTGGGCCTGGGGGCGCTCGGCGATGAGGATGTCGTGCGCGAGTTCGCGGACATCGCGCGCCGCGAATACCTGGCGATCGGCATCCGGTCCGCCCTGCACCCGACCCTCGATGTCGCGACCGAGCCGCGATGGGCGCGGCAGTACAGCACGTTCGGGCAGAGCGCGGAGCGGGTGGCGCGGCTCGGCCTGGCCTACCTGGACGGATTCGAGGGGCCGCGGGGCGTTGCCCCGGACAGCGTCGCCTGCATGGCCAAGCACTTTCCCGGCGGTGGGCCTCAGCGGGACGGGGAGGACCCGCACTTCCCGTATGGCCGCGAGCAGGACTACGCGGGCGGAATGTTCGAGTACCACCTCGAGCCGTTCCGCAGGGTGATCGCCCACGGCGTCTCTGCGATCATGCCGTCCTATGGCGTGCCCATCGGGCTCCAACTGCAGGGCGAGCGGATCGAGGAGGTGGCGTTCGGGTTCAATCGGCAGATCCTCTCCGGACTCCTGCGCGGCACACTCGGGTTCGACGGCGTGATCTGCGCCGACTGGAGCCTCATCACCGAGTCGCGCATCGGAGACATGACCCTGCCGCCGCGCGCGTGGGGAGTGGAGCACCTGTCCGAGGTGGACCGGGTCGAACGGTCGCTGCTCGCCGGCGTCGACCAGTTCGGCGGTGAGGACGAGCCGCGATGGGTCGTCGAACTCGTCGAGTCGGGCCGCCTGCCGGAGTCGCGCGTCGATGAGTCGGTTCGTCGGCTGCTGGCGGTCAAGTTCAGACTCGGGCTCTTCGACGACCCCTACGTGGACGAGGACGCGGCGGAGGACATCGTCGGCTCGGCGGCGTTCCGTGCCGCGGGTCACCGCGCGCAGGTCGCGTCCAGCACGATCGTGAGCGCTGCCGGGGTCGCACTCCCGGTGGCGATCGGAACGAGGGTGCACTCGCCCGACATCGACGAGGACGTCATCGCGCGGGCGGGCCTCGTGCCCGCGGAGCCGGAGGACGCGGAGGTGATCGTCGTGCGCGTCGCCGCGCCGTTCGAGCCGCGCGATCGTTACCTACTGGAGTCCGCCTTCCACGCGGGCACCCTCGAGTTCCCGGCCTCGGACGTCGAGCGCGTCCGCACCCTGTCGGTGGCTGCGCCGGTGATCGTCGTCGTCCATCTGGAGCGGCCGGCGATCCTCGCCCCGATCCTGCCCTTCGCGGCGGCGGTCGTGGCCGTGTACGGCTCGTCGGATGCGGCCGTCCTCGAGGCGCTGACCAGCGCCGGCGCCGCGCGCGGCGTCCTGCCGTTCGACATCCCGCGGAGCATCGACGCCATCCGCTCGGCACGCTCCGATGTGCCGGGTGACACGGCTGATCCCCTGTTCCGCGCCGGGGTGTGAAGTGGTGCGCGATCGTCGCCACCATCCGGTAATATCGTTGGTGTACTGACTATCCCGGCTGCGCGGGCCGGCAGATCTCAAGGGAGAGGCGAGTCGAATGCAGGAGATGACCGGCCAGGCGGACACCCCAGAGCTCGTCCAGCTGTATCGCGACTTCGACGCGAACAGCATGGCGCCGCTGTGGACCCAGCGCGACGACCTCATGCCGATGGTGCCCTCGCCGGCAGCGGTGCCCCACGTATGGCGGTGGAAGACGCTCTTCGACATCGCCGAGCGCTCCGGCGAGCTCGTTCCGGTCGGCCGCGGCGGGGAACGACGCGCGATCGGCCTCGTCAACCCCGGACTTCCCGGCACCGCCTATGTCACGCCCACCCTGTGGTGCGCGATCCAGTACCTCGGCGGCTACGAGACGGCGCCAGAGCACCGGCACAGCCAGAACGCGTTCCGCTTCGTCGTGGAGGGCGAGGGCGTGTGGACCGTCGTCAACGGAGATCCCGTGCGGATGAGCCGCGGCGACCTGCTGCTCACGCCTGGCTGGAACTTCCACGGCCACCACAACGACACGGCCGAGCCGATGGCGTGGATCGACGGTCTGGACATCCCGTTCTCCAACTACACGGATGTCGGCTTCTTCGAGTTCGGCTCGGAGCGTGTGACCGATGAAGCCTCTCCGCAGACCTCCCGCGCCGAGCGCCTCTGGGCCCACCCGGGCCTGCGCCCGCTGTCCGGGCTGGACGACAAGACCAGCTCACCCCTGTCGGCGTACCGGTGGGAGCACACCGACCGTGCGCTGAGCGAGCAGCTCGCGCTCGAGGACGAAGGCTATCCCGCGACCGTCGAGCAGGGCCACGCCGCGATCCGCTTCACGAACCCGACGACCGGCGGCGACGTGATGCCCACGATCCGGTGCGAGTTCCACCGGCTGCGCCCCGGCGCGCGAGACGGCTGTCCGGCACGAGGTCGGCTCATCGGTGTGGCAGGTCTTCGAGGGAAGCGGAACGGTCATCCTCGGCGGCGTCGAGCACGCGCTCGACAAGGGCGACCTGTTCGTGGTCCCGAGCTGGGTGCCCTGGTCGCTGCGCGCCGAGACCGCGTTCGACCTCTTCCGCTTCAACGACGGACCGATCATCGACCGGCTCGGATTCACCCGCACCTACCTACCCAGTAAGGATGACCGCTGATGCGCCTGGCAACACTCCGCACCGACTCCGGCACCGTCGCCGCCCGCATCGACGGCGACCAGGCCACCGAGATCCCCGGCTTCGCCGACGTCGGCGCACTCCTGCGCGACCCCGAATGGCGCGCGCGAGCCGTGGAGGCCTCAGGTGCCGCGTTCAGCGTGCCCGAACCCGCGAGCGCGGGCTGGGCACCCGTCGTCCCTGATCCCGGCAAGATCGTCTGCGTCGGTCTCAACTACCGCAACCACATCCTCGAGATGGGACGCCCGCTGCCCGAGCACCCCACCCTCTTCGCCAAGTACGCCGAGGCGCTGGTCGGCCCGTACGACGACATCGTGCTTCCGAACGTCGCCGCTGAGGCGGTGGACTGGGAAGCGGAGCTGGCCATCGTGATCGGTTCGACCGCCCGCAACCTCGATGAGGACGAGGCAGAGGAAGCGATCGCGGGCTACTCGGTCATCAACGATGTGACGATGCGGGATTACCAGTACCGCAGCCCGGAGTGGTTCCAAGGCAAGACGTTCGAGGCGACATCCCCCTTCGGCCCTGTGCTCGTGACGCCCGACGAGTTCGCGCTCGGCGCCGTCCTGCGTGGCGAGGTCGACGGCGAGACGGTCCAGCAGACGCCCACCGACGACCTCGTCTTCGGCCCTGCCTTCCTGGTCTCCTACATCTCCAAGATCGTGACGCTCCGCCCGGGCGACGTGATCGCCACCGGCACCCCCGGTGGCGTCGGACACGCGCGCAAGCCCGCACGGTACCTGACCCCCGGGGCGACCCTCGTGACCGAGGTCGAGGGCATCGGGCAGCTGCGCAACCGCATCCGCGCCGAAGGCTGAACCGTGCCGGGACGCACAGATCTCGTCACCGATGAGCGCATCGCGGCGTCGCTGCTGCTCATGCGGCGCGGCCAGGCGTACTGGGCCCGAAAGCTGAATGAGCTTCGTGACGACGAGTTCGATGCTCCGTCGCTCCTGCCCGGGTGGTCGCGGCGCCACCTCGTCGCGCATGTCGGATTCAACGCGCGCGCCGTCGCCCGCCTGGTCGAATGGGCGCGCACCGGCGTCGAGACGCCGATGTACGACTCGGACACCCAGCGCGAAGAAGAGATCGACTTCGGCGCAACTCTGCCCGTCGAAGCGCTGCGCAATCTCGCCGCCCACGCCGCCGTGCACCTCAACGTCGAATGGCGCGACCTGCCGGCCGATGCGTGGAGCGCGGAGGTGCGCACCGCGCAGGGCCGCCTGGTTCCGGCATCCGAGACGGTCTGGATGCGAACGCGCGAGGTGTGGATCCACGCCGTCGACCTCGACAACGGTGGAAGCGTCCGCGACTTCCCGCCCGAGCTGCACGAGCTGCTCCTCGAGGACCTCGTGCGCGTGTGGCGTCGGAAGCGCAAGCCCGGCGACCGCGACATCGTGCTCGAACCCACCGATCACGCCGAGATCTACCGCATCCTGACCGCGGAGGAGGGCGATGCCGGCGCACTGCGCGTGCGCGGGGCGACACCCGATCTGGTCGGGTGGGGGATCGGCCGGTCGCGGCAAGGCGTACTCGATGGCAACGGCACCGCGCCGCCGGCGGCGCCCCCATGGCTGTGACGGCCGGCGGCACGCCCGCGGGCGGACGTCCGCGAACGATCGTCACCGCGGACCCGGAGCTCGACGACCTCAACTCCCTCATCCGGCTGGTCCTGTACAGCAATGAGCTGCAGATCGAAGGGCTGATCTACGCGAGCAGCCGCTTCCACTGGCGCGGGGACGGCAACGGCACCGGCTTCTTCCTTCCCGATCGCGAGTACGCCGAGGCCCGGACGTCGTGGCGCTGGGCGCCGGACGAGCGGTTCATCGACGACGTGGTCGATGCGTACGCCCAGGTGCACGAGAACCTGGTCGTGCATGATCCCCGCTACCCGTCGCCGGCTCATCTGCGCTCCGTGGTGTGCGAAGGCAACGTCTCGTTCGAGGGCGACACGTCCGAAGAGACCGACGGCTCGCGTCTGATCGCCCGGGCCCTGCTGGATGATCGGCCGGGCCCGGTGCACCTGCAAGTCTGGGCGGGCACCAGCACGATCGCGCGGGCGCTGATGTCCATCGAGGAGCAGTACCGTGGCAGCAGTGAGTGGGAGCGGGTGCGCAAGGCCGTCTCCGAGAAGGCGATCATCACCAAGTTCGCCTCCCAGGACGACACCTACGAGGACTACATCAAGCCCCGGTGGCCCGACATCCGGGTGACGGATGTCGCGACCTTCGCCTGGGGATACTTCGCTCGTCGAGTGCTGACAGAGCAGGAGATGCCGCTGCTGAGCGCCGATTGGCTCCGCGACCACGTGACGACGGTCGGTCCGCTCGGCGCTCTGTACCGGGTGTGGGGCGACGGCAGGAAGATGGTCGAGGACGACCCGACCGACTACTTCGGTCTCGCCGGCTACACCGCGGACCAGCTCAGGGCGATGGGCTACGGCGTCTGGGCCGACCCGGAGCAGGCGGGGGAGTGGATCTCGGAGGGTGACACCACCAACATGCTGAACCTCGTGGTCCCGTCCCTTCGCGGGCACGAGCATCCCAGCTTCGGAGGCTGGGGCGGCCGTGCCATCCGAACCCCCGACACCCCCGACACGTGGACGGTTCGAGGCGCGGAGGACGCACTCGCGGACGGCAGCATCCCCCCGGAGCAGTCGGTCGTCCGCTGGTTCGCCGACGCCCAAGCCGACTTCGCGGCCCGCCTCCGATGGACCGTCAGCGCGCGGTTCGCGGAAGCCAACCACCACCCGACGCTGCGGGTCCTCCAGGGGACGGACATCCGCGTCTCGCCCGGCGACGACGTCGCCCTGTCCGCTGTCGTCGACGATCCCGATGGGGATGCCGTCCGCTGTCACTGGTGGCACTACCGCGAAGCAGGGACCTTCCCGGGTCCGGTTCCGATCTCGCCGCCGGACGGGGACTCGACGAGGGTCGCGATCCCGGCCGACGCGCAAGCCGGACACACGATCCACGTCATCGTCGAGGCGTCCGACGACGCGGACGAGCCGCTGAAGGCGTATCAGCGGGTCGTGCTGCAGGTGGTCTGACGCCGGGGCATCCGCTGTGCTGCAGTTCCTCGGGAATCTGCGCGATCGCGGTCGCTTCGCGGGTGGCGGCTCCGAAGTTGTGCAGATTCCCGAGGTTGTGCGGCCCGCCGTCACTCCGGCGGGGACGCGTCGCCCTGGTCCTTCGCCGCTGCCAGCACCTTGGTCAGCAGAGCCCTGAGCTGCCGGCGCTCGTCGGGACTGAGCGCGTTCGTCAGTGTGCGTTCCACCTCGTCCACCCGTGGGCGGAGTTCGGTGAACGCGTCGTCGCCGCTGCCGGTGAGCACGAGGCGGTTGCGGCGTCGGTCGGCGTCATCGCGGCGACGCTCGATGAGCCCTCTTCGCTCCAGCCGGTGCACGAGGTCGGCGATCGTGGAGCGATCGAGATCCAGCTCGTCGCAGAGATCCTGCTGACTCGACCCCGGCATCCGGGACAGCACCGACAGCGCGCCGAACTGCACGCTGGAGATCGTGGACGACACCTCCCGCTGCCACGCGGCCACATGCGCCTGCTGAGCGCGGCGGAAGAGGAAGCCGGTGTAGGCCGAAGGCGCAGCGTCGGCCGGATCGAGATCCGCGCCCGAAGAGTCCATCCCGCTATTGTCGCGCGTGTTACAAGCGCGCGAACATCGCGTTGCGGCACTGGACGACTCCGGCGACGCGCTCCTAGCCTGTAGCCCAGACCCGCCGCCGAGTCCGCGCAGAACCCTGATGACTGCGCAGAACCCGAGCCCCCGGCGGAGCGGGTTCGGCGGAGGTTCAGGTCCTCCGAGGCCCCCACCCCAATGGCGCCGGCCTCGGAGGACCGCCCACGCCGGCGGAACGAGGATTCATGCGTCGGCGTGCTTCAGGCGCTTCTTCGCCTGCTTCTCGACGAGCACTTCGACGAAGTCGCGGACCCGCGCGTCGTTGAACTCCTCGTAGGACTGCGTCACGACCTCGCGGATCGTCTCGGTCGGACGATCCGGGAACTGGGCGCTCAGTCGATCGACGATCTCACTGATCGTCTGGTCGGCAGCGGGGGGTTCGTGCGTCATGTGTGTCTCCCGGGCGAGCGATTTCCGCTCACGTTACCGCCGTCCTGGGATGTGCGGAACAGTTCCGGTGATCGGCTCTGATGCTGCGCGGTGCCGCCCGTATCCTGGGGCGATGCAGCCAGGACGGGGGACGTTCGGGCCGGTGGCGATCGCCTGGTGCGACGCGGTGAGCGGGCCTCCGGCATCCGCCGATGTGCTTCGACGGCTCGGAGAGCCGCAGGTGCGCCGGTACGCGGCACTCAGCGGCGAGAAGGCGCAGCGGTTCCTCGCGGGGAGGTCGCTGATGGCGGGGCTGATCGACGAGTTCACGGATGCCGTCGACCTCGGATTCACCACGACGTGCGAGCGCTGCGGAGCCGAGCACGGCCGGCCGCGTCTGGAGCGTGCTCCCGTCGCCGTCAGCATCAGCTACGCAGGCAGCGTCGTGGCGGTCGCCGCGGCGGCCCTGGCTGACGCCGCCGGGGTGGGCGTCGACATCGAACGAGAGCCGGTCGGTGGGGGAAGCAGGCGCCTCAGCGAGCTCGCAGCGCTTTTCGCACCGTCGCCCGCGCCCGACACCGAGGGGTGGACCCTCCTCGAGGCGGCGTTGAAGGCGGACGGCCGCGGGGTCCGCGTGAATCCCGCCGCCGTGCGGGTGGGTGCGGTCGGCAGCGGCCGGCTGCCGGGCGCGCGGGCCGTGCAGATCCCGGGACGACACGACAGCGTGGATGCCGCGGTCCTCGCCGGCCCGGCCGGATTCGTGCTCACTGCAGCTGCTGCTCCGGTGGCGCCGGTGTCGCGATCGGCGTGAAGCTGCCGCCGCCGGGCTTGGGGAGTTTGGGAAGTCGCGGCAGGTCGAGCCAGGCGCGCAGGAGCGACGCGACGGGGACCCTCGCCGCATTCTCCGCAAGGGCGACGAAGTCCGTGGTCGTCGCGGTGGACGCCCGGTGCGTTCGGGCCCAGGTCTGCAGCATCCCGAAGAACACGTCGTCGCCGAGGGTCAGCCGCAGGGCGTGCAGCGTCAGCGCACCGCGCTTGTAGACCCGATCGTCGAACATCGAATCCGGGCCGGGGTCGCTCAGAACGAGATCCTGCGGAAGCGACGACAGGCGCGCGTGGTGGGACAGCGCCTTCTGGTGGGCTGTCGGGCCGCCCGAGTACTCGGACCACAGCCATTCCGAATAGCAGGCGAAACCCTCGTTGAGCCAGATGTCCTGCCACTTCGAGACGCCGACGCTGTTGCCGAACCACTGGTGCGCGAGCTCGTGAGCGACCAGCCGCTCCAGCGCGCCGGATCCGTCGATGTGATTCGCGCCGAAGACGCCGATGCCCTGCGCCTCGAGCGGGATCTCCAGAGCATCGGCGGTCACGATCGCGGCGTACTCCTCGAGCGGGTACGGCCCGAACAGGTGCTCGAACACGGCGACCATCCGCGGCAGATCGGCGAAGTCGGCGTGCACACGCGCCGCCAGCGGGGCGGGGAAGAAGAGGCGGCCGGTGGATCGTCCGAGCGGCAGGGTCTCCTCGACGTATCGACCGATGTGCACAGTCATGAGGTACGTCGGTGTGGGCGACATCCTGTTCGAAGAGCCACGTCGAGCGCCCTCCGCGGCTGGTGCGCCCGACGCGACGACCGCTCGCGACCACCGTGTAGGCCTGCTCGGTGGTCACAGACAGTCGATAGGTCGCCTTGTCGGAGGGCACGTCGTTGCACGGGAACCAGGTCGGGGCTCCGGTCGGCTGGGATGCGACCAGCGCGCCGTCTGCGAGTTCCTCCCAGCCGATCGTCCCCCAGCGGGAGCGCCGCGGCCTCGGGGCGCCGCCGTAGACGACGGTGACCTCGAAATGCGTCTCCGGCGGAGAGGATCGAGGCGAGCGTGATCCGTAGCTTCCGATCGCTCTGGTGGAAGGTGGCGGCGCGGGCGCCGGCGACGGTGACCTTCGCCGCGCGCAGTCCCACGAGGTCGAACGACAGGGACTTCGTCGCGGTCGTCGCCCTGCCGCGGATCACCGCCGTCCCGCTCAGACGGTTCGTGCTCACCCGTAGTCGAGGGTGAGGTCGTAGTGGGCGACCTGCGATTCGCGGGTCGCCGCTCTGGGGCGTGTACGGGTCGGCCGTCATACGTCCGCAGACTGGTACGCGCGCACCTTCACCGCGCGCCACGGGCCGATCGGGTTGCCGCTCCACCTGCTGCCGACAGGCACTGTCTCGCCGCGCATCACGAGCGACGCCGGGCCGACGGTCGCGTTCGCGCCGATGCTCGCGGCGGGCAGGATCACGCTGTGCGGTCCGAGCGTCGCGCCGGCCTCGATGGTGACGGTGTCGATGCTCATCACCCGATCATGGAACAGATGCGTCTGAACCACACATCCGCGGTTGACGGTTGCCCCGTCGCCCAGCGTGACGAGGTCGGGTTCGGGGAGCCAGTAGCTGTCCGTCCACACGCCCCGTCCGACCTTCGCGCCGAGCGACCGCAGCCACATCGCCAGCGCCGGTGTTCCGGAAGCGGCGTTCGCGAACCACGGTGCCGCGACCATCTCGGTGAACGTGTCCGACACCTCGGTCCGCCATACGAAGCTCGACCAGAGCGGGTGCTCGCCCGCGCGGATCGGCCCGACGAACAGCCACTTGGCGATCGTCGTGATGATCGCCGCGACCGCGCCCGCGACCAGCAGCACGACCCCCGAAGCGAGCACGGCGAGCGCCAGGCCCCACGTCTCGACGATCCAGCCCAGCGTGAACAGCACCGCCAGCGCGATCGCGCACGTGACGAACACCGGAAGGACGCGGCACGCCTCCCACAGCGCCCGGGCGACGCGCAGCGACCGGCGCGGGCGGTAGGTGCGCTCGAGGTCTGACTCGTTCACGACGCGGCGCAGGCGGACGGCCGGGGAGCCGAGCCACGACGAGCCGGGCTTGGACTTCTCCGGCGCCACCGACAGCACGGCCACCAGGCCGTCACGAGGCACGCGGTGCCCGGCGCCCGCCATGCCGGAGTTGCCGAGGAACGCCCGCTTGCCGATGCGGGCGCGGTCCAGCCGCATCCAGCCGCCCTTGAGCTCGTAGGTCGCGACCATCGTGTCGTCGGCCAGGAACGCGCCGTCGTCGATCGTGGTCAGCGACGGGATCAGCAGAACGGTGGATGCCTCGACGTCCCGGCCGACCTGCGCGCCGAGCACGCGGAGCCAGACCGGGGTGACCAGGCTGGAGTACAGCGGGAACAGGATCGTCCGGGCCGAGTCCATGAGGCGCTCGATGGTCCACGCCTGCCACGCGACGCGGCTGCGGATCGGGTGCACACCCTCGGTGAGTCCGAGCGACAGCAGCCGCACGAGCAGGATGACGGCGACTGCGAACGAGATGCCGACGACGAGCGTCGCGGGAACGAGCCAGAGCAGCGCTCCGGGAACCGCGTCGGGGATCGAATCCGCGCCGCGGATGCCCTGCGCCAGCACCACTCCGCCGGCTGCGATAGCGAGGAACGGAAGCAGGCCCAGCAGCGCCGAGGACGCCCCGTAGGCCCACAGCCAGCGCTTCGGAGCCGGCGGGCGCTCGGGCGCGATCGAGCTCGAGGTCCCCCCGACGCGGACCGCGGGCGAGCCCGCCCACCGCTGCCCGGCGCGGACCCGCCCGAAGACCGCGGATCCGGGTGAGATCTCGGCGTTGCGTCCGATGCGCGTGCCGGGTGCGAGAGTGCTGCGAGTGCCGATCGTCGCGCCCGCCCCGATGCTGATTCCGCCGATCCGCACGGTGTCGCCGTCGATCCAGTAGCCCGAGAGGTCCACCTCCGGTTCGATGGCGGCGCCGTCGGCGATCTCCAGCATGCCGGTCACCGGCGGAAGCGAATGCAGGTCGACGTTCGCGCCCATCTTGGCGCCGAGCGCCCGCGCGTAGTAGCTGACCCACGGCGCACCGGCCAGCCCGACCGGGTCGACCTGGTGCGCGACCTGCTCGGCGAGCCACAGCCGGAGGTGCACACCTCCGCCGCGCGGATAGTCGCCGGGCCGAAGGCCGCCGAGCAGCAGGCGAGCCAGGGCGGCGGATGTCAGCATCCTGCCGAACGGCGTGACGAACAGAACGAGCCCCACCAGGATGAGCCACAGCGGCGCTTGGGGCAGGAAGTCGAAGCCGGGGAACAGTCGCAGGATCCAGCCGGCGGCCAGCAGCCAGACCGTCCACCTGAGTCCCGCGAAGATGAACAGCGGAACGCCGGCCGCGCTCTGCACCCACTGCATGATGCGAGGGGTCGGACGCGCAACACTGAACGTGTTCGGCAGGTCGTTCAGCTCGGACGCCTCCGATTCGACCGCGTCGGCCATCTGACGCAGCCGCGGAAGATCGTAGACGTCCGCCATGGTGAACTCGGGCGCGCGAGCGCGGATCCGCGAGACGAGCTGAGCCGCGGCCAGCGAGCCGCCGCCGAGCTGGAAGAAGTCGGCGTCCTCGTCACCCGGCCGGATGCCGAGCACTGCGAGCCACTGCTCGGCGAGCCATGCGGCGGTGCCCGACAACGACGAGTCCGCGGCATCCGTGTCGGTCAGCGGCCACGGCAGCGATGCCTTGTCGACCTTGCCGGACGTGCGGACCGGCAGGTCGTCGACCACCGCGAGCAGCGGGATCAGCGGCGCCGGCAGCGTGTGGGCGAGCTCGGCCCGCGCGGTCTGTCGGTCGAACCCGCCGGCGGGCACGACATAGCCGACCAGGATGGGCACCCCGCCTTCTGAGCGCTGGACGACGACGGTCGCGGCGGACACCGCGGAGAGGCTCTGAAGCGCGGACTCGACCTCACCCAGCTCGATGCGCCGGCCGCCGACCTTGACCTGATCGTCCGTTCGCCCCTGGAAGAGCAGCCCCTCCGCCTCGAGGCGCACGAGGTCGCCGGAACGGTACGCGCGATCCCAGCCGAGTGTGGGCAGCGGCGCGTACTTCTCGGCATCCTTCACGGGGTCGAGATATCGGGCGAGACCGACGCCGCCGATGATCAGCTCCCCGACCTGTCCCTCTGCCACCGGCATCCCGGTCGGAGTCGACCACCGCGAGTGCCCACCCCTCCAGCGGAAGCCCGATCCGGACCGGGCTCTGCCCGTCCAGGAGCGCGGCGCATGCGACGACCGTCGCCTCCGTCGGACCGTACGTGTTCCACACTTCCCGCCCTTCGGCGACCAGCCGCGTGACCAGCTCGGGTGGGCACGCTTCACCACCGAAGATCAGCAGGCGCACGTTCTCGATCGCATCCTGCGGCCACAGTGCGGCCAGCGTCGGCACCGTCGAGACGACCGTGATCCCGTGCCCGACCAGCCAGGGTCCGAGGTCCTCGCCGGATCGGACGAGCGCGCGCGGCGCGGGAACGAGACACGCGCCGTGTCTCCACGCGAGCCACATCTCCTCGCACGACGCGTCGAACGCGACCGACAGGCCCGCGAGCACACGGTCGCCGGGCGCGAGCGGGGCGGACCGCTGGAACAGACGCGCCTCCGCGTCGACGAAAGCGGCGGCGGAACGGTGCGTGACCGCGACGCCCTTCGGCACGCCGGTCGATCCCGAGGTGAAGATGATCCAGGCGTCGTCATCGACGGTGGGTCCGGATACCGTCTGGATAGCGCGAGAGTTGGGGTGCGGCGCGTCGCCGACGAACAGGTCGTCCGCCGCGGGTCCGGCCGGAGTCCGCACGGCGGCCGACCGCCGGCGCTCGAACACGCCGTTGCGCGTGATCACGCCCTTCACGCCTGCCTCGCCGAACACCAGCTGTGCGCGCTCGGGCGGATCGTCCGCGTCGACCGGGACGTAGGCGGCTCCTGCCGCCAGAATCCCGAGGATCGCCACGTACAGGTCGCGGCTGCCGGAGGGCATGCGGACGCCGACACGATCTCCCCGACGCACTCCGTGCGTGTGCAGCCGCGCGGCGGTGCGCCCGACGTGCGCGAGCAGCTCCGCGTAGCTCAGTGCGCCATCCGCGTCCTCCAGCGCCGAGGCCTCGGGATGACGGGCGCTCGTCTCGCGCAGGATGTCGATCAGCGTCCGCGGCGACGGTGCCGCGGACGACAGATCGAGGAACTCCTGCATGGAGTGCGTCAGGACGACAGCAGCGCGACCAGCTGCGCCTTGTTCAAGCGGGAGAAGCCGGTGCGTCCCGCCGCGCGCGCGCGATCGCGCAGCTGCACGACCGTCAGCGCCGAGAGGTCCTCCGCCGAGACCGACGGCGCCTTGCGGCGCGCGGGCCGCTTCGCCGGCGCCGGTGCGGGAACAGCCGTGAGGCTGGCTTCACCGGCGCGCGGGGCGACGGCATCCTTCCTGTCGGCGGCTGACTTCTTCGCCGTCGACTTCTTGCCGGCGTCGGACTTCTTGGCGTCGGCAGCGCGCTTCTTCGCGGCGGCGGCCTTGGCCGCCGCGAGCTTGCCTTCCGCCTTGTCGGCGGCCCTCTCGACCCGCGCGATGGCGGCGACGGCCTTCTTCTCCACCTTGCGGGGCTGGTTCGCGAGCTTCTTCTTCGACGCCTGCGATGCCTCCTTGGCCTCGTCCGCGAGCGATCGCAGCCTCTTAGCGTCCTTCTTCGGCAGCGTCCTGCTCAACCGCTTCGCGTCCTTCGCGGCGGCGGCTGCGGCATCCAACGCGGCTTCGGCCGCCTTCGCTGCTTTGGTGGTCTTCGCCATCGTCACACCTTCTCAATCTTTGATCGCGGAGCGCGCGGCGGACGGCGGCTCCCTGCGGGGAAAGGGTACAGGGACCACAGGAACGAACGGGGTGCCGGACCGCGATGCGCCTCAGCTGGTGATTCCTGCTCGAATCTGCGTGATGGCGGCGGATGTCGCGTAGACGTATCCGGGAAGCGTGCCGGGCTCGCCGCGCCATCGGCGAGCGACGGCGTCCAAGGGGAACGCGAGGGTCTTCTTGGAATCGCCGTAGAGGGCCAATCGCTGGCCGCGCTTGTCGGTCACGTGCACCCAGCGCAGTCCGAGCGTCTCGGCCAGATGGTGCCCGATTCCCGCTCCGACGAGGTTGATCAGCGGCGTGGCATCGGTGGTCGCGAACCTGCCGGTCGTGCGCGCCTGCTCGAGGAACTCGTCCAGTGCGGCCGGCTCGGGCGCGACACCGAGCGTACGCAGCGTGTTCACGAGGGACTCGACCCAGTCCAGGTCGACCTCGGTCAGCTCGGTGATGTCCTTCATGCGGCTCCTCGCCTGCGCCTGGATGCTTTCGGCACGGTAGAGGTATGAGGTGAACGGCTTCCGAACAGAACGTTTCGGCTGCGATGCTCTGCGGGCCAAGGGCTCAGCGAGCCGGGCGAGCTGTAACCGCACGCGGTGCAGGGTTGACCCCGCACCGCCCCGACCGCTTGCATCGACTTCAGACCACCCCTGAAGGGATCATGCGATGACCGGTTTTCTGCCTCCGTTCTCGAGTCCGTCAGTCCGCGAGTCGTCGCCGGCCGGAGCCGCGCCGGCCACGGCTGCGCCCCTGTCCTTTCTGCGAACGCCCTCCCCGGCGTCGTCGCTCCCGCTCGCGGTGGCGGAGCTCGACTCGACCGAGACGTTCGGCGCCATCTCCACCGAGGCCGGCGACCTGGTCGCCAGCGGCCGGGCCGCGAAGTTCCTGGTCGACCGGCGCAATCCCGCAGCGCCGTCGGCGAGGTTCATGAACGGCCGGTTCGTCCGCGACGGCGTGATCCCGGACGAGGCCAGGTTCCACTACCCCTTCGGTCGGGCGACCTTCCAGATTCCCGAGCCGCTCGAGACCTTCAACGCGGTGACGTACTTCACGCTCGACAAGCGGTACATCGCCGGAAGCCTGCGCACCTATCACCTCGACGGATCACCCGAGCCGGTGTACGGGCTGCAGTTCTACCCTCAGGACGTGATCCGCGAGCGGAGCATCGTGGAGGCGCTCGCCACGGTCCGGACTCAGATCGACATCGCGGCCGCGCGGTTCGCCTTCGTCCCCACCGGATCGCAGCAGACGACGGCGACGGTCGCCGCGGACCTGGCGGCGCTCGGGATCGAGGTCCTTCCGCTGGACCGGATCCTCGGAGCGATCCGGTATCTGCCCCTCAATCTCGGCGAGGCGTGGGGCCATCTGCGCGTCTTCCCGCGCGATCGGGATGAGCTGACCGCCACCGACATCCCGGTCTTCGACGAGCTTCCGCTCGACCTGTCGGTCGTGGCCGGTGTGTTCACCCGGGCGGTGCAGGACACGAACTCGCACGTGAACCTGAAGTCGAAGGAGCGCAACACCCCCAACGCGGTGCTGCGCGACGCCAGTCCGGATCACCCGCGGCTGGCCCCGTTCGCCGACCAGCCCGTGCATCTGGTGGTGGGCAGGGACGACTTCGTGCTGGAGCCGACGACCGAGGAGGTCGTCGCGGCGAAGCTGGCGGCGCGCATGGCGCGGCCGCTGATGCAGCTGACGTGGGAGCCCGAGACTGCGCTGCGCTCGTACGACGAGATCGCGAGCGGCACCCTGCGGCAGACTCGGAGTTTCGCGGCGCGCTACGGGTCGAAAGCCGCCAACACCGCATTCCTCGCCCATCGCGAGGTGCTGGGTCGCGTCGACGACCCGGGCAGCCCGAGCGCGGAACGCGGGTACGACCTGGTTCCGCAGGGCTTCGCGGTTCCGGTGCAGGCCTACCGCGACTTCGTCGAGCACCCGCCGAACTCGGATGTCCGCGACCTCATCGACAGGTTCGTGGCCGCGGAGCAGGCGGGCGAGCTGTCGCCGAAGCAGAGGGCGCAGCGCGTCGAAGAGATCCAGTCGGGGATCATGGCCGCATCCTTCCCTCCCGGTGCATTGGAACGGGTGCGAGCCAAGATCGACGAGGTGATTCCCGGAATCGAGAAGATCAAGGTTCGCTCCAGCGCCAACGCCGAGGACGTCCCCGATTTCGACGGCGCCGGGCTGCATGACAGCTACGCCGCCGACACGACGAAGCGCGATCGGCCCATCGGGGCCTGCCTCGTCGAGGTGGACGACGACGCCGAAGGCGAGGTCAAGCGCAAGGTGAAGCCGAAGTCGGTCGGCTGTGCGATCAAGGGCGTCTATGCGAGCCTGTGGAACAAGCGTGCGGTGGAGGAGCGCAGCTTCGCTCGCATCGACCAGTCGACGGTCGCGATGGGTTTGGCGATCGTCCCCTCGTACGACACCGAGTCCGATGTCGCCGCGAACGCGGTCGTCGTCACGCGGGTGCTCAACACCGACGGCGTGTACGGGTATTCGCTGTCGATCCAGCAGGGCAACAACCTGGTCACCAACCCCGACCCCGGCACGTACTCCGAGGTGACGGTCGCGGCCTTCGTCTCGGACGTCGAGCCGACCAGCCTGACCGTCACCCGCTTCGCGAAGCCGACTGCCGGTGATCCTGAGCGCACCGAGCCGGTGCTTCCGCGAGAGAAGCTGCTCGAGCTCGTCAGCCTCGCCAAGCGCGTGGAGCGGGCGTATTGCCGGGCGACGCCGGGCTACTACCGCAACTGCGAGTTCGCCCCCGCCGCCAACGACAAGGATGCCGCGCTCGATCTCGAGCTGAAGATCCTCGAGAACGGGCGACTCGTGTACAAGCAGGTCCGCGAGTTCGGCGGTCGCTGACCGGGGCGCGAAGTGGAGCGGGTCCAGCGCCGACGACAGCGGATCAGTCGAGCGCGTCGCGCCAGGAGTGGACGGGATCGTAGCCGAGCAGCCGGCGGGCCTTGTCGATCGACAGCAGCGTCTCGTGCGCGCCGACCCCGTCGCGCAACGGCACCTCCGGGAACACCTCGGCGACGAGCTCGGCGTTCGGGCGGGACATCACGGTGTCGGCGGCGGCGATGATGAACCGCTCGAACCCGGGGAGGGCGGCATCCAACGCCCGCTGGACAGCCTGCGCACCGTCGCGCGCGTCGATGTATCCCCAAAGGTTCCATTTGCGCAGGGTCGCATCGGCGTCGAACCGGGGAAACTCGGCGTAGTCCTCGGAAATCATGACATTCGAGAAGCGAAGTGCCGTGATCGACAGCGTCGGGTCCCAGCGCACGAGCTCGGTCGCCAGCTGCTCCTCGAGGTGCTTCACCAGGGAGTAGACCGACTCGGGGCGGGCCGCATACTCCTCGTCGACGGGGATGTACGGGGGCGGGGTGTCGAAGGGGAGACCCAGCACGGTCTCACTGGACGCGTACACGATGCGACGGATGCCGAGGCGGTGCGCCGCCCAGAACACGTTGAACGTGGCAGTCATGTTGTTGTGGAAGGTCGCGACATCACTGCGGATGCCGGGAGCCGGGATCGCGGCGAGGTGCACGAGCGCGTCGACCCCGTCGTGCTGGTCGTTCACCCCGGCGATCGCGTCGATCACCTGGCCGTAGTCGCGCAGATCGACCTGGACGAAGCCGGATCCGCGCTCGCCGTGCTGATCGAGATTGACAGTGTCATGGCCGGCCGCCCGGAGTTCGGCCACGACCACCCGCCCGAGCTTGCCGGAGCCACCCGTCACCGCAATGCGCATGAGCCCACTCTCGCACTGCTTCCGATCGGTCGCGCGCGGCGACCGAATTCCGTTGATCGGAATTCAAAGGGACGTACGACCAGGATTCGACCTATCGTTGCCAGCAGTTCCAAGGAAAGGTCGATGATGACATCTGAAACACTCGCGCAGGCGATCGAACGCACCGGCGGTCCGGTCGAGTTCCTCCGCAACCAGAACTGGCCGGCGTTCACATTTCCCGTGGCTCCCGAGTTCACCAACTGGCGCGACGAACAGCGCGCCTGGAACACGACCGTGGCGCTGATGGACCAGTCCCACCACATGACCCAGCTGTTCCTCGGCGGCACGGGCCTGATCCCGCTGCTCGAATCGATCTCTCCCAACACCTTCGGAACATTCCGGCCCGGTGTCGCCAAGCAGCTGATCTCGGTCAACAAGGACGGCTACCTCGTCGGCGACGGCATCCTGTTCTACAACCACGAAGGTGCGGAAGGGGTGGTGCTCATCGGGCACCACGTCCTCATCGACTGGGTGCGCTACAACGTCGAGAAGGCCGAGGCCGACGGCAAGGACGTCCATCACCGGCTCGAGTCCAACACGCACATGCGGGAGGGCAGGCCGCCGACGTTCTACCGCTTCGAGCTGCAGGGTCCTCGCGCGGTCGAGGTCATGGAGAAGCACTTCGGAGAGGTGCCAGACGTCAAGTTCTTCCACATCGGCCAGTTCGAGATCGCCGGACGCAAGGTCAGCGGCCTCCGTCACGGCATGGCGGGCCAGCCCGGCTTCGAGTTCTTCGGCCCGTGGGAGGACGCCGACGCCGTGCTCGAGGCCCTGCTCGAGGCCGGCGCGGAGTTCGGCATCCGCCGGGTCGGCGCCAAGGCCTACTCCGCGACGCCTCTCGAGTCGGGATGGGTGCCGACGCCGTTCCCCGCGATCTTCGACGAGGACTTCGCGGAGTATCGCCAGTGGCTACCGGCCGCCCGCGCCGGGTCGATCGGCGGCTCGCTGTACTCGCCCGACGTGCACGACTACTACATGACGCCCTACGACCTCGGTCTCGGGCGGTCGGTGCGATTCGATCACGACTTCCACGGGCGCGAGGCGCTCGAGAAGCTCGCCGAGGCGCCGACCCGGCGCAAGGTGACACTGCTGTGGAACGCGCAGGACGTCGCGGACGTCGTGCGCTCACAGGTGGAGCCGGGCGTGCCGGCCAAGTTCCTGGACTTCCCGAAGGCGCGCTACGGCTTCTACCAGATGGACGAGGTGCTCAAGGACGGCAAGCGCGTGGGGATCTCCACCGACGCGGGCTACGTCGCGTTCGACCAGCTGTACATGTCACTGGCCACGCTGGATGTCGACGTCGCCGACGGGGAGGTCGTCGAGGTCGTGTGGGGCGAGGACCCGATCTCGCAGAAGCACCAGTCCGACGCCAACCACCGGCAGGTGCGCATCCGTGCCACGGTGGCGCCGGCTCCGTTCCACGAGTGGGCGAGGACGGTCTACCGCGCGGACGGCTGAGCGCTGTTCGCTCGCGTCACCAGCCGCTGCGGGTCGGCGAGTGGCCCTGCCGGGCGTCGTCGGGCATGGCCATCTCGGCACGCACGCCGAGCAGGCGGATCGGCCGGTCGGGCTCGATCTTGTCGACCAGCTCCATCGTCTTGGCGAGCACCTCGTCCCGATCGAAGGTGGAGGGGACCTTCTTCGTGAAGGTCTTGGTGAAGAACGGCGCGTAGCGGACCTTGAGCCCGAGGCCGACGACCGGTCGGCCGTCCGCGGCCACGTCGTCGAGCACCTGCGAGAGCAGATCTCGTGCCGCCTGCTCCACCTGCTCGCGCTCGACGAGATTCTGCTGGAAGGTCGTCTCCCTGCCGTGCCCGCGCGGTACCCAGGGGGTGTCGTCCACGACTGTCGCGCCGTCTCCGCGGCCGAGCTGCCGGTACCAGAGACCCATCCGCGGGCCGAACTCGGCCACCAGGTCGCTCTCGTCGCCCGTCGCCAGCTCAGCGACGGTCAGGATGCCGAGGCCCGCCAGTCGCTTGGAGATCTTCGACCCGACGCCCCACAGCTCGATCGTGGGACGCGCACCCATCACCTCGAGCCAGTTCTCGGCCGTGAGCCGGAACACCCCGCGCGGTTTGCCGAAGCCGGTCGCCACCTTCGCGCGGACCAGGGTGTCGCCGATGCCCACGCTGCAGTGCAGCGCCGTGCGGTCGAGCACCGCCTTCTGAACCTGCCGCGCGTACGCCTCCGGGTCGTCGGCCACGATGCCGATGAACGCCTCGTCCCACCCGAGCACCTGCACGACCGCGCCCGGCTGTTGCCGCAGCGTCGACATGACCTCCTCGGACGCGGCGGTGTACGCCGGGGCATCGACCGGGAGGATCACCGCATCGGGGGCCTTCCGGGCAGCCAGGCGCAGCGGCATCCCCGACCCGACTCCGAACTCCCGCGCCTCGTACGACGCCGTCGAGACCACCGCTCGCTCGGTCGGATCGCCGCGACCGCCCACGATGATCGGCTTGCCCGCGAGCTCCGGGTGCCGCAGCACCTCCACGGCCGCGATGAACTGGTCGAGATCGAGGTGCAGCACCCACCGACGCCGATCCGAGCCCATGCGGATAGTCTGCGTCCTCGCGCGCGCAGGCGCCACGCGATCGGTCGTCTCGGCAAGGCCGTGTCGGGGTACGGGACGTCACCAGCGGCCGGCTGCCCGGGGGGCGTGCGCTCTCCGCGAACGCGGCCGCGAAGCGCCGTCGCAGTGCTGAGATGGTCGCATGGACGAAGAGGATGCGCTGGACGCGTACTCGTCCGCGGTCGTGCGGATCGCCGAGGCGACGCTGCCGTCGGTCGCGTCCGTGTCCGTCCGCTCGGCGCGGGGCGCCGGCGCCGGCAGCGCCTCCGTCATCTCCACCGACTCGCACCTGCTGACCAGCGCCCACGTCGTCGAGGGTGCCGTGCGCGCGGAGGTCGCCTTCTCCGACGGCACGGTCCTGGACGCCCGCGTCGTGGGCAGCGATCCGCTGTCCGACCTCGCGGTGCTCCGGGCGGACGGTGGCACTCCGCCGCCGGTGCCCTGGGGCGACGCCTCGAAACTCCGAGTTGGACAGCTCGTGGTCGCGCTCGGAAACCCGCTCGGCATGGCGGGCAGCGTCACCGCCGGGATCGTGTCCGCCCTGGGACGATCGCTGCCGACCCGCGCGGGTCGCGTCGTCGACGAGGTGATTCAGACGGATGCCTCGCTGAACCCGGGCAACAGCGGCGGCGTCCTCGCCGACAGCGCGGGGCGCATGGTCGGCGTCAACACGGCGGTCGCCGGAATCGGGCTCGGGTTGGCGGTGCCGATCAACGCGACGACGCGCGAGATCATCGACGCCCTGATCACCCGCGGACGGGTGCGGCGGGCGTGGCTCGGCGTGGCCGGCGCGCAGATCACCCTGAGTCCCGAGCTGGCGGCACGGGTCGGTTCGCGCACCGGGATGCAGGTCGCCTCGGTCGTATCGGGCAGCCCGGCGGCGACGGCGGGAACGCGCACCGGCGACGTCGTGATCTCAGTCGACGGCACACCCGTCACCAGCGCCACCGGCATCCAGCGGCTGATGGTCGAGAACGCGATCGGGCGGCGCATGGAGGTGACCGTGTGGCGCAACGGCGCCCTCGTCGACATCGTCGTGGAGCCGGAGGAGCTGCGCGTCCCCTGACGTCGGCGGCCGGAGGCCGTGACGGCGGCCGGGCTCCCGTGTCGGCGGCCGGAGGCTCCCGTGACGTCGGCACCGGGCTCCCGTGAGGTCGGCGGCCGGAGGCTCCCTGTTGGCGGCCGGAGCACCGCGCCGCGAGCCGCACATGCCGCGGGGCTCGCGCGCTGAGAGCCTCAGAGGTCGGTTCCGAGGCGGGCGACCGCGGCCTGGATCGCGACGGCCGCGGCGCCCCGCGCCCACGCCCGGAAGCCGGCGTGGTCGACGAGGATCTCGATCGGCTCGGCGAGCGGGTCGCGCTCGGCGGCAGCGGCGGCACGGACGCGGTCGCCGACCAGATCCCACAGGCCGATGCCGTCCCCGGCGAGCACGACCGTCGGCTGCATGGTGAGGTTGGCTGCGAGCGCGATCAGCCGGCCGAGGCCGCGCGCCGCGGCATCCACCACCGCCGTCGCCACCGGGTCGCCCTGCGCCGCGAGAGCAAGCAGCTCGTCGTAGTCGACGGGACGCCCGAGGGCCGCTTGCGCCTGAGCACACATCCCGACCGACGTGAGGATCGCCGTCGAGCAGCCCCGATGCCCTTCGGGGCACAGCGGGCCGGTGGGGTCGAGCGGGATGTGCCCGCCGAGGCCGACGCCCGCCTCGCGCGTGTGGACGGCCTCGCCACGAACCACCAGCCCGTACCCGACGCCGGCTCCGATCGTGATGACGGAGAACCCGGCCCGCCCGCGCCCCGCACCGAACCAGCGCTCGGCTTCGACAAGGGCGACCACGTCGTTCTCGACGGTGACCGTGATGCCGCCGGCGGACTCCAGCGCGGGCCCGAGGTCCACGTTCGTCCAATCCAGGAACGGCGCACGGATGACGCGGCCGGCATCGTCGACAGCGCCGCCGAGGCTGACGCCGACGCCGACCAGCGGGGCGGGCGCGAGCGTCGAGAAGTCCGAGATCATCTCGGCGAGGACGGCGACGACGTCTTCAGGGGTGATTCCATCGAGGGCGACCTCACGTTCTGCGAGAGGCCGCGCGCGGGCATCGGTCAGCACCGCGTACAGAGCGTCGCCGGTGACTTTGACGCCCGCGAACGACCCCAGATCGGGAGCGATGTCGAGAGGGCGCACGGGGCGCCCGACCGAGCCGGTGGACTCCTCGCCGAGCTCGACGAACAGTCCCCGCTCGAGGAAGGGCTTGGCGAGCCGCGTCAGACTCGCGGGGGAGAGGCCCAGTCGCCTGCCGAGCGCACCGCGACCGATCGGGCCGTGAATGAGAACCTCACGCGCCAGCGCCTCATGGCTCTCCGTCAGCATGACACCCCCCGGTTGCTTCCATCATGGCATCAATTGCCGGCCATGCCGGGCCAGATCGGCGAGAAAGTGACACTTGACGGATGAGTTAATTCCGCGATAGAAATAATCCGTGTCCCCCACACAACGATGCGATCGCGGATCCCCGTGCACGACAGGCAGCCGAACCGCACCCGCAGACGAGCACACTGCACCTGCATCGCGGCGGGACGAGCGTCGTCCTCGACATGGCAGCCGGTCCCCACCCGGCCATCGTGCACTGGGGCGAAGAGCTCACCGCTTCGACGCCGGCCACACTCGCCTCGCTCGCGATCGCCGCCCGCCCGCAACGGGTCTCGGGCGGGCTCGACGACACCCCTCGGCTCGGCCTGGTTGCGACGCAGGCTTCGGGATGGCTGGGCACGCCGGCCATCGAAGGGCACCGCGATGGCGCCGGCGCGAGCCTGCGCTTCGAGGTCGCCGGTGTGCAGGCGAACGATCATCGCGCGACCATCGCGCTCGTCGACGGCGAGGCGCGCCTCACCGCGCAAGTCGAGCTGCGGGTCGGATCGAGCGGCCTGCTGCACCAGCGCATCCTGCTGCGCAACACCGGCGCGACGCCCTACACCGTGCAGTCGATGCAGGTCTTCTTCCCCGTGCCGTGGGACGCGACCGAGCTGCTCGACACCACCGGACGCCACCTGCGCGAGCGCAGTCCGCAGCGCCGCGCGTTCACGTTCGGGACCCACGCCCGCGAAAGCCGGCGTGGCCGGCCCGGGGCCGACGCGACCGTTCTCCTCGCAGCGGGACGCCCGGGGTTCGGATTCGAGCGCGGCCGGGTGCACGGCATCCACGTGGCCTGGAGCGGAAATCACCGTGTCGCCGCGGAGCGTGTGACCACGGGCGAGGCGTTCCTCTCCGGCGGCGAGCTGCTGCTGCCGGGCGAGGTCATCCTGGCACCGGGCGACACCGTGCAGACGCCGTGGGTCATCGGGTCGTGGGGAGACGGGCTCACCGAGCTGTCCGCCCGTTTCCACGCAGAGTGGCGCGCGCGGCCGCAGCATCCGCGCCGGCCCCGCCCGGTCACGCTCAACACGTGGGAGGCCGTGTACTTCGACCACTCCCTGGAAAAGCTCACCGCCCTCGCGGATGCCGCCGCCGGCGTCGGCATCGAACGATTCGTGCTCGACGACGGCTGGTTCACCGGTCGGCGCGACGACACCGCAGGACTCGGCGACTGGTTCGTCGACGAGGGCGTCTGGCCGGAGGGCCTGCACCCGCTGATCGACCACGTGCGCGACCTCGGCATGGAGTTCGGCCTGTGGGTCGAACCCGAGATGATCAACCCCGACAGCGACCTCGCCCGGCAGCATCCGGACTGGATCCTGAGAGGCCGGATGACCCTGCCGCCGTCGGCGCGGCAGCAGCAGGTGCTCGACCTCGCACACCCGGACGCGTACGACTACATCTCCGCGCGACTGCACGCGCTGCTCGACGAGTACCCCATCGCCTACCTGAAGTGGGACCACAACCGCGACCTCGTCGATGCCGGCAGCGGGCCGGAGGGCGTCAGCCGCGTTCACGAGCACACGCTCGCCGTCTACCGGCTGCTCGACGAGCTCAAGGCCCGCCACCCCGGCCTCGAGATCGAGAGCTGCGCGTCCGGAGGAGCCCGGGTCGATCTCGGCATCCTCGATCGCACCGATCGCATCTGGACCAGCGACAGCCTCGACCCGCTGGAGCGGCTCACCAACCAGCGGTACACCGGGCTGGTGGTCTCGCCGGAGCTGATGGGCATGCACCTGACCAGCCCGGTCGTGCACTCGTCGGGCCGCACCGTCTCGGTCGGTCTCAGCGGCGCCGTGGCCCTCTTCGGGCATTTCGGCATCGAGTGGGACCTCACTTCGATCGACGAGGCGACCCGCGAGCAGATTGCCGGGTGGGTCGCGCTTGCGAAGCGCCTCCGGCCGTTGATCGCGACGGGCCGCGTCGTGCATGTCGACGGCACGGACCCCGGCATCGACGTGCGCGGCATGATCGCCGCGGACGCGGCATCCGCCGTCTTCACGATCACCCAGACCGAGACGTCCGTCGCGTACCCCGCGGGGCGGGTGCGGATGCCGGGGCTCGATCCCGACCGCCGGTACCGTGTGCGCGTCATCGCGAGCGGCGAGAACGGCGAATACCCCGGACAGTCTCCGCTCGGCTGGGCGCACCACGACACGATCCTGACCGGCCGCGAGCTGGAGTCGGTCGGCCTGCGCCCGCCGGTGCAGTTCCCCCAGCAGGCCAGGGTCGTCGAGCTCGTCGCCGACAACTGAACACACACCACCGACAGCACCACCGCGCAAGGAGGCGCACGATGACCAAGAGAATCCGAATGACCGCCCGAGCGGTCGCGGTGCTCGCCACGGCGGGTCTCGCGATCGGGCTGGGCGGCTGCGCGAGCGGCTCCGCGGACGGGGTGACGACGCTGAACTTCTTCCAGTTCAAGGGGGAGGCGCTCGAAGACTTCAACGAGATCATCGCCGACTTCGAGGCCGAGAACCCCGACATCCACGTCGTGCAGAACCAGGTCGCCGATGCCGACACCATCATCCGGACGCTGCTGGTGAAGGACAAGGCGCCCGACGTCATCACCCTCAACGCGAACGGCGGGTTCGGCAAACTCGCGCAGGCCGGAGTGTTCTACGACTTCTCCGATGAGCCCGTGCTGCAGACGATCAACCCCGCCGTGCAGGAGATCCTCGCGCAACTGGGCAACAAGGAGGGCGAGGTCAACGGCCTCGGCTACGTCAACAACGCCAACGGCGTGATCTACAACCAGGAGATCTTCGAGGAGCAAGGGCTCGAGGTGCCCGAGACCTGGGACGAGTTCATCGCCGTCTGCGACGCACTCGTCGACGCCGGCATCACTCCGTTCTACGGCACGCTCGCCGACTCGTGGACCGGCATGCCGTCGTTCAACGCGCTGGGTGCGTACCCGTCGCAGGGCGACTTCTGGGACGAGATGCGGGCCGAGGGCGAGAACGTCGGCCCAGAGTCCGAAGTGTCGTTCCAGAAGGACTTCCCCGAGGCGATGGACCAGCAGTATCAGCTCTTCTCCTACATGCAGGAGGGATACCGCGGCAAGACGTACGACGAGGGCAATGCCGCGTTCGCGAACGGCGAGGTGGCGATGCTCCTGCAGGGCATCTGGGCCATCAACCCGGTCAAGCAGGTCAATCCCGACATCAAGGCCGCGATCTTCCCCTACCCCGCCGTCGACGATCCCGACGACCGGCTGCTCGTATCGGGCGTGGACGTCGTCGTGACGATGGGCGAGAACACCCCTCGCAAGGAAGAGGCGATGCGCTTCATCAACTACCTGTTCGAGAAGGACGTGATCGAGGAGTTCGCGGCCTCGCAGAACATGGTCCCCTCCGTGAAGGGCGCTGAGCTCAGCGACGACCCGTCCATCCAGTCGGTCAAGCCGTTCTTCGACGACGGCAAGATCACCGGCTTCATCGATCATCAGATCCCGCCGAGCATTCCGCTCCCCGCGATCGACCAGCAGTTCCTTTTCAGCGGCGACGCGGAGGCAGCACTCGCCACCCTCGACAGTGAGTGGGCCAAGGTAGCCGCTCGCACGATTCCAGTGACGGGAGAGTGACATGACGACGCTCACAGAGGCGGTGCGTTCGTCTTCGACGGGCGGCACCGCAGGCAAGCGGGCCACCCGCGTGCGATCCGAGACCAAACGGGCACCGTCCGCCTTCTACTGGATGGTGTGGCCCGCGGTCATCGCGTTCGCCTTGTTCCACACACTCCCGGTGCTGGTCGGCATCTTCTTCAGCTTCACGAACTATCCGGGCTACGGGGACTGGAACTTCGTCGGTCTCTCGAACTACGTCAACCTGTTCAAGGACGACCGCATCCTGAACGCGTACGGGTTCTCGTTCCTGTTCGCCATCGTCGCGACGATCCTCACGAACGTGATCTCGCTGGCGATCGCGCTCGGGCTCAACGCGAAGATCAAAGCGCGCAACTTCTGGCGGGGCGTCTTCTTCGTCCCGTACGTGCTGGCCATCCTGGTGATCGGCTACGTGTTCCAGTTCTTCTTCTCGAACTCGCTGCCCAAGATCCTCGTCCGGCATCCCGCTGTTCGCCGACAACATCCTGACGAACGAGAGCTGGGCGTGGACGGCGATCGTCGCCCTCGGCGTCTGGCAGGCATGCGCCTTCTCGATCATCATCTACCTCTCAGGGCTGCAGACCATCCCCGGCGAGCTGTACGAAGCAGCCTCCATCGACGGAGCCACGCCGTGGCGGCAGTTCACGTCGATCACCTTCCCGCTCATCAGCGCGTTCCTCACGATCAACATCGTGCTGAGTCTCAAGGGGTTCCTGCAGGTGTTCGACCAGGTCGTCGCCCTCACCAACGGCGGACCGGGAACCGCCACCGAATCCGTCACGCTGCTCATCTTCCGGGGCGGGTTCAGCGGCGGAGAGTTCGCCTACCAGTCAGCGAACGCCGTGGTGTTCTTCATCGTGATCACGATCGTCTCGCTCCTGCAATTCCGAGTCCTTCAGCGCAGAGAGGCCGATTTCTGATGACTAGCGCAACGAACGTCGCTCCACAGCTCGAGCAGGAGCTCGACGCCATCACCGCGGACGGTCGCCGTAAGCGCCAGGGCGACCGCGACACCGACACCCGCAAGACGAACTGGTGGGCGACCGCACTCATCGCGGTCTGCTCGATCACGGTGCTGATCCCGCTCTACCTCTCCGTCGTGGTCGCGCTCAAGACGCCGGCCCAACTCACCGAGGGCACGGGATTCGAATTGCCGAACCCGATCCGATGGGAGAACTTCCCCGAGGCGTGGGAGCGGACGAACTTCCCGCAGGCGCTCGCGAACACGGCGCTCATCACGGTCGGCTCGGTCATCTTCACGCTGCTCACGAGCTCGATCGTCGCCTACGCCATCGCCCGCAACATCCACCGGCCGTTCTTCAAGGGCGTGTTCTTCTACTTCCTGGCGGCGCTGTTCATCCCGTTCCCGATCATCATGCTGCCGCTCGTGAAGCAGACCGCGATCATGGGACTGGACAACCAGGCCGGAATGATCATCCTGTACACGATCTACGGACTGTCGCTGAACATCTTCATCTACACCGCCTACATCCGCTCGATCCCGATCGAGCTGGAAGAAGCAGCGCGGATGGACGGAGCCTCGACCTGGCGCGTGTTCTGGTCGGTGGTCTTCCCGCTCCTCATGCCGATGAACGCCACCGTAGGCATCCTCACGTGCGCGTGGGCGTGGAACGACTTCATCATGCCGCTCGTGGTGCTGACCGATCCTTCGGCGCGGACGCTGCCGCTTGCGCAGTACGTGTTCCAGGGGCAGTTCAACACCGACTACACGGTGGCGTTCGCGTCGTATCTGATGGCGATGGCGCCGCTGCTGATCGTGTACATCTTCTCGCAGCGGTGGGTCATCTCCGGAGTCACGCGGGGTTCGATCAAGTAGAGCCACCGCCCGCGGCGGGATGGAGCTGAGCCCGCCGCGGGTTGGTGCACGAACAGGAGGCGATGCGCGAACCGGAGGATCAACACGCGAGATCCGCCCTCCGGTTCGCGCATCTCCTCCGCACTGCGCAGCAACGACACCCCGAGTGGAGGAGCGCGGCGAACGAGACGGTCTAGCGGACGGTCAGGTCCGGCGGCTCGTGTGAAGACACAGCGCGAGTGCGAGTGAGATCGCGAGGATGCCGCCTGTGAAGATCAGCCCCTGCCACGCGTCAACGGTGAAAGCTGCGCCGAACAGGTAGAACCCGCCGAGGAACAGCAGCAAGTACAGGATGTACAGGATGATCATCGCGACTTCTCTCCTCTTCGCCTGATTCGATCGTATCGACAGAATCGGCGACGACACACCATCGGCGGCCGGTCACGGGAGGAGCTGCGTGACCAGGGTGTCGGCGAGCCACCGCTCGAAGCGATCCGGCGACCATCCCGAGTCGACCACGAGCTCGCCGTACACGCCCGGCGCCGCGTACGCCCGGTAGATCGCCTTCGCGTCCGCCAGCGGGAGCGACAGTCGGGGCTCGACGGAGCTGATGAGCGAGTCCATGACACGATTGCGTCCGCGGAGCTTCGCGCGCAGCAGCTCGCGCGTCTCGGCGTCCTCGTCCAGTGCCGCGTCGAGAATGCGGACGACGTCGAAGTCCGTCGAGTAGAGGGTCGTGAGCCACGTCGCTGCGCCGCGGAGACGCGCGGTCGGGTCGGGGTCGTCGAGGATCGACTGCGCCAGGCCGCGGGCGTCAGCGCGTTCCAGCCAGCGCTCGCAGATCGCCGAGAGGATGTGTCGCTTCGCGCCGAACGCGGCGTACACCGTGCGATCGGCGACGCCCGCCTCGCGCGCGATCGCCTCCATGCTGGTGGAGCCGTAGCCCCGGGCGGCGAACAGCCGCTGCGCGGCATCCGCGATGCGAAACTTCGTCGCTTCGGCCTGCTCCTGCCGATAGGACGGCCGCGGGGTCTTGACGGGGCCTGCCATGAGGTTCACACTAGTCCTGCAGTGGTTGCAGTAACACTGCATCGAATGCACAGCTACTGCAAGAACTGGAGGAGTGCCATGGACACACAGGACTTGGTGTCGCCGTCCGTCCGGGTCGTGGAGCGGATGCTGACCGAGGGCTTCGCGACCGGCAACACCGACATCGTGGACGAACTGTGCTCGCCCGACCTGCTCGAGCATCAGTTCGGGCTGTCCGGACGCGGTCAGGAGGCGATCGACAAGGTGAAGCGCGCCATCGCCGACGTGTTCCGCGCCATGCCCGACGTCCGCTTCACGGTCGCGGACTGGTCGGAGCACGGCGACACCGTATGGCTCCGCGTGGAGGCGACCGCGACGCAGACCGGCCCCTTCGTGGGCCCGCCGACGGGGCGGCCCGTGCGTTTCACGGTCATCGATGTCGCGCGCGTCGTGGACGGCCGGATCGTCGAGCACTGGGGCGTGCCGGATCGTTTCGCGATCCTCGTGCAGACCGGACAGCTTCAGCGCCTCGTCGCGACCCCGTGACCGGGGCTCTCAGCCGATGCGCGCGTCTCCCGGCGGCGAGACCCGCAGCCATTCGAACCCGAACGGACCCAGCTCGAACTCGACGCGACCCCGCGGGTCCACCGGGATGCGGCCGGGGCCGTGCAGATCCACGAGCGTCGTGCCCTCGTCGACGGCGCCGATCTCGACCTGGAGGCGCACCGGCACCTCGGTGAAGTTGTGCAGGGCGATCATCCGGCCGACATCCGAGTTCACCGCGTGGGCGAGGACGCCCTCCCCGTTGTGCTCGAGCGCCTCGAACGTGCCCCATCCGATCTCCGGCGAAACCCGGTACCGGCTCACCAGGTGGCGGATGAACTGGAGCAGCGAGCCGTCATCGTTGCGCTGCTGCTGCACGTTGACATGCGTGGGCGCGTAGCCGTCGCCGGGGATCGGCGCAACGAGGCGGCTCGGTGACGCGTGCGAAAAGCCGCCGTTCTTGCCGTCGGTCCACTGCATCGGCGTGCGGACCGACCCTCGACCGGCGATCTCGGGGTTCTCGCCCATGCCGATCTCCTCGCCGTAGAACAGCACCGGGGTGCCGGGCAGCGAGAAGAGCAGGCTGTAGACCATGCGGATGCGGCGCGGATCGCCGCCGAGCATCGGAGGCAGCCGCCGCGTGATGCCGCGGCCGTAGACGCGCTGCGCCTCATCGGGAGCGAAGGTCTCGAACACCTCCTCGCGCTCGGCGTCGCTCAGCTTGTCGAGGGTCAGCTCATCGTGGTTGCGAACGAAGTTCGCCCACGTCGCCTCCGGCGGCACCGGCGGGCGTGACGTGAGGGACTTGATGAGAGGTGCGGGATCGCTCCGCACGAGCGAGAGGTACAGCGCCTGCATCGACATGAAGTCGAACTGCAGGTCGAGCTCGCCGCCGCGCTCGCCGCCGAAGAACTGCAGCTGCTGCCGGAAGGGGAGGTTGACCTCTCCGAGCAGCGCGGCATCGCCGACGCGTCGCTGCAGGAAGCGCTTGAGGTCGCGCAGGAACTCGTGAGGGTCTCCGAGTTCGACGCCGTCGGGTGGTTCGATGAGGAACGGCACGGCATCGATCCGGAATCCCGATACCCCGAGCGCGAGCCAGAATCCGATCGTCTTGGCGATCTCGTCCCGCACGCGGGGATTTGCGATGTTGAGATCGGGCTGGTGCTTGTAGAAGACGTGCTGGAAGTACTGCTCGGTCCGTTCGTCGTACTCCCAGACGCTGGCTTCCTCGCCGGGGAAAACCGTGGGCTGCTGCTTCTTCGGCGGCGCGTCGCGCCACACGTAGAAGTCCCGGTACGCAGACGTGCGGCTGCGTCGCGCGGACACGAACCACGGGTGCTTGTCGGACGTGTGGTTGACGACCAGGTCGACGATGACGCGCATGCCGCGGTCTCGCGCGGTGCGGATCACCTCGACGAAATCGCCGTGGTTACCCAGCCGCGGGTCGATGCCGTAGAAGTCGCTGATGTCGTAGCCGTCGTCGCGATCGGGCGACGGGTAGAACGGCATCAGCCACAGGCACGTGATGCCGAGGTCGGCAAGATAGTCGATGCGGCGCGCAAGACCCTCGAAGTCGCCCACCCCGTCGTCGTTTCCGTCCATGTAGGTCTCGACGTCGAGGCAGTAGATGACCGCGGTCTTCCACCACAGGTCGCTGGTGTCGGTGATCTTCACAGCACGCTCCGAAGCGCCGGCAGCAGGTCGCGTTCGACGCGATCGAGGAAGGACGACTGGTCGGGGCCGATGCCGTGGATGTAGGCCCGATCGAAACCCAGCGCGACCAGGCTTGCGATCCGGTCGGCGAGCTCGCCCGCGTCGTGCGCGATGAGCGCGCCTCTGCGCAGCTGCTCGTCGGTGGGGTCGCCGGCGAGCGCATCGAACTCCTCGGGCTGTTCGATGTCCCACAGGGATCCGCTGATGGCCGAATGCCGCCACTGCTCGCGGGCTACCTGGACGGCGGCTGCGTCGGTGTCCTCCAGCGAGACGTGGATCTGGATCACGCGGGGACCGGTGCCGCCCGCGTCGGCGTACGCCTGCAGCACCTTCTCCAGCTTGTCGGGCGGCTGCGCGACGGTCGCGAGGCCATCGGCCCAGCCCGCGACCCAGGCGGCCGTCTCGGCGGTGACGGCGGCGCCCAGGAGCGGGGGCGGTTGCGCAGGCAGACTCCATACCCGCGCGCGATGCACGTCGATCTCGCCGGTGCGCGACACCTCCCGACCGGCCAGCAGCTCGCGGATGACGTCCACCGACTGGCGGAGGCGCGCGTTCCGTCGGTCCTTGGGCGGCCATTCGTCGCCCGTCACGTGCTCGTTCACGGCTTCCCCGCTGCCGAGAGCCGCCCAGAAGCGACCCGGGAACATCTCCTCGAGGGTTGCGATCGCCTGCGCGCTGATCACCGGGTGGTACCTCTGTCCGGGCGCGGTGACCACGCCCAGCGAGAAGGACGTCGAGGCCAACGCGGCGCCGAGCCAGCTCCAGGCGTATCCGGACTCGCCCTGGGCGATGCCCCACGGCGCGAGGTGATCCGAGCACATCGCGCCGTCGAAGCCGATCTCTTCGGCGCGGACGACGGCCGCCAGGAGGCGGCTCGGGGGGACCTGCTCGTGCGAGGCGTGGTAACCGAGGAAGACCATCCCGCGAGTCTGGTGCGTGGGTCGGTGCGCGGCAAGGCCTTGCGCCCGGGGCCGACGCCGACGTAGGGACCGGCATCCGTCGTCAGGTCCTGGCGTCGCGGCAGGACCGCATCGGACGGGAGGGCCTCCTGTCAAGTCCTCAGGCGTTCCGGTTCCGCGGGGCTACGGTTCAGGTGTGGCGGCATCGATCATGACGACGCGGGCACTCACACCGCTCGCGGACCACCGTATGGAGAGGACCTCACCGTGACCGATGACTTCCAGCGGGACGAGCACGTCGTGCCGGGGCCGAACGCGCCGGAGCCGATCGAAGGTGGCCCCGACCGCGTGCTGGATCCGGTCGCCCACGAGCACTTCGAGAGCGACATGCAGATGGAAGAACCCGAGACTCGGGTCGCGCCGGACTCGGGTGCGATCCATTGGCACGAGCAGCCGGCGGACGGCCTCGCCGACGATGGTGCATCGCCGGGCCGGAGCACTTCCGCCTGACGGCTCAGCTCCGCGTCGCCTCGCTGGGCAGCGACGGCACGACCACCAGCACGACGTCCTGCAGCTTCCAGTCGATCGCCGCGACCGCCTCGCGGGCCGCCTCGATCTGGTCGACACCCACCTTGTGGCGCCTCGGAACGACGAAGGCCTCGACGTGGAAGACCTGGCCCATGTCGCGCATGCGGACAGCCGCCTCCCGCACCCAGGGCTGGGCCTCCAGCTCCTGAGCGATGCGGCCGACGAGCGGATGCACGAGTCGGTCGTCGTGCGTCAGCGCCCGCTGGTCCATCAGGTCGAGGATGGCGCTCTTGGAGTTCGTGATGCCGTTCCAGGTGATGCCGAGCGAGATGAACAGCGCGGCCGCCCCGTCGAGCCACCACACTCCGAGTCCCACGCCCAGCACGCCGACGATCGAGGCGACGTTCGTGGTCCAGTCGGCCTTGGCCATGTCGGCGTCGGCGTAGAGCACCTTGTTGTGCAGCTTCGGGGCGAGCTTCAGCTTGGCGGGGCCGTAGATGAACGGCCCGATCACGATCACGCTCATGACCCCGACCATCAGCCAGCCCAGCCAGATCGTGTACCCGAACAGGTTCACCGTCCCGATCGTGGGATGCTCGCCGAGGATCAGGCCGAGGATGGATTCCAGCGCCAGATTCGCACCGATCACCAGCAGGGCGACCCCGGCGACGAGGTGGCCGACGCCCATGGCCCGGTGCAGTCCGTAGGGATGCTTCAGCGTGGGCCGTCTGCGGATGACGAGCAGCGCCACGAGGAACGAGATCTGCGGCACCAGCGACAGCATGTCCTCGATCCAGGCGGTCCGCATCGCCTGCGAGCCGCTGACCACGAGGGCGATGAGCGCGATCGTGACGATCGTGTAGCAGATCGTGAACCACTCCCACCGGATGGCCTTGCGGAGGGCGTCCTGCTGCTCGGTGGGCAGGTCGGTGCGGCCGAGGGTCTTCATCCGGACACTTCCTCGTCGAGGAACGCCTCGAGCTCGCTCAGGAAGCCGTTCTCGCCCAGCGGAACCAGCAACACGATGGGCGTCCCGTCCGGGCTCAGCCCGGGAAACGCGCGGCTCACGCCGACCTTGACCGCCCACGGCGTCTGGTCGGTCATCCCTCCGACGGCCAGATCCAATGACCCGTCCTCGATGCCGCGCACGAGGTCTTCCTCGCTGCCCACGGTCCACACCGTCCGCGCGTCGTGGGCGTCGGCGAACTTCTCCACAACGTTCGCGAGGGGCCCCGAGACGTCGCCGCCCGCCACGTCGACGAGACCCTCGCTGGGCGAGGCGCCGACCCGCAGTTCAGCCCCGGTGATGCGATCGAGCGTTCCGTCAGGGTCGCTCGGGATCGACGCGCATCCGGAGAGGGCGACAGCACCGGCCAGAGTCAGCGCCAGAGCCGGACGGATGCCGCGGCGGATCATGGTCCGACGCTACAGTCCCTTCCCTCCCGTCACGGGGAGCACGGCACCGGACACGTACGAAGCATCCTCGGAGGCCAGGTACACGTACGCTCCGGCCGAGCTCGGCGGGCTGACCCGCCCTGCCCAGGGGAGTGTCTGCACCGAACTCCGCGAGGCGCTCCGCCGGCCATCCGGTGGCGGGGATGAGCGGGGTCCAGATCGGGCCGGGGGCGACCGCGTTGACCCGGATGCCGTCCGGCCCGAGCTGCTCGGCGAGCGCCTTCACGAACGCGACCTGCGCGGCCTTGGTCATCGCGTAGTCGATGAGGCCGGGTGAGGGGTTGAACGCCTGGATCGACGAGGTCACGATGATCGACGCGCCCGGCCGCAGATGCGGGATCGCGGCACGTGCCGTGAAGATGAGGCCGTAGAGGTTCGTCCGGAAGACGCGGTCGAACTCCTCGGTCTCGAGGCTCTCGAAGCTGTCCCGATCCTTCTGATAGGCGGCGTTGAGAACCAGGATGTCGAGGCCGCCGAAGGCCTCCACCGTGTCGTCGACGATCGACGACGCGAACGTCTCGTCCTGCAGGTCGCCGGCGAGCGTCAGGCTGCGGCGCCCCGCCGCCTCGATCAGCGACGCGGTGTCTTCGGCATCCGTGCCCTCCACGGGCAGATGCGCGACCGCGACATCGGCACCCTCTCGCGCGAACGCGATGGCCACGGCGCGGCCGATCCCCGAGTCGCCGCCGGTGATGAGCGCGCGACGGTCGGTCAGCCTGCCGTGCCCGACGTACGAGTCCTCACCGTGATCCGGGGTGGGCTCAGTCTCCTCGGTCAGACCGGGCTGCTCCTGCTCCTGGTCCTCGAACTCGCCGTCGTGATGCTTCGAACGCGGGTCGGTCATTTCATCGGTCATGGTTCGGCCTCCAGGATTGCAACCGGGTTCACGGACTCGCTGCCACCGATCGGCGGAATCGCCGACGGGATCTCGCACGATGCCAACCTAGGACGGCCCGGCCAGGCTCTACAGGGCTTGACCGGCCGCATCTCAGGGGCTACGCCGGTGCGCTCCGAGGTGTGAGGCGACTCAGCCCGGCACCTGGATCCCACGCTCGGCCGCGAGCCGGCGGAGGTTGTCCATCTCGTCGATCGAGACGCCGACGTACATGTGCGGTCCGTCGTCATCGGCGCGGATCAGGTATTCGTAATTGCCGTCCACGAGCAGCTCGTCCCCGCTGTAGAAGTGCCACAGAACCCGCACGCGCGTCACCCGCTCGCTGAGGTCCTCGTGACCGAGAAGCGTGTGCTCGACGCGGTCGAGACCCAGTTCGCGATAGAACGGGTAGCCGCTGGCGAGTCCTTCGGCCATCGCGCTGCGAGAGTCGAGTGCGCCGACGAAGTCGTCTGAGAGGAGCATGCCGGGAACGCCCCACAGAGATGCCGACTTGTCGGCGTCGAAGTCGCTGAGTGCCTGCTGGTATTCGTCGAGGAATGCCTCGATCTGGTCGGCGGTCATCGTCATGCGGCAAAGGTAGAGGCGCCGAGGCGCGGGAACGAGGCCCTTGACAGGTCGTGCGGTCTCACTCCGAGAGAGGCGGCAGCCGGACGGTGGCCGCGACGAGCGACGCCGGGTCGGCCTCGTCCCACCGCTGCCAGGTCTGCAGCCACCAGAACGCGAGGAAGGCGAGCAGCGCGATGACCTCGCCGACGAAGATCCACGGGAAGATCTCCGCGGCGGTGTCCGTCGGAGCGGATGCGGTCGCGATCGTGGCGATCACGAGTGCCACGAGATCGACGATCATCACCGCTGCGATTCCCAGGTAGACGATCCGCAGCCATTTCGGCGGAGGAGTGCTCGAGGTACGCCAGAACGCGTTGAGGATCGCGTCCGCTGCGATGAGGCCGAAGAACACCGTCGTCGCGAGAAAGTGCGCCCACCCGAGGAAGAGTTCGGGGATAGCCAGGCCGGTGATCAGGACGACGGCGAAGACCACGCCGCCGAGGAGCAGCGAGACCACGGCACCCTGGACGGCGCCGACGATCGAGAGCGCGATTCCGAGAAGCAGGATGCCGGCGAGGATGACCAGGTACGTGGTGACCCCGTTGACCACATCCGGCTCGAATGCCGCCGGAACGCACTTCGCGCACTCGACCTCGACTCCAGGAACGGATCCCGGGCTGATCACGGACGGGACGAGCGCCACGATCGGCGCGAACACGGCGGCCGCGTCGAGGATGATCCGCTCGGCACCACGACCCGACAGGGCCAGCAGGGCGAGGGATGCCGCGATCACCGCGCCGACGAAGGCGTTGCGAGCGGGCGTGTAGAAGTAGTCGCTGACCGACGGCAGCCACCCCACGCTGGGCACGGTGAGCAGGATCGAGACGATGATCACGACGACCGTGCCGCCGATGGCGAGTCTGAGGTAGCGGTGCGTGCGCTCGGTCGAGGTGGAATCCGCCGCCTGCGCGTGCGCGGCGACCGGCTTCTGCGTCGCGGCCGGCTGGATTCCGTGTTCGGTCATTCGCGCTCGCTCAGACCGTGTGCGTCACTTCCCGTCGTCGGAGAGGTCCGCCTCCAGCTCGTCCTCGAATTCCTCCTCGGCCTCCAGCTCGGCTTCGGCCGCCGCCTCGATCGCGGCGACGACGTCCTCCGCGGCGATGCGTCCGTCGGAGATGAGCACACCGCCTGCGCGCCGAGCGGCCGCCGCGAACGGCGCGGCCCAGAGATTCTCGTACACGAGCACCCCGGCGACGCTTCCCGGCGTCATATCGGCCGCCAGGATGGCGGCGTCCTCGTCCGCCAGCAGGCCGGCCAATCCGGCTTCGATCGCCGTGAGCGGTCCGAGGTCATCGGCATCCGAGATCTCGACCGCGTCGAGGCTGCCGTCCTCCTCTTTGACGATCACGATCATGTCGAGCACCCGGATCGTGCCCGCATCGACGAGGCGGACGATCTCTTCCGCGATCTCGCCGGTGAAGTTCTGAGTGCCGGCCGGAAACTCGACCACCAGGTAGTCGACGGGTCCGTATCCGTCCAGTTCGTTGTCGGCCATGGGGCACCTTCCTCTAGGGAGTGGGCTGTCTGCGATTCGACGACCACGCTAGGGATGCGGCATCCTCCGGTCGTCATGCGCATGGGGTGATCATGGGCCCGATCGAGCCAGGCGGGAAAGGCCCGTGTGCGAATGAGCAGCCGGCTCGGCCGCGTCCTCCTCGCGCGGAGACCGGCCGGTCGAGCTGGTGTCGCCGGTGGTTCCGACGCGCTATCTTGTGCTCACCGAGGTGTGCCCGATGCAGTCGCAGTGGGGGGTGCAGGATGGCCGGGTCGGAACGGGCGCCGCTCACCGGTGCCGAGATGGATCTCTGGGCGGACGCCTCAGACGATCCGCTGACCCTGCCCGTGATCGCCGTCGCCGCCGGGATCGACCCGGCCTGGTCCGCGGCGGGCGGCGGATTCATCGACTGGTCGCCGCCGGCTGCCGTCGCGGCGCCCGATCCGGCGCTCGCCGCACGGCTGCGATCGACCTGGTTCGAGGACCAGCCCGCGCGCTCGGGAATCCCGCCGCTGCGACTCGCGGTCCGCGGCTCGGTGCTGCCGGCGGAAGTGATTCCGCGGCTCCTGGCCGACCCCGCCGTCGGGTCGGCGATCCTGCCCGTCGCACGCGCACCCGGCGCGCTTCTGCGCAGGAGCTGGGCGTGGCCACTGCGGCTGGGTGTGGCGGATGACGAGCTGCTCGAGCGACTCCGCGACGGCGGCGGCGGGATCGTCCCCGACCGGCTGATCGACGTGACCGATGTGCGCGCGGCGCCCGGGGCCGGTGAACCTGCTCGTCCTGCGCGAAGCGCCGCGCGACGCGGCGGAGTTCGTCGCGTCGCGCCGCCAGGTCGCCAACGCCGTCGTCTGCGTCGCAGACTCCGGTGACACGTGGCCGATCGTCGATGCGCACTTCGCCCTCGTGCGGGCGGCATCCGCAGCGGTGCTCACGGCGCTCGCTCCCGCGGCGCCCGCCGTCGACACGGCGGCGCGGATCCTGCGCATGCTGCGCTACCTCTCGCACGCCCATCCGGTCGACGTCGCACTCACGGCCTCGTTCGAGCGTCGCATCCTGATCGCCGCAGAGCCCGACGCGCTCGCGGACGTGTCGCTGCCGGAGCTCATGCGCGAGCGCGCAAGCCGTGCCCGGCTCGAGGGTCGCGTGCTCTCGCGCATGCTGCCGCGGATGGCGGCACCCCCTGAGGACGTCGCGGCCCCGACGCTCGACCCCGCACCGCTGCCGCCTGCCCCCGAGCCGCTGCCCGAGTTCGTCGAGCCGCGTCCGAACGGGATGGCGTTCGACGTGCAGCTGGTCGAGATGGCCGCCGACGACCTGGACGCGCTGTCGGACGGCCGCTTCGACAGCGAATCGGCAGGAGGCGTCCCGCGCCTTCGACGTGCAGGAGACGCATGGATGCCGCGCTCGACGAAGCGGTCGCGAGCGTCCCTCGGCTGCTGCAGGCCCTGATCGGAGCGCCGGATGCGCCCGCCCCCGACAACGTCCTCCGGGCGGGACGCAACGCGGTGGACGTCTTCGTCGGGCCGGAGGAAGCCGCCGCCCTGCACGGGCTGGCGATCCCGGACGCGGCTCTCGGCTTCGACGACCCGGCGCTGACCTCGGCGCGCCTGACCGTTCTGCTCGCCCCGCTGGTGCCCCTCGGCGAGGCCGTCCGGGCCGAGCTCGACGTGCCCCGGGTGGGGCGTTCCCCCAACGCGCGGCTCGAGTGGACGCTGCCCGAGAAGGGGCTGGTGCAGGCGCGGCTCGTCGGTGATCCACCGCAACCGCGTCCTCCAGACCGTGCGGATCACCGGCCGCATCGGGGCGCCGGCGAGGGTGACCGATCGGATCGTGCTCTGGGACCAGATCGGCCGGCTCGACGAACGCCAGCCGTTCGACCGCACGTTCGTCCTGAACCACGCCGCGAACGGCCGCTCGCGAGTCGTCAGCCATTCCGACGGTCAGACCACGATCGACTCACTGGTCGAGATCGAAGCGGCCGCCGACAGCATCCGCGACTACCTCCTCGAGGCCACCATGCTGCGCTCCAAGGGCGCGAAGGCGGATGCCGCAGCCAAGCGCATCCTCATCGACGTGGCCGTCGAGGGGCACGACATGTTCGAGACCCTGTCCGGAAAGCTCGCGCGCTTCAGCAGGGCTCAGCGCATCCAGATCGTGAGCACTCGCTCCGCCCGGTTCCTGCCGCTGGAGCTGATCTACGACCGCCCGGCACCCGATGAGGACGCCGCTCTGTGCGAGAACTGGGTCTCGGGCAGGAAATGCGGCGACCACTGCTTCGCGGACGCAGACGACACGACCGTGATCTGCCCGTCGGTGTTCTGGGGCCTCAGCCGGGTCATCGAACGGCAGCGCGCAGACGACACCGACGACGAGGGCAATGCCTTCGTCGTCTCGACCTCGCCGTCGCGCAAGCGCCGGCGCCTCACCGCCGCGCACCCCCTGCTGGCTGCCAGCAAGAAGGTCAGCGCCGCCGACATCCAGCGCACCGCTCGACCTCGATGGGCGAGGCGAGAAAGGCGACGACGTGGGAGCAGTGGAGCACCGAGCTCGCCGCGATGCCCGCCGATCTGCTCGTGCTCATGCCCCACACCGACCCGAAGCTGAGCACGCTGGAGATCTCCGGAGTGACCCTGCGCCGCGGACGCATCCAGGAGAAGAAGCACGTGCGAGGCACTCCCGACGTGAACCCGATCGTCCTGCTGCTCGGGTGCGACACCGCCGGGTCGGTGCAGGACCCCGCCGGCTACGCGACCATCTTCCTCAAGAAGGGCGCCGCGGTCGTGTTCTCGACGCTCACGATGCTGCTCGCGGGTCACGCGGCGGCGATGTCGCAGAGTCTCGCTCGTATGCTGCGCGACCCTGCCCGCGACGCTCAAACGCTGGGGGAACTGGTCAGCGGATTCCGCCGTGAATCGGTGCGGGCCGGAATGATCAGCGCGATCGCGGTCACGGCATACGGCGACTCTGATTGGAGTGTGTGACATGTTCACCATCGAGATGCTCCCCGCGCAGCGGGGCGATTCGATCTGGATCACCTACGGCACGAAGGAAGAACCCCATCACGTCCTGGTCGATGCCGGACCGATGAACACCATCAAAACGCTGGTGCCCGAGCTGGAGCGCCGCATCAAGGCGATCCCCGGGCGCAAGAACCGCGTGGAGCTGCTCGTCGTGACCCACATCGACGCGGACCACATCCAGGGCGTGGTCTCGCTGCTGTCGGATCCGCGTCGCGTGCCGCTGTTCCGCGACGTGTGGTTCAACGGCTTCCAGCACCATCAGCCGGTGCTCGGTGCCCTCGACGCCGAACAGCTGAGCGAGGCGCTCGAGCAGCATCCGGAGCATTGGAACGCCGCCTTCGCCGGCGAGGCGGCCATGGTGCCCGACGACGGCCCGCTGCCGGTCATCGACCTGCCCGGCGGGATGCGGATCACGCTGCTCGCACCCGACCGGAAGGCCATGGACAAGCTCGTGCCGGTATGGGAGGAGGCCTGCCGGAAGGCGGGCATCACCCCGGGCGGCGGCGCCCCGATCGAGCCGGCGGCCGGCGGTATTCGCGACGAGCTCCTCGGCGGGTTCGAGCCGGATCTGCTCGCCACGTCGAGGTTCTCATCCGATCCCAGCGAGGCCAACGGCGCGGGCATCGCCTTTCTCGCCGAGTTCGACGGGAAGCGCGCGCTGCTCCTCGCGGACTCACCGGTCAAGCTCCTCCTTCGGTCGCTCGATCGGCTCGGCCCCCGGCCGCACCGCTTCGACGCGGTCAAGATCTCGCACCACGGCTCCCGCCGCAACACGAGCCTCGAGTTCGCGGAGGCCGTGCAGGCGAAGAAGTGGCTCGTGTCGACCGACGGCGCCGTCTTCGGTCATCCCGATCCCGAGTGCCTGGCCCGTCATCATCGTGGGCCAGAAGCGCGCGCCGGAATTCTCGTTCAACTACGCCACCGAGCACATCACCGACATCGTCGACGGCGCGGGCGAGCGCTACCGTGTGAAGCTTCCGCGGCCCGTGGGGGACGGCTTCCGGGAGGGAATCACCGTCTCGGTGTAGCGGTCCGAACCGTCTTCACGCCCCTGGGATCGTCGCGGTGTCGATGACGAAGCGGTACCGGACGTCGCCGCGGACGACGCGGTCGTAGGCGTCGGTGACGTCGTCCGCCCCGATGGTCTCGATGACCGATGCGATGCCGTGCTCGGCGCAGAAGTCGAGCATCTCCTGCGTCTCGCGGATGCCGCCGATGTTCGACCCGGCGATCGCGCGCCGCGCCCCTGTGAGCGAGAACACCCGGAAGGATTGCGCGTTCTCAGGCAGGCCGACGAACACGAGCGCGCCGTCCAGCCGCAGCGTGGACAGGTAGCGGTCCACAGGGATGTCGGCCGAGACGGTGTTGATGATGAGGTCGAACCGATTGCGCAGCGACTTGAAGGTCGCCGGGTCCTCCGTCGCGTGGTACTCGTCGGCGCCCAAGGCGCGCCCCTCCGCCTCCTTGGCCAGCGTCCGGGACAGCACGGTCACGTGCGCGCCCATGGCATGCGCGATCTGAACGCCCATGTGGCCGAGCCCGCCCATGCCGATCACCGCGACCCGCTTGCCCTGACCCGCGCCCCAGTGGCGCAGCGGCGAATACGTGGTGATGCCGGCGCACAGCAGGGGAGCGGCTGCGTCGAGAGGGATGCCGTCGGGAATGCGCAGCACGTAATTCTCGTCGGCGACGATCTGGGTGCTGTATCCGCCGTAGGTGTCCGTGCCGTCATAGGCGCGGCCGTTATAGGTGGCGACATTGCCGCGAAGGCAGAACTGCTCCTCGCCGGCGAGGCAGTTCTCGCACTCGCGGCACGAGTCGACGAAGCATCCGATCCCGACGCGGTCGCCGACCGCGTACTTGGTCACGCCAGAGCCGACCTCGCGGACGATTCCCGCGATCTCGTGCCCGGGCACCATCGGGAAGATGGCACGGCCCCACTCCTCGCGGGCCTGGTGGATGTCGGAGTGGCAGATGCCCGCGAAGGCGATGTCGATGAGCACGTCGGAGGGACCGACATCGCGCCGGTCGACGGTGCCGCGTTCGAAGGCCTGGCCGGCCGAGTGGACGAGGAGTGCGGGAGTGGAAAGGGGCATGGACCAATACTTCCACGGCGGGCGCGTGCAGGAGTCGGGGATCCAGGTACCAGCAGGGCCTCCCGCCCCCGCGGGCGCGGCTCTAGCGTTGACCCATGGAATACACGCGACTCGGGTCTTCGGGCCTCAAGATCAGCCGCATCGCGCTCGGCTGCATGAGCTTCGGCGACACCTCGAAGGGCTTCAACGAGTGGGCACTCGATGACGACGGCGCGGAGCCGTTGTTCCGACAGGCGCTCGATCTGGGCATCACGTTCTGGGACACCGCGAACGTGTACGGCGCCGGCACCTCGGAGGAGATCGTCGGCCGCGCCATCACGCGCTACTCCACGCGCGAGGAGATCGTGCTCGCCACCAAGGTGCACTTCCCGATGCACGCCGGGCCGGGGGGCGCCGGCCTCTCCCGCAAGGCGATCCTGGAGCAGATCGACGCATCGCTGACGCGCCTGGGCACCGACTACGTCGACCTCTACCAGATCCACCGCTTCGACCCGCTGGTGCCCGTCGAGGAGACGATGGAGGCACTGCACGACGTGGTGAAGGCCGGCAAAGCCCGCTATCTCGGCGGTTCGGCGATGCACGCGTGGCAGTTCGCCAAGATGCAGCACGTCGCCGACGCACACGGGTGGACGCGGTTCGTCTCGATGCAGGACCAGTACAGCCTGATGTACCGCGAGGAGGAGCGGGAGATGTTCGGCCTCCTCGCCGACCAGGGCGTGGGCAGCATCCCGTACAGCCCGCTGGCGAAGGGCCGCCTGGCGCGGCCCTTCGGCGAGCACACCAAGCGGTCCGAGAACGATCCGGTCGGCCGCGCCCACTTCGGCGACGGCGACGAGGGGATCATCTCCGCGGTGCAGCACGTGGCCGCGGGCCGCGGCATCCCGATGGCGCAGGTCGCGCTCGCCTGGGTGCTGCGCAACCCGGTCGTCTCGGCGCCGATCGTCGGCGCGACGAAGTCGCACCACCTCGCCGACGCCGTCGCGGCACTCGAGGTGAGTCTCACCGACGACGAGGTCGCAACGCTCGAGAGCGCATACGTCCCCCGGATGCCGGTGGGGTACTGACCCGATCTGGAGGAGTCGCATGGCCGACTGGACCAAGGACGAACTCGAGCGTCTCGGCGGGGCGGAAGAGCTGCGGGTCGCGTCGCTCCGGCCCGACGGGACCCAGCGGCCGTACATCCGCGTGTGGGTGGTGCGAGCCGGCGAGGATCTGTACGTGCGGTCGGCGTACGGGCCAGCCAACCCCTGGTTCCGTCGCGCGGTCGCGAGCGGCAGGGGGCGTGTGATGGCCGGTGGGCTGGAGCCGGCGGTGAGCTTCGAGCGGCCGGGCGACGAGGTGATGGCCGAGGTGGACGCCGCGTACCACGCCAAGTACGGCCGCTACGGCGCGCGCATCGTCGCGACCGTGGTCGGCCCGGACACGTGGCCGCTGACGCTGCGGCTCATTCCGCGGCAGGAATGACGGGGTTGTCAAGGGCCTCCTGGTGACAGAGGCGGTTCACTAGCCTCACTTCACATGGCCACTACTCAGAAGTCCCCGCCCGCCGCTCGTTCGTCGAAGCGATCCGCACCGGGCGGTACGGGTGCGAAGACCACTCGACGTCAGAACGCCGAGAAGGGGTTCGTCGCCTCGAAGGAGCTCGGCGAGAACCTGCAGTCGGTGCTGGTGGACCTGCTCGAGCTGCAGATGCAGGGCAAGCAGGCGCACTGGAACGTCATCGGTCGCAACTTCCGCGACACGCACCGCGTGCTCGACGAGATCATCGAAGCGGCGCGCGAGTTCAGCGACACGGTCGCCGAGCGGATGCGGGCGCTGCACGCCGTACCCGACGGGCGCAGCGACATCGTGGCGGCCACGACGACGCTGCCGGAGTATCCGCAGGGCGAGATCGACACGTCCGAGACCGTCGACCTCATCACCGTCCGCCTCGACAACACCGTCGCCACCATCCGCGACGTGCACGACGCCGTCGACGAAGAAGATCCGACGAGCGCCGACATCCTGCACGCGATCATCGAGAAGCTCGAGCAGTACGCCTGGATGGTCAGCGCCGAGAACCGGTCGCCGTCGGCGCGCTCCTGAGCGACTGCGCCCCGGCCCGCCTCGCGTCTCGCGGCCCGTCCAGAAGCACGGGCCGGGACGCGGAGGACGGGCCGCGAGCGACGCGGCCGCCCGCGGCTCAGCTCGACGGGTACGGCTGGGCGCTCAGCAGCTTCGCCGGGTGCACGGCGTTGCGGGCGAGGGTGGCCGTTGCGCCGGCCCCCTCTTCGGGGGTCTCGTCGAGATCCTTGTAGTCGACCGTGTGCATCGCCTCGCCGTTCCAGTACGTCCCGCCCTGCGAGGGGATGCTGAATCCGACGTCGGCCAGCGCCTCGGAGATGTCGGCGGTGATCTTGTGGGCGGCGTCCTCGTTGCCCACCACAGCGGTGACGGCGACCTTGCCCTCGACGACGGGTCGCCCGGCGGCATCCGTCTCCGACAGTTCCGCGTCCAGGGCGCTGAGCACCTCCTCGGCGAGCTTGTCGGTGCTGGATGCCGCGGGTGACGGCTTGAGCGTGCAGTTGAGTGCGAGTGCGCGGACCACGTGCTTCCTCTCCCGGAGTTTCACGGCGAGGCTACGCGCCGGCATTCGCGCGGCAGGGGGCTTGACAGCGGTCCTCGGGGGCGGGGCTACGCTCGACCTGGGAACCGTTCGAGGAGGAGGTCGGGGTGGACAAACCGAACGATCCTCGTCCCGTCGCGCTCATCGTCATGGGGGTGGCGGGGTCGGGCAAGTCGACGGTCGCCGCCGCCGTCGCGGCCCGTGCGGGCGCGGTGTTCCTCGACGCGGACGCTTTCCACCCGGCATCCAACACCGCCAAGATGGCCGCCGGGATCCCCCTGACCGACGAAGACCGATGGCCCTGGCTCGCCGCGGTGGGGGACGAGCTCGCTCGTCGTCTCGCTGACGGGCAGGGCGCCGTGATGGCCTGCTCGGCGCTCAAGCGCAGCTACCGCGACGCGCTCCGCGACCGCGCCGGAGACCTCTGCTTCGCACACCTGCACGGGTCGTCGGAGCTTCTCGCGGCGCGCATGGCCGCCCGCGAGGATCACTTCATGCCGGTGACGCTGCTGGACTCGCAGCTCGCGACCCTCGAGCCGCTCGGGCCGGACGAGCGGGGCTTCGTCGTCGACATCGCGCAGAGCCCCGACGAGATCGCCGATGAGGTCCTCGCCCGGTGGCGGACCTGACATCCTGGACCCACCCCATCCATCAAGGAGCGCTCATGCCCGGCAAGTACGACCTCGACGTCACCACCCTCGGCGAGCTGCTGAACGATCCCGAGGCGCGGGCGATCATCGTGGAGGTCGTGCCGGAGCTGCCCGGGCATCCGATGCTCTCCATGGTGAAGGGGATGCCGGCCAACACGGTTCTCGCGATGGCCGCGGGCCAGTTCCCCGCCGACAAGGCCGCGCAGCTGAAGGAGCGTATCGCCGCGCTGTAGGCCTCGCGGGTCTCAGGCGAGAGCGCGGTGCTTCCGCTCGCCTGTCACGACACGCCGACGCGTCCAGCAGATTGTGACAGGCGAACGGGGTAGCCAGCGGCCGAACGGGGTAGCCAGCAGGGAACGGGGGGTGGGTCAGGGGGCCGGCGAGCGGGCTGCGGTCAGCCGGCCGTGGAGCGGCGGACGATCAGCTCGGGCTGGAAGACGGTCTGCCGCGCGATGCTCGACGGGTCGGCGGCCTCCTCGAGGAGGATCCGCAGCGCAGTGCGGCCGATCATGCGACTGGGCTGGCGCATCGACGACAGCGGCACGGCCGCGGCCGCGGCGAACAGAATGTCGTCGAACCCGATGATCGCGATCTCGTGCGGCACCAGCATCCGCCCGTCGACGATCAGCGATTGGAGCAGGCCGAGCGCGAGGAGGTCGTTCGCGGCGAACAGGGCGTCCGGCCAGTCGCGCCGCGGCCGGGCGAGGATGCGGGTCCCCGCGGCGGCACCCTCCTCGACGGTCATCGCCCCCGTGGCGATGACCTCGATCTCCAGCGGCGGGCTCGCGTTCTCCGCGGCCACACGCGCGCCTGCCAGACGGTCGTTCACCTGCCGGATGTCGAACGGGCCGCCGACGAAGGCGATGCGGCGCCGGCCGGTCTCGATGAGATGCTCGACGGCCATCCGGCCGCCTCGCACGCTGTCGACCGAAACCGACGAGAACCTGCCGTCGCCGCTGAAGCGGTCCACGAGCACCGCGGCGATGCCCCGGGCACGCAGCCGCTGCAGCCGGGCGGTGATGTCGCCGTACGGCGCGATCAGAACGCCGCGCACCTGCTGCTCCTCGAACAGATCGAGGTAGACCTTCTCCCGCGCGTGGTCCTCGTCCGTGTTGCCGTACAGGATCGCGATGTTGTGGCGGGTGCCCTCGTCCTCGGCGCCGCGCACGACATCGGTGTAGAAGGGGTTCTGGCCGTCCAGCACGACGAAGCCCACCGTCGAGCTGACCCCGCCGCGCAGCTTGCGGGCGGCGTCATTGCGCACGTATCCGAGTTCCTCGATGGCGCGATTCACCCGATCGACGGAGTCGAGCGAGACCTCCTCGGGTCGGTTGAGGACGTTGGACACGGTGCCGACGGAGACGCCCGCGCGCTGGGCAACGTCTCGGATACTCGCCGGCACTGGCGTCCGCCCCTTCATCGGTCACGATTCGATCAAGGTTCCCTGCGGACTTGACCGTTTCCCTCGGTCTCCATAGAGTAACTGAAATCAACCTGAATCGATTCAGGTATTTTCACCTCGATGAGGAGGACCCTGTGGCAGATGTCGACGTCGATGCGACCGCATCCGCGCACGCCCTCGAACTGCGTCGCGTGGTCAAGTCCTTCGGGCCGGTCGTGGCCCTGCGCTCCGGGAGTCTCACCCTCGATCGCGGGTCCATCCACGCGCTGATCGGCGAGAACGGTGCCGGCAAGTCGACGCTGGTCAAGGTCATCGCCGGCCTGTACCGTCGCGACTCCGGCGAGTTCCTCCTCGACGGTCAGCCGGTGGACTTCTCCAGCACCGCGCAGTCCAAGGCCGCCGGCATCGCGGTCATCTACCAGGAGCCGACGCTGTTCCCCGACCTCTCGGTGACCGAGAACATCTTCATGGGCCGCCAGCCGCACAATCGCTTCGGGCGCATCGACCGCCGCGCGATGCGCGACGAGGCGACGCAGATCTTCACCCGGCTCGGAGTCGCCCTCGACCCCGAGCGGATCACCGAAGGTCTTTCCATCGCCGACCAGCAGATCATCGAGATCGCCAAGGCCATCTCGCTCGACGCGCGGGTGCTGATCATGGACGAGCCGACGGCCGCGCTCAGCGGCGTCGAGGTCGAGCGGCTGTTCGCGGTCGCCCGCAGCCTGCGCGACGAGGGGCGGGCGCTGCTGTTCATCTCCCACCGGTTCGACGAGGTGTTCGCGCTGTGCGACACCGTCACCGTCATGCGCGACGGCTCCTACGTCGACACGACGCCGATCTCCGAGACGAGCGTCGACGAGCTCGTGCGGCAGATGGTCGGCCGCGACGTGACCGACCTCTTCCCGAAGCTGCCCGCGCAGGTCGGCGACGTCGTCCTCGAAGTGGACGGGCTCACCCGCGCGGGAGTGTTCCGCGACATCACGTTCACCCTCCGCTCCGGCGAGATCGTCGGGCTTGCCGGCCTCGTCGGCGCCGGGCGAAGCGAGGTCGCACGAGCGGTATTCGGGGTCGACCCGTACGAGAGCGGCACCGTGCGCCTGCACGGCAAGCCGCTGCCGAAGGGAAGCCCGCGCGCCGCGACCGCCCGCGGGCTCGCGCTCGTGCCCGAGGACCGCCGCAAGCAGGGACTCGTGCTCGACGAGAGCGTCACCCGCAACGTCACGCTCGCCATCCGCAACAAGCTGGCGAAGTGGGGCCTGCTGTGGGGCGGGGCCGAGAACCGCGCCGCGCAGGAGTGGGCGAGCCGTCTCGAGGTCAAGACCGCGGCTCTGGATGCCGAGACCGGCACCCTCAGCGGAGGAAACCAGCAGAAGGTGGTGCTCGGCAAATGGCTCGCCACCGAGCCGACGGTGCTGTTCGTCGACGAGCCCACCCGCGGCATCGACGTCGGCACCAAAGCCGAAGTGCACCGGCTGCTCAGCGAGCTCGCCCAGCAGGGCCTCGCGATCCTGATGATCTCGTCCGAACTGCCGGAGGTGCTCGGAATGGCCGATCGTGTGCTCGTCATGCGCGAGGGTCGTCTCACCGGCGAGTTCTCCCGCCAGGAGGCGACACCCGAAGCCGTGATGTTCGCGGCGACCGCGGAAACGGAGGTGGCGAAGTGACCGCCGTCGACACCCGCCCGGTTCAGCCGGGTTCGAGCGCCGCGTCCGTGCTGGTGCGCCGGATTGCGACCGCGCGCGAGACCGGCATCCTGATCGCGCTTCTTCTGGTGATCGTCGTCGCGACCGTCAGCAACCCGTCCTTCCTGTTCTCCAACGACGGGTTCCGCGATCTGCTGCTCACGCCGTCGCTGCTGCTGCTGGTCGCGGTGGGTTCGGCGATCGTCATCATCACCCGCAACGTCGACCTCTCGGTCGGGTCGATCGTGGGGCTCACCGCCTACCTGACCGGCCGGATGTTCATCGACATCCCCGGCATCCCAGTGATCGCCGTGTTTCTCGGAGGAGTGATCTTCGGGGGATTCCTCGGCCTCGTCAACGGTGCACTCGTCGCGTTCGCCCGTGTGCCCGCGCTCGTGATCACCCTGGGCACGCTGTACATCTACCGCGGCATCAACGTGGCATGGGCCGGCGGCGACCGGATCAACGCCTCCGATCTTCCGAAGGACTTCCGGGCGCTCGGCACCGACCGGATCCTCGGCATCCCGATCCTCACCATCATCGCGGTGGTCGTCCTGATCGCCGCGGCCTGGTACCTGCGCAACCTCCGCTCCGGCCGTGAGCTGTACGCGATCGGGTCGGACCCCGCCGCGGCGCACCTCTACGGTCTGCGGGTGACCCGCCGCATCATCGGCGCGTTCGTGGTCTCCGGCGCACTGTCGGGCCTCGCCGGAGTGCTGTACGCCGCGCGCTACGGCACGGTCAGCTCGGCCGCCGGATTCGGGTGGGAGCTGCAGGCGATCGGCGCCGCCGTGATCGGCGGCGTCGCCATCTCGGGCGGTGTCGGCACCGTCTGGGGCGCCGCGATCGGCGCGTTCCTGCTGCTCACGATCAACCGCGCTCTGCCGATCCTCGGCATCGACGACTTCTGGCAGCGCGCCGTGGTGGGCGCCCTCATCATCGGCTCGATCGTCCTCGACCGCGTGCTGGCGGTCCGTCAGCATCGACGACTCATCGCTCAACGGGAGGTGGAACGATGACCGCCGCAACGACGGTCGCGCCCGCGCGCGTCTACAAGCTTCACGCTCGCCCGGCGTGGCGCCGGTTCCTCCTCACCCGCGAGACGGCGATCATCGCGCTGCTGATCCTCGTGATCGTCGTCGCGCTCGCGACGGTCCGCAACTTCGACAGTCCGCTCACGGTCACCTACCTGCTGCGAGACGTCGCGCCGATCCTGCTCATCGCGCTGCCGATGACGCTCATCATCATCACCGAGGAGATCGACCTCTCCGTCGCGAGCATCGTCGGCCTGTCCAGCGTGATGACCGGCATCCTGACCAATGCGGGGTGGCCCTTCGCCGTCGCCGCGCTCGCGGCGATCCTCGTCGGCATCCTGTGCGGTGTCGTCAACGGCTTCCTCGTGACCGTCGTTGGGCTGCCGTCGCTCGCCGTGACGATCGGCACGCTGGCCCTGTTCCGCGGCATCGCCGTGGGCCTGCTCGGCACGACCGCCATCACCGAGTTCCCGGAGTTCTGGACGGACCTCGCCAAGGCGAACATCCCCGGGACGCCGATCCCGGTCATCATGATCCCGTTCGCGATCCTCGCGATCGTGTTCGCCGTTCTGCTTCACTTCACGCCCTTCGGGCGCACGCTCTATGCGATCGGCCTGAACAAGGAGGCTGCGCAGTTCTCCGGCATCGACGTCGGCCGCACCAAGTTCATCCTCTTCGTCCTCAGCGGCGCCGTGTCGGGCTTCGCCGGCGTCTACTTCACCCTGCTGTACAGCAACGCGCGCGGCGACAACGCGATGGGGATGGAGCTGCAGGTCATCGCAGCCGTCCTTCTCGGCGGCGTGTCGATCTTCGGCGGCCGCGGTGCGCTGCACGGCGTGATCGCCGGCGTGCTCCTGATCGGCACGCTCGGCAGCGCCCTGCGTCTGGCCGGCGTGACCAGCGACATCATCAACGTCATCACGGGTGTGCTCCTCATCCTCTCCGTGGTCTCGGCAAGCCTCCTCGGGTGGCTGCAGAAGCGAAGGACTGCAGCGATCGGCAAGAGGAAGGGACGAGCCGGCGCGAATTCGAACGCGCCCTGAGCCCCGCACCAAACAACCTTCGACTCAACCGCACCAGGAAGGAAACAATGATGTTCGCAATGCAGCGCAAGCGGCGCATCGCAACGACCGCAGCCGCTCTCGCCGTGGGGGTGACGCTCCTCGTCACCGGCTGTTCCGGTTCGACCGGCGGCACCGACGGCGGCGACGGGGGCGGCGGAGACGACGCCAACCTGTCGATCACCATGCTCCCCAAGAACCTCGGCAACCCCTACTTCGACACGTCGACCGGCGGCGCCGAAGAGGCGACCGAGGAGTTCGGCGGCACGTTCGAGGAGGTCGGCCCGTCCGAGGCCTCCCCGACCTCGCAGGTCCAGTACATCCAGACCGCCGCGCAGCAGGGTGCCGGCGGGCTCATCGTCTCGGCGAACGATCCTGAGGCGATCTGCGACGCCCTCGACGAGGCGCGCACGGCGGGCGTGAAGATCGTCACGTTCGACTCCGACACCAACCCGGAGTGCCGCGACCTGTTCATCAACCAGGCCACCGCGGAAGGCATCGCGAAGGTCCAGGTCGACCTGATCGCCGAGCAGATCGGCGACGCCGGTCAGGTCGCGATCCTGTCGGCATCGGCCAACGCCACCAACCAGAACGCCTGGATCGAGATGATGGAGGAGGAGTTCGCCGCGAACCACCCCGACATCGAGCTCGTCGAGACCGTCTACGGCGACGACGACGACCAGACGTCGTTCGACAAGACCGCGGCGCTGCTGCAGACCTACCCCGAGCTGAAGGGCATCATCTCGCCCACCACGGTCGGGATCGCGGCTGCCGCGCGCTACCTGTCGACGTCGGAGTACAAGGGCCAGGTTGCGCTGACCGGCCTCGGCACGCCGAACCAGATGCGCGAATACGTCGAGGACGGCACCGTCACCGCGTTCGCGCTGTGGAACCCGGCCGACCTCGGCTACCTGGCCGCATTCGCCGCGCAGGCTCTGATCACGGGAGAGATCACCGGTGAAGAGGGCGACACGTTCGAGGCGGGCAAGCTCGGCTCGTTCGAGGTCGGCGAGGGCGCTTCCGTCCTCCTCGGCGACCCGTTCGTCTTCGACGCGGAGAACATCGGCGACTTCGACTTCTAAGTCGCAAGCAGGCAGCGGGCCCGATCCTTCCGAGGGTCGGGCGCGCTGCCGTGTTCAGGCCGCGCCGAAGCGCATCCATCTCCAAACCCTGCCAATGTGGACGTTATGAACGTTCCCATCCCGACTCTCGAGCCGGCGTTCGAGGTCGACGCGCGGCTCGGACCACTCGAAGACCACGGCATCACGCGCGCGGGGCACCGGCGGGTCATCCCCATCACCGGTGGTACCGTGCGCGGAGCGTTCGACGCCGAGATCCTGCCCGGCGGATCCGACTGGCAGGTGCTGCGCCCGGACGGCGCCGTCGATGTCGGCGCGCGCTACTCCGCACGCACGGATGCCGGTGCGTTCGTGCTCATCCACTCGACGGGTGTCCGCAGCGGGGCGCCCGCGGTCCTCGAGGCTCTGCTCCGCGGCGAAGCCGTGGATCCGGCCGAGTACTACTTCCGCACGGTGCTCACGCTGGAGGCGTCGGATCCAGCACTCGCCGAGCTGCAGAACAGGCTCTTCCTGGCCGCGGCCGTCCGCGAAGCCGACCGCGTCGCCTATACCGCGTACCGCGTCACCTGATCGGCGCCTGCGTCGACTTCCGCACGATCAGATGGGTCGGCAGGGGAGTGTCCTCCGCCACGGTGTCGGGCTCCTCGACCGCGACGAGCACCTTCTGCATGATCAGCTCACCCAGCGCGGCGAAGTCCTGACGCACCGTCGTGAGCGGCGGATACAGGTAGGCCGCCTCCGGGACGTCGTCGAAGCCGACGACGCTGACGTCCTCCGGCACGCGCAGTCCGCGCTCGCGCAGCGCCGACAGCAGTCCGATGGCCATATGGTCGTTGCCGGCGAAGACGGCCGTGCCGGGCTCGATGTCCAGCTCGCCTCCGATCCGGTGACCGCTCGCCGCCGACCAGTCGCCGTACGACGGTTCGACGGTCTCCAGCCGGCGGGCGGCGAGTTCGTCGCGCCATCCGCGGATCCGCTCCAGGGCGTCGGGCGCACGAGCGGCGCCCGCGACGTGCAGGATGCGCGTGTGGCCGAGCTCCGCGAGATGGCGCACGGCCGCACGCGCTCCGCGATACTGGTCGATCGAGACGATGAGCGGGCTGCGGCGACCCGTCGCGGCGGCGGCGACGACCGGGATGCTGAGGTCGAGGCCCCGCACCACCTCGAGCACTCCGACATCGACGACGATGAGGACGATCGCGTCCACACGCTGTCGCAGCAGTCCCTCGATCACGCCGCGGACGCCGTCGGGATCGGGATCGAGCGCGCTGACCGTCTCGACGTTGTAGCGCTCCGCGCGCGCTGCGAAGTTGAAGTGCATCGCAATCGAGGTCGGTCCGTAGTCCGACACCCCCGGTGCGACGAGGCCGATCGTGCGCGTCCGACGGGTCACCAGCGCACGCGCCGCGGGGGACGGACTGTACCGCAGCTGGGCGATCGCATGCTCGACGCGCTCGCGGGTGGCGGGGCGGACGTTGGGCAGGTCGTTCAGCACCCGCGAGACGGTCTGGTGCGAGACGCCCGCAAGCCGTGCCACGTCGAAGATGTTCGCCGCGCGCGCCGATTTGTCGTCGGTCACTCCGGTCCCCCGCCCGTCGGCGAGGCGGCGGATCCGCCCTCGGCCGAGGATGCCGTCGCGGCCGATGAGGAGGATGCGGGCACCGGAGCGGCGGCGACGACCGCCTCGCTGAACTCGTCGGGCTGGGCGACCAGGGCCATCAGCGACTCGACGGTCAGCGATTCCGAGGGCAGAGTCTCCACGATGCGCCCGGCCCGGAGGACGGCGACACGGCTGGCGACGCGGAGCACCTCCTCGAGCTCCGCCGATATGAACACGACCGACAGGCCGTTGTCGGCGAGCTCGCCGACGAGGTTCTGGATCTCCACCTTCGCGCCCACGTCGATGCCCCGCGTGGGTTCGTCGAGCACGATGACTCGCGGCGAGAGCGCCAGCAGGCGCGCGAGCAGCACCTTCTGCTGGTTGCCGCCCGACAGTGTGCCGGCCCGTCGATCGGGGTCGGCGGGCCGGATGTCGAGCGCCTCGATCCAGCTCATCGCCAGTTCGCGGCGGCGCTGCGGTCGCATCCGCCGGAGGATCCCGCGTTCGGCCTGCAGGGCGAGAGTGATGTTCTCCTGCACGCTGAGCTCGCTGATGATGCCCTCGGTGCGCCGGTTCTCCGACGAGTAGACGACGCCGAGCGAGATCGCCCTGCGCGGGCTGGTCAGATCGACCGGCTGTCCGCTGATGGTGATGATTCCGGCATCCGGTCGGTCTATGCCCGTGAGCGCCCGGGCGAGTTCGGTGCGACCCGAGCCGAGCAGCCCCGCGAGTCCCAGCACCTCGCCCTCAGCCAGTTCCACTCCGGCACCATGGATGCCGGGCGCGCGGGTGACTCCGTCACCCTGGAGGACGGGCACCGACTCGGGGGCTGCAGGTTCAACACGCGCACGCGTGCCGAGCTCGGCCGCGCTTCGGCCGAGCATCTTCTGCACCAGGTCGATGCGAAGCAGTTCGGAGGGGACGTACTCCCCGACGAGGCGGCCGTTTCGCAGGACGGTGATCCGATCGCAGATCTCATAGACCTGTTCGAGGAAGTGCGAGACGAACAGGATCGCCACGCCGCGCTCGGCGAGGTCGCGCATCACGCGGAACAGTTCGGCCACCTCGTCCACGTCGAGGCTCGAGGTGGGCTCGTCCAGGACCAGCACGCGGACGTCCGTCGAGATCGCTCGCGCGATCGCCACCAGCTGCTGAACCGCGAGGGAGTGCGTTCCCAGAAGCGATGCGGGGTCGATCTCGAGCTCCGAGGCCGGCGAGCACCTCGTGAGCGCGCACGCGCATCGCCTTCCAGTCGAGCACGCCGAAGCGGCGCGGCTCACGGCCGAGGCAGATGTTCTCGGCCACGGTGAGGTTCGGCAGCAGGTCGATCTCCTGGTAGACGGTGCTGATCCCCGCGCGCAGCGCATCTGCGGGGGTCGCGAAGTGCACGAGTTCGCCCGCCAGCCGCACCTCGCCGGCGTCGAGGCGCTGCGCGCCGGTGAGCGCCTTGATGAGCGTCGACTTGCCGGCGCCGTTCTCGCCCATCAGCGAGTGGACCTCGCCGGGGAACATGCGGAAGTCGACCGCGTCCAGCGCGGTCTCCGCCCCGAACCGGACCGTCGTTCCCGTCAGCTCGAGGAGCGGCGGCGGCTCGTCCATCCCGCCATTATGGCGCGATGCGCGCGCGCCGCCGCTCATCGCCCCGCCCTCGGCTACCGCCGCCGGTCCGCGCGCGAGACGATCACGCGCTGCACGACGATGAACAGGAGCAGGAGGGCGCCGATGATGATGCGCGTCCAGGACTGCTCGGCACCCATGAACGAGATCACTGAGGTGATCGTCCCGTACACGAGGACGCCGATGAGCGACCCGAGCACGTACCCGCTGCCGCCCGTGAGGATCGTGCCGCCGATCACCACCGCGGCGATCGCGTCGAGCTCGGTGCCGACTCCGTTGAGCGGGTAGCCCGCCCCCGAGTAGGCGGTCAGCACGAGCCCCGCCAGACCGCCGCAGACGCCGCTGATGACATAGACGAGCACCTTCGTGCGCGCCACCGGAAGACCCATGAGGCGCGCGGACTGCTCGCTTCCGCCGATCGCGTAGATCGTGCGACCGAAGCGTGTCCACTGCATCACATAGACGCCGATCGCGACGACGAGGAGGGCGATGATCCCCGTCGGCGTGATGTACCAACCCGCGAGCTGGAAGCGCGTGGACTGCAGCCACAGGATCGCCGGGTCCTCCACCTTGATCGACGACAGGCTCACGACGAACGACAGGCCGCGCGCGAGGAACAGGCCGGCGAGCGAGGCGATGAACGGCTGGACGTCGAAGTACTGGACCAGCACGCCGATCAGCAGTCCGATCGCCGCTCCGCCGAGGATCATCAGCGGCACCACCACGATCGCCGGCAGTCCGTCGGCCAGGAGCTTCGCGCACAGGATGCCGGTGAAGGCCATGACCGACCCGACCGACAGGTCGATTCCTCCCGTGATGATGACGAAGGTCATGCCGACCGCCAGGATCACGAGGTAGGCGTTGTCCAGGAGCAGCGACGAGAGATTGCGCGGGGTGATGAAGTTGCCGAACGCGATCTGGGCTCCGACGAGGAGCACCACGAGGATCACGATCGCGGCGAACGTCGGCAGCAGCGAGGAGTGTCGGTTCATGAACGTGCGGTAGCGCGAGGTGGCGGCATCCGCTCGTCTCGGGGTGGTCTCGATGCTCGTGGTCATGATGCGACCTCCGCGTTCCGGGGCGTGCTGCGCGAGCGCAGGGATCGGCTGATGTTGCGCGCGAGGCGGTGCACCCGCGGCGATTGGATGAGGACCACGACGATCACGACGCTCGCCATGAACACCGGGCTCGCCGCAGGCGGCACGCCCAGGAAGGTGATCGTCGAGGTGAGCGTCTGGATCGTGAAGACGCCGATCACGGTGCCGGCGATGGTGAACTTGCCGCCCGTGAGCGCGGTGCCGCCGAGCACGACGGCGAGGATCGCGTACAGCTCGATGTAGAGGCCCGCCGCATTCGCGTCGGCCGCCATGATGTTCGAGCTGTAGAGGATGCCCGCGATGCCGGCCAGCACGCCGCTTGCCACGTAGGCGCCCCAGATGATGCCCCGCGATCGCACGCCGGCGAGCCGGCTGGCGACGGGATTGATCCCGACCGACTCGGTGAGGACTCCGAGGGCTGTCCGTCGCTCGACGATCGCGATGATCACGATCGCGGCGATGGATACGAAGAACGCGAACGGCAGTCCGACCACATAGCCCTGCGACATGAACTTGTAGGGCTCGCTGTTCACCGTGGTGATGAAGCCTTCGGTGATCAGGAGCGCGATCCCGCGACCCGCGAGCATGAGAACCAGCGTGGCGATGATGGGCTGAATGCCGAGCACGGCCACCAGGAACCCGTTCCAGACCCCGAGCACGAGCGAGACGAGCACGCCGACGCCGATCGCGACGGCGACCGTCCCGAGGCTGTTGGGGGAGTCGGACGTGTCGATGATCGTCAGTGCAACGGCTCCGGAGACGGCCATGATCGCGCCGACCGACAGATCGATGCCCCGCGTGGCGATGACGACCGTCATCCCGAGCGCGACGAGCATCAGCGGAGCGCTGTTGCGGAGGATGTCGATCAGCGAGCCGTAGAGCTCGCCGTCTCGGACCGTGATGCTCAGGAACGAGGGGCGCGAGGCGGTGTTCAGGGCGATGAGCGCGATCAGCGCCGCCGTCGGCCAGAACAGCCGGTGCCGCAGGATCTTCTTCACGCTGCACTCCCTTCGCCCGCATTGGCGATGTAGTCGATCAGTCCGTCGAGATCGACGGTGTGGGAGTCGAGCTCCCCGATCCGGCGCCGGTCGCGCATCACGACGACGCGCTGGGCCAATCGAAGCACTTCTTCGAGCTCGGAGGAGATGAAGATGACGGACAGTCCGCGCTCGGACAGTTCGGCGACCTTCCGCTGGATGTCGGCCTTCGCGCCCACGTCGATGCCCCGGGTCGGCTCGTCGAGCACCAGCAGCTCCGGCGCCGTGGCGAGCCAGCGTGCCAGCAGCACCTTCTGCTGGTTGCCGCCCGACAGGTTGCGCACCAGCTGATTCGGGTCGGCCGGACGGATGCCGAGGGCCCCCATGTACTCCGACACGAGCGAGTCCTGTTCGGCGCGGCCCACCTTGCGCAGCCAGCCGCGCTGGGCCTGGATGCCGATCACGATGTTCTCGGCGACGGTCAGGTCCGAGATGATGCCCTCGGCCCGCCGGTCCTCGGACGAGAACGCCATCCGGTGGGCGATCGCGTGACGGGGCGTGGACACTCTGACCGGCTTGCCGCCTACCTCCAGCGTTCCGGCATCCGCTCGCTCCGCCCCGTAGAGGAGGCGAACGAGCTCGGTGCGCCCGGATCCGAGCAGGCCGGCGATGCCGACGACCTCTCCCTGGTAGACGTCGAGGTCGGTCGGCTCGAGCAGGCCGCGGCGTCCGAGGCCCTGCGCGCGCAGCACCGGCGTCGTGGTGCGATCGATCGTGCGGCCGGCCGTTCGGGAGATCGCTTCCAGCTCGTCCAGCTCGCGGCCGATCATCTTGGTGACCAGTTCGCCGCGCGGCAGGTCGTCGACGAGATACTCTCCGATGAGCTGCCCGTTGCGCAGAACGGTGATGCGGTCCGAGATCTCGTAGACCTGATCGAGGAAGTGGCTGACGAACAGCACGGCGACGCCGGCATCGCGGAGGTCTCGGATGACGGCGAACAGCTGCTCGACTTCGCCCCGGTCCAGACTCGAGGTCGGCTCGTCGAGGATCAGCACCTTGGCGTCGAGCACCATCGCGCGGCTGATCGCGACCAGCTGCTGGATCGCGATGGAGTGACTGGACAGGATCGAGCGGGTGTCGATCTGCAGTCCGAGGCTCTGGAGGTGGTGCGCGGCATCCCGGTGGACGGCCTTCCAGTCGATGCCGCCGCGCGCGTGGGGCTCATGACCGAGCATCACGTTCTCGCCGACGGAAAGGTTCGCGCAGAGATTCACCTCCTGGTACACCGTGGAGATGCCCGCCCCCTGCGCGTCTGCGGTGGTGCCGAAGACCCGCGGCTCGCCGGCGACGGCGATCGATCCGCCGTCGATCGGGTAGACGCCGGTGAGCGCCTTGATGAGGGTGGACTTGCCCGCGCCGTTCTCTCCCATGAGGGAGTGGATCTCGCCGCGCCGCAGCACGAAGTCGACTCCGTCGAGGGCGAGGACGCCGGGGAAGCGGATCGTGATCGCGCGCATCTCGACGATCGGGAGGACAGCGGTGTCCGAGGTCATGCGTGGTTACCTTCCGGCTCGACCGCGCCGGGAACCGATGGTGCGGTTCCCGGCGCGATCATGGACCCTGTGGTCTGATCCGTGCGGATCAGTAGAGGCGGGAGTCGATGACCTCGGCGGCCTGCTCCTGCGTGAAGGACTGGTCCTCGACGTAGTAGGCCTTCTCGACCTCGGTCCCTGCCAGGACGTCGGTCACGAGCCCGGCCGCGAGCTCGCCCAGCAGCGGGTTGCACTCGACGATGTAGTTGATCTTCCCGTCGACCAGTGCCTGCATGCCGTCCTTGACGGCGTCGATCGACACGATCTGGATGTCCACGCCCGGGACCAGTCCAGCGGCCTCGATGGCGTCGATGGCACCCAGCGCCATGTCGTCGTTGTGCGCGTACAGAAGGTCGATGTCCGAGCCGTACTTCTGCAGGAAGCCCTCCATCACGGTCTTGCCGTCGGCCCGGGTGAAGTTGCCCGTCTGCGAGTCGAGGGTCGTGATTCCGGTTCCCTTGATCGCTTCGGCGAATCCTTCTGCGCGGTCGTTGGCGGGTGCGGAGCCGGTCGTGCCCTCCAGCACGACCATGTTGGTCGGAGTGTCGCCGAACGTCTCAGCAGCCCATTCGCCGGCGGTCACGCCCTCCTTCTTGAAGTCCAGACCCACCCAGCTGGCGTAGAGGTCATCGGATGACGTCACCGTGCGGTCTTCCAGAATCACCGGGATGTCGGCGTCGGCTGCCTCCTGCAGCACGTCGTCCCACCCGTCCTCGACGATCGGCGCGATCACGATCGCATCCACGCCCTGGTTGATGAAGCTGCGCACGGCCGCGATCTGCGCGGCCGGGTCGTTGTCTGCGGCGTTGAAGGTCAGGTCGAAGCCGTTCTCGGCCGAGAAGGCCGTCTTCATCGACTCGGTGTTGGCGCTGCGCCACCCCGATTCCGAACCGGTCTGCGCGAAGCCGACGGCGATGGGTTCATCGCCACCGGAGCCGTCTCCGGCGTCGGCGCTGCCGCCGCTCGAGCCGGCGCAGCCTGTCGCCACGAGTGCCAACGCTGCCAGCAGCGCACCGCCGGCCAGGATGTTCTTCTTCATTCCCACAAACCTCCTCGTTCGGGTTCCGGCATCACCGCCGGTCGTTGTCGCCACGATTCTGTGGCCATCACGTGCCTGAATGTTAGCCTTCACATTCCGGTGGGGCACAAGATGTGAGCGATAACAGTTTGGTAACGACGGCATCGTGGCGGAGATTCAGTCATTCGTCGATGTGCGGCAAGTGCGAGGCGTAAGTGAGCGATCACATCCGACGATTCGTCGAAGCGCACCGGGGTGAGAACTCCTCCTCCCGATGCGCCGCGCGACTAGCCTGGGCGCATGAGCGAACCGACGCGCCTCCGGCCGACCGGCCAGGTGGGCGTGCGCGAAGTCGCCCGCGCGGCCGGAGTATCGACCCAGACCGTGTCGCGCGTGATCAACGACCACCCCGGGATCCGGGACGAGACGCGACGGCGCGTTCTCGACGCCATGGCGACGCTGGACTATCGAGTCAACAATGCCGCCCGGGCGCTCGGCACGCGGCGCACCCGCACCATCGGCATCCTCGCGTCGGACGCGGGCATGTACGGACCGGCGATCGGGATCCTGGCGCTTGAGGCGGCGGCGCGCGCCGCCGGGCGCTGGGTCACGGCTGCGTACGCGGACGCCGGGAACGAAGCATCCGTCGTCGAGGCCGCGCGACACCTGTCCGCGCAGGGGGTGGATGGGATCGTCGTCGTAGCGCCGCACGCGCGCACACTGACGGCGCTCGACGGCGCGCAATTGGGGCTGCCCGTCGTCGCCTTGAACGGACCGGAGGCGGCCGCCGTGCAGCAGGATGCCGCCCGCATCGCCGTCGATCACCTCGTCGACTCCGGTCACCGCCGGATCGCACACCTGGCAGGCCCCGAAGACTGGCTCGAGGCCGTCGCGCGGGCCGACGGGTTCGCGGCAGCACTGGCGGCGCGAGGCCTGGACGCCCATGGACTCTGGCGCGGCGATTGGACAGCCGCCTCCGGATTCGCCGCGGCCTCCGAGATCGCCCGAGCGGTGCGCACGGCCGACGGCCCGACGGCCCTGTTCGCGGCGAACGATCAGATGGCGCTCGGCCTGCTCGCCGGCCTGGACGACGCGGGCGTCTCGGTGCCGGCAGAGCTGAGCATCGTGGGACTCGACGACAACCCGGATGCCGCGTACTACCGCCCCGCGCTCACCACCGCCCGGCTGGACACCGGGGGAGAAGCTGCGCGCTGCATCGCGGCTGTGCTCGGCGTGACCGCTCCCGAGGCGCCTCGCGCGCCCGTGCTCATCACTCGCGCGTCGTCCGCTGCGGCACCCCGCTGATCCATGTCGCGCGCGGCTGTCGTCGGATGCACGGGTTCTCGCCGAGTGCACGGCTTCTCGGCGTCGCATACTCCTGCGTTCGGCGGGATGCCGTTCACTCGACGTGCAGCTGGGTTGCGAGGCGGCGATGTTACCGGTAACATTTCAGAAGCCATGAGCGCGGCACCCCGCGCGGACAGCGGTACGAGACCAATGGAGGATCCCCGTGACGACGTTCAGCCCTGAGATCGAGGCCGCCATCGCGGATGTGCGCGCGGACGTCGCGCGCCTGCACGGCGAGCTGGTGCGGTACGGCCTGGTCATCTGGACCGGCGGAAACGTCTCGGGCCGCGTTCCCGGCGCCGACCTGTTCGTGATCAAGCCCTCGGGCGTCTCGTACGACGACCTGGCTCCCGAGAACATGATCCTGTGCGACCTGGACGGTAACGTCGTTCCGGGCAGCTCCGGCAGCGAGCGCAGCCCGTCGAGCGACACCGCCGCGCATGCGTACGTCTACCGGAATATGCCCGAGATCGGCGGGGTGGTGCACACGCACTCCACGTACGCGGTGGCGTGGGCGGCGCGCGGCGAGGAGATCCCGTGCGTCATCACGGGCATGGCCGACGAATTCGGCGGCCCGATCCCGATCGGACCCTTCGCGATCATCGGCGACGACTCGATCGGCCGCGGCATCGTCGAGACGCTGCGCGGCCACCGCTCACGGGCGGTGCTGATGCAGAATCACGGCCCGTTCACGATCGGGGTCTCGGCGAAGGACGCCGTGAAGGCGGCGGTCATGTGCGAGGACGCCGCGCGCACTGTGCACCTCGCGCGCGAAGCCGGCCCGCTCATCCCGATCCCGCACGACCGGATCGACGCTCTGTACAACAGGTACCAGAACGTCTATGGCCAGTCGACCGACGAACGACGGGATGCCGAGGGCACCGAATGAGCGCCGACGCGATCGTCGCGGGGCGCACGTCGCTCGGCATCGAGCTCGGATCGACGCGCATCAAGGCGTGCCTGATCGGTGAGGACGCCACCGTGCTGGCGGTCGGCAGCCACGACTGGGAGAACCGGTTCGAAGGGCGCGTCTGGACGTACTCGCTCGACGACGTGTGGGGCGGCATCCGATCGGCCTATGGCGACCTGATCGGCGATGTCGAGCGACGCTTCGACGTGCGCCTCGAGACGATCGGCGCGATCGGCGTCTCGGCGATGATGCACGGGTACCTCGCCTTCGACGCCGACGACGAGCTGCTCGTTCCGTTCCGCACGTGGCGCAACACGACGACCGGTCGCGCCGCGGCCGAGCTCACCGAGCTCTTCGGGACCAACATCCCGCTGCGCTGGTCGGTCGCGCACCTGTACCAGGCGGTGCTCGACGAGGAGCCGCACGTGCCGGAGGTGAGATCCCTCACGACGCTCGCCGGCTACGTGCACCGGAAGCTCACCGGGCGCAGGGTGCTCGGCGTCGGCGACGCTTCGGGCATGTTCCCCATCGATGCCGCGACGGGAGGCTACGACGACGAGCTGCTGCAGCGGTTCGATGGTCTCGTCGCCGACGCCGCGCCCGCGCTCCATCTCGCGGAACTCCTGCCCGAGGTGCTCGTCGCGGGCCAGCCCGCGGGGGAGCTGACGGCCGAGGGCGCGGCGCTGCTCGACCCGTCGGGCAGGCTGCCCTCGGGCATCGTGTTCTGCCCGCCCGAGGGCGACGCGGGCACCGGCATGGTCGCCACGAACGCGGTCGCTCCGCGGACGGGCAACGTCAGCGCGGGCACGAGCATCTTCGCGATGGTGGTCCTCGAGGGCCCTCTGGAGCGGGTGCACCACGAGCTCGATCTGGTCGCCACTCCGGCCGGCGACCCGGTCGCGATGGTGCACTGCAACAACGGTGCCAGCGAACTGGCCGCCTGGGCCGCGATGTTCGGTCGGTTCGCGGCAGCCGCGGGCGCTCCGGTGGATTCCGATTCCACGTTCGACGCGCTCTTCCGCGAGGCGCTCGACGGAGAAGCGGATGCCGGAGGCCTGCTGGCCTACAACCATCTGGCGGGCGAGCCGATCGCGGGGCTCGATGAAGGGCGCCCCCTCTTCGTGCGCACGCCCGACAGCCGCCTGACGCTCGCGAACTTCATGCGAGCTCAGCTCTACGGAGTCTTCGGAACGCTCAGCCTCGGAATGCGAGTGCTCGAGCGCGAAGGCGTCGCCCTCGACCTGATGTTCGCGCACGGCGGCATGTTCCGCACCGCCGGCGTCGCGCAGCGCTTCCTCGCGGGGGCTCTGGGCGCCCCGGTCGCCGTCGGCGAGACAGCATCGGAGGGCGGCGCGTGGGGCATCGCGGTGCTGGCCTCGTACGTGGCGCACGCGCACGAGTCCGACCTGAGCGGCTACCTGAACGACCGCGTGTTCGCCGATGCCGAGATCGTCACCGCCGACCCCGACCCGGCGGATGTCGCCGGCTTCGCGGCGTACCTGGACCGCTACCGCGCGGGCCTCGCCGTCGAGCGCGCCGCCGTCGAGGCCCTCTGAATCCCTCATGTGTCACTTCTCGTCGCCTCAACAGAGTGGATGCGACAGGAACTGCCACCTCACTTGAACGCACGCAACTCACGAAGGACCTGACATGACCCGCACCCCCCTGAACACCACCCTCGACGGCTACGAGGTCTGGTTCGTCACCGGCAGCCAGAACCTCTACGGGGAGGAGACTCTGCGCCAGGTCGCCGAGCAGTCGCAGGCCGTCGCCGACGGCCTCGGCGATCTGCCGGTGAAGGTCGTCTGGAAGCCCGTGCTGAAGGACTCCGACAGCATCCGCCGCCTCGCCCTCGAGGTGAATGCCCGCGACGACGTGATCGGAGTGATCGCGTGGATGCACACGTTCAGCCCGGCCAAGATGTGGATCGCCGGCCTCGACGCACTGCAGAAGCCGCTGCTGCACCTGCACACGCAGGCCAACGTCGAGCTGCCGTGGGCCGACATCGACTTCGACTTCATGAACCTCAACCAGGCCGCGCACGGCGACCGCGAGTTCGGGTACATCCAGACCCGCCTCGGCGTCGCGCGCAAGACCGTCGTCGGGCACGTCTCCAACCCGGTCGTCCGCCAGCAGGTCGAGGACTGGCAGCGTGCGGCCGCCGGGTGGACGGCATCCCGCACCCTCAAGCTCGCCCGCTTCGGCGACAACATGCGCTACGTCGCCGTGACCGAGGGTGACAAGACCGAGGCCGAGCTGCGCTTCGGCGTGCAGGTCAACACCTGGGGCGTGAACGAGCTCGCCGAGGCCGTGGATGCCGCCACCGACGCGGATGTCGACGCGCTGGTCGCCGAGTACCTCGACGCCTATGACGTCGCCGAGGAGCTGAAGCCCGGGGCAGAGCGCCACCAGTCGCTGCGCGACGGCGCGGCGATCGAAGTCGGTCTGCGGTCGTTCCTCGAGGAGGGCGGCTTCGGCGCGTTCACCACGTCCTTCGAGGACCTCGGCGCGCTGAAGCAGCTGCCCGGCCTGGCCGTGCAGCGCCTCATGGCCGAGGGCTACGGCTTCGGCGCGGAGGGTGACTGGAAGACCGCGATCCTCGTGCGTGTCGCGAACGTCATGGGCGCGGGACTGCCCGGCGGGGCGAGCCTGATGGAGGACTACACGTACGACCTGGTGCCCGGCAGCGAGCGCATCCTCGGCGCGCACATGCTCGAGGTGTCGCCCTCGATCTCGACCGCCAAGCCGCGCCTCGAGGTGCACGCCCTCGGCATCGGCGGCAAGGACGACCCGGTGCGCCTCGTCTTCACCGCGGACCCCGGTCCGGCGCTGGTCGTCGCGATGAGCGACATGCGCGACCGCTTCCGCCTCGTCGCCAACATCGTCGAGAACGTCGAAGCGCCCGACCTGCCGAAGCTGCCCGTCGGACGCGCCGTGTGGAAGCCGGAGCCGGACTTCGCCACCAGCGCCGCCTGCTGGCTCGCCGCGGGCGCCGCGCACCACACCGTGATGACGACCGCCGTCGGCATCGAGGTGTTCCGCGACTTCGCCGAGATCGCCAAGACCGAGCTCGTCGTCATCGACGACAGCACGACCGTGCGCGGCTTCCAGCAGGAGCTGCGATGGAACCAGGCGTACTACCGGCTCGCGCAGGGCCTGTGATCTAGGCTCGATGGCTATGGCTCGCACACCTCTGTCCGGCACCCAGCATTCCCTCCGAGCGGGGGACTACGAGGCGATCATCGCGAGCGTCGGCGCGTCCCTGCGCTCGCTCACCTTCGACGGGCGCGACCTGGTCGTGCCCTTCGACGCCGATGAGGTGCGACCGTCGTACCGCGGGGCGACACTGGCGCCGTGGCCGAACCGCGTCGTCGACGGGATCTACACGTTCGGGGGAGTCGAGCGGAAGGTCGCGCTCACCGAACCGGCCCGCCATCACGCACTGCACGGCCTCGCCGGATGGCTCGACTACCAGGCGACCGACAAGGGCCCGAGCCACGTGACGCTCGCGGCGACGATCGAGCCGCAGACGGGCTACCCGTGGCGCGTCACGATCGAGACGACCTTCTCGCTCGATGCCGACGGAGTGACCCAGTCGGTGCGCGCGACCAACGAGAGCCCGGATGCCGCTCCGTGGGGCACCGGGCCGCACCCGTACCTGGTGGCCGGCGAGGGACATGTCGACGACTGGACGCTCGAACTGCCCGCCGGCGAGGTGCTCGCCGTCACGGCCGATCGCCTCATCCCGACCGAGGTGCGGGCGGTGGACGCCGACGATGCCGAGCGCTTCGACTTCCGCGGGCCGCGTCGGATCGAGAAGATCGAGCTCGACCACGCCTATACGGGCATCGTGCGCGACGCGGCGGGATTCGCGGCCGTGCGCGTGAGGGTCCCCACGCCCTCTCCACTCGCCGCTGACGCGTCGAGCGGAGCCTCGGGGCGCGTGGGCCCGGCCGCTGGCTCGGGCGTCGAGATGGTGTGGGATGCCGCCTGCCCGTGGGTGCAGATCCACACGTCCGACAAGGGGATCGGCAAGCCGGGCCACCGGACGGGCCTCGCGGTCGAGCCGATGACCTGCGCTCCCGACGCCTTCAACGACGCTAAGTACGACTTCGACTCCGGACTGATCGTGCTCGAGCCCGGTGCTTCGACCGAGGCATCCTGGCGGATCGCCGCCATCTGACGCCGTCTTCGGGCGCGGAGCACGAGTCCGTCAAGAAGGTCGACGACCTTTCGACAGGCTCAGGGGCCGTTGGGCCGGTTCAGTGGTGACCGGGATCGATCATCTCCGCGTGCTCGCCGTGCGGAACGGCGTGCTGCCCGGCCTCGGTCGCGGCGAGGGCCGGAGTCACCAGCCCCGCCACCAGCACCGCGCCGACCAGAAGGCCCACGATCTGAGGGCGGACGGCATCCGTCGTCGGTGAATCGACCGCCCGCGTGGCGGTGCGCAGCACGAGCGCGCACGCGAAGGCCACGGCGATCAGCAGAGCGGATGCCGCGGCCACCGCGAATACGCTGACCCGGGACGGATCCAGGATCAGGGCCGCGGTGGCCGCGAGGATGCCGGCCAGGGAGCCGCCCACACCCATCCGCGGGACGACGATGCGTCCGCGGGCGAGTGCTGCGACTCCCCAGCCGAGTGCGGCGGCGCCGAGCACTGTGAGGATGATCCCGACCGCCTGAAGGGCGAGACCTCCTCCCACCCCCGTGATCGCGCCGGCGCCGAGCGCGAGCTGGATCAGGCCTCCGCCCCACGCCGCGATAGCGGCCCACGACGGAGTCGCGGCGCGACCCCCCGGGGCGCCGCCTTCCGTCGTTCGTGGTGCTGACGAGGTGTCCATCTCGGCTCTCCCGCTCTCCGTCAAGCCGTGCGGCTGGACAGGGTGCGGGCTCCGCGTTCGGTGGCCAGTCCCACGCCCAGGAGCACGAGAGCGCTCACGAGGTGCAGGAAGTGGTCAGCCGTGTTCAGCGCGAGGATGTTCAGCGCGGTGCCGACGAGGAAGAACCCGACGATACCGAGCAGAAGATACGCCGCGCCGACGGTGATGTTGACGGCCTTGGCCGCGCGGGCCGAGGTCAGTCCGCCGATGAGAAGTGCCGCGCCGATCAGCAGGTGGGCGATGTTGTGAAGGGGGTTCACCATGAAGATCCCCAGCAGCAGCCCTCCCTCCGTGGCAAGGAATCCGACTCCACCCGTGACGGCGAAGCCGAGCAGACCGACGAGGATGTAGACCGCCCCGAAGATCGTGGCGACGAGGCGGTTCGGCGACGAGCGCATGTGCGACCTCCTGTTTCGTGCGCGGCGACAGCCGCGTCTGAAATGTCTTCGGAGACGACGGCGGAACGGTTTGCCGCGGAAATCGACTCATGCCGGGAACGGCATGACAGAGGGCCCCAGAGTGTTCTCCGGGGCCCTCCGAGTGTGCCGCGGCGAGCCGCCGGACAGATCAGGGTGCGATCAGCTGTCGCGCATCTTCTCCTTGACTTCGTTGCGCTTGTGCACGGAGTCGCGTTCGGCTTCCGCCTTCTTCACGTCGGCGTCCGCCTTGACTTCGTCCATCTTGTCGCCGATGGCGTCTGCGGTGTCTTCGACCTTGTCCTGGATCTTGCGGCCAGCGGTCTCTGCCGTTTCCTTGGCGTCGTCCATGAATCCCATGTTGCGCTCCTTTCGTGAAGGTACGCCTCCGACGCTACGGGCGTCGGTGCCCGCAGGCAGGGGGGTTGCGCGCGAGGTGGCAGGGCGCTACGCCCATTTCAAGGCGGTCGGATGCCTCGTCCGCGCGCCTTTCACAGGCTGGTCGGTCGCGGCATCCCGTGCGACACTGTCGGTCATGCGATTTGAGACCACGCTCTTCCTGGACGGCAACAACACCGGCATCGTGGTGCCGCCGGAGCTGGTCGAGGAGCTGGGCGCGGGCAAGCGGCCACCGGTGAACGTGACGGTCAACGGCTACGCCTACCGCAGCACGATCGCGTCGATGGGCGGCCGCTTCCTGATCCCGTTCAGCTCCGACAAGCGCGTGACGACGGGCCTGCAGGGCGGCGACCCGATCACAGTCGACATCACCCTCGACACCGAGCCCCGCACGGTCGAGGTTCCCGAGGATCTGGCGCGCGCCCTCGCGGACGCCGGCGCGCGCGAAGCGTTCGACAAGCTCGCGCCCAGCCACCAGAAGGCGCACGTGACCAGCGTCGAAGACGCGAAGGCGGCCGAAACGCGTGCGCGCCGGGTTGCGGCAGTCGTCGCCAAGCTGTCGAGCTGAGCGCGCTGCGCACGGCACTGGCCTGACGAAGCGCCCAGCGCGGCATCCGGCCACATTGAATGTGGAACGGCCGGAGCGGATGAATCCGTCCCGGCCGTTCCGATGTTGCTGAGCTCAGCCGCGCGGTGCGCCGGAGCGCGTTCCGCTGTGCTGTGCGCGACGCGAGCCGGTCGGTCGAGCGGCCTGCTCGCCACGCGGGTTGTGCGCGGCGCGGGCCGGCTGGCCGGTGCCGGTCGAGTAGACGGGACGAGCGTGCTGGGTCGAGCCCGACGTGTTACCGCCGCGCCCGGCGCCCGAGCCCGCGTTGTTGCCGCGGCCCTGCTGGCTGGAGCCGCTGCCATTGCGTCCCTGGCCAGCGCGGCCCCCTTGCGACTGATTTGACCTCGGCTTCGACGAGCGCTGCTGCGGCGCTGCCTGAACCGGCGCGGGGCGCACGTGCTCGGCACGTTCGCCCACCAACTCCGAGATCGGCGCCGCTTCGGCCGTGACCTGCTCGAGCGGCACCTGGATACCGGCTTTGCGGAGCAGGTCCGTGACATCACGACGCTGAGACGGGATCGCCACGGTGACGACGGTGCCTGCGGCGCCGGCGCGGGCAGTTCGGCCCGAGCGGTGCAGGTACGCCTTGTGCTCCATGGGCGGGTCGACGTGGACGACGAGCTCCACCTCGTCGACGTGCACGCCGCGGGCGGCGACGTCGGTGGCCACGAGCACGCGGACTCCGCCCTTGGCGGGGTCGGCGCTGAAGGCGGCGAGGTTGCGCTCCCGAGCGGGCTGCGAGAGGTTGCCGTGCAGATCCACCGCCGGGATGCCGGCTGCCGTCAGCACCTTCGCGAGCTTCTTGGCCTGGTGCTTGGTGCGGGTGAAGAGGATGCGGCGACCGCGCCCGGAGGCGAGGTGCTTGACCAGGTCGGACTTCCCCTCGTCGCTCACCATGAACACGCGGTGGGTCATCTCTCCCTGCGGGACGCTCTGGTCATCGATCTCGTGACGGACCTCGTCGCGCAGGAACTTGCGGACCAGACCGTCGACGCCGCGGTCGAGGGTGGCGCTGAACAGCATGCGCTGGCCGCCCTGGGGTGTGGCGGCGAGAATGCGGGTGACGCCCGGAAGGAAGCCGAGGTCGGCCATATGGTCGGCCTCGTCCAGAACGGTGATCTCGACACGGTCCAAGCGCACGTGGCCCTGCTTGATGAGGTCCTCGAGGCGCCCCGGGCACGCCACGACGATGTCGACGCCGGCACGCAGCGCCGACTCCTGCGGCTTCTGGCTCACGCCACCGAAGATCGTGGTGACGGTGAGTCCGGATGCCGCAGCCAGGGGCTGGATGGTGGCGGCGATCTGCGTCGCCAGCTCGCGGGTCGGAGCGAGCACGAGGCCCCGGGGGCGGCCGGGAGTGCGGCCCGAGGCGAAGGCGCCCGACAGGCGGGCGACGAGGGGGAGGGCGAACGCGATGGTCTTGCCGCTGCCAGTGCGGCCGCGGCCGAGCACGTCACGACCGGCGAGCGAGTCGGGCAGCGTGTCGCGCTGAATCGGGAAGGCTTCGGTCTTGCCCTCACGGGCGAGCACGTTGGCCAGCGGCGTTGGCACGCCGAGGTCGAGGAAAGTAGGCATAGGGATGCTTTCGGGATGGCACGCCGCAGAAAGGGCGTGAAGAGGGCGACGGCGCGGGTTCGCGCATCGGTTCGCCGTGTGAAAAGAACCGCGACAGAGATAGCCGCGAAGCGTGACAACGACGCTGGGCGGAGGGAACCGCCGATGGCAACGCTAGCACGCCTGGTTGCGCGTCGGCTGCATGACAGGATGCTGGGCATTCGCCCGACACATGATGAGACTGTTATCACATTCCCGGGCCAGCATGTACCACCGCGTAGTGTGGGTCATAGCGATCGGCACACGCCTTTCTCTTTCGCCCGTCCCCCCGCGGGATGCCCCCGAACAGGCAGGTGTCGCAATCACTACAGTCTCCGCACCACCGTCCACTCTCGGAGCCGTACGCCAGACGTACGCGCGAAAAGACAGCTTCCCGCCGATCACCCAGGCCTACACGAAGGTCGCGGAGGTCGTCCGCGAGACGGGTCTGCTCGACCGCGCGCCGTGGTTCTACATCACCGTGGGCCTCGCGATCGCGCTCGGCTTCGGCGGCGCGATCACTGCCTTCATCCTCCTCGGTGACAGCTGGTTCCAGCTGATCGTCGCCGGAGTCCTCGGCATCCTGTTCACTCAGGTCGCGTTCCTCTCACACGAGGCCGCGCACCGCACCATCCTCCGCTCGGGACGCGCCAACGACACGCTGGGTCTGATCCTGGGCAACGGCATCGTCGGCATGAGCCGCGACTGGTGGGGATCGAAGCACACGCGTCACCACGCCAACCCGAACCGCGTGAGCAAGGACCCCGACATCGAGGTCGACACGATCCGCTTCCTCGAGGTGGATGCTGCGAAGGTCAGCGGCCCGATGAGCCTGATCACCCGGCACCAGGGATGGCTGTTCTTCCCGCTGCTGACGCTGGAAGGGCTGAACCTGCACTTCCTCGCGTTCCGCCACCTGCTCGACTTCCGTCAGCCGGTCAAGGGCCGCTGGCTCGAACTGGGGCTCATCACCCTCCGCTTCGCGCTCGTGCTCACTCCGATCTTCCTGTTTCTGCCGCTCGGAATGGCGTTCGCCTTCATCGGTGTCCAGATGGCCGTCTTCGGCGTCTACATGGGCGCGGCGTTCGCGCCGAACCACAAGGGCATGCCGATCATCGACGCCGACGCGAAGCTCGACTTCTTCACCAAGCAGGTCCGCACGTCGCGCAACGTCTCGGGCGGCTGGTGGGCCACCTGGCTCATGGGCGGGCTCAACTACCAGATCGAGCACCACCTGTTCCCGAGCATGCCGCGCCCGCACCTCGCGCAGGCCCGCGAGATTGTGATCGAGCACTGCAAGACCCTCGGCGTCCCGTACACGGAGACGACGCTTCTGAAGTCCTACGGCATCGTGATCCGCTACCTGAACGAGGTCGGGCTCGCCGCCCGCGACCCGTTCGAGTGCGGCCTCGTCCAGAAGTTCCGCACCAAGGGAATCTGACTCCTCGCGCGGCATCCGCGCGCCGTGAAGACGCCGATCGCATCTCCGCGATCGGCGTTCTTCGTGTCCGCCGCCGGACGACTTCGGCGCAGCGGCGTCGGCGCACCCCTCAGCGGTGACGCAACGCCGCGGACGGTACGCTCGATGGGAGGGGGTGGAGCGCATGGGGAAGACCTCGGATGCCGTGGCCGAGGGCGTCTCGATCGCAACCGCTGCCGCACGCCTGGCCGTGCGCAATCACATCCTGGTCGAGACGATCGCGCACGACGGGAACTTCGATGTCGACGTCATCGGTCCGTACGCGCAGCAGACCCTGATCGCCCTCGCCGAAGAGCAGGAGGCGGCCGCCGACCTGGCGAAGAGGCAGCGCAAGTCCGCCTGGGGCAAGTTCTCCGATCCAGACAGCACGCACGACTACCGCGACCGTGACATGCGCAACCTGAGCAAGCGGCACAAGCAATACCGGGGCGTGGCGAAGGAGCTGCGCAATCGCGCGGAGGATCCGGAGGCGGTGCGCGTGCTCGTCGAACAGGCGCGGGATGCCGCGTGGGGCGACGTCGAGGCCAACCTGCAGCGCCGGCTGCGCGTGGAAGGCATGCGCGCGGACGTCGACCCCGACTACGACACGATGCGCGGCGCGCGGATGCAGGCGCTGCGGCTCGTCGACCTGCCGCGGCTGGCCGCGCATCGCCGCCACCTCAGTGAGGGCGAGACCCTGCAGGCGGAGCTCGAGCAGGACTGACCGGGCTGCCATGGAGTCCGAACCGCACCCGATCAGGTTCCCGCCCGACCACCCGCTGGTCGAGCGGACGCGGTCGCTGTGCATGCGCTACCCCGAGGCCGCGGAAGTCCTCGCGCACGGCCGGTGGACGTTCCGGGCCGGAAAGCGGCAGTTCGCGATCGTCGGTGCGGCGCACGATGATCGCGGCGCCGTCGAGTTCCTGCCCGACCCGCTGGAGCGGGATGCGCTCCTGGAGCGTGACGACGTCTTCGTGCCCGCGTACGAGGGTGCGTACGGGTGGCTCGCGATCCTGGTGGAGGCGGCATCCGGGCCGTGGGATCTGGTGGAGGAGCTCATCGACGCCTCGTACCGCCGCGTTGCGCTGGTCCGCCAGCTGCGCGCACTCGACGCCGATCCCGTCGTGCCGGTTCAGGACTGACTCGATTCGGCGGGAGCCCGAGCGTGGGGTATTCTGGACGCTGGTCTGCGCGCGAGTGCACACCATGCGCCCGTAGCTCAATGGATAGAGCATCTGACTACGGATCAGAAGGTTGGGAGTTCGAGTCTCTTCGGGCGCACACTGTGTTGAGACAGTGAATGGGAAAAGGGCCGGTTATCGGCCCTTTTTTTGTTTCTGGAGTCTTCTGATCGGTGTCTGATGCGAATCAGAAGAATTTGGGGCCAGCGCGGTCGTACTTCCGCGTGATTCCGCGGAAAAGTGGGCGCTCGGGCCGTGAAGTCCTTCGTAAATCAGAAGCTTTGTGTGCACCAGATGTGTGCACCTATGTGTGAACCTCGTCACTGCCAGGTTGCCCGTGGCGCCAGCATGTCGCCGGCACGATCACGCCGCGCGTCGCCCGTGCGGTGGGCGAGGGATCCACAGGAGCGACTGCGGATGTCCGTTCGATCGCAGTAGCCCGTGAATAGCGCGACGAAGGTAAGGTGACGACGGACCCCTGAGATAGCACTGGAGAACACTGAAATGTCTGATGGCGAGTTGCCCCGCGTCTCGTTGAGTGACTCGGCGTATCTGCGACTGCGCGCGGACATCGTCTATTGCCGTCTCGAGCCCGGTACAAGGGTGACGGAGAAGCAACTGGCAGCCGAGATCGGACTCAGCATCTCTCCGGTGCGTGATGCCTTGACGCGGCTCGACCACGAAGGGCTTGTTCGAACCCTGCCCCGTAAGGGCTATCAAGTGACGCCCATATCCCTCAGATCCATTGACGAGCTTTTCGAGGTCTGGGGCATTATCGGGCCCGAGATCCTGAGCCGGGGTGTGGAAAGAGCCACGAAGAGTCAGATCCAAGAGATCACGCTCGGAGTTGCCGAGATCGAATCAGTCGGCTCCGAAGGTGTGGACCGTGAAACCGCGCTGCAGCTCGTGCGCGCGTTGGACGAGATTTTCGGGATCTTCGCTGCGGCCGCAGGCAACAGCCACCTCGCGACGTTCTTTTTTCGCCTGAGCGGCGAGATGGCTCGGGTGTGGTCTTTGATTCTTCTCGCAGATCCTGATGCCCTCGATCTTTCGGCGACCTGGCTGCGGGACATCGTTGAGCAGAGGGACGGTGCGGCGGCGGCTCGGTCCGCTCGGCAGAACATCAAGCGGATTCATAAGCGGGTGCAGGAGATTGTTTCGGGGTGGCCGTCAGTGATGGATAGCGAGGTCATCGCCGTTCGGCTCACCCCGCCAAGCGAACCCGCCCCTCGCCGCGCCTTGTCCGGCCGGTAGGCGGCGGCCGCGCGGCGGAGCTGCGGCGCGGACCGCTATCGGCGGATCGGCCTTATCTCGATCAGTTCTACCGCTGGCGCCGCCAACCTACCTTGAACTGTGGCTGTGAGCCCGTGACCAATGCTCGTGCCGACGATCTCGCCGTGGTGCGTGTCATCGACTCGATAGCGCACGATTTCGTGAGTGCCGGTGCCCCAGGGAAGGTTGTCGACTTCGAGGGAGTAGCCCGCCAGTTGAGCACTTTTGGCATGAGGTCGTCTGGCGGGAACGGTGAACGACATGTCCGCCTTGATGGAATCGATCGGCACCTGAAATTCGAAGACATCGCGGTCGCGCGCCGCGAGATAGGCATCGGGAATCGCGTAGTTCGCGACCAGGATCCGTACCGTGTCATTTGACTCAGTGCGTCCGGCCAGGACAGCGAAGCCGTTGTCATCTCCTCCCTGGACATCGAGGCGCTTCCTCGCGGCCAGGGTTTGTCCGACGAGTCGATAGCTGGCCGTCCTGGCGTTCTCGCTGCCGTCTGAGTCGAAGATGCCGGCGGGGTCGTGGATCTTGTAGTGGAGGTCGGTGCCAGTGTCGACCCGAAAGAGGATGGCGCGGTCGATGGGGGAGTCTTGCATGTAGACGGCTGCGGCCGCCTGGAAGGCTGCCGCGTCCGCATCGGTGAACTTCGCGTTCGGAATCCCCGTCATGTTCCAGTAGGCCAGCAGGAGCTCTGTGGTCTCGAAACCGTCGGCGTCCAAGATGCCGCGAAGCTGGCTTGCCACGGTCCGAAAATCGAGCGGATCGCGAGAGTCGTCGGTGAACCACATCCATGTGAAGAAGTCCAGCGGCAGGTTGTTGCGCTTGACGAAGTCGAGGAACCCCTCCCGGTAGGGACCCTCGTCCAGCCCGAATGCCGGGCACGGTCCGCCGAACTGCAACTGCGGGCTGACACGTTTTACGGCTCGAGCCACGGCGGCGTACATCTCGTAGAACTCGTCTGGCGTTCCGTCGAAGTGCAGGGTGCCGAAGTCCGGCTGGTCCCCGAACTCCCACCGCGTTACCGCGTGGGTGAACCCGCCGCCTCCCCAGCCGTCCTCGTAGTGTCTGACGATGTTCTCCACGACTCGCTCGTACGTGGCCAAATCGCTTGCGGGACGCTTGTTGGACGGAACCGAGCTCGCGATCGTGAACAGGATGTCTGCGCCGATGGCCTGGACCTGCCTGATCCAGGAATCAGTGGCGTCGAAGTTGTAGCTGTCGGGATCGTCGGGATCCGCGGACCACTTTGGAAAGAGGCTGTCCGGGTTGTCGACGGTGTCGAGCCGGGACACCCAGTCGTATGTCCGAACGAGCCTCACCTGCGCGGATTCCCAGACACCTGAGACATCGGGAATCTGCTCGGCGCCGCGGGCCGGGCCAGGCATGCCCGCGGCGCCCTGGAGGGTGCGCATCGTGCCGATCGGGCGGCCCGCATCGACGAACAGAGTGGCTGATCCGGAACTCTCCTGACCGGCCACTGCGCCCTGCAAGGCGCCCGAATTGTCACCCATCAGTACTCGGTCTCCAGCACCCGGTGGACGTAGTCGTTCGCGGCGGGCTCCTCATTCACGAGGTACGCCAGGCGCCGCTCGAGCGCTTCCGGCGTCGCGGAGTCGAACTCCTCGTGCATCAGCGAGAGCGACAGATCCCAGACGGTCTTCACGCGGGGATACCGCCTGGCCATGAACTTCTGCTGCACGTCATACAGAGTGTCGTCAGAATCGAGAAGCTGCGCGAAAACGACCCCGTCCTCGATCGCCATCGCTGCCCCCGACCCCAGATAGGGGGTCATCGAATGCGCGGCGTCGCCCATGATCATGACGCGGCCCCGGAACCAGGGATAGGGGACCATCACCGTGTCCAGCAGGGTGTACGCGACAGTGTCGGAGGTTCGCACCTGCTCGATGGAATCGGACATGAAGTCCGAGTCGCCCATGATCGCGCGAGCACGTTCGTACATGATCTGGGCGAACTCCGCGGGATCGTATCGCGGCCGACCCGATTGGAAATGGGTGACCAGCATGTACATCATGCCGCCGGCGAGCGGCGCGAAGGCGACCTTTCCGCCGAAGCCCCTGGCAGAAGATCGCAGACTTCAGGCCTTCCGGAGCGGGCAGGGCGACCCGCCACGCCACGCCGCCACTGGGGACCGGGTCGTACTGCTGCCCGAAGAACTCCCGCCGTATCTGAGACTTGATGCCGTCGTATCCGATCACCACGTCGTACCGTCCCGACGTTCCGTCGTTGAACGTCACGGACACCCCGTCGGCGTCTTGCTCCAGGTGCGTGATCGTCGTCGACATCCGAAGTGTGCAGCCCAGTGCGAGCGCGCGAGTCGTGGCGATCTCGAGGAAGCCGAGTCGAGGCAGGAGGACGTTGTTGGGCATCCCGTCGACCTGTCGTCCGAACGGCAGCTCGACGACATGGTCTCCGTGCCGGTCGTAGTACGTCAGAGTCGGCGAGGCGAACCCGATCGCAAGGGCCTGGTCGTAGAGACCGATCTCGCGCAGGGCGCGAAGCGCATTCGTCCGCAAGCCGAAGCCCACCCCGGGCACCGTGGTCTCGGACTTGATCTCGATGACATCGACCTGCGCCCCGACCTGTGCCAGCGCCGATGCTGCGCACAGGCCGCCGAGACCGGCGCCAACAATCAGGATTTTGTTCTGTCTGCTCACGCCGGTCTCCTCAGCATCATCCGCGCGGCGTGTCAGCCCCACGCGGCATCCATGTCGTCCAGGACCTGCTCGACGGTCTTCTGGCCGGTCAGGAGGCCCTGCACTCCGGTTCCGAGGGCGTCGTAGACACCTGCGTTCGGCCACGCGGCGTTGGGCAGCCCGGTGAAGGCTCCTGACTCGAGCAGCTCGCCGACGGGGGCGTACGGCGGGAGCAGATTCTCGGGGGTCGCGCCGATGATCGGCACCGCACCCGCGAGCTCGGCGAAGGCGACGGCCTCCTCGGGAGTTGCGAGCCAATCGAGGAAGGTCTGGATCGATTCCTGCTTGGCCTCGTCGACCTTGGCGTTGACACCCCACGCGTAGTTCGCCGACGCGAGCAGGAAGTCGCTTTGACCGTCTGCGGGCGGGAAGGAGCGGACCGTGAGCTCGATGCCGGCCGCCTGGCCGATCGAAGTCGCAGCATTGCCGGGCACCGCTGCCGAAAGAGAGGTGCCGCCACCGAGGCCGGCCGTGATGCTGTCGAACGTGCCGCCCGCGGCGCCGTCCTGGAAGCAACCCGACTCGTTCAACTCGACAACGTCTTCGAGCGTCTCCTTCCAACCGTCGCTGTCGGCGAACGTGACATCGCCCGCCGCGCGCTGCTCATTCCAGTCCGGAGTCTCCTCGTACACGCGGGTCGCCGAAATGATCTGCGCCATCAGTCCCGTATTGGGGGGGATGGCCCCGGCGAGCACCGTGAAGCTCAGCCCGGCATCCCGCGCCGTGCTGCAGGCGGCGAGCAGGTCCTCGTAGGTCGCGGGGTACTCGTCAATCCCGGCGGCATCTGCCGCGGCGTTGTTGTAGACCAAGCCCACGGGCGTCAGCGAGGTCGGCTGAGCATAGGTCTCGCCGTCGACCTGGTACTGCGCCTCAGAGCCTTCCGGGATGAGGTCGGTCGATGTGGCACCGAGCGGCAGGAGAAAGCCGGCCTCAGCGAGCGAGACGACCGAGATGGGCTGCCCTGTTCCGGGCGAAAGGATCATCATGTCAGCCGCATTACCCGCCTGCAGCTGAGTTGTGACCTGTGTGTTGTACGCGTCGGCGGGGTAGGGGATCACCTCGACCTGAATGCCGGTTGCCTCAGTGAACTTCTCCACGGTGTCGGGGTAGAAGTTTTCGGCGTCGTTTGCCTGCGAGATCATCATCGTGAATCCTGCGCCGGCTTCGGGGTCGCCGCTGCTGTCCCCGCCACCGTCACCGGAGCAACCCGCGAGGACAAGGACGCCCGCGAGCGGTGCGGCGAGCAGCGACCATCGGAGCGGTCGTGAGGAACTGAGCTGTGACATTTTGACCCTTTCGGTGACTTCGTTGTCGCCAGGAGGCTGGCGGTCCGGCCATCTCTGGCCGCCGATCCAGCGTGGCATACATTGGCAGGTTTGACACATTAGTAGTGGTGATGTGAGTCAGAAGTACGACCGATGTGAAACATCAGCGACGTACCAGTGAAATGTCTGTACCGTGAGTCGGGACGGCGTGACGATGCGCCGTCTGGCTGCGGAAGTCCGAGAGGACGCCGGCGGCTGCCCCTAACCCAGAGAGCGCCAGATCATGCTTCTCGAGCGAGACCTCATCCAGTCCGTCGGCTTCCGCAATGTGCGCGAGAACGGGCAGATCACCGGCTTCCAGCTGCGCCTGCGGATGCCGTCCTACCGCGGGATGACCGCATCCCTGATCGACGGCGTCGCCGTGAGGTCGGCGACCTCGTCGATGTCGCGGCGGACGTGCCGCTGTGGACGCTGCAGGGCAAGACCTACACGCTCCAGGAGCTGTGGGACGGCGACGGCGTGCGCTGGCCGCTCGAGGACGCCGCGATCATCACCGTCCCGCACCCCGGCGGGCTGCCCGACGGCGTGCACGAGGTGTCGATCGAGCTGCGGCTGCGGATGTCGTACATCCCGGTCGAGCACCAGCCCTCGACCTACACCGTCACCAAGCACGTCACCCTCTCGCCCGAGGCGACCGGCGCCCCGTTCAAATACGGCGTGTCCCTCTACAGCTTCATGACCGACTACGGCACCGTGCTCGACCTCGAGACCGCGATGGCCGGCATCGCCGACATCGGCGCGACCGGCATCGAGATCCTCGGCGAGGGGCACATCCCGAACTACCCGAACCCGTCGCAGGAGTGGGTGGACGACTGGTTCCGGCTGCTGGAGAAGTACGGCCTCGAGCCCACGAACTACGGCTCGTGGATCGACACCCGCCTGCACTCCAGCGGCCCGAACGGCCGCGACATGACCGTCGAAGAGGGCGCCGCGGCGCTGCAGCGCGACCTGCGCCTCGCGAAGCGGCTCGGGTTCCGGTTCGTCCGGCCGAAGATCGGCGTCGTCTCGAGCGACCTGGTTCCGCACCCGATCTGGACCGAGGTCGTCGAAGCATCCCTGCCGCTGGCCGAAGAGCTCGACGTGATCATCTGCCCCGAGATCCACTCGCCCACCCCGATCAAGCACGAGGTCGTCGACGAGTACATCGAGTTCATCAAGCGCACCGGAACCAAGCACTTCGGCATCCTGATCGACACCGGCATCTTCCAGGACCGCCCGATCCCGCTCAAGCCCGGCGAGCTGCCCGGCCGGCGCCCGGCGTTCCTGGACGGCATCGGCGTCGACCCGGCCGACTTCGCCGACGTCGCCGAGCACGTCGTGTTCATCCAGGCGAAGTTCCACGACATCGACGAGAACCTCGAAGACCAGCAGATCCCCTGGGAGCCCGTGCTGCGCGCCATCCGGGACGCCGGGCTACACCGGCTACCTCTCCAGCGAGTACGAGGGCGAGCGCGAGCCCTGGCGCTCGATCGAACAGGTCCGCCGCCACCACTCCCTCATGCGCCAGGTCGCCGACGCGCTCTGAGCGCGGCATCCCGATCATAGATCCAGACCAAGCCCATCCACGATTCCCAGCAACAGGAGACAGAACATGTCCGACACCATCACCGAGCTTCGTGCGGAGCTCGAGAGCCTGCGCAATCAGCTCACCGAGGTCACCGGGATAGCGCGTCGCGCGGCCGACCGCGGCGAGATCGAGAACCTCTTCAATCGCTACATGTACCTGCACAACGCTTTCCAGGACGAGCAGATCATTCCGCTCTGGGTCAAGCCGGGTACTCCGGGCATCCGCGCCCGCTACTCGAACGCGGGCCAGTACACCACGTACGAGAGCGTGATCCGCTACCACCGTGATCGACCGCAGCCTGTCGGCAAGCTGATCCTGCACTACACGACCACGCCCGTTGTCGAGGTCGCCCAGGACGGGCAGACCGCCAAAGGCGTCTGGATCATGGCCGGCTCGGAGTCGGGACTGACCGACCCAGAAATCGCCAAAGAGTTCCCCGACATGTACTCGCCGGAAGAAGTCCAGGGCAAGAAGGTCTGGGCGCACTGGGTGTGGTGCAAGTACGGCGTTGACTTCCTGAGGCAGGACGGCGAGTGGAAGATCTGGAAGTTCCGCAGCTACGAACTGGCCCGCGCGCCGTTCGAGGAGAACTGGATCAGCTTCGGTGAGAAGAACCAGCACGCTTTCGACCTCGACCTGATGTACTTCGGCGACGACGGGAAGCCCGTCTTCATGCCGCCTGCGGACGCGCCCGTGCCTACGGCGTACCACCCGTACAGCCCATCGGCGCGCCAGGTTCTCGAGCCCGTTCCTCCGTTGCCGTACGACACCTTCATTGACACCTTCGAGTGAGCGCAACACACCGCAGCGACGACCTCACCGCTTGGTGACCAACGAGACCGTCAGCGCAAATCGCGCCGACGAATGAGGCCCTTGCGACCAACGTCGCAGCTCGGCGGTGGAGGGTGCAACTCCACCTCGAGATAGGGAGCGGGGCGCCCGTCCGACCGAACCCGGACGGGCGCTCCGATGCGGTGTTGCCGGTCGTGCGACGGGGGCGCGGTCCGGGCCGATCCCTGAGTAAACGCGTGAGAAAGAACGTGTCGCATTCAGTGGCCGTGTGCACATCGACGAAAGGTCAACTTCCGCGGAAACACGCGCGAGGAAAGGCTCGAACTGGGCCTAGGGTCCGCAATGCCTGCGCACTAGGTGGCGTCACAGTACGCCACACGTATGTGTGCACCAATGTGTACCACCGATCCTCTCGATGCGGCCTAGATTGGGGCGAGCAGCGGGCATCGGCTCGGGACAGTTGCTGGCCGCGAAGGAACAGGTCGAGCCGCTCGATGCCGGTTCGGGCTTCTTGCTCCAGCTGATGGGTATAGCGACGTGACACGTCTTCGGAGCTGTGATCCGCAACGCCCGCGGACTGCGTTCACCACGTCACGGACGAGGTCGGTAGCACCGGGCCCAGTTCGAACGTTTCCCTCGATCAGTGAAAGTGGGATCGTGGCTCCCGGCCGACGCTGGGAGACATCTCTGTGTCATCGCGCCGACGGGTCTGGTGTTTGGGGTTTGGGTGCCCCGCCCTGCCGTGCACCCTTGGCCTTCGACCGCAGGTTAAGCCACCAAAGGAAAACGGCGGTGGCTGCACCCCCGAGTGCTATGGCGATTGCGGTGACGTACCCCCAGTTCCTGTCGAACCAGAAGGCGACATGGCTCAGCCAGTTGCCGCTGACGTCTACATCCGTTGTGAATGACGTCGTGCTTTGGCTTGCATATTGCGTTACAGTCCCAGAACTGCCGATGGCAATGGCGGGTTTCAGGTCGAGTCGCAGTTCCGCGTCGGCGGGCTTGTCCGCGGTGACCGTCCACGACCATTCCAGTACGCCGGTCGGGGTGAATTCCTGAGCCAGCCATCCGCCGCTGTCTTCGGCGGGGTCTTCCACCGCGAGGGTCTCACCCACGGAGCGGAGCCGGGCGGCGATGACGCACCTGACCTGCACTGACTCGCTGTTCGCAGCACCCGAGTCGGCCTCAATAACTTCCTCCGCCGGCAACGGAGCCGAGCGGGCGTCCACTGCCGCGTTGTACGTTTCCGCGTCTCCGACGTCCAGGGACATCGTCGCGGGATAGTCGACTTGGGCTGCCTTCCAGTCCTCGACTCCGTCCTCGCACTGAGCCTGGAAGGCGCTCAAGGCATCGTCTTGTGTTGGCGGAGGCGGCAAAGGAGCGGGGGATTCCGTTGGCAAGGGAACGGGAGGCTGCGATGGGAGGGGTCCGGGGTCACCGGGGCTTGGGTAAATGGGAGACTGTGACGGGAGGGGTCCGCGGTCACCCTCGTTTGGGTAAATGGGGGACTGCGATGGGAGGGGTCCGGGGTCACCGGGGAGGTATGGCTGAACAGGCGGGGCATTGCACCCCGAGACGAGAAGCAGCATTGCGCTGGATCCGATGAGTAAAGCCGCCCGGTGTGGGATCCCGGTTCTGCCCGAACTGGATGGTCCCGCTTGTTGAGCGTGAAGAGCAGGCATAATCACTCCCGAGGTGGAGCGCCGTCCCGAGGTCGCCACCTCGACGTGCGCACCTGTGACGGATCATCGCGACAACGATCGACTGTGTCGAAAGCTACCGATGGTGAGAAGAGGGCAGTGAGGCTCCACAGATACCGCGTCGCGCATCCGTTGCTGCCGGAGATGAGGTCTATCCGGCTCACCTAGCCGGCGAGGATGCGGTCCCGTTTTGCAAAGGCACGTCGCCAACCTTGTGCGTAGTCGGGATCCGACCCGCCGCGGAGTTGCCGTGCACGAAACGCATTCGCGTTCCGGTTTCATCCGCCGCGAAGACCACATTCACTCGTGATGGGCTGTAGGTTTCGCTGAGCCACGACCAGGCGAGGAAATGCGAAGGCAGCTCGTTCACGGCGACGATTGTCTCAACGGCGTCGCCGATCTTGGCAGGGTCACCGCACTGCTGGCGTTCTTGCTCTTCACATCAGATCTTCGCCTGTGGGGTGCTGATACGGACCGACTCGACGACGGGGGTCCCGCTGAGTGGTTCGATGGTGAGCCCGTTGGCGTCGAGCGCCGTGTCGATGAGATCGGTCACGACTGTGCATCCGCCGTCTGCGAACACTTCGATCGAGGTCGGCTCGATCAGGATGCGGAGCGCGACATGGTCAGATGAGCGGAGCGGAACGACCTCCACGCTCGAGAGGCCGGGGTGAGCGCCTGCCGTGGCTTCGGTACGGTCGACGAGCAGCACATCGCCGGCGACGCGGACGACTGCGCCGCCACGTTGGCCTTCACCGTGGCGCAGGCGCACTGCGATTCCTTCTGCACGGTCGAGACGCACGGCCAGGTCGACGACAGCGTAGGGAGGCAGCGTCGCGGGAACGTGCCATGCCTCGGTGAGCGCGACGTCGGAGAATGCCGCCACCCGATCGAGCGGCGGGAGCACCGGCTCTTGTCGAAGCGCGACATCGTCACCGACCGACACGAGGCTCAATCGGCGCGGCACCGTCATAGCGCCGCGGGATGGGGCGGGGTCGATCAGTGCCGCATAATCCCAGTTGCCCATCCACGCGATGATTGTGCGCTCCTCATCGGGGAGGCCGGAGAAGGTCACACCGGCGTAACAGTCGCGGCCGTAGTCGAGCCAACGGGTGTCGGCAGGGTGCGCGTCTGGGCTGGCTCCCGTCGTCCTGTCGGGGGTGAACCGGACACCGTCGAAGTCCCCGACGAAGTACTGCGTTCCCGATCCCCCGGCTATCCCCCCTGGGTAGAGGCTGACGATCAACACCCATCGCACGCGGTCGAGGGCACCGTCGACGGCGAGTGGGAACAGGTCGGGGCATTCCCAGACTCCGCCGACCGCGCCCGCGGGGCCGAACGACGAGAGGAAGTGCCACGACCGGAGGTCGCTCGAGCGATAGATCATGACCAGTCTCTCGGCGGCCTCCACGGCGACCATCACCCAGTACTGCTCATCGAGTCCCTCCCAGCGGAACACCTTCGGATCGCGGAAGTCGCGCGAACCTCGGTCCAGAACCGGATTGCCGTCGTACTTGGTCCAGGTCATCCCGTCGTCGAGGCTGTAGGCGAGCGATTGCGCCTGCCGACGGGTCTTGCGATAGGCGCTCGTGTAGACCGCTACCAGCGGCGACTTCCCCGTGGCACCGAATCCACTCGTGTCGGCGGTGTCGAAGACGATGGAGCCGGAGTAGATCTCCTCGTCGTCGTCGCAGAGGATCGCGATCTCGTGTTCGGTCCAGTCGGCGAGGTCGGGGCTGGTCGCATGCCCCCAGCTCATGTTCCCATGCGCAGTGCCGTACGGGTTGTACTGGAAGTACAGGTGGTAGCGGCCGTTGTGGAAGAGCAGGCCGTTCGGATCGTTCAGCCAGTTCGATGCGGGTCGGAAGTGCACGCGAGGCACTCTACGCCGGGATTTGTCGGAGTGCACACACTCCCGAGTGTGGTACGCAGAGGTCTTGACGGGTGCTGGACATGGGGCGACAATGTGCCCAACGAGACCACACGTGACCGCTTCGCGACGACTCTCTCGCCGGAGAGGAGCAACGACGTGGCTGACCTTTCACGCAGGGCGATGATCGCCCTCCTCGGTGTCGGGGTGGTCGGCACAGCAATATCGTGGCCGCGGCTCACCGGGGGTGACATCCCGGGCCGGGGGTCCGATGCGCTGACCGTCGCGCTCTTCGGGACCGCTCAAGACGCGGCCGCCAGACAGGGTCTCATCGACGGATTCCAGGGGCTCCATCCCGACATCCCGGTGCGCATCATCGCCATCCAGGGGCAGGACTGGAGCAACTACTTCGCGAAGATCCTCACCCTGGTCGCCGCCGGCACCCCGCCGGACGTCGTCACCGTGGCGACCGAGGGCACGCAGCTGTTCGCGTCCCGCATGGCCCTTCCCATCGACGAGTACGTGCAGCGCGACGCCGCGGAGATGCAGAACTACTTCGACGACGTCCATCCGTCGCTCGTCGAGGCGATGATGTACAAGGGCAATCTCTTCCAGCTGCCCGACAACTTCAACGCCGCGAACGTGTTCTACAACACGGCGGCGCTCGAGCGGGCCGGTCTCGAGCGACCCAGAGACAACTGGACGCTCGACGACTTCTTCACGGTCGCCCGCACCATGGAAGGCGCCGCGGAAGGTCAGTTCCTGCCGTACTTCTGGAACAACCGCCTGTGGGGCGGCGTGGTCCCGTGGCTGTACATCAACGACACCAGCTTCCTCACTGAAGAGAAGGCGAAGGGCGGCGACTGGCTGTGGGACCAGTTCTACCCGAACGAGGCTCCCCGTGGCGGCGGATTCCTCTGGGAGAACGCGGATGCCCTCAACGACAACTGCGTCGAGAGCTTCGGCGTCCTCGAGCAGATGGTCCGGGAAGGACTCGCCGCCAACCCGGCTCAGGGTGGCGGCAACGAACTGGTCGCGCTCTTCTCGACCGGCAAGGTGGGCATGACCCCGGCCGGCGGCTTCTGGGCGCAGGGGCTCAGCGACGCGGGTGTCGCGAACGAGGACTACGACGTGACGTACTTCCCGAAGATGGCCGGGCAGCGCCACCAGTTCGGAGCCGGCGGCTACGCGATCATGCAGACGTCGCAGCGCAAGGACGAGGCGTGGGAGTGGCTCAAGTACTGCGTCTCCGTGGAAGGCATGTCGATCGCCCACCCCAGGCCGGATTCGTCGCTGCCGCGCAAGTCGCTGAACGACGAGCTCTACGGCGCCGGAGTCGGGCCGCAGCACTGGGAAGTCTTCTACGACACGCTCGAGAAGTTCCCCACCACGGGCCCCATGCCCGCGCCGCCGCAGCAGGCGGCCGTCGAAGCGGCGCTCATCAAGAACGTCGTCGGCACGATCACGAATGGCCCGGACGGCGTCCGGCCAGGGCTGGAGCTCATGCAGCGTGATCTCGAACTCGCCTTGAGGAGGTCATGATGTCCGTCACAGTGCCCACCCCCGCCGCGGAGCGCGCGGCCGTCGATGAGCTCGAAGCGGAGCTCCACGGCCACGGTCTTGACGGAACAGAAGGGTCACAAGGGATCACGCGTGCTGGTGTGGGTGTTCCTCGCCCCGACCTTGATCGGTCTCGGCCTGTTCACCTTCATCCCGATCATCGCCTCGATCGTGCTGGCCTTCTTCCGCTGGGACATCATCACGGCTCCGCAATTCGTCGGTGTCGACAACTTCGTCGAGATCGCCGCGAATCCCACGATCCGGGTGTCGTTCCTGAACACCATCGGATTCGTCATCACGGCCGTGATCGTGCAGCTTGCGGTCGCACTGGCGCTGGCGCTGCTCGTGCAGTCGAAGATGCCCAACTGGCTGCGGACGTTCTTCCGCTCGTCACTGTTCTTCCCGCTCATCCTGTCCGCGGCATCGGTCTCGCTGGTGATGTCGTACCTGTTCAACCAGGAGTTCGGCCTCGTCAACCAATTCCTCAGCTGGTTCGGAATTCCGGCCGTCGGCTGGTTGACGACGGGCTTCGGAGCGAAGGTCGTCGTGCTGCTGGTGTACGTCTGGCAGAACTTCGGCTTCACCTTCCTGCTCTTCATCGGCGGTGTCGCCGCCATCCCGAGGGAGGTGTACGAGGCGTCGGCACTCGACGGCGCGACCGGCTGGGCGCAGTTCCGGCAGATCACCCTGCCGCTGATCAGCCCCACCATGCTGGTCGCCACGGTCATGGCGATCATCAGCGCGCTGCAGATCTTCGATCAGCCGTACGTCCTCACCCGGGGAGGCCCCGGAGACGAGACGCGCACCGCGGTGATGGTGATCTACGAATCCGCCTTCCAGAAGCTGGAGTTCGGCCTCGCCTCGGCGGTCGGGATCGTGCTGACCATCCTGATCCTCGCGGTGACGGCCGTCCAATTCCAGCTCAGCAAGCGCTACGTCTTCTACGGGTGAGGTCGACAGATGTCCATCGAAGCAGTTGCCACCCGCTCGCCGTTGAACACGCTCGGCAAGGTCGCCAAGTACGTCGTGCTGTGCATCGCGGTCTTCCTCACACTCGGACCGGTGGTCTGGACGCTCATCACAGCCCTGACCCCCACCGACCCCGTCACGAACACGACCCAGGTCGGCTTCTCGGCCTTCGCTGAGGCCTTCGCGAGGATCCCGCTGTGGCTGTACACCTGGAACAGCGCGTTGGTCACGCTCCTGGTCGCGGCGGGGCAGATGCTGACCGCGGCCATGGCGGGGTACGTCTTCGCCCGATTCGAGTTCCGCGCCAAGAACCTGATTTTCGCCCTCATCCTCGCCACCATGATGGTGCCGATGCAGGTCACGATCGTGCCGGTGTTCATGCTGATCCGCGGCATGGGCCTGGCCGACACACTGATGGCGCTCATCCTCCCGGCGCTGCCCACCGCTTTCGGCACGTTCCTCATGAGGCAGTACTTCATGGGGTTGCCGGCGGAATTGGGGGAGGCTGCCGAGATCGACGGCGCCGGCCCCTGGAGGGTGTTCTTCAGCGTCTATCTGCCGCTGGCGACTCCCGGGCTCGCCATCGTCGGGATCCTTGCGTTCAACTACCACTGGAACGAGTTCTTCCGACCTCTGATCATGATCATCAGCGAGCAGAACTTCACCCTGCCCCTCGGCCTGGTGTCATTGCAGGGGAACCTCGGTACGGGAGCCGTCTCGGTGGTGCTCGCCGGCGTCGTGCTCTCGATGATCCCCGCGCTGTTCGTCTTCATCTTCGGACAGAAGCCGCTGCGCGAAGGGCTCACGGCGGGCACGGGGAAGTGACGCATCCGGACCCCTCGTTTCCCGCGCTGCACGGGCGTCCGGACCACGGTTGGGTCAACGACCCGAACGGGCTCGCCGTTCTCGACGGCAGGTATCACGTGTTCTTCCAGTACAACCCGGAACGCCCCGTGCATGAGCGCATCCGCTGGGGGCACGCGAGCTCGGACGACCTCCTGCGCTGGCGCCAGGAGCCGATCGCCCTCGCGCCGCGAGAAGGGGGACCCGACGAGGGTGGCTGCTGGAGTGGATGCCTCGTCGACGACGCCGGGACGCCCACGGTGCTCTATACCGCCGTGAACGCGTCCGGCCCGGGTGACGCCGGGGTGGTCCTCGCGACAAGCGACCGAGCCGCCGTGGAGTGGTCACCGGGCGAGACGATCCTCCCCCACACCGACGAGCCGCACGACATCCAGGTTCGCGACCCGTACGTGTTCGTCTTCGATGGTCGCCGGTATGCCGTGCAGGGCGGTGGCGCCGTGGCAGAGACACCGCGAATCGTGCTCTACGCGTGCGACGACCTGCGCGAATGGACGCTTCTCGGCAACCTCTTGACCCCGGATGACGCCGTAGCGGCGGCCTTCGGCGACGCCGACGTCTGGGAGTGCCCGAACCTGTTCGAGCTGGATGGGCGATGGGTTCTCATCATCTCACCGCTGACCTTCGGCGATGGCAGTGTGCAACACGGCGAGGTGTTCGCCCTCATCGGACAACTCGACCACGACGGCGATTCGTTGTCCTTCCGGCCCGAGGCGACAAGCCGACTCGACGGCGGCGTCAGCTTCTACGCGCCGCAGGTGCTTGTGGACGGCGAGCGCCGCCTTCTCTGGGGGTGGACCCGTGACGAGGGCCGCCCCGCGGCGCAGATCGCCGAAGCGGGATGGACCGGAGCCCTCACGTTCCCCCGCGAGCTGCGGTTGGAAGGGGACGCGCTGCGAACTGCCCCGGCTCGGGAACTGGAGGGCCTTCGTCGCCAACGCATCAATCCGGTCGATGGCCTCATCGACATCCGGTCCTTCGAAATCGAGGGGACGGATGCCGGTGTACGACTGATCCTCGAAGGCGAGCATGAACCGCAGACCGTGCTGGATGTCGACGGCTCATCGTCGACCGAGATCCGGGTTCTCGTGGACGGCAGTGTCGTCGAACTCTTCGTCCAAGGCGAGGTAGCGCGCACCTTACGTGCCTATCCTGCGGCCGGCTCCCGCTGGCGGATGCACGGCGGCGCCGGGCTCCGGGTCTGGCGGCTCGACCTCGAGTGACGCCGGTGCGGTCGCGCAACAGGGCTTCTGGTACGCCTTCGGACAGCACGACGGCTACACCTTATGGGAAGCTCCCGATAACATCTCGATGGCCGCGGTCGCAATCGCGATCGGCGGAGGCGGTGCGCTGAGTTCCCTGGAGACAACAGTGCTCCTCACCGTCGAGGAGACCCTGGATGCGCTGCACAAGGCCGGCGAATTGCGGTATCGGCCCCGGCGCACAGAACACTCCGTGACCGCGCCGAGGGTCTCGGGTGGGGTCTTGAGGGATCCTTCTGCGAACGACGCCCGGGCGACCTGCGGCCTATTGCCGTCCGGAGCGGAACGAGCATCGTGTGATGGAGGAGCGTTCTACCAGTGCGCCGATTGCAGACCGGTCCTCGGCGCCGGGATCAAATCACCCGCCGAACTCGCCCGGGTAGGTGAGTGAGTGCCGAGTTCTGGCGTTGCAGCGCGGCGGGACTGGATCCGTAGAACTCGCCCTCTTCTTTGGGTCGGTACACGTCGACGACCTCATCGTGGAGGATGAATCGGACGTATGGGCTCAGCTCACCGGACGGCGTGGGTGGGAGCTGGTCGGAATCGATGTTGAAATCGGCGATGGTGTCGACAGACGGCGCCGTGCACTCGAACACCGAGATGTGATTATCTCCGACCACGGCGATGCATCGCCTGTTCTCCAACTTCGTCGTGCTCCAAATCTGCAGCGGCCCGTACGCGCCGTACGAGACGAAGTCCGAGACCGACAAGTCATACCTCACGGGGACGTCATCGTCGACAGGAATGGACGCAGGCCCGGGTTGGCCTTGCGGAGTGAGTTGTGCGACTGGTTTGGAGGGGTCCCACTCCTCGACCACGAAGACGCCCATGCCCATGCCGATGCCGATGGCTGCGGCCAGCACCGCCACCGCGGCGATGGCCCAGGGCAGCACGCGGCGGCGGCGCCACCACGGTGCCGGAAGGGCTCCGCCGATCCGTTCGGGATCGGGGATCGGCACCCCGGCGGGGCCTTGCTCGGTGACCGACCCTACGTCAGCCTTACGCTCGGCGGACGCCCCCTGGACAGGCTGCGGGACCGAGGTCGACGCGGGGCGCGACCCGTCGGCAGGCTCCTGGCCCGGGATTCGCTCCGAGACAGGGGCTTTGAGCGCGGCGGCGGCATCGACGACGGGCGCCCGCTCTTGACGTTGGGCCGCCTCGAGCTCGGAAAGTCGGGCCTGAGCCGCCGCATCCCCCCCATGTCGGCATCCGGTCCGTACGCGCGTCGTCGGAGGCCCTGCAACTCGTCCGATTCCTCGAACCCGGCCGACCCTCGCGGCGCATCCATGCCCCGATTATCCGCCCGGGCACAACACCCGGAAAGGGGCACCCGGACGGCCATCCCCAGTCCGATCCCGTCCGGGCATCGCGCACCTCGCATGCTGGAGAAGGTCCGATGCGCGCTGAGGGATCCATGTAGGGGTGTTAGGGGTGGTGCCACCGTTGCTTGGTCAGAAGATTCTTCGCGCAGTGTTCCACTTCCTCTGTGTGTACGGCGGGTAGAGCAAGGCCGATGTGTCGGGGCGGGTGGGTTTGGTCAGGACCGACTTGCGGTGGCTGAACCTTCGAAGCCCCACTTCCCGTGATATCCGCCGATCCCGGAGGGGCCGACGCCGCCGAACGGGAGCTTCGTGGTGGCCCACTGGAAGGCGACATGGTTGAACACCATGCCGCCGGCCGCCACCTCCGTGATGACGCGTTCGCGGACGCTCTTCCCATTGGTGAAGATGTACGCGGCCAACGGTTTCGGGCGGGCATTCACGAAGGCGATGGCCTCGTCGAGGGAGTGCACCGTGACGACCGGCAGGATCGGGCCGAAGATCTCCTCCGACATCAGCGGCTCCCTCGGGTCTGGGTCGATCACGACCGTCGGCTCGATCCTCAGCTGCGACAGGTCCGATCCGCCGCCGACCGCGACGGTTCCCTTCGTTGCGGTCAGCGCGGTGACGAGCCTGTCGAAGTGGCGGCGATTGACCATTCTCTTGCCCGTCGCAGCCTGCGGCTCGAACATCGAGAACGCCTGGCGGATGTGAGTGACGAGATCGTCGCGGATCGACGCGTCGGCCAGGACGTAGTCCGGCGCTATGCACGCCTGGCCGGAATTGACCAGTTTGATCCAGGCGATCCGCTTCGCAGCGATCTCGACATCCGCGTCGGCCGTGAGGATGACCGGGTTCTTGCCGCCCAGTTCCAGCGTGACCGGCGTCAGCTGCCGCGCCGCGCTCTCGTAGACGCTTCGTCCGGCCTCGGTTCCGCCGGTGAAGAAGATGCGGTCGAAGCCGATGCCGATCAGCTGCCGGCTGACCGCGGCGTCGCCTTCGATCACGGCGATCGCTTCCGCGTCGAGGTAGCGAGGCACCAAGTCCGCCATCAGCGCAGAGCACGCCGGGGCACCCTCGGACGGCTTAAGGGCCACGGTGTTGCCGGCTGCGATCGCTCCGACGGCGGGCCCCAGGGTCAGCGCGAACGGCACGTTCCAAGGTCCGATGATCAGGACGGTGCCGTAGGGCTCGTACTGAACCCATGCGCGGCCAGGCATCTGCGCCAGCTCGAGCATTCGGCGCCGGCGCCGCGTCCATCGCCGAACATTGCGGGCCGCGTCTTCCGCATCTCGGACGAGCCTGATGATCTCAGCCAGCCAGGACTCGAACGGATCACGGCCGAGGTCGGCCGCCACAGCCTCCCCGATGGCGGCCTCATTGTCCAGCACCAACCTGACCAATGCGCGCAGCTGCTGCTCACGCCAGTGGATGCTGCGAGTGCGGCCGGACGCGAACGTCGCACGCAGCCGCAACACAGCCTTCGTGATCTCCCGCGTCGGCGCGTCCGGCGCTGCGAATTCGGTGGTCATCTCCCACACCCCCTCCCAGAGCGAGGCGTCCCCGACCAAGCACGGGGACTCAGCCAGCCCTCCCAACGATCCGTGAGGTGATCCTGGCCGTTGGCCGACATAGTACAGACTCGGCCACCCACTACATACCGCGCACGTTGCTAGTCGAGGACACCGGGGCAGCCGTCGTCGTTGATTCGGCGCGGCGTTTCAGGCCCGTTCGCCTGCCAGCCGGGCGCGACGATCCTCTTCACGCTTTGAGTACGTGGCCGCGCGGATCGCTTCGTCCGACTCCAGTCCCGTGCCGAGCGCACCGCCGAGAGTCGCCGCCGACGCGACGAACCAGGTGAGCACGAGCAGATCGCCATAGCCGAGCGATGTGCCGACAGAGTCGCCCATCACGGCCGGGTCGAGCACGAACAGCGCCCAGGCCAGGTTCACGACGTAAAGCGCCACATAGCCGATGACGACCCCGATCGCCAGAGTGAGCAGCGTCGAGGTGTTGTAGAGACGGGACCTCTCCCGAGCCTGGGCGGAGTTGTCGTCGGGGCGGTCCCACAGTTCACCGTCGATCACGATCCAGGCGACGACGATCGCGATGGAGGCGATGGTCGCGACTCCGAGGCGCCACCCCGACAGGGAATCGGCAAGCAGCCAAACGGTCGAATCGACCGTGGCCACCGCGCCGGTTGCCAGGGCCGCCACGAGTGCGGACTTGAGCCCTGACGCGAGGAGCCACGGACGGTTGGCGAGCACCATGCCCAAGAGCACCCGCGCACGACCAATGAGACCTGGCAGTGGCACGCGCTGCTCGTCAGGAGTCGCGGGTTCGGCCATGTCGCTGACGAGCCCGCGCACTGCGTGCCGGGCGCGCGTGCGAACACGGAAACCGCCGAGAGCGGGTAGCGAAAGCACAGCCGCGTGTCGCTGCGGGTCAATCGCGGCCAGCAGATAGCGGCCGTCGTCGTCGCGAATCGGAAGCTCGGTCACCCCGATGACGAGGTCCCACGTGTGCAGGTCAGCATGCGCTCGCAGTCGTGCCAACGCGATGTCAACGTCCTCGGAACCCAGGGTGAACGGCTCGCTCAAGAGCTCGATGTCCCAGCCGACTCGATCCTCGCCGTCAGGGGGGACGAGGTCAGTCATCCGGCGCGCGACTTCGGTGGGCGAGGCCGGGTCGGCCACAAGGCCCACTCGGATCGACATCATCTCCGCAACGTACACCCAGGATCGCTTCGCAATCGTCCCCTCGAGCCGAGCGCGCCCGCTCTGAGTGATGCACGTCGGAAGTCGATGATGATCTTCGACCTGACCGTCAGAGATGTCGGGACGCATCCACTGGCAGAGATGTCCTGACACCCCGAGCCACAGCGCGCGCGGTTGTCGCCGCCTGATGACGTTGCGAGTCGATCCCCGGGTTCAATTCGAGGCCCGCCGCCGCATCCCCTTCTCAGGGGACCCGCGTGCTTAACGTGCTCAGCCCTATTGTGGCGTCATGGGTGTGATCGAGTTCGAGTTGACCCGCACCGTTCGCGCCGGCATCCAAGACGTGTTCGATCGTCTCGCCGACATCGAGGGGCACAACGACTGGATGCCGAAGAAGGGAAGCATGCTCCGACGTACGCGACAGACCTCCCCGGGGCCGCCGGCCCTCGGGACGACCTACATCGATGAGACGTCCGCCGGCCCGACCCCCGGTGAGATCGCGGAGTTCCAGCCGCCTCACACGCTCGTGTACCACTGGTGGGACAGGTCCAAGGCGGGCAAGCTCAAGCTCGACGGGTGGCCCGCGTACCGGCTCGACGGGCGACGGCGGCAAACGCTCGTGCATCACAGCGCCCGATTGCACACCTACCGGGATGTACCGGCTGGCCAGCTCCCACCTCCGCAGGATCGCGATGAAAGAACGAACCGCCACGCTCGAGGCTCTCGCGGCGTCCTTCGAATCCCGCGGGCAGTCGGCGCTCTGACCGGCTTCGCCTGCACCCGGTGAGGTGCCCATGTCGCGGTGGACCGTTGATCAGCTGGTTCGATCCGGCGCCAGAACCGCTCCGGGACGATTCGCGCTGCGGGTGGCTGGTGGAGGTGCGGGCGGTCTCCAACTCATCGATCGCGGCATGACCCTCGCCGCGCACGTGTTCACGTCGGTCCTGCCCATCCTGATCGTCGCCGGCGCCGTTCACTCCCAACTCGACCCCCAGAGCGGCCCGATCCTCGCCGAGCACCTCGGGCTCGACACCGCGACCGCTGAGATCCTCGAGAAGTCCCTCCCCGGCGGCGCGCAGGAGCTGCGGGCGACCGGAGTGATCGGCGTCGTCCTCCTCGTCATCGCCGCCACGTCGTTCGCGCGTGCCCTGGAACAGAGCCTCCGGACGATCTGGCGGACGCCGACCACGAGCATCAAATTCGCGTGGCGTTGGCTCGCGGCGGTGACCGCCGTGATCGTCGGCCTCGCCGCCGTCGTCGCTGCGCGCATCGTCCTGCGGGGAGATGGCGTGGTGCCCGTGGTCGAGTTCATCGCCGAGGTGATGGCCTGGGCCGCGCTGTGGTGGATCGCCTCGTGGATCGTGATCAACCGGCAGGTGAGCCTCCGAGAGCTCCTGCCTGGAGCCCTCCTCGCCGGAGCCGCATTCGCCGTCGCCGGTTTGCTCGGCCGCGTCTTTCTTCCGCCGCTCCTGGCGGACTCGGCGACCCGGTTCGGCGTTCTCGGCATGGCGTTCACCTACATCGGGTGGCTGCTCGGTGCTGGCATGCATCCTTCTCATCGCGATGACCGTCGGGCGAGTCGTCTCCCTCACCCTCCACGGGCGGGCCTGGCGGCGGTCGGTGTCGGATCCGCCGCACGCCACTCGCGCCGCCGACGGACCATAGGCCGCCATCCGCGTGCCCCTGACGCGTTTCGTCTCGTGCTGTCTGCGTGAGTCGAGCACACACGTCGACCGGGCACTGGGAGATCGTGGAGGTTCTCAAAGGTTCGGGCACGTCGTATACGATTCTGCGCCCGAACGCCACCATGGCAGGTCGTCGTCGGGCAGCTCCTGCTCCCGATGCTCGACGCGACGGGCAGGATCATGAACCCGCTCGCGGACAGCGGCGTCAGCCTCGTGGACGTGCGCGATGTGGGCGAGGTGGCGGCGCGCGCGCTGCAGAGCGAAAGGCTGATCCCACCGGCTCGATCAGACCGTGAGGAGCGCCGTGGTCGGGCGGCGCCGACGTACCCGCCGGGCCTGGAAAAGGATGGTCGCATTTGCCGCGATCCCGGCCGTGCGCATCTGACCGCGGACCACGCATCGGCCGCCCGTCCCGGCGCGTTCCATCCGGTGGGACCAAGGGCCCTAGTGAGCGGCCGACATCCGAGAACACTGGAGGCGGGAGGAGGACTCCTGATGTTTGGTGGATCTCTTCCGGAACTGCAAACCGCCGTGAAGGCCTCCGCTCAACGGCGGCTCGAGACGTTGGTCGTGGTCGCGGCCTTCGTCATGTCGATTGCCGGCCCCTATCGGGCCGATTCAACGAAGGTGGCACGTCATGACTGAACACACGAACTTCTCGGCGCGGCTTGATGATCTGCAGCAGCATCTCGCGAGGGCCAAGGAGGCGGTGCAGACCGCCGCCGAGACCGAGTCCGAGGAGCGGCTCACGAAGCGGATCGAATGAGCCAGGCCGACCTGAATCGATCGGTGCAGAGCGTCCGGCAGGAGGTCTCGGAGGCCGCTGACGGCGTTCGAGCAAAGTGGGAGCAGCTGA
>CAVYXT010000009.1:0-24037 GCA_963772625.1 uncultured Actinomycetota bacterium | reverse complement strand
ACGCGGCAAACCGGGCATTAGCGCAGCTCTCGCCGATGCGACTTTTACTCGCTTCCATTGAACGGAAGCAAGAAATACCCTCTGATCAGGGATTTATGGCGGTGACGGTGGGATTTGAACCCACGGTAGGGGGTTACCCTACACAACTTTTCGAGAGTTGCACCTTCGGCCGCTCGGACACGTCACCGCGGAAGAGTTTACGTCACGTCGTGCGACGCCGCGAATCCGCACTGACGCGAGGAGTTTCAGAGCTGAGTGCCCCCGCGCCGGCGAATCCTCAGTTCGGCCGATCCTCCTCCCAAGCCGGACTCGACGGGTCACTCAACCGAGCCGCTCCGCCGCCCCGGCGATGACCTCGACGACCCGCTCCGGCTCGGTGATCCCCGTCGAATACACATACGTCGCGGTGAAGCCGAGGTCTGCGAGCCCGGCGACGACGACCGCGACGGTCTCGGGCGTCGACTCGGGATTCACTCCGATCATCGCGGTCTTCTCGATGCCGTCGTAGTCGCGACCGACGGCATCGCAGTGCCCGCGCAGAACATCGAGCTTGTGTCGCGTCTTCGAGCTCACCCCGAGGTTGCAGGCATCCGCGTACTGCGCCACCAGCCGCAGGGTCTTCTTCTCGCCGCCCCCGCCGATCATCAGGTACGGGTGCGGGCGCGTGATGCTCTGCGGCGAGTTGAGCGTGCGCTCGAGCTGCCACAGCGCCCCGCGGTACGGCTCCTCCTCTTCAGACCACATCTGCAGGCAGATCTGGATGGTCTCCTCGAGCTGGCGGAACCTCTCGGCGACGGGAGGGAAGGTGAAGCCCAGCCCCCGCGACTCCTGCTCGTTCCACGCCGCGCCGATGCCGAGGCCGACCCGCCCTCCCGACAGCACGTCGAGAGTCGTCACCTGCTTCGCCAGGAGGGCCGGCTCGCGGTAGATCACTCCTGTCACGAGCGTGTGCAGCAGCACCTTCTCGGTATGCGCGACAAGAAATCCCAGTGTCGCGTACGCCTCGAGCATCTCGTGCTCGACGGGGCCGATTCCGGGCAGCTGCCAGAAGTGATCCATCACCGTGATGCGCTGGATGCCGGCCGCTTCGGCGTTGCGAACATGCTTCGCCAACGCCGGTCCGAGCTGGCGCTGCCCGGTGCTCCACGTGAAGTCCGCGATGTGCAGTCCGAATTCCATGCCGCGCACTGCCTCTCCGCCGGTCGGATGCCGGAGCCGACCGCACTTGCCAGGCTAGGCGCGCGGGGAGGAGCGAGGGCCGTTCAGCGCCGCTTCCGCCGGCTCAGCGCCGGGCGGAGCAAGTCACCAGGCCGCGGCCACCTCCGCATGGGCGTGCAGGATGTCCTGGGTCGTTCCCTGAGTGAGCTTCCTCTGGACGCGCAGCAGCGGCTGGTCGTCTGGATCGCGGCCCTCGCGCTGCGGCGACCCGACACCGCTGAAAACGGCTGCATCCGGAGCCCTGACAGACTGAACGCATGGCCGTCATCGAGAACTCGAAGCTCACCGTCGTCGGCGCCGGAAGCGTCGGAGCCAGCACCGCGTACGCGGCCCTGATCCGCGGATCCGCCCGGCACGTCGCGCTCTACGACATCGCCACCGAGAAGGCCGAAGCCGAGGTGCTCGACCTCGCGCACGGCACGCAGTTCACCGGGTCGAGCGACATCGTCGGCGGCAGCGACATCTCGGTCGTCGAAGGGTCGCACGTCGTCGTCATCACCGCGGGCGCCAAGCAGAATCCGGGACAGACCCGCATCGAGCTGACAGCAGTGAACGCCTCGATCATGACGAAGATGATGCCCCGGCTGCTGGATGTCGCCCCGAACGCGATCTACGTCATCGTCACGAATCCCTGCGATGTGCTGACGGTGCTGGCACAGCAGGAGTCCGGGCTTCCGCCCGAGCGGATCTTCGCGTCGGGGACGGTGCTCGACACCTCGCGCCTGCGGTGGAAGCTCGGCGAGCGCGCGGGCGTGTCGACCTCGAGCGTGCACGCATACATCGTGGGCGAGCACGGCGACACCGAGTTCCCGTTGTGGTCGAAGGCCACGATCGGGACGGTGCCGATCCTCGAGTGGGAGACCCCGGGCCACCCGCGGATGAGCCCGGACGAGCTCGACGCGATCGCCGTCGACGTGCGGGATGCCGCCTACAAGGTGATCCAGGGCAAGGGCGCGACGAACTACGCGATCGGGCTATCCAGCGCCCGGATCGTCGAGGCGATCCTGCGCGACGAGCACGCGGTGATGCCGGTCAGCACCGTGCTGCACGACTATCACGGCATCAGCGGCGTCGCCCTGTCGGTGCCGTCGGTGGTGAGCTCCTCGGGCGCGATCCCGATCCGCGAAGCTCCCTACTCACCGGGCGAGCTCACCCTGCTGCGCCGGTCGGCCGACGCCCTCCGCGAGGTGGTCGGCGCGCTGCGCTGACGGGACGGTCCGATGACGGATGCCGGTGACAGGGCCGCCTCGACGACCTAGTCTCACGTCATGAAGTTCATCCTCGAAGTCGACCTCGACGCGGGAGTGATGGCCGACGACACCCTCAAGGAGCTCGGGCGGATCCTGCGCTACTGGGCGGGAAATCTGAAGTACTACGACCTGCCCTCGGGCACGGCATCCGAAGTCATCTCGGACTCGACCTACGCTCCCGTGGGCACGTGGCGCGTGGAATGACCCTCGAACAGCTCCGCCAGCTGCTCGAGCGATGAGGCGAGCCCGCGCGCGTGGTCGTCCGGGTCGATTCCCGGCGGCACGTCCTTCGCCTCCACGGTGACGTCTGTCGCGTGAGGCAGCGAGTCGAGCGTCCACTCCATGAACATCGTTCCCGCGAACGCGGGATCGTCGGATTCGAATGTGACGGCCCAGACGATGCGCTTCGGCGGCTCCAAGGCGAGGATCCGCGTGTCGGTGACGTCGGAATGGTCGTCGGTCTTTCCGCGGCCCTCCCCGGATTCGTAGGTCAGCACCATCCGGAAGCTCCCGCCGGCGCGCGCATCGATGTGCTCGAGGTGACCGCTCATGCCCTCCGGCGGCAGCCACGACGCGAGCATGCCCGGATCGGTGAAGGCGCGGAACACTTCCTCGCGCAGAGCGGCAATACGACGGGAGGCGGAATCGACGCGCATGGGGCGAGCATACAAGGGGATGTCGCGGCCCGCCGGGGCGCGGCATCCATCTGTCGGATGCCGCACCTACCCTGAGATCATGGCCACCCGACGACCCACCGCGACAGCGGCGTATCGCTGCACGGAATGCGGGTGGACGGCACTGAAGTGGGTCGGCCGCTGCGGCGAGTGCCAGCAGTGGGGCACCGTGGTGGAGGCATCCGAACCGACGGGACTGAACCGCTCCGTGCTGGCGATCGCGCCGGGCGCCGACCGCGCGGCCCGCCCGATCACCGCGGTCGACTCGCGCGACACCCCGCGCCGCACGACCGGCGTCGGCGAATTCGATCGCGTGCTCGGCGGAGGCATCGTGCCCGGCGCGGCAATCCTGCTCTCGGGTGAGCCGGGCGTCGGCAAGTCGACGCTGCTGCTCGAGGTCGCGGCGCAGAGCGCGCGCGGCGGGCGCCGCGTGCTGTACGCGAGTGCGGAGGAGTCGACCGGCCAGGTGCGCCTGCGCGCCGAGCGCACCGGTGCGCTGCACGATGAGCTGTATCTCGCGGCCGAGACCGACCTGGCGACGATCCTCGGCCACATCGACGAGGTGAAGCCCGAGCTCTTGATCGTCGACTCGGTGCAGACGGTCTCGTCGTCGCTCTCGGAGGGCATGGCCGGGCACCCGAGCCAGGTGCGTGAGGTGGCGTCGACCCTCATCCGTGTCGCGAAGGACCGCAGCCTTCCCGTCATTCTGGTCGGACACGTCACGAAAGACGGGTCCATCGCCGGTCCGCGCATCCTCGAGCACCTCGTCGACGTGGTGTGCCAATTCGAAGGCGACCGGCAGACGTCGCTCCGGTTCGTGCGCGCGCTGAAGAACCGCTTCGGACCCACGGACGAGGTCGGATGCTTCGACATGACCGGCTCGGGCATCGCCGAGGTCGCCGACCCGAGCGCCCTCTTCCTCGGTCACGGCAACCCCGAGCCCGGCACGTGCGTGGCGATCGCCCTCGAGGGGCGTCGCGCGCTGCCCGTCGAGGTGCAGGCGCTGACGATCAAGTCGGGCGCCCCCAACCCCCGGCGCATCGTGAACGGCGTCGACAGCGCCCGGGTCGCGATGGTGCTCGCGGTGCTGGAGAAGAAGACCGGGATCGTCACCTCCAACCTGGACGTCTACGTCTCGACGGTCGGCGGCGTGCGGTTCACCGAGCCTGCCGCCGATCTCGCGATCGCCATCGCGGTCGCCGGCTCGGTGCGCAACGAGTCCGCGCCACAGACGCTCGCCGCGGTCGGCGAGCTCAGTCTCGCCGGCGAGATCCGCCCGGTGACGCAGAGCGCGCAGCGTCGCAGCGAGGCGGCGCGCCTCGGCTACACCGAGCTGATCGACAGCCGCTCCGGATCGATCGGCGGCGCGCTCAACGACGTACGCACGAGGACGCGGATGCGGCCTGGCGACGACGTCCCGGCGTTCTAGGCCGTCCGCTCGCCGTCGCTGGTTCGCGCCGCGCCTGGCGGGTTCGCGCCGAACCCGACGCATCGCGCCGAGCCGGGGGTCGACGTCCCGCGGTTCGCGCAGAATCCCCTGGTTCACCGACCGGATGCCGCGGGCCGCTGGACAGCGTCTGAACCCCGGGCTCGCCGGGCGGGTTCGCGCCGAACCCGACGCATCGCGCCGAGCCGGGGGTCGACGCCCTGCGGTTCGCGCAGAATCCCCTGGTTCGCCGATCGGATGCCGCGGCTCAGTGCCGACGGTGAGAGTGGCGGTAGTCGCTCATGCCGAGGGCGACGGGGATCACAAGACCCGCGAGGCACACGATGCCGACCACCAGGAACTCCATCCGGCGAGCATGCCACCCGGAGCAGCCGAAGTCGAGGGGGCGTTCGGCGAGCCGCTCAGGCGTCGAGCGCCGCGATCAGCGCAGCCGGGCTCGCCTGCATCGGATACGGACCCGCGATGTCGAAGAACACGGTCGCGATCTCGTCCTCGTGCAGTCCCAGGAATGCGCGCAGCCAGCCCGGTGTGTTCAGAGCCACCTCGGGCGGCAGCGACGCGGGCTTGTGGGCGGCGTCGCTGAACAGCAGCAGTGCCAAATCGCCGGTGTTCGGGTCGCGGTAAGTCCAGACGCCGTCGGTGCCGGAGGCCGCGGCATCCGTCGGGGTCAGCGGCACGACCGTCGGTCCGTGTCTGAGCGCGAACGCGACCGCGGCGAGATCCTGCGTCTGCAGCGCGTCGCTCAGCGCGGTGTTGCGGAACTCGGGCGCCTCGTCTGGTGCCGTCTCGCCTTCGGTCCGCTCGTTCTCCGATGCCATCGCTCCAGGCTACCGAGGCCGTTCGTCTCGTCGCTCCGCTCCTCGCTCAACGACCGAAGGTGCGGGTCAGGCGAGGAATCCCCGTAACAGCGCCTCCGAGCCGGCGAGGTGTTCGAGGATCGCCGCCTCCGCCGCATCCGCTCGCCCGGCGAGGATCGCCGTCACGACGCGCTCGTGCTGCTCGTTCGAGTGCTCGATGTTGCGCGGCAGCAGCGGGAACGTGTCGAGCCACGCGTTGACCCGCGCGCGGTTCTCGGCGGCGAGCGCCACGAGCGACGGGATGCCGGCGACCTCGGCGATCGTGAGGTGCAGGAGGGTGTCGAGCCGCCGGTAGTCCCCGGCCTCGGCGGCGGAGGCAGCTTCGTGCCGAGCCCACAGCTCGGTGCGGGCTTCCGGCGTCAGGGTGCGCCCGGCGGCGGTCCGCGCTGCGCCGGCCTCGAGCACGCGGCGCAGGCCGAGCACGTCCTCGAGCTCTTCGAGCGGCACGACGCCCGGGTGCTGGGCCTGCGGGAGCGGGTCCGCCACGAACGTCCCGCCGTAACGACCCCGTCGGCGGACGAGATATCCGGCGTCGGCCAGCTCGCGGATCGCCTCGCGGACGGTGTCGCGGCTCACCTCGTACCGGTGCGCGAGCTCGCGCTCGGCCGGCAGCGACTCGCCGGGCGCGACCACGCCGAGCCGTATCGTCTGCACCAGGCGCGCCACGGTGTCTTCGAGCGCATTCCCCTCGCGCAGCGGGCGGTAGACGGCCCGGCGCACCTCTCGCAGCGGCGCCTCTGTCATGGCGCGGCGGCTTTCGTTGGACCGTCGTGTGCACAACTCCGCAGATCTGCGCCGCTCGAGCGCGCAACGGGCAGGATCCGTGGCTTCGACTGCCGAAATGGAGGAGTTGTGCACATGCGGGGACTCAGAACGGGGTCACGTAGGCGTTCGTGATGCCTCCGTCGACGACGAAGGCGGTTGCGGTGATGAACGACGCGTCGTCAGACGCGAGGAACGCGACGGCGGCCGCCAGCTCGGCGGGCTCGGCGAACCGCCCCATCGGCACGTGCACGAGCCGTCGTTGCGCCCGCTCGGGATCCTTGGCGAAGAGCTCCTGCAGCAGCGGAGTGTTGACCGGCCCCGGGCAGAGCGCGTTCACCCTGATGCCCTGCCGGGCGAACTGGACTCCGAGCTCGCGGGTCATCGCCAGCACCCCGCCCTTGGACGCCGTGTAGCTGATCTGCGACGTCGCCGAACCGACCAGGGCGACGAACGACGCGGTGTTGATGATCGAGCCGCGCCCGGCCGGGACCATGTGCCGCAGCGCCGCGCGCGAGCACAGGTACACGCTCTTGAGGTTGACGTCCTGCACGCGGTCCCACGCGGGCAACTCGGTCGTCTCGATCGAATCGTCGTCGGCGGGCGAGATGCCGGCGTTGTTGAAGGCGATGTCGAGGCGTCCGAACTCTTCCGCCACACCGTCGAAGAGCCCGTCCACCGATGCCTGATCCGCGACGTTCACGTGCCGGTACGCCCCTCCGACCTCGGATGCCGCGGCCTCCCCGCTCGTCGGATCGAGGTCCGCGATCACCACGACCGCCCCCTCGGCTGCGAAGCGCCGGGCCGTCGCCAGCCCGATGCCGCTCGCGCCGCCGGTGATGACGGCGACGCGGTCCTTCAGTCGCTGGGTGAGATCGACGGTCATGGGTGGTGCTCCCTGTTGTTCGTCGGCGGTCAGCCGGAAGTGGCGGAGAGCGGATGCCGCTCATGAGAGCAGATGCCGTCGCGCGAAGAACACGTTCTTCGTCTCGGTGAAGTGCTCCGCGGCATCCGGACCGAGCTCGCGACCGAGACCGGACGCCTTCATCCCGCCGAACGGGGTCGTGTACCGAACCGAGGAGTGCGAGTTGACCGACAGGACGCCGCTTTTGACGCCCCGCGAGACGCGCATCGCGCGACCGAGGTTCTCAGTCCAGATCGAGCCGGCGAGGCCGTAGATCGTGTCGTTCGCGAGGCGGATCGCCTCGGCCTCGTCATCGAACGGCAGCACGGCGACGATCGGACCGAAGATCTCGTGCTGCGCGACGCGATCGCGCGGCGACTCCGGCAGCACGACCGCGGGTGCGAACCAGAACCCGGGTCCGCCCGGAGCCGACCCGCGGAAGGCGACACGCGAGTGCTTGATGAACGGCGTCACGGTGTCGCGGTGCTCAGCCGAGATCAACGGACCCATCTCGGTGGCCTCGTCGTGCGGATCGCCCACCCGCCAGTCCGCGACGGCCGGTTCGAGCAGCTCGAGGAAGCGGTCGAACACCGACCGCTGGACGAGGATGCGGCTTCGCGCGCAGCAGTCCTGCCCGGCGTTGTCGAACACCGCGCCCGGCGCCGACGCCGCGGCCCGCTCGAGGTCGGCGTCCTCGAAGATCACGTTGGCGCTCTTGCCGCCGAGTTCGAGCGTGACGGGCTTGAGCGCGCGCGCGCAGCCGGCCGCGACATCCGTCCCGACCTCGGTGGAACCGGTGAAGACGACCTTGCGCACGTTCGGGTGCGACACGAACCGCTGCCCGACGACCGAGCCGGACCCCGTGATCACCTCGAAGAGCCCTTCGGGCAGACCGGCCTCCAGCGCGAGCTCACCGAGGCGCATCGCCGTCAGGGGCGTCAGCTCGGCGGGCTTGAGCACGACCGCGTTGCCCGCTGCGAGCGCGGGCGCGAAGCCCCACGCGGCGATCGTCATCGGGAAGTTCCACGGCACGATGATGCCGACGACCCCGTAGGGCTCGTGGAAGGTGACGTCGATTCCCCCGGCGACCGGGATCTGCTGCCCCGCCAGCCGCTCGGGCGCACCGGCGTAGTAGTTGAGCACCTGAGCGACGTGCGATGCCTCCCACCGCGCCGAGCTGATCGGGTGCCCCGAGTTGAGCACCTCGAGCAGGGCGAGCTCCTCGACGTGCGCCTCGACGACGCGAGCGAAGGCACGCAGCGCGTCCGCACGCGCGACCGGTGCGAGCCCGGCCCACATCCGCTGGGCCGCGACCGCCCGCGCGATCGCCGCGTCCACGTCGCCGCGCGTGGCGCGCGGCACCTCGCGGATCGGTGCGGCGGTCGCCGGATTGACCAGCGTGAAGGTGTTCGCCGGGCTCACGACCTCGCCCCCGAACTCAGACGAGACTCGGCGTACCGGGATGCCTGGGCCACGAGCCCCGCGAACAGCCGACGGTCTTCGAGATCCTGCTCGGGATGCCATTGAACCCCGAGCAGGTAGCCGTCGTCCGTGGACTCGACCGCCTGCACGACGCCGTCGTCGGTGCGCGCCGTGACGACGAGCCCCTCGCCGAGGCGGTCGACCCCCTGGTGGTGGTAGCTGTGCACGTCGAGCTCGCCGGCACCGACGAGCGAGGCCAGGGCCGTGCCCGCATCGACCTCGACCGTGTTGGACGCGTATACACCGCCGCCGACGCGGAACCGTTCCGTCCCGAGCGCGTCGGGCAGGTGCTGATGCAGCGTGCCTCCCCGCGCGACGTTCACAAGCTGCAATCCGCGGCAGATTGCCAGCACGGGGATCCGGCGATCGTCCGCACCGCGGAACAGCGCCAGCTCCCACTCGTCTCGCTCCGGCCGGGGCGGATCGGTGCGCGGGTGCCGCTGCGCACCATACAGCTCAGGCTGGACGTCCTTGCCGCCGGTCAGGATCAGCCCGTCGAGGCCGTCCAGAACGACGGATGCCGCCAACTCGGGGTTCGGCTGCGGTGGAAGCAGCACGGCGACGCCGCCCGACGCCGCCACGGCGTCGAAGTACACATGGGGCAGGAACGCGGCGCGCACGTCCCACACCCCCGCCTTCGCCTGCTCGAGCGACGTCGTCAGTCCGATCACGGGCGTGCGGCGGTGCCGTTTCGTCTCGTCGCTGCCCGCCTCGCTCAACGACCGAGATCGAGTGTCGTCAGAGGCGTTCGAAACCACGGATCCGCTCCCAGTCAGTCACGGCGGCGTCGTAGGCCTCGACCTCGATCCGCGCCTGGTTGAGGTAGTGCTCGACCATGTCGTCGCCGAACGCCGCGCGGGCGATCTCGGACTCCTCGAAGAGCCGAGCCGATTCGCGCAGCGTGGTGGGCAGGTGATCCACGGCCGATGAGTAGGCGTTGCCGGCCAGCGGCTCCGGCATCGGCAGTTCGTTCTCCACGCCGTGCAACCCGCCCGCGATGATCGCCGAGATCGCGAGGTACGGATTGACGTCCCCGCCGGGCACCCGATTCTCAGGGCGCAGGGACTGCCCGTGGCCGATCACCCGCAGGGCGCACGTGCGATTGTCGAGCCCCCATGCAACGCCCGTCGGCGCGAACGTGCCCTTCTGGTACCTCTTGTACGAGTTGATCGTGGGCGCGTACAGCAGGGTGAACTCGCGGAGCGTCGCGAGGATGCCGGCGATCCAGTGCTCCATGAACGGGCTGAACCCGTAGGGACCGTCGCCGGCCATCACCGGAGTGCCGTCCTCGCCGCGCACCGACAGGTGGATGTGGCAGCTGTTGCCCTCGCGCTCGTTGAACTTCGCCATGAACGTGAGTGACTTGCCGTGCTGCTCGGCGATCTCCTTCGCACCGCTCTTGTAGATCGTGTGCTGATCGGCGGTCTCGAGCACTTCGGCGTAGCGGAACGCGATCTCCTGCTGCCCGAGATTGCACTCGCCCTTGACCCCTTCGCAGTACATGCCCGCGCCGTCCATGCCGCGGCGGATGTCGCGCAGCAGGGGTTCGAGCCGGCCCGAGGCGAGCAGGTCGTAGTCCACGTTGTAGTCCGTCGACGCCTTCAGGTCGCGATAGCCCTTCGCCCAGGCATCCCGGTACGTGTCGTCGAAGACGATGAACTCCAGTTCGGTGCCCGCGTACGCCGTGAGGCCTCGCTCGGCGAGGCGATCACGCTGGTGCTTGAGGATCGCCCGCGGCGACTGCGCCACCGGGTCGCCGCTCTCCCACCCGAGGTCGGCGATGATCAGAGCGGTGCCGCTTCATCCACGGGATGCGCCGGAGGGTCTCTGGGTCGGACAGCAGCATCATGTCGCCGTACCCCTTCTCCCAGCTCGACATCGCATAGCCGTCGACGGTGTTCATGTCGACGTCGACCGACAGGAGGTAGTTGCAGGCCTCCGCACCGTGCGGGAGCACCTCCTCCTGGAAGAGACGCGCCGACACGCGCTTGCCGACCAGGCGCCCCTGCGCGTCGGCGAACGCCACGATGACGGTGTCGATCTCGTCGGCCGCGATGGCGGCGTTCAGCTCCGAGACGCTGAGGTTCCCTGGCATCCGTCACCTTCCCTGGCGCTGTGCGCTGCGTCGCGAGCGCCGTAGCACCGGCGTCCGCGCTCGGTCCCACTGTAATCATGAAGTTGGCCCCAAAGGTAGACAGAACCCACCTTTAGGCATCACAATCATGCGCAAGGCGCCCGCTCCGCGCCGCACCCGAACGCACGGAGGATCGATGACTCAGTCGCGCAGTGATTCCGCCAAGGTTGCCGGAGCAACCTATACACGGGCAGGTCAGGGATACTTCGAAAAGCGCACCCTCAAGCGCTCCGCCGGCATCTGGGGCCTGTGGGGCCTCGCCGTCGCCGCCGTGATCTCGGGCGACTTCTCGGGCTGGAACTTCGGCATCGACTTCGCCGGGTTCGGCGGGATGCTGATCGCCTTCGTCATCCTCGTGGCCATGTACTACGGCATGATCTTCTCGATCGGCGAGATGGCCGCCGCGATGCCGCACACCGGCGGCGCGTATTCGTTCGCCCGTTCGGCGATGGGCCCCTGGGGCGGGCTGATCACCGGGGCCGCCGAGACCATCGAGTACGTCGCGACGACGGCCGTCATCGTGTACTTCTCGGCCTCCTACGCGGACGCGATCACAAGCGAGCTGCTGAACTTCTCGATGCCGACATGGGTGTGGTGGATCATCCTCTACGTGGTCTTCATCGCGCTCAATTCGGCGGGGGCGGCGATCTCATTCAGGTTCGCGATCGTCGTGTCGATCATCTCGATCGGCATCATCCTGGTCTTCTCGGTGATGGCCCTGTTCTCGGGGGCGTTCCAGTGGGGCAACCTCTGGGACATCGCACCTGATCCCGGTCAGACCGAGTTCCTTCCGCACGGCGTGCTGCCGATCCTGTTCGCGCTGCCGTTCGCCATGTGGTTCTTCCTCGGAATCGAAGAGCTGCCGCTGGCCGCGGAGGAGTCCAACGACCCGGTGCGCGACATCCCGAAGGCGGGCTTCTGGGCCCGCGGCACCCTGATCGTGACCGGCCTGCTCGTGCTGTTCCTGAACACCGGGGTCATCGGAGCCGAGGCCACCGGCGTCTCGGCCGAGCCGCTGCTGGACGGCTTCCGTGCGATCGTCGGCGACCAGCTCGCCGCTCTGCTGGCGCTGTTCGCGCTGGTCGGACTGCTGGCATCGCTGCAGGGCATCATGTTCGCCTATGGGCGCAACATGTACTCGCTCTCACGCGCCGGGTACTATCCGCAGTTCCTCTCACTGACCGGCAAGCGCCAGACGCCCTGGGTCGCCCTCACGGTCGGCGCCGTGATCGGCTTCATCGCGCTCGTCGTGCTCGACACCGTCGCAGCGCTCAACGAGGGCGCGGGGGCCGTGGCCGGTGCGATCGTCCTGAACATCGCGGTCTGGGGCGCTGTCCTGGCGTACCTGCTGCAGATGATCTCGTTCATCATCCTGCGCAAGAAGTTCCCGAACGCGAAGCGGCCGTACGTCAGCCCCTGGGGCATCCCCGGCGCCGTGATCGCCGCGGTCATCGCCGCGCTGATCTTCGTCGGCTTCCTGCTCAACCCGACGTTCGTGCCCGCGATCATCGCGATCTTCATCGTCTACGTCGTGATCCTCGTCGGCTTCGCGCTGTTCTTCCGCCACCGGCTGGTGCTCTCGCCGGAGGAGGAATATGCATTGTCTGGAGGTTCGCACGGCGACCCCCAGGCGGAGGGCTACGATGCAATGGAGTCGGAGGTTTTCGGCGACAGGTCATAGCATGGCAGCGGGGTCGGAGTGGTCCGGGGGGATGCTCCGGCCCCGTCCTGTGCCCGCGGACCGTCGATGCCGCTGAACGAGCGTCCGACCGCAGCACCCTGAGACACCGCGCGAAGTGTGGCCCCCTCGGGCCACCCCCTGCGCGGGGAGTGACTCGAGAGGGCCAACGCTCGCCGTTGGCTTCCTTTGCTCGCTGGGGACGAGGTGCTGCTGGGGACAGCCAGAAACCGTTCTACACGGGAGCTGCGTTCAACGGTACGCGCGTCTTCTCCGCTCGTCTGTCCCCTCTTCGGGGGACAGCTTCGTGACAATGGTTGTGAAATCGGCCTCAGTACAGCAGCAGCTGCTTCGCCTGGGTGGATGCGATGCCGCCGATCTCGACGCTCAAGTGGTACGACGCGCCTCCGCCCGGCGCACTCTGGCGGTTCGGGTCGTCGCACGAGCCGACGGACGAGCGGGTGCGATCCCACGTCAGCGGAGCGGCGCTCGACACCGACTGGCCCGCGGCGAGGAGCACGACCATGTCGCTCGGCTCGCTCTGGCAGTCGGTGGACCGCCACCACACGTCGGTGCCGCTCACGATCGTGAACGACTGCCCGCTCGTGCCCACATTGAGCGTGCAGTCCGTGGCGCCGTTGTTGGTGAGGCGGATGGTCAGCTGGGGGTTCTGTCCGGGCTCGTACGTGTCCTGATCGGTGACCGCATCGACAGTGACGTCCCGTGCGACACAGGGCTTCGCTGTCGGCGGGGCGGTGCCCGACGGTGTCGCGGAGGGGGATGGGGCGGCATCCGGGGTCGGTTCGGCGGTCGGCGTGATGCTGGGCGTCGGGGCGGGTGTCGAGGCTTCCGGGACGGGGAGGTCGCTCACGGCGGCCTGCGTCGCGGTCGGACCCGGACCGGCGTCGGAGGCCGACGCGCCGCGCCACGGCTGGGCGATCAGCACCCAGACGAGGGCAGCCACCGCCAGGACCGCGAGCAGAAGGACGATCCGCCGGCGTCGATACACCGCCGGCGAATGCCGCTTGCGGGGAGATTCGCCGGTCATGCGCCCAGGCTAAGCCAGCTCGCGAGCGGCTCCCGACCGGCACGCCCCGCGGATGCCGCTTCGCCCTGGTTTCCCAGGGTCGGGCGCGTTCCAGCCTTTCGCGCGTCAGCGCGTGCGAAGTCCGTCGAGCGCGACGGTGAGCACGTCGGCCGCGAGCTCGGCGGCTCCCTCCGGGCCGGACGGGCGGTACCACTCGACGATCGAGTTGACCATGCCGAACAGCAGCCGCGTGGCGACCGAGGCATCGACATCCGCCCGCACGGAGCCCTCGTCCTGCGCGGCCCGCACCATTCCGGTGATCTCGTGGTCGAACGAGCGGCGCCGCTCGAGCGCCTGCCGCTCGACCTCGCTGTTGCCTCGGACGCGCAGCAGCAGCGTGACGAACGGCAGCTTGTCGACGAGCACGCGGACCGCACCGCGCAGCACGTAGCCCAGGCGCTCCCCTGCACCACCCTCGCGGGCTCCCGACTCGAGCAGCACGCCCTCGAGGCCGCCGAGCGCCTCGTCCAGAGCCATGCTCAGCAGGTGCTCCTTCGATTCGAAGTGGTGATACAGCGCCGACTTCGACAGGCCCAGACGCGTGGCCAGCGACGCAACGGATGTCGCGTCGTAGCCGTGCTCGATGAAGACGCCGACCGCGATCTCGAGGATCTGGCGCTGGTCGTACCCGGGTCGGCCCCGACGCGGGGCGACCCGGTCGATGGGCAACGGGGAGACGGTCACGCTCCCCAGTGTGACATCCGCTTCGACCGACGGATGCTTCTTCCTGAACGATCGGTAAGGTAATGGCGTGCGCACTGGAGCGGAGGACACGACGATGGCAGAGCCCTTGCTGGTCGATCGCCTGCCCGACCGCGTGGTCGCCACCCTGAACCGCCCTGAGAAGCGCAACGCGATCGACCAGGACACGATCGACGCGCTGCACGCACTGTGCGCCGAGCTCGAAGCCGCGCCCCGCACGCTCATCCTGACCGGGGTCAGCGGCGTGTTCGCGTCGGGCGCCGACATCGCCCAGCTGCGGGACCGCCGGGCGGCACACGCGCGCCAGGGCATCAACGCGATGGCGTTCATCCGGATCAATGAGCTGCCGATGCCGGTGATCGCCGCGATCGACGGTTACGCTCTCGGCGGCGGCGCGGAGCTCGCGTTGGCCGCCGACCTGCGCATCGGCACGCCGGCCCTCAAGATCGGCAACCCCGAGACGGGCCTGGGCATCATGGCGGCCGCCGGCGCGACCTGGCGACTGCGCGAGATCGTCGGCGAGGCGCGAGCCAGCGAGCTGCTGCTCACCGGTCGCATCCTCGACGCCGACGAGGCGCTGGCCTGGGGCGTGGTCTCATCGCTGCATCCCGCCGAGGAGCTGCTGACGGCGGCTCACGCGATGGCCGACCGCATCGCCGCGAACGACCCGCTGGCGACCCGGCACACCAAGCTGGCGCTGCGCGCGGCGCGGGCGGAGCACCCCGCGATCGAACTCGAACTGCAGGCCGAGCTCTTCGAGAGCCCCGAGAAGGAGCGGCGCATGACCGAGTTCCTCGAGAGGCGGAACCGCGGATGAGCGACGACGCTTCGACAGGGTCAGCGGCCGGAGGTTCGGCGGTCGCGGCCGAAGGTTCGGCGGCGAGGGCCGAAGTTGCGGCGCCGGCGCGGGTGGGCGTGCTCGGCGGCGGTCGGATGGGCGCGGGAATCGCGCACGCCTTCGTGCTGGCCGGCTCGCAGGTCGTGGTCGTCGAGCGCGACGAGACGACAGCGCATGCCGCGGCCTCCCGCATCCGCGCGAGCCTCGCGCTCTCGGTGGAGCGCGGCGCAACCCGAGCGCCGCTCGCCGAGCTCGAAGATGCGTTGACGTCGGGCACCGACGCCGCGCTCTTCGCCGGATGCACGCTCGTCATCGAGGCGGTGCCGGAGGATCGCTCGCTGAAGGTCGAGGCTCTCGCTCGCGCGGAGGCCGTCCTACCCGCGGGGGCGGTGCTCGCGTCGAACACCTCGTCCATCTCGATCGACGACCTCGCCGGCGAGCTGGCGCGGCCCGCGCGCTTCCTCGGGCTGCACTTCTTCAACCCGGTGCCCGCATCGGCGCTGGTCGAGGTCGTGGCGGGGTCGGCGACCGACGCCGCGCTCATCGAGGATGCACGGGGCTGGGTCGAAGCGCTCGGCAAGACGGCGATCGTCGTGCGCGACTCCCCCGGATTCGCCTCGAGTCGGCTCGGCGTCGCCCTCGGCCTCGAGGCGATCCGGATGCTGGAAGAGGGAGTCGCCAGCGCCGCCGACATCGACGCGGCGATGACGCTCGGGTACCGGCATCCGGTCGGTCCTCTGCGGACGACCGATCTCGTGGGCCTGGACGTGCGCCTCGGCATCGCCGAAGAGCTGCACGCCAAGCTCGGCGCCCGCTTCGAACCGCCCGCCCTGCTGCGCCGGATGGTCGCAGAGGGCAAGCTCGGCCGCAAGAGCGGCGCAGGCTTCTATTCATGGGAGAACGACCGATGACCGACATACTGCCCAGCTACATCCGAGGCGCCTGGTGGACGCCCCCCGACGACACCGACGCCACGCTGGTGCGCGACGCCTCCACCGGCGAGCCCGTCACGCGCGTCAGCACCGCAGGCCTCGACCTCGGCGCCGCGCTGGAGTACGCGCGCACCGTGGGGCAGGCGAGCATCGGCGCGCTGACCTTCCACGAGCGCGCGGTGCTGCTCAAGCAGATGGCCCTCGCGCTGACCGAGCGCAAGGAGGAGCTGTACGCCCTCTCGGCGCGGACCGGCGCGACGAAGGCCGACTCGTGGGTCGACATCGACGGCGGCATCGGCGTGCTGTTCTCGTACTCCGGCAAGGCGCGGCGCGAGATGCCCAACGCCCGGGTGTACGTCGACGGACCGGTCGAGTCCCTCTCCAAGGACGGCTCGTTCCTCGGACGGCACATCTACACACGGCTGCCCGGCGTCGCCGTGCAGATCAACGCGTTCAACTTCCCGGTGTGGGGGTCGCTCGAGAAATTCGCGCCCGCGTTCCTCGCCGGGATGCCGACCCTCGTCAAGCCCGCGACTCCGACCGGGTACCTCGCAGAGGCGTACGTGCGCATCCTCGTCGAGTCCGGCCTGCTGCCAGAGGGGTCGCTCCAGCTCGTGAGCGGCAGCGTGCCGACCCTGTTCGACCACCTGCGCCTCGGCGACATCGTCGGCTTCACCGGCAGCGCCTCGACGGCGGAGCGGCTCCGCGCCCACGACTGCGTGCAGACCGGAGGTGTGCGCTTCACGAGCGAGACCGACTCGATCAACGCCTCCATCCTCGGCCCCGACGCCGTCTCGGGAACCCCCGAGTTCGACGCGTACGTGCGCCAGCTCGTCACCGAGATGACCTCCAAGGCCGGGCAGAAGTGCACGGCGATCCGGCGGGCTCTCGTGCCCACGGCATCCGTCGACGCCGTCATCGACGCCGTCCGCGCGCGCATCGCCGAGCGCGTCGTGGTTGGCGACCCGCGCGCGGAAGGGGTCACGATGGGCCCCCTCGCCTCGACCGGGCAGCGCGACGACGTGCTGGCGCAGGTCGCGAAGCTGCAGGCCGCCGGCGGCGAGGTGGTCATCGGGGCGACGGGCACCCCCTCGGTGACGCGCGCCGACGGGTCGGTCGGCGAGTCTCGCGACGGGGCGTTCGTGCCGCCGCTGATGCTGCGATTCGCGGATGCCGCAGCCGACGCCGTGCACGAGGTGGAGGCGTTCGGCCCGGTGGCGTCGGTGATCCCGTACGGCAGCGTCGCGGACGCGGCCGACATCGTGGCGCGCGGCGGCGGGTCGCTCGTGACGAGCATCGCGACGCATGACCCGGCGGTCGCCGTCGAGTTGATGAGCCGCATCTCGGCCTTCAACGGCCGAGTGCTGCTCCTGGACCGCGACGACGCCCGCTCGTCGACCGGGCACGGCTCGCCCCTGCCGAACCTCGTCCACGGCGGGCCTGGGCGGGCCGGCGGTGGCGAGGAGCTCGGCGGGATCCGTGCCGTGCTGCACCACATGCAGCGAACCGCCGTGCAGGGCTCTCCCGAGATGCTCACCGCTCTCACCGGCGTGTGGCACACGGGTGCCGCCTCGGACTCGACCGGCCGGCATCCGTTCCGCAAGTCGCTCGCCGAGCTGCGCATCGGCGACCAGGTGGTGTCGGCATCGCGCGAGGTGACGCTTGCGGACATCGAGACGTTCGCGCAGTTCACCGGCGACACGTTCTACGCGCATATGGACGAGGAGGCGGCCGCGGCCAACCCGTTCTTCCCCGGACGCGTGGCACACGGGTATCTGCTGGTCTCGTGGGCTGCGGGCCTGTTCGTCGACCCGGAGCCTGGCCCCGTGCTGGCCAACTACGGCCTGGAGAACCTGCGGTTCCTCACGCCGGTGTCACCGGGCGACGAGATCCGCGTCGAGCTCACGGCGAAGCAGATCACGCCGCGCGAGACCGACGACTACGGCGAGGTGCGTTGGGACGCGGTGATCCGCAACCAGAAGGACGACGTCGTGGCCCAGTACGACGTGCTGACTCTGGTCGCGAAGGAGCTGGCGACGGCCTGACCTCGCCGGTGTCCATCCGCGTTCGGGATTCAGTCTGCGCGTCGCGCGCGGGCCGGCTGAGTCCCGCGATTCCGGCATCCGCATCACGCGCGGCGCGTCGCTCGGACTGAGTTACGAACCGGAATCGGCGGGTGCCGTCGGCAGGGTGCGGCCGGTGACGAAGGACCGGCCGCGCACCTCGGCCACGACGTCTCCCGTTTCGTCGGTCACAGTCACGTCGTAGAGCCCCGAGCGCCCGTTCCGGGCTCGCCGCACCGCCGTGGCGGTCAGGGTCTGCCCGCTGGTCGTGGACTTCAGGAATGTGACGTCGGCGCCCTGCGCGACGGTGATGCGGTCGTCCTCGTTGCAGGCGATCGCGAATGCCGTGTCGGCCAGAGCGAACACCAGGCCGCCGTGCGTGATGTGGAAGCCGTTGGTCATGTCGTCGCGGACGACCATGTGCACCACGGCGCGCCCGGGTTCATCGTGGTCCACGACCATGCCCAGCGCCGCCGACGCCCGGTCTCGCTCGATCATCGCTTTCGTGGGCCGCTCCATGTCTGTCATAATAACTAAACGATCGTTCTGTAAACACCAGGAGTCGAAGATGACCACCGCCGCTGACCTCAGCGCCGTCGAGCCCGAGCTCTCCGAGGAGGAGTGGCGATTTCACGAGCTCATCGCCGCCGACTCGCGCGTCGAGCCTCGCGACTGGATGCCCGACGCGTACCGCAAGACGCTGATCCGGCAGATCTCGCAGCACGGACACTCCGAGATCATCGGCATGCAGCCTGAGGGCAACTGGATCACGCGCGCCCCGAGCCTCAAGCGCAAGGCGATCCTGATGGCCAAGGTGCAGGACGAAGCGGGCCATGGCCTGTACCTGTACTCGGCCGCCCAGACCCTCGGCATCACGCGCGACGAAATGACCGAGCAGCTGATCACCGGCAAGGCGAAGTACTCGTCGATCTTCAACTACCCGACGCCGACCTGGGCCGACATGGGCGCGATCGGCTGGCTCGTGGACGGCGCCGCGATCTGCAACCAGGTGCCGCTGTGCCGAGCCTCGTACGGTCCGTACGGCCGCGCCATGGTGCGCATCTGCAAGGAGGAGTCGTTCCATCAGCGCCAGGGTTTCGAGATCCTCCTGACGCTCATGCAGGGCACGCCTGCTCAGCGCGAGATGGCACAGGATGCCGTCAACCGCTGGTACTGGCCGAGCCTGATGATGTTCGGGCCTCCCGACGACCAGTCGCCCAACTCGGCGCAGTCGACCGCGTGGAAGATCAAGCGCTTCTCGAACGACGAACTGCGTCAGCGGTTCATCGGGATGCTGGTGCCGCAGGCCGAGGCCCTTGGCGTCACCCTGCCCGACCCGAACCTGCGCTGGAACGAGGAGACGCAGCAATACGAGCACAGCGAGATCGACTGGACCGAGTTCTTCGAGGTGCTCGCCGGCCGCGGGCCGATGAACGCCGAGCGGCTGCGGGCGCGACGGGAAGCGCACGAGAACGGCGCGTGGGTGCGCGAGGCGGCCGCCGAGTATGCGCGCAAGCACGAGTCGGGCCCTGAGCCTGTCGAAGGGTCGACGTCTCGACAGACTCGGCGACCGGCGGAAGGGGCGGTGGCGTGATGACGACCCCCGGGGCCTCCCCCGCAGAGCAGTGGCCTCTGTGGGAGGTCTTCGTCCGAGCCAACCGCGGGCTGAGCCACGTGCACGCCGGATCGCTGCACGCGCCCGACGCCGACATGGCCGTCCGCAACGCCCGCGATCTGTACACACGCCGCGGCGAGGGAACCTCGATCTGGGTCGTGCCCGCCGACGCCATCACCACGAGCGATCCCGACGCGAAGGGCGCGTTCTTCGAGAGTCCCGCGGGCAAGAACTACCGCCACGCCGTGTACTACAAGGCGTCCGAGGGGGTGCCGCACCTGTGAGTCACAACGACGAAGAGTCCGACATCCACGGGTCGGTCACGGTCGACCAGCTCGAACTGGCCGCCGAGCTCGCCGGCGCCGGGGACGCGACGGCGTCGCCCGAGGTCGCCGAGTACGCGCTCTGGCTGGGCGACGATGCCCTCATCCTGTCGCAGCAGCTGGGCTGGTGGATCGCCCGCGCCCCCGAGCTCGAGGAGGACGTCGCGCTGGGCAACATCGCCCTCGACCTGCTCGGCCATGCCCGCTCTCTCCTGCACTACGCGGGCACGGCGGACGGGCGCACCGAGGACGACCTCGCCTACTTCCGCGACGAGCACGAGTTCCGCTGCGCGTGGATCGTCGAGCAGCCCAATGGCGACTTCGCGCAGACCATCGCCCGGCAGCTCGTCGCCGCGACGTACATGTTCGAGCTCTACTCGGCCCTGCGGCACTCGAGTGACGAGACGCTCGCCGCGATCGCGGAGAAGTCGCTCAAGGAAGTCGACTACCACCGCGACCACGCGATCCAGTGGGTGCTCCGACTCGCGGGCGGCACCGACGAATCGCGAGCCCGCATGATCCGCGCCCTCGACGCCGTGTGGCCGTACGTCGACGAGCTCTTCCGCGACGAGCCCCTCCTCGATCGCCTCGACGGCATCGCGGCCCGCCCGTCCGCGCTGCGCGAGGGCTTCGACGACGTGATCGCCGCCGTCCTCACCGAGGCGGACCTCGAGCTGCCCAAGGGCTTCATCTCCGCCGGCGGCGGGCGCCAGGGCAAGCACTTCTCGACGTTGGGCTATCTTCTGGCCGAGATGCAGGTGCTCGCCCGGCAGCATCCGGGGGTGACCTGGTGAGCCGTGCAATCGTCGAGCCCGTCGTCGCACACTCGCGCGAGCACGCGTGGGCGATCGCGGCGACCGTGACCGACCCCGAAGTGCCCGTGCTCACGATCGAAGACCTCGGCGTGCTGCGCGCCGTCGAGGTCGAGGCCGACCGCGCGATCGTGACGATCACCCCGACGTACAGCGGATGCCCCGCCCTCGAGACGATGCGCGACGACGTCATCCTCGCGCTGACCGCGGCCGGATACGAGTCGGTCGACGTACGGACCACCCTCTCGCCCGCCTGGACGACCGACTGGATGACGGATGCCGGCAAGCGCAAGCTCTCGGAGTACGGCATCGCCCCGCCTTCTGGTCGGGCCGGCGTGACGCAGGGGCCGATCCGCGTCCGCTTGGCGGTGAAGTGCCCGCGGTGCGGGTCTCTGGACACGCGCGAGGTCTCGCGGTTCGGTTCGACGTCTTGCAAGGCGCTGTACGAGTGCCGCGCCTGCCTCGAGCCGTTCGACTCCTTCAAGGTGCTGTGAGCAGCCTCATGGCGACCACGACGCGCCGCCGGGCGCGCTTCCACGAGCTCGAGGTGGCCGAGGTGCGGCCGCTCACCGCCGAGAGCATCGAGGTCACGTTCGCCGTACCGCCCGAGCTGCACGGCGAGTACGACTATCTACCCGGTCAGTACGTCGCCCTCCGCGCCCGCGTCGACGGACACGAGGTGCGGCGGAGCTACTCGATCTGCCGGCCGCCGACCCCCGGCTCGATCAGCGTCGGGATCAAGCGGGACCTCGGCGGGCTGTTCTCGGTCTGGGCGCACGAGAACCTCAAGCCGGGCGACCGCGTCGACGTGATGAGCCCGGAGGGCACCTTCACCTCGAACCTTCCCGACCTCGACGGCGCGCACCTGGCGGGCATCGCCGCGGGGTCGGGCATCACGCCGATGATGTCGCTCGCGGCATCCGTTCTCGCCTCGTCGCCGACCGCGCGATTCACGCTCGTGTACACGAACCGGGCAACGCAGGACGTGATGTTCCTCGAGGAGCTCGCCGACCTCAAGGACCGCTACCCCGCCCGGCTCGCGCTGCACCACGTCCTCTCCCGCGAGCAGCGCGCCGCGCCCCTGCTGTCCGGACGCATCGACGCCGAGAAGCTCGACGCGATCCTCGAGCGGCTGGTGCATCCCGCCGCCGTCACCGAGTGGTTCCTGTGCGGCCCGTTCGAGCTGGTCGCCCTCTGTCGCGAGACGCTCGAGCGTCACGGCGTGCCGGCGAGCGACATCCGCTTCGAGCTCTTCACGACCGATGCCGACGGCCCGCGCATCGACCGCGGACGGCCCGTGCAGGCGCGGCCGGGCGACGAGATGTTCACGGTGGAGTTCACCCTCGATGGGCTGTCGTCGACCGTGGAGTCGCCGGTGTCGGCGAACGAGGCGATCCTGGATGCCGCGCTGCGCGTTCGCGGCGACGTGCCCTTCGCCTGCGCGGGCGGAGTGTGCGGCACGTGCCGCGCGCGCCTCGTCGAGGGCAAGGTGCGCATGACCCAGAACTTCGCACTCGAGCCCGAGGAGCTCGACCGCGGCTACGTCCTCACCTGCCAGTCCCACCCCGAGACCCCGCGCGTCGTGGTCGACTACGACGTGTGATCTTTGCCCGAGAAGGATGGCGCCATGATCGACCTCACCATCGAGGGCGACGTCGCCCAGGTCGTGCTCAACGCACCCGAGAAGCTCAATGCGCTCGACGAGAGTGCGCTCGACGAGTTGTCGGCCGCGTACGCCGAGGCCGAAGCATCCGGTGTTCGAGCCCTGATTCTCCGCGGCGAGGGGCGCGCGTTCTGCGCGGGGCGCGACATCTCCGGTGTCGACCCGCGCGACGACGACGTCCTCGGGTACCTCGGCGGGCTCGTCACCCCGCTGCTGCGACGCATGTCGGCGTTTCCCGCTCCGACGTTCGCCGTCGCGCACGGCGCCTGCCTGGGCGTCGGGCTCGGCCTGCTGATCGCGACCGACGTCGTTTACGTCGCCGACTCGGCGAAGATCGGCTCGCCGTTCGCGGCGCTCGGCGCGACGCTCGACTCGGGCGGCCACGCGCACTTCTACGAGCGCCTGGGGGCGCACAAGACGCTCGACCTGATCTACACGGGCCGCCTCATGAGCGGCACCGAGGCGGTGCAGTCCGGGCTGTTCTCGCGGGTCTTTCCCGCCGACGAGGTGCTCGCGGCGACGCTCGAGGCTGCGACGAAGGCGGCGAGCGGCGCGACGGCGGCGTTCCGGGCCAGCAAGGCCCTGGTCGCCCGGATCCGCGACGAACGACTCGCGCTGTGGGACTCGGTCGACATCGAGAACGCCGCACAGGCGGCGCTCTGCGACACGGACGACTACCGCGAAGGGTTCGCCGCGTTCCAGCAGAAGCGGCCGCCGCGGTTCACCGGCCGCTGACGTTCGCGCGCCGACGAGACGACGCAACACGCCGTCCAGCGCGAGGCGCAGAGCGACACCTTGCGTCCTCTGGCGCGATGCGGCGCAACCCTCAGAGGCGCTTGAGCATCCTCGTGTTGCCGAGCGTGTTCGGCTTGACGTGCGCGAGATCGAGGAACTCCGCGATGCCCTCGTCGGGGCTGCGGATGAGCTGCGAGTAGACATCGGGATCGACGACCTGCTCGCCGATCGGCGCGAACCCGCGCCGCGTGAAGAATTCGACCTCGAACGTGAGGCAGAACAGGCGGCTGAGGCCGAGATTGCGGGCGTTCTTCTCGAGCGCTCCGACGAGCTTGCGCCCCACCCCGTGGTGCAGCCACTCGTCCGCGACGATCAGCGTGCGGACCTCGCCGAGGTCCTCCCACATCACGTGCAGCGCGCCGCAGCCGATGAGACGCCCGCTCGCGTCCTCGGCGACGACGAACTGCTGCACGGCCTCGTACAGCACGACGAGGTCCTTGCCGAGCAGGATCCGACGCTGCACGTACGGCTCGAGCAGGTCGCGGATGCCGCGGATGTCCGCCGCCCGCGCCGCCCGCACCGTGTACTCGCTCACCCGACCAGCCTACGGCCGCTCTCGTGCCCGGGCGTTTCGTCTCGGTCGCTTCGCTCCCTCGCTCAACGACCGATGCTGTCCTATGGCCCCCGGTCGTTGAGCGAGCCCGGAGGGCGAGCCGAACGCCCCGCCCCGCGAACGACGAAGAGCGGATGCCGCAGCATCCGCTCTTCGTTTCGTCCGGCATCCGCCGGATCGAGGATTACTTCCTCCGAAGCCACCGCCAGGTCGGGGGTCGAGGTGATCTCGCCCGCCGAGGCGACCCC
>CAVYXT010000008.1:0-173300 GCA_963772625.1 uncultured Actinomycetota bacterium | reverse complement strand
TGCGCCCAGGCTAAGCCAGCTCGCGAGCGTCTCCCGACCGGCACGCCCCGCGGATGCCGCTTCGCCCGGTTTCCCAGGGTCGGGGCGTTCCAGCCTTTCGCGCGTCAGCGCGTGCGGAGTCCGTCGAGCGCAACGGTGAGCACGTCCGCCGCGAGCTCGGCGGCTCCCTCCGCGCCGGACGGGCGGTACCACTCGACGATCGAGTTGACCATGCCGAACAGCAGCCGCGTGGCGACCGAGGCATCGACATCCGCCCGCACGGAGCCCTCGTCCTGCGCGGCCCGCACCATTCCGGTGATCTCGTGGTCGAACGAGCGGCGCCGCTCGAGCGCCTGCCGCTCGACCTCGCTGTTGCCTCGGACGCGCAGCAGCAGCGTGACGAACGGCAGCTTGTCGACGAGCACGCGGACCGCACCGCGCAGCACGTAGCCAAGGCGCTCCCTGCACCACCCTCGCGGGCTCCCGGCTCCAGCAGCACGCCCTCGAGGCCGCCGAGCGCCTCGTCCAGAGCCATGCTCAGCAGGTGCTCCTTCGATTCGAAGTGGTGATACAGCGCCGACTTCGACAGGCCCAGACGCGTCGCCAGCGACGCAACGGATGTCGCGTCGTAGCCGTGCTCGATGAAGACGCCGACTGCGATCTCGAGGATCTGGCGCTGGTCGTACCCGGGTCGGCCCCGACGCGGGGCGACCCGGTCGATGGGCAACGGGGAGACGGTCACGCTCCCCAGTGTGACATCCGCTTCGACCGACGGATGCTTCTTCCTGAACGATCGGTAAGGTAATGGCGTGCGCACTGGAGCGGAGGACACGACGATGGCAGAGCCCTTGCTGGTCGATCGCCTGCCCGACCCCGTCGTCGCCACCTGAACCGCCCTGAGAAGCGCAACGCGATCGACCAAGACACGATCGACGCGCTGCACGCACTGTGCGCCGAGCTCGAAGCCGCGCCCCGCACGCTCATCCTGGCCGGGGTCAGCGGCGTGTTCGCGTCGGGCGCCGACATCGCCCAGCTGCGGGACCGCCGAGCGGCACACGCGCGCCAGGGCATCAACGCGATGGCGTTCATCCGGATCAATGAGCTGCCGATGCCGGTGATCGCCGCAATCGACGGTTACGCTCTCGGCGGCGGCGCGGAGCTCGCGTTGGCCGCCGACCTGCGCATCGGCACGCCGGCCCTCAAGATCGGCAACCCCGAGACGGGCCTGGGCATCATGGCGGCCGCCGGCGCGACCTGGCGACTGCGCGAGATCGTCGGCGAGGCGCGAGCCAGCGAGCTGCTGCTGACCGGTCGCATCCTCGACGCCGACGAGGCGCTAGCCTGGGGCGTGGTCTCATCGCTGCATCCCGCCGAGGAGCTGCTGACGGCGGCTCACGCGATGGCCGACCGCATCGCCGCGAACGACCCGCTGGCGACCCGGCACACCAAGCTGGCGCTGCGCGCGGCGCGGGCGGAGCACCCCGCGATCGAACTCGAACTGCAGGCCGAGCTCTTCGAGAGCCCCGAGAAGGAGCGGCGCATGACCGAGTTCCTCGAAAGGCGGAACCGCGGATGAGCGACGACGCTTCGACAGGGTCAGCGGCCGGGGGTTCGGCGGTCGCGGCCGAAGGTTCGGCGGTGAGGGCCGAAGTTGCGGCGCCGGCGCGGGTGGGCGTGCTCGGCGGCGGTCGGATGGGCGCGGGAATCTCGCACGCCTTCGTGCTGGCCGGCTCGCAGGTCGTGGTCGTCGAGCGCGACGAGACGACAGCGCATGCCGCGGCCTCCCGCATCCGCGCGAGCCTCGCGCTCTCGGTGGAGCGCGGCGCAACCCGAGCGCCGCTCGCCGAGCTCGAAGATGCGTTGACGTCAGGCACCGACGCCGCGCTCTTCGCCGGACGCACGCTCGTCATCGAGGCGGTGCCGGAGGATCGCTCGCTGAAGGTCGAGGCACTCGCTCGCGCGGAGGCCGTCCTACCCGCGGGGGCTGTGCTCGCGTCGAACACCTCGTCCATCTCGATCTACGACCTCGCCGGCGAGCTGGCCCGGCCCGCGCGCTTTCTCGGGCTGCACTTCTTCAACCCGGTGCCCGCATCGGCGCTGGTCGAGGTCGTGGCGGGGTCGGCGACCGACGCCGCGCTCATCGAGGACGCCCGGAGCTGGGTCCGAAGCGCTCGGCAAGACGGCGATCGTCGTGCGGGACTCCCCCGGATTCGCCTCGAGTCGGCTCGGCGTCGCCCTCGGCCTCGAGGCGATCCGGATGCTGGAAGAGGGAGTCGCCAGCGCCGCCGACATCGACGCGGCGATGACGCTCGGGTACCGGCATCCGGCCGGTCCTCTGCGGACGACCGATCTCGTGGGCCTGGACGTGCGCCTCGGCATCGCCGAAGAGCTGTACGCCAAGCTCGGCGCCCGCTTCGAACCGCCCGCCCTGCTGCGCCGGATGGTCGCAGAGGGCAAGCTCGGCCGCAAGAGCGGCGCAGGCTTCTATTCATGGGAGAACGACCGATGACCGACATACTGCCCAGCTACATCCGAGGCGCCTGGTGGACGCCCCCCGACGACACCGACGCCACGCTGGTGCGCGACGCCTCGACTGGCGAGCCCGTCACGCGCGTCAGCACCGCAGGCCTCGACCTCGGCGCCGCGCTGGAGTACGCGCGCACCGTGGGGCAGGCGAGCATCGGCGCGCTGACCTTCCACGAGCGCGCGGTGCTGCTCAAGCAGATGGCCCTCGCGCTGACCGAGCGCAAGGAGGAGCTGTACGCCCTCTCGGCGCGGACCGGCGCGACGAAGGCCGACTCGTGGGTCGACATCGACGGCGGCATCGGCGTGCTGTTCTCGTACTCCGGCAAGGCGCGGCGCGAGATGCCCAACGCCCGGGTGTACGTCGACGGACCGGTCGAGTCCCTCTCCAAGGACGGCTCGTTCCTCGGACGGCACATCTACACACGGCTGCCCGGCGTCGCCGTGCAGATGAACGCGTTCAACTTCCCGGTGTGGGGGTCGCTCGAGAAATTCGCGCCCGCGTTCCTCGCCGGGATGCCGACCCTCGTCAAGCCCGCGACTCCGACCGGGTACCTCGCAGAGGCGTACGTGCGCATCCTCGTCGAGTCCGGCCTGTTGCCACAGGGGTCGCTCCAGCTCGTGAGCGGCAGCGTGCCGACCCTGTTCGACCACCTGCGCCTCGGCGACATCGTCGGCTTCACCGGCAGCGCCTCGACGGCGGAGCGGCTCCGCGCCCACGACTGCGTGCAGACCGGAGGTGTGCGCTTCACGAGCGAGACCGACTCGATCAACGCCTCCATCCTCGGCCCCGACGCCGTCTCGGGACCCCCGAGTTCGACGCGTACGTGCGCCAGCTCGTCACCGAGATGACCTCCAAGGCCGGGCAGAAGTGCACGGCGATCCGGCGGGCTCTCGTGCCCACGGCATCCGTCGACGCCGTCATCGACGCCGTCCGCGAGCGCATCGCCGAGCGCGTCGTGGTGGGCGACCCGAGCGCGGAGGGGGTCACGATCGGCCCCCTCGCCTCGACCGGGCAGCGCGACGACGTGCTGGCGCAGGGTCGCGAAGGCTGCAGGCCGCCGGCGGCGAGGTGGTCATCGGGGCGACGGGCACCCCCTCGGTGACGCGCGCCGACGGGTCGGTCGGCGAGTCTCGCGACGGGGCGTTCGTGCCGCCGCTGATGCTGCGATTCGCGGATGCCGCAGCCGACGCCGTGCACGAGGTGGAGGCGTTCGGCCCGGTGGCGTCGGTGATCCCGTACGGCAGCGTCGCGGACGCGGCCGACATCGTGGCGCGCGGCGGCGGGTCGCTCGTGACGAGCATCGCGACGCATGACCCGGCGGTCGCCGTCGGAGCTCGATGAGCCGCATCTCGGCCTTCAACGGCCGAGTGCTGCTCCTGGACCGCGACGACGCCCGCTCGTCGACCGGGCACGGCTCGCCCCTGCCGAACCTCGTCCACGGCGGGCCTGGGCGGGCCGGCGGTGGCGAGGAGCTCGGCGGGATCCGTGCCGTGCTGCACCACATGCAGCGAACCGCCGTGCAGGGCTCTCCCGAGATGCTCACCGCTCTCACCGGCGTGTGGCACACGGGTGCCGCCTCGGACTCGACCGGCCGGCATCCGTTCCGCAAGTCGCTCGCCGAGCTGCGCATCGGCGACCAGGTGGTGTCGGCATCGCGCGAGGTGACGCTCGCGGACATCGAGACGTTCGCGCAGTTCACCGGCGACACGTTCTACGCGCATATGGACGAGGAGGCGGCCGCGGCCAACCCGTTCTTCCCCGGACGCGTGGCACACGGGTATCTGCTGGTCTCGTGGGCTGCGGGCCTGTTCGTCGACCCGGAGCCTGGCCCCGTGCTGGCCAACTACGGCCTGGAGAACCTGCGGTTCCTCACGCCGGTGTCACCGGGCGACGAGATCCGCGTCGAGCTCACGGCGAAGCAGATCACGCCGCGCGAGACCGACGACTACGGCGAGGTGCGTTGGGACGCGGTGATCCGCAACCAGAAGGACGACGTCGTGGCCGCAGTACGACGTGCTGACTCTGGTCGCGAAGGAGCTGGCGACGGCCTGACCCCCCCGGTGTCCATCCGCGTTCGGGATTCAGTCTGCGCGTCGCGCGCGGCCGGCTGAGTCCCGCGATTCCGGCATCCCATCACGCGCGGCGCGCCGCTCGGACTGAGTTACGAACCGGAATCGGCGGGTGACAGAGGCAGGGTGCGGCCGGTGACGAAGGACCGGCCGCGCACCTCGGCCACGACGTCTCCCGTTTCGTCGGTCACAGTCACGTCGTAGAGCCCCGAGCGCCCGTTCTGGGCTCGCCGCACCGCCGTGGCGGTCAGGGTCTGCCCGCTGGTCGTGGACTTCAGGAATGTGACGTCGGCGCCCTGCGCGACGGTGATGCGGTCGTCCTCGTTGCAGGCGATCGCGAATGCCGTGTCGGCCAGCGCGAACACCAGGCCGCCGTGCGTGATGTGGAAGCCGTTGGTCATGTCGTCGCGGACGAGCATGTGCACCACGGCGCGCCCGGGTTCATCGTGGTCCACGACCATGCCCAGCGCCGCCGACGCCCGGTCTCGCTCGATCATCGCTTTCGTGGGCCGCTCCATGTCTGTCATAATAACTAAACGATCGTTCTGTAAACACCAGGAGTCGAAGATGACCACCGCCGCTGACCTCAGCGCCGTCGAGCCCGAGCTCTCCGAGGAGGAGTGGCGATTTCACGAGCTCATCGCCGCCGACTCGCGCGTCGAGCCTCGCGACTGGATGCCCGACGCGTACCGCAAGACGCTGATCCGGCAGATCTCGCAGCACGGACACTCCGAGATCATCGGCATGCAGCCTGAGGGCAACTGGATCACGCGCGCCCCGAGCCTCAAGCGCAAGGCGATCCTGATGGCCAAGGTGCAGGACGAAGCGGGCCATGGCCTGTACCTGTACTCGGCCGCCCAGACCCTCGGCATCACGCGCGACGAAATGACCGAGCAGCTGATCACCGGCAAGGCGAAGTACTCGTCGATCTTCAACTACCCGACGCCGACCTGGGCCGACATGGGCGCGATCGGCTGGCTCGTGGACGGCGCCGCGATCTGCAACCAGGTGCCGCTGTGCCGAGCCTCGTACGGTCCGTACGGCCGCGCCATGGTGCGCATCTGCAAGGAGGAGTCGTTCCATCAGCGCCAGGGTTTCGAGATCCTCCTGACGCTCATGCAGGGCACGCCTGCTCAGCGCGAGATGGCACAGGATGCCGTCAACCGCTGGTACTGGCCGAGCCTGATGATGTTCGGGCCTCCCGACGACCAGTCGCCCAACTCGGCGCAGTCGACCGCGTGGAAGATCAAGCGCTTCTCGAACGACGAACTGCGTCAGCGGTTCATCGGGATGCTGGTGCCGCAGGCCGAGGCCCTTGGCGTCACCCTGCCCGACCCGAACCTTCGCTGGAACGAGGAGACGCAGCAATACGAGCACAGCGAGATCGACTGGACCGAGTTCTTCGAGGTGCTCGCCGGCCGCGGGCCGATGAACGCCGAGCGGCTGCGGGCGCGACGGGAAGCGCACGAGAACGGCGCGTGGGTGCGCGAGGCGGCCGCCGAGTATGCGCGCAAGCACGAGTCGGGCCCTGAGCCTGTCGAAGCGTCGACGTCTCGACAGACTCGGCGACCGGCGGAAGGGGCGGTGGCGTGATGACGACCCCCGGGGCCTCCCCCGCAGAGCAGTGGCCTCTGTGGGAGGTCTTCGTCCGAGCCAACCGCGGGCTGAGCCACGTGCACGCCGGATCGCTGCACGCGCCCGACGCCGACATGGCCGTCCGCAACGCCCGCGATCTGTACACACGCCGCGGCGAGGGAACCTCGATCTGGGTCGTGGCCGCCGACGCGATCACCACCAGCGATCCCGACGCGAAGGGCGCGTTCTTCGAGAGTCCCGCGGGCAAGAACTACCGCCACGCCGTGTACTACAAGGCGTCCGAGGGGGTGCCGCACCTGTGAGTCACAACGACGAAGAGTCCGACATCCACGGGTCGGTCACGGTCGACCAGCTCGAACTGGCCGCCGAGCTCGCCGGCGCCGGGGACGCGACGGCGTCGCCCGAGGTCGCCGAGTACGCGCTCTGGCTGGGCGACGATGCCCTCATTCTGTCGCAGCAGCTGGGCTGGTGGATCGCCCGCGCCCCCGAGCTCGAGGAGGACGTCGCGCTGGGCAACATCGCCCTCGACCTGCTCGGCCATGCCCGCTCTCTCCTGCACTACGCGGGCACGGCGGACGGGCGCACGGAGGACGACCTCGCCTACTTCCGCGACGAGCACGAGTTCCGCTGCGCATGGATCGTCGAGCAGCCCAATGGCGACTTCGCGCAGACCATCGCCCGGCAGCTCGTCGCCGCGACGTACATGTTCGAGCTCTACTCGGCCCTGCGGCACTCGAGTGACGAGACGCTCGCCGCGATCGCGGAGAAGTCGCTCAAGGAAGTCGACTACCACCGCGACCACGCGATCCAGTGGGTGCTCCGACTCGCGGGCGGCACCGACGAATCGCGAGCCCGCATGATCCGCGCCCTCGACGCCGTGTGGCCGTACGTCGACGAGCTCTTCCGCGACGAGCCCCTCCTCGACCGCCTCGACGGCATCGCGGCCCGCCCGTCCGCGCTGCGCGAGGCCTTCGACGACGTGATCGCCGCCGTCCTCACCGAGGCGGACCTCGAGCTGCCCAAGGGCTTCATCTCCGCCGGCGGCGGGCGCCAGGGCACGCACTTCTCGACGTTGGGCTATCTTCTGGCCGAGATGCAGGTGCTCGCCCGTCAGCATCCGGGGGTGACCTGGTGAGCCGTGCAATCGTCGAGCCCGTCGTCGCACACTCGCGCGAGCACGCGTGGGCGATCGCGGCGACCGTGACCGACCCCGAAGTGCCCGTGCTCACGATCGAAGACCTCGGCGTGCTGCGCGCCGTCGAGGTCGAGGCCGACCGCGCGATCGTGACGATCACCCCGACGTACAGCGGATGCCCCGCCCTCGAGACGATGCGCGACGACGTCATCCTCGCGCTGACCGCGGCCGGATACGAGTCGGTCGACGTACGGACCACCCTCTCGCCGGCCTGGACGACCGACTGGATGACGGATGCCGGCAAGCGCAAGCTCTCGGAGTACGGCATCGCCCCGCCTTCTGGTCGGGCCGGCGTGACGCAGGGGCCGATCCGCGTCCGCTTGGCGGTGAAGTGCCCGCGGTGCGGGTCTCTGGACACGCGCGAGGTCTCGCGGTTCGGTTCGACGTCTTGCAAGGCGCTGTACGAGTGCCGCGCCTGCCTCGAGCCGTTCGATTCCTTCAAGGTGCTGTGAGCAGCCTCATGGCGACCACGACGCGCCGCCGGGCGCGCTTCCACGAGCTCGAGGTGGCCGAGGTGCGGCCGCTCACCGCCGAGAGCATCGAGGTCACGTTCGCCGTACCGCCCGAGCTGCACGGCGAGTACGACTATCTGCCCGGTCAGTACGTCGCCCTCCGCGCCCGCGTCGACGGACACGAGGTGCGGCGGAGCTACTCGATCTGCCGGCCGCCGACCCCCGGCTCGATCAGCGTCGGGATCAAGCGGGACCTCGGCGGGCTGTTCTCGGTCTGGGCGCACGAGAACCTCAAGCCGGGAGACCGCGTCGACGTGATGAGCCCGGAGGGCACCTTCACCTCGAACCTTCCCGACCTCGACGACGCGCACCTGGCGGGCATCGCCGCGGGGTCGGGCATCACGCCGATGATGTCGCTCGCGGCATCTGTTCTCGCCTCGTCGCCGACCGCGCGATTCACGCTCGTCTACACGAACCGGGCAACGCAGGACGTGATGTTCCTCGAGGAGCTCGCCGACCTCAAGGACCGCTATCCCGCCCGGCTCGCGCTGCACCACGTCCTCTCCCGCGAGCAGCGCGCCGCGCCCCTGCTGTCCGGACGCATCGACGCCGAGAAGCTCGACGCGATCCTCGAGCGGCTGGTGCATCCCGCCGCCGTCACCGAGTGGTTCCTGTGCGGCCCGTTCGAGCTGGTCGCGCTCTGTCGCGAGACGCTCGAGCGTCACGGCGTGCCGGCGAGCGACATCCGCTTCGAGCTCTTCACGACGGATGCCGACGGCCCGCGCATCGACCGCGGACGGCCCGTGCAGGCGCGGCCGGGCGACGAGATGTACACGGTGGAGTTCACCCTCGATGGGCTGTCGTCGACCGTGGAGTCGCCGGTGTCGGCGAACGAGGCGATCCTGGATGCCGCGCTGCGCGTTCGCGGCGACGTGCCCTTCGCCTGCGCGGGCGGAGTGTGCGGCACGTGCCGCGCGCGCCTCGTCGAGGGCAAGGTGCGCATGACCCAGAACTTCGCACTGGAGCCCGAGGAGCTCGACCGCGGCTACGTCCTCACCTGCCAGTCCCACCCCGAGACCCCGCGCGTCGTGGTCGACTACGACGTGTGATCTTTGCCCGAAAGGATGGCGCCATGATCGACCTCACCATCGAGGGCGACGTCGCCCAGGTCGTGCTCAACGCACCCGAGAAGCTCAATGCGCTCGACGAGAGTGCGCTCGACGAGTTGTCGGCCGCGTACGCCGAGGCCGAAGCATCCGGTGTTCGAGCCCTGGTTCTCCGCGGCGAGGGGCGCGCGTTCTGCGCGGGGCGCGACATCTCCGGTGTCGACCCGCGCGACGACGACGTCCTCGGGTACCTCGGCGGGCTCGTCACCCCGCTGCTGCGACGCATGTCGGCGTTTCCCGCTCCGACGTTCGCCGTCGCGCACGGCGCCTGCCTGGGCGTCGGGCTCGGCCTGCTGATCGCGACCGACGTCGTTTACGTAGCCGACTCGGCGAAGATCGGCTCGCCGTTCGCGGCGCTCGGCGCGACGCTCGACTCGGGCGGCCACGCGCACTTCTACGAGCGCCTGGGCGCGCACAAGACGCTCGACCTGATCTACACGGGCCGCCTCATGAGCGGCACCGAGGCGGTGCAGTCCGGGCTGTTCTCGCGGGTCTTTCCCGCCGACGAGGTGCTCGCGGCGACGCTCGAGGCTGCGACGAAGGCGGCGAGCGGCGCGACGGCGGCGTTCCGGGCCAGCAAGGCCCTGGTCGCCCGGATCCGCGACGAACGGCTCGCGCTGTGGGACTCGGTCGACATCGAGAACGCCGCACAGGCGGCGCTCTGCGACACGGACGACTACCGCGAAGGGTTCGCCGCGTTCCAGCAGAAGCGGCCGCCGCGGTTCACCGGCCGCTGACGTTCGCGCACCGACGAGACGACGCAACACGCCGTCCACGCGAGGCGCAGAGCGACAACTTGCGTCCTCTGGCGCGATGCGGCGCAACCCTCAGAGACGCTTGAGCATCCTCGTGTTGCCGAGCGTGTTCGGCTTGACGTGCGCGAGATCGAGGAACTCCGCGATGCCCTCGTCGGGGCTGCGGATGAGCTGCGAGTAGACATCGGGATCGACGACCTGCTCGCCGATCGGCGCGAACCCGCGCCGCGTGAAGAATTCGACCTCGAACGTGAGGCAGAACAGGCGGCTGAGGCCGAGATTGCGGGCGTTCTTCTCGAGCGCTCCGACGAGCTTGCGCCCCACCCCGTGGTGCAGCCACTCGTCCGCGACGATCAGCGTGCGGACCTCGCCGAGGTCCTCCCACATCACGTGCAGCGCGCCGCAGCCGATGAGACGCCCGCTCGCGTCCTCGGCGACGACGAACTGCTGCACAGCCTCGTACAGCACGACGAGGTCCTTGCCGAGCAGGATCCGACGCTGCACGTACGGCTCGAGCAGGTCGCGGATGCCGCGGATGTCCGCCGCCCGCGCCGCCCGCACCGTGTACTCGCTCATCGGTTCCAGCCTACGGCGGCATGGTGGGAGCCCAGTCCGCCGAGTCGCACGACTTCCCGTCGAGTGCACGAGCTGACGATGGGGCTGATCCGTGCGCTCGGCGACAAGTCGTGCATTCGGCACCAGCACCCGCCCCTCGAACGACGAAGAGCGGATGCCGCAGCATCCGCTCTTCGTGTCGTCCGGCATCCGCCGGATCGAGGATTACTCGCCCGACGCCACCGCCAGGTCGGGGGTCGAGGTGATCTCGCCCGCCGTGGCGACCCCGACGGCGACCTTGTCGCCGCGCGGGCCGTTCTCGAACACGAACTCGCCGTCGACCGCGTCGACCGTGATGTGGTCGCCGGCGTTCAGCTCGCCGTGCAGGATGCGCTCCGAGAGCCGGTCCTCGACCTCGTGCTGCATCGCGCGACGAAGCGGCCGCGCGCCGAGCGCCGGGTCGAACCCGATCTCGATGAGCTTCTCCTTCGCCGCCAGTGTCAGCGTGATCGTCATGTCGCGGTCGAGCAGTCGCTCGCCGAGGCGCCGGGTGAACAGATCCACGATCTGCACCAGCTCCTCCTTCGACAGCTGCGGGAACACGATGATGTCATCGACGCGGTTGAGGAACTCGGGCTTGAAGTGGCGCTTCAGCTCTTCCTTGACCTTGCCCTGCATGCGGTCGTACGAGGTCGCGGTGTCACCCTCGACCTGGAACCCGACCGGACCGCCCGCGATGTCGCGCGCGCCCAGGTTGGTGGTCATGATGATGACCGTGTTCTTGAAGTCGATCATGCGACCCTGACCGTCGGTCAGTCGACCCTCCTCGAGGATCTGCAGGAGCGAGTTGAAGATGTCGGGGTGCGCCTTCTCGATCTCGTCGAAGAGAACCACGCTGAACGGCTTGCGCCGCACCTTCTCGGTGAGCTGGCCGCCCTCTTCGAAGCCGACGAAGCCCGGAGGGGCACCGAACAGCCGCGAGACGGTGTGCTTCTCGCCGAACTCCGACATGTCGAGCGAGATCAGCGCGGCCTCGTCGTCGAAGAGGAACTCCGCGAGCGCCTTGGCGAGCTCGGTCTTTCCGACGCCGGTCGGGCCGGCGAAGATGAACGAGCCGTTCGGGCGCTTGGGGTCCTTGAGGCCCGCACGCTGGCGGCGGATCGTCTTTGCCAGTGCCGAGATCGCCTCTTCCTGGCCGATGACCCGCTGGTGCAGGGCCTTCTCCATGAACACCAGCCGCGAGGACTCCTCCTCGGTCAGCTTGAACACCGGAATGCCGGTGGCCTGCGCCAGAACTTCGGCGATCAAGCCCTCGTCGACCACCGCGTGCGCCGCGACATCGCCGCTCTTCCACTGCTTCTCGAGGCGCAGACGCTCCGCGAGGAGCGACTTCTCCTCGTCGCGCAGCGACGCGGCCTTCTCGAAGTCCTGGTCCTCCGACGCCTGCTCCTTCTGCTGGCGCACGTTCGCGATCTTCTCGTCGAACTCGCGCAGCTCCGGCGGCGACGACAGGATCGACAGGCGCAGGCGGGCGCCGGCCTCGTCGATCAGGTCGATGGCCTTGTCGGGCAGGAAGCGGTCGCTGACGTAGCGGTCGGCGAGGTTCGCGGCGGCGACGATCGCGCCGTCCGTGATCTGCACCTTGTGGTGCGCCTCGTAGCGGTCGCGCAGCCCCTTCAGGATGTTGATCGCGTGGGGCAGGCTCGGCTCGGCGACCTGGATCGGCTGGAAGCGGCGCTCGAGCGCGGCATCCTTCTCGAAGTGCTTGCGGTACTCGTCGAGCGTCGTCGCACCGATCGTCTGCAGCTCTCCGCGGGCGAGGAGCGGCTTGAGGATGGAAGCCGCGTCGATCGCGCCTTCGGCGGCGCCCGCACCCACGAGGGTGTGGATCTCGTCGATGAAGACGATGATGTCACCGCGCGTGCGGATCTCCTTGGTGACCTTCTTCAGGCGCTCCTCGAAGTCACCGCGGTAGCGCGAGCCGGCGATGAGCGAGCCGAGGTCGAGCGAGTAGACCTGCTTGTCCTTCAGCGTCTCGGGCACGTCGTTCTTCACGATCGCCTGCGCGAGGCCCTCGACGACGGCGGTCTTGCCGACTCCGGGCTCGCCGATCAGGACGGGGTTGTTCTTGGAGCGACGCGAGAGGATCTGCATGACCCGCTCGATCTCCTTCTCGCGCCCGATCACCGGGTCGAGCTTGTTCTCGCGCGCAGCCTGCGTGAGGTTGCGGCCGAACTGGTCGAGCACCGCGGATCCGCCCTGGGCGGCCTGCGGGTTGTCGTGCGCGGCGCCGCTGACGGCGGCCGGCTCCTTGCCCTGGTAGCCCGACAGCAGCTGGATGACCTGCTGGCGCACCTTGTTCAGGTCGGCGCCGAGCTTGACCAGCACCTGAGCGGCGACGCCCTCGCCCTCGCGGATCAGGCCGAGCAGGATGTGCTCGGTGCCGATGTAGTTGTGGCCCAGCTGCAGCGCTTCGCGCAGCGAGAGCTCGAGCACCTTCTTGGCGCGCGGCGTGAACGGGATGTGCCCGGTCGGCTGCTGCTGACCCTGGCCGATGATGTCCTGCACCTGCTCGCGCACGGCGTCGAGCGAGATGCCCAGCGACTCGAGCGCCTTGGCGGCGACACCTTCACCCTCGTGGATGAGCCCGAGCAGGATGTGCTCGGTGCCGATGTAGTTGTGGTTGAGCATCTTCGCCTCTTCTTGGGCGAGAACGACCACACGACGGGCACGGTCCGTGAATCTCTCGAACATCATCCATTCCTCCGGCACATGGGCCAACAGGCGCAGTCAAGCGCCTTACATCGAGGGTAACGACGGGCGGATGCCGATATGGCGGTGTTCGCCATGGGCATAGCGCCGCGGCATCCGCCGGCCGGCTCGCCTGTCACGACACGCCGACGCGGCCCGCAGGCTGTGACAGGCGAACCCGTAGGACTGGACGCGCCTAGTTCTCGCCGTAGATCGGCACGCGAACGTCGGCGAACTCGGGGCTGCCGGTGAGGACCAGCTCCACATCGGTCTTCGCCTCGAGGCCCTCCACCACGGCGACGGCCGCGCGGGGTGCCATGTCCATGGTGCACACCTGATCGGCGGGGGGAGTCTGGAAGGTCACGGTGACCTCCGCGGGCGCGGACGCCGCGACCTCGGCGATCACCGGAGCACACGAGGACGAGCCCCACGTGAGGAGCACGAACTGCCCCTCGGTCTCGGTCCATCCCGCGCTCGGGAGGTAGTCGGTCATGCCGCCGCCCGTGACCCCGGCGACGCCCGCGAGCTCGGTGCTGGCGTCGTAGCCGTCGCCGCTGACCGTGATCGGCAGGTTCTCAGCAGGGTCGACACCCTCGGGAACCTCGACCAGCGTGACTCGCGGGACGAGGTCGGACGTGCACGGAGTGTCAGCCTCCGGCTCGACCAGTGTCACCGAGAGGGTGCCGTCGTCGTCGAGCATCGCCTCGTCCGCCGCGGGAATGCAGGTGGAGCTGCCCGTGGTGACGAGGCCGATGATGCGTCCATCGTCGAGCCACGCGGCATCCACCTCCGCCTCGGTGCCGTCACTTCCCGACGTCGGGCTGGACGACGGATCGCCGGCGACGGGGGTTGCGCATCCCGCGAGCGCGACGCCCGCAAGCACGAGGGCGATCGGGAGGGCGAGGATGCGGCGCGCGAGGACCATGCCCCCGATCCTCGCTCATGCCGTCTGGGCTTCGCCAGAGAATCGGGTCACGGAGCGGTCACGGGTAGGTCACGTTGAGGGTGGCGGCCACGCGGGCTGCGCTGATGCCTTCACACGACGGCGGCGGCCTCGTCCAAGGCTGTCCGGACGTCTGCAACGAATTCCTCGATGGCCGCTGCGCCAGTGACCGGCCCGCCGGCGAGCATTCCGTCAACACCGAGGAGTACCGCGGTAGGCGTCGCCCAGTCCGCAATGGATCCGCCGACATAGTTCTCGGTGTCGTGAAGTGACTGGGGCTCGTCGAGCTCCATGAACGATCCCGCGACGGGAGCCGTTCGCACAAGAAGCCTGACGTCGAGTTCCGGCAGGCGCGCGCGCAACGCCGGAGCGCTCTCGATCGTGGCGGCGCACGATCCACACGACAGGGACACCGCAAGCAACAGCTGCGGCCGAGTTGTCGCCAGGTCGCGCAGATTTCGGATCGTCCCGTCAGCGAGCGTGACGGGTACCGCTGGCGTTCGCTGCCTGACATAGTCGAGTTCCTCGGTTCCGACGGCGGCCGCGGGGACAGTAGCGGGGGCGACATCGCTGGCTGGCGCATCCGGCCACATGATGAATAGCGCGGTGACGACGGCGACCGCGATCATCACGACCCATCCCCACGCGTCGACCGCCCATACGCCGGCCACGGCTCCGCCCCAGAGCGGATCCATCCAGATCACCGCCGTCGTGGCGACGGCGACGACCGTCAACCAGCTGTTCCGCGCGACGGTGAGGCGCGTGACCGGCCTCCGTTTGCCGAAGCACGAACACGACGCATCCGGCGTCGCGCGGAGCGCACGCACCACTACCCACAAGTACGCGGCCATCAGGACAACCGACGCGATCCCGGCGAAGAGCCCGAGCACGCCACCTAGGACGGCAAGGGCCAGCGCGAGTGCGAGCTCCCCCCACGGGTGCAGCTTCACCAGCCAGGTCCGGCGAAACACGGGGGGAACACCCAGCTCGGCCCAGTTGGCCAGATCGTCGGGGCGAATCAGCTTGCCCGCACCGCTCGCGATCAGGACGCCCGCCATCACGAGCGGCAGGACGAGGGGTGCTGCGTCAAGCATCCTCCGATGCTACCGGTGGGCCACCGGAGGGAGGCCGGACGATCATGTGCGGCGGCGCTGGAGAACCTCCGCGTAGAAGGCGGCGTGGGCGCGGGCAACGTCGGAATCTGACAGCAGATTGGGTGTGGCCGATGCTCCCGCGGCGAGTCGTCCTCGGAGCTCGGCATCCGTCCCCAACCGGCGAAGTGCGTCTGCGAGTGAGGCGACGTCGCGCGGTCTCACCCGAAGGCCGTTGATGCCGTCGACAACCCATTCAGTCGGTCCGCCCTCGTCGGCCACGATGACCGCGCGACCGGCCGCTAGGTACTGCAGCACGTTCTGTCCGAGCGGCTCCGGTCGGGTAGATGTTTGCACGGCGATGTGCCATGAACTCAGAAGTCGGTCTACGCACTTTACCTGACCGAGGAAGTCCACGCGCTCGGCTATTCCCAGCGTCTCTGCTCGGCTTCGAAGCGCTGCGAGAAAGTCTTCGTGCCCGAAGTATGCTTGCCCCGCCAGTTGCAACCGTGCGTCGGTGTCGCCGAGTGCCTGCGCGAAAGCATCGAGCAGGAGACTCTGGCCCTTCCAGGGATCGATGCGCGCCAGCATTCCGACGTGGATCGGTCCCTGCGGCAGCGGCCGGGCTCCACGGAAGGCCAATCCCGATGCGCTCGGAATCACTGCTGTGACGGCATCCGCCCGTAAGTTCGGCGCGGCTGAATCGAGCGTTGCTTGACTGTCCGTGACGATCCCATCCGCCCGCGCGAGGATGACTCGCCTCATGATCTCGAACCCGAGTGTTCCGAGCGCCTCAGGATCCACCATGTCGCGCAGGTGAACCACGAACGGCTTCCTCGACGCTTGCGCGGCCAAGGCTCCGTACGCGGCCGCCCGCGTCGTGTTCGCGTCGACGATGTCCGCCCAGCGAAACGCGGGGTGAAGACGAGTGACAATCGTCTGGGCGACCAGGCGGGCAGTGGCACCGGCCACGAGGATCGCACTCCCCCGACTGACACCGGCCGGTTGGCGCACACCGCGGATGCGCACGGGGACGTCTGGCGACAGGTTCGCGAACACGCCGGGCCAGTCAGTCGGCGGTAGCAGCAGAGCCGCACGCCACGCGACGCCGGCGTTCAGCATGCGGACGAGTGCGAATTCGGCGCCACCCGCCGCGCTGGTGTGCCCGAGGTGGAGCACTTTCGGGTTGTCGGTCATCTGCCTGCCTCGCGACGCATCGCGGCTCACCGGTCAGCACCGTCGACCGAACCGGAAGCACCATCCACGCTGGAGAGAAGCGCCGACTCGCGGGCTGTGTAACGATAGGCCGCCTGATCGCCAGGTGGCATCCCCAGTAGCACCGCCGCGAGCGACGCCAGCGCGGGGACCTCCTGCGCCGCCATCTGCAGGTACGCATCATCGCCCAGACCTTGGGGATCGATGACATCATCCTCGGCACCCGGGGCCGCCACCGCGGAGCGGCCTTCAGCAAGGGCCGCAACAACGGCACGCAGATCCGCGACTGTATCCAGTCGCCGTGGTTGCAGCCGCTCGGCGATGCGGCCCGCCTCGCGGAACGTGAAGGTTCTACGCATCGCCGACGGCACCTGTGAGAGAACCTGGTCGCGATGGAGGCGAGAAGCGACGAGCACGAGGTCGGCCGCGACCAAGGCGTCGTCCGATAACTGCGTTGCTCGATGGGCGCGGCCGTCGGCGCCCAACGCAGCAGCGATCGCCAGCGGTCGAGAGCCCATCGGAGCGCCGACCGGAGCGCCTGTGCCCGCGCTCGCCACCGAGACTCGATCGGACAGCTCGGCAGGCAAGTACCACCGCGCCCAACGGTCGATCATGACCGCGGCCAAGGGTGACCGGTGCACGTTTCCCGTGCAGACGGCGAGAATGCCGAAGCGAGTCATCGCACCCGCCTCCCATCGGCGCCGACAATAGCAGCCCACGCCGGTTATGGTTACTGCCGAGAGCTTATAGGAGGTCCGGTGCGCGTTCTGAGGGTTTCCCACAGCGCCGCCGTCGACGAGTGGCGCGGGCGGGAGCGCGCGATGCGGGGTCTCGGCGCCGATGTCACCCTGTTGAGTGCCTCGCGCAGTCGCGAGGGGGCCGGCGTCGTACGGCTCGAACCGCGGGTCGGAGAGCAGGCCACCGGAGTTGCGACGATCGGAAACCACCCCGCTCTGTTTCTGTACGATCCGCGGCCCCTGTGGCATGCGCTCGGTCAGCACCGGGACGTCATCGACATCCATGAAGAACCCTTTGCGCTCGCGACTGCGGAGATCCTCGTTTTGCGCGCGCTACGCAGGAATACCGCGCCCGTGGTGCTGTACACCGCACAGAACCTGAGCAAGCGTTACCCCATTCCGTTCCGGTGGTTGGAGCGGTGGGCCCTGCGATCCGCAGCCGGCATTTCGGCGTGCAACACGGATGCTGCAGCGATCGTCGTGGCCAAGGGGTTCTCGGGTCGTCCCAGGGTGATACCGCTCGGCATCGACCCCGACCGATTCGGTCCATTGCCTGCGAACGCGCCCACCGAGGCCGGGACAATCACCGTCGGCTTCCTAGGGCGCCTGGTACCCGAGAAGGGGATGGAGGTGTTGCTGGAGGCGCTGAGGCGTGAGCCGCGACTTCATGCGCGGGTCGGCGGCACCGGACCGTCCGCGGACGGTCTCGTGGCGCGCGCGGAAGCGCTGCGCCTGCGGGATCGTGTGACGTACGTCGGCGCCGTGTCACCCGATGACGTGGTGAAGTTCTATGGGTCTGTTGACGTGCTGGCCATACCGTCACTGACCACGCCGCATTGGACTGAGCAATTCGGTCGCGTCGCGATCGAGGCGATGGCGTGCGGTGTCCCTGTTGTCGCGAGCGATGCGGGGGCGCTCCCCGACGTCGTCGCCGGAGCAGGAATCATCGTTTCCGAACGCGACGCGGCGGCGCTGGCCGCGGCGGTCGTCGCCGCGGCGGGCCCGCTGCGCCAAGAACTGCAGATGGCCGGCTTCACTCGAGCAGCCGAGTGCACCTGGGACGCGGTGGCCGCCGACTACCTCGACTTGTATCGATCCGTCGCGCACGCGCCGTCTGCAGCCTCCGCTCCCGCCGTGGAGATCATCGTCGTGGCATACGGTTCACCCCAGCTCTTGCGCTCAGCACTGGAACCCGTCCGCCTCATGCCGGTGACGGTCGTCGACAACTCCTCCCTCCCGGAGATCGCCCAGTTGTGCACCGAACTCGGCGTGCGCTACATCGACTCCGAGGCGAACCGGGGATTCGCGGGCGGGGTCAATCTCGCGTTGGCCGACCGGCTGATTCCGGGTGCCGACGTCCTGCTATTGAACCCTGATGCGCGAATCGACCCCGAGCAGGTCGCCGAGCTCCAAGTTGCCATGCGATCCCGACCCGACCTCGCAACCGTCGGGCCTCGCCAGACCGATGACACCGGAAACAGCGCACGCGTTGAATGGGTGCTGCCATCGCCCTGCAACTCCTGGGTAGAGGCGGTGGGACTCGCACGGTTTCAACGCGGCCCACGGTTCGTGATCGGATCGGTGCTGCTCATGCGCGCCGAAGCGCTCGATCAGGTGGGCCCACTGGACGAGCGCTTCTTCCTCTACTCCGAAGAGACCGACTGGGCGTATCGAGCCCACCGACTGGGCTGGCGGCATGCCGAGGTGCCGTCGGTGAGCGCGATCCACCAAGGGGCGGGCACCAGCACCGACGCGCGGCGACGCGAGGTGCATTTCCATGCGTCACAGGAGAGGTACTTCCGCAAGCATTTCGGAGCTGCGGGATGGCAGTCTGTCCGTATCGCGGTCTGGCTCGGTGCAATGGTCCGTGCCGTCCTGTTTTCGGGCGACCGTGGCCGATCTGCACGACGCCGCGCCGCGCTCTACCGCCTCGGACCGGTTCGTATTGAAGCGCGATTCCGAAGCGCGATCTCATGACCGGCGCGGCGGTCGCGGAGGACCCCTTGCGCATCCTCCACGTCATTCGTTCCACCCAGTTCGCAGGAGTCGAGCAGTTCGTGCGTCGTCTCGCGATCGCGCAGTCCGCTGCGGGGCACTCGGTCGCAGTGGTCGGCGGCGACGAACGGCGGATGCGCGACACCCTTCGAGCAGTAGGCGTCGGCTTCCGCCCGGCGCGACGCATCGGGGCTGTAGCGGCCGCGGTGCGATCGAACGCACATCGCGTCGATGTCATCAACTCGCACATGACGGCGGCCGACATCGGTGCTGTCGTCGGGCGCGGCCTGACGCGCGCCGACCCGACGATCGTCTCGACACGCCACTTCGCTCAACCCCGTGGCTCGACAGGGCCCCGGTGGATGTACCGCAAGCTCGAGCGGTCGATCGATGCGGAACTGTCGATCAGTGCGTCCGTGGCTGACGCCGTCGGCGTGCCAACCACGATCGTGCATCCGGGCGTCGACCGCCGTGACGCTCCCGCCGCGGACGCGCGCGGGCGAACGGTGCTCATCGCGCAGCGTCTCGAAGCCGAGAAACACACGGATGTCGGCATTCGCGCTTTCGTCGCTTCCGGGTTGGCTAACTCGGGCTGGGTACTGGAGATCGCCGGGGCGGGGGCTGAGGCATACGCACTGGAGGTTCTCACATCATCGCTGGGGGTGTCGCACTGCGTCCGGTTTCTGGGCTTCCGCGATGACGTGCCGACTCTGATGGACAGAGCCGGTCTGTTTCTCGCGACCTGCCCGTACGAGCATTTCGGGCTGTCGGTGCTGGAGTCGATGTCGTCCGGGTTGCCGGTGGTCGCCGCGCAGGCTGCCGGCCACGTCGAAATGCTCGTCGGCCTCGATCCACGGGCTCTCTTCGGCCCTGACGACGTCGCGACGGCAGCGCACAGCCTTCGCTCTCTGGCCGATGATGATGCCGGCCGCCGCCGTCTGGGCCGGGCTGAGCAGGACCGACAGCGGGCTCGTTTCTCGCTCGATTCCCAAGTGAGGAAGACGGATGCCGAATACCGCATTGCGATCGCATCTCGCGGCGGCTCAGCGCATCGAGAGAGAGGTCGCCCGTGACCGACCTCGTCGTCGTGTCGTTGGAGCGCTGGGACCGGGTGTGGCGACGCAACCAACACCTGGTGTCGGGACTGCTCGCGGCAGATCCGAAGCTAAGGGTGCTGTTCGTCGAGCCTCCGGCTGATCCCATGCATGATCTCGTCACCCGTCACGCCGCTAGGTGGGGCCATCGACCCCGCAGCGTGGAGGGTCGAGCGAGGCTGCTGACATACCAGCCGGTGAAATGGATGCCGCGCCGCGTCGACCGCCGCGCGGACCGGCGCCTGGCGCAGCGAGTGATGAGCACCGCGCGGCGCATCGGCTTCGAACGTCCCCTACTGTGGATCAACGACCCCGGCGCTGCTGACGTCTCCGCATTGTCGGGCTGGCCGACGCTGTATGACATCACCGACGATTGGCTCGCCGCAGACCGCGCGGACTCGGAGCACTCGAGGCTGGCGGCGAGCGAGGCGCTCCTTCTCTCGACCGCCGCTGAGGTGGTCGCGTGCTCTCCGGAACTCGTGCGACGCAAGACGCCGGTCCGCGTCGGCCGTCCCATGACGCTCATACCGAACGCGGTGGACGTCGCCGCCTACCTGTCGCCCACCCAACGCCCCATCGATCTGCCCACCAAGCCCGTGGCTCTATATGTCGGGACACTGCACAGCGACCGGCTCGACATTCCACTGACAGCCGATACCGCGTCCGCACTGCGGCCGGCAGGCACGCTCGTTCTGGTCGGGCCCGACCTCCTGACCGCCGAAGACTCTCACCGGCTACGCGACGCCGGCGCGCTCATCCTCGGAACGCGCAGTCGCGACGAGGTGATCGCGTACCTGCAGCACGCTGACGTGCTCGTCGTGCCGCACCTCGTCAACGCCTTCACCGACAGCCTCGACCCGATCAAGCTCTACGAGTACCAGGCGGTCGACAAGCCCGTCATCTCCACACCCGTGGCCGGCTTCAGGGATGCGGCTTCTGACCGCATCACGTTGGCGGACGCGGAGCGCTTCGCAGCCGCGATCGGTGTCGCGGTGGCGGAAGGGCAACCCGACCGCGGAGGATCACCCTCTGCGCCCGACTGGTCGATACGCGTCGATCAGGCGCAGTCGCTCCTTTCGCGGCTTGCCGGCCAGCAGGGCTGATGGCTCCGATCAGACCGCGCGTACTGACGAGAGAACCTCGACTACGGACTCCCAGCGACAGCCGAGCGCGTGCGTCCGCGACGCGGCGGAACTCTCCAACCACGCGTCCTCATCGTCTGCCATGCGCGCAATGGCCCGCGCAGTGACGTCTGGGTCACCGCCGGGCACCACGACCCCGGCCGCACCCACTGCTTCCTTCATGCCCGGAGAGTCGGACGTGATGATCGGCAGTCCGGTCGCCATGGCCTCTAGTGCTGCGAGTGGTCGAGCCTCGGCCCACAGCGAGGGGAGGCATGCAACAGCTGCGCCCTCCAGATAATCCCTCAGGGTGGCGCGGTCAACGAATGTCACGAACTCGACGTCGACTGACATGCCCGCCGCACGAGCGCGCAGTGACTCCTCGTAAGGTGTAAGGGGACTTCCCGCAACGTAGTCAGCGCTTCCGATGACGCGTGCGCGCAGGGGCCGCGATGTGAGCGCCGCAGCGCGTTCCACCGCCTCGAGCATCAGGTGCACTCCCTTGTTGGGCCAGATCCGGCCTGCGTACAACACCTCGAAAACTCCGGGCGATCGGTCTCTCACAGGCGCCTCGAGGAAGAAGGGGTCGACGCCGTTGGGCGCCGAGACCAGTCGACCGTCACTTCTGCCGAGTCGCTGTTCAGTGGCGCGACGGAGATGATCTCCCGCGAAGGCGATCATGTCGGCGCGCGCAAGGAGACGGTTGAGCTCCCGCCTTCCGTACGTTCTCGACAGCGGACTGTGAACGTACAGGACAACGGCTGTCTCACCGCGAACACGATCCCACCGCGGCAGAGAGGCTTCCGCGTAGTGGCCCGCATACACGAGCACCCTCCGCGGTTTCATCTCGGACACGGCCTCGATCGCGGGATCCATCAGATGACCGTAATGAGGACGCAGTCGGCCGAGTTTGCCGGACAAGACATCCTGGGCCAGCTCTCCGCGAGTGAACCACTCGCGCGGGCAGACCGTCGTGTAATCGACGTAACGCACGTCGGCTGCATCGAAAGTGAGCTCGCGATTGTGGCTCAGGACGGCTCCCGTGGCCCGTCCGGCGCGCTCGGCCACGTCGGTGAGGCTCTGTGCGACGGTCATCAGCGTGGATCCCTGGATGCCGAAGGGGATCGTGATGTGCACGAATTCGAGCGCCGGAGAGTCGTGCATCTGTCCGTGACTTCCTCTGCGTTGATCGTGGATCGAATACCGGGGATTGTCGCACCGTAACAGCAGCCGCAGGGCGCACCTTGGTCCTGACGCGGAATCGCGAGTCTGCAGCCGGTAGCATTCCTCGAGTGAAGCCGACCGTCATCGTCCCGCCCGGACGCCTCGCCCTCCCGCGCTGGCGCGAACTGTGGGACGCTCGCGAGGTCGCCCTGCGCTTCGGTCAGCGCGATGTGGTGCTGCGCTACCGGCAGACCGCAATCGGCGTGGTCTGGGTGCTGTTGCAGCCGCTCGCCGCCGCGGGGATCTTCTCGATCGTATTCGGCAGCGTCGCGCAACTGCCGACCGGCGGCGTACCGTATTTCCTGTTCTCGTTCATCAGCATGCTCGCTTGGACCCTCTTCAGCAGCGTGGTGACACGCTCCGCGCCGTCGCTGGTGGCCAATCAGTCTCTCGTGTCGAAGGTCTTCTTCCCACGGATGCTTGTACCGCTGTCGACCGTGCTGTCAGCACTGCTGGACTTCGCTGTGGCTCTCGTCCTCGGCATCGTGCTGCTCTTCGTCTACCGGGTGAACCCCGGATGGGGCGTCCTGCTGCTGCCGGTGTGGGTGCTGCTCTTCATCCTGCTCGGAATGGGCATCGGCCTCGCAGCCTCCGCGTGGATGGTCCGCTACCGCGATGTGCAGTATGTGCTTCCCTGGGTGATTCAGGTCGCGCTGTTCGCAACGCCCGTCGCCTACTCGCTCGACGCGGTGCCGGCGAACCTCGAGTGGTTGTTCAACGCGAACCCGCTGACGTGGCTGATGGAATGCTTCCGTTACTCGATGCTCGGCACGGCAGCACCGCCCGCCTGGCAGATCATCGGCGCCTTGCTCGTCAGCCCTGTCGTGTTCTTACTCGGTGCCGTCATCTTCCAACGGCACGAGAGAACGTTCGCCGACCTGATTTGAGTTCAGGTCGGCGAACGTCAAGACCGAGGGCGCCTAGCCAGCGAGGCACGGCTCCGGCGGATCGAGCTCGTCACACCGCGGCGGCGAGGGGATGTTGGGCGACGTCTGCGTCGGACCGCCGTTTACGGTGTAGGTGACGAAGAGGAAGTTGCCACTGTTGGTACCAAAGAACAGGTACCGTTGCGGAGTACATCCGGGCACCGGGACGTTGATCGGGAACGTGACGCCCGGCCCTGGAGTAAGTGGGGTACCCCCCGGACCACCCGTGTTGCTGAAAACACCGGTGATCTGGATGGTCGACCCCGGGGGGGCCGTGCATCCCGCCCCGAGCGAGGTGCAGAACTGAAGCCTGAAACCCCACGGGTCGCCGGTCGACTGTCCGGGACACTTGCAGCTCGTACCACCGAAAGTGATGACGGGGGTACAGGGGCTTGCGGCGGAGGCGGGGACGGGCGTCGCGATGGCGATTGCCGGCACGGCCCACGCCATCGCCTTCGTGACGGTCCGCCGGCTGACCCCGCTCGGCTCTGGGGCGTTCTCAATTTCAGTCATGGATCAATCCTTCTCGTCTGCTGTGGTTGAGGCTGGCTGATTCAGTCATCCGGCGAAGGCGGTCTCCTCTTCAAGACTCGCCCCTCAGAACGATTACCAGAGCTCGATCCCCAACGCGAGGCCTGGCCCAGAATAGACGACTGGTTTGGATGATAGCGTACATCGGGCCTATCCACGATATGAGACCGATCCGTGACCGAAGGATGAACGCACATGCCTCATGGCAACGCGATCGCCGTCACTGATCTGTCCAAGACCTATCGAATTAGCCATCATCACCCTTCAAACCGCGCGACCGAAGCCATGGTGGAGTTCGCACGCCACCCGTTTCGACGCCAGCAGTTCGAGCAGTTCGACGCGCTCCACTCTCTCAACTTCGAGATTCCCCGCGGCGAGGCAGTCGGGATCATCGGCCGCAACGGGGCCGGCAAATCGACCCTGCTTAAACTCCTCACCCGCATCACGGCGCCCTCGACCGGGCGCATAGAGCTTGCCGGACGAATCGGCAGCCTGCTTGAGGTGGGAACAGGCTTTCACCCCGAATTGACGGGCCGCGAAAACATCTACCTCAACGGCACGCTGCTGGGCATGCGCCGCCGCGAGATCATCCGACGCTTCGACGAGATCGTCGCGTTCGCAGGAGTCGAGAAGTTTCTCGACACTCCTGTGAAGCGGTATTCGTCGGGCATGTACGTCCGGTTGGCGTTCTCGGTGGCCGCGCACCTCGACACCGAGATCCTCGCGATCGACGAGGTGCTGGCTGTCGGTGACGCGGAGTTTCAGCGCAAGTCCATCGCCAAGATGCGGGATGCCGCTGCCGACGGCCGCACCGTGCTCTTCGTAAGCCATCAGATGCAGACGATCATGAGCCTGTGCAACTCTGCTCTGTTTCTACAGTCTGGGCGGCTCGCATACCACGGCGACGTTGACTCCGCGATGGTCCAGTACCGCGACACTTTCGACGACTATGTGGTAGCCCAGCAGGAGGCGTCCCGCCGCCCAGGAACCGGCGAACTTCGCACACGTTCCGTGACGGTCTCGGACGCGACCCCGTCGGTCACCGACCCCAAGGTCATCCGTATCTCGGTTCCCGCGGCTGAGAAAGAACTCGGCAGCTATTTCGTTTCGTGCCACATTTCAGACGCGAACGGTGCGGTCCTCGCGCAGTGCGACTCGCGGCTCTCGCGGCACCTGGCTCGAGGCAGCGCGCCCGCACGACCTCACACTTTCAATCAAAGACCTCTGGCTTCGCCCTGGCCGATACTCGGTCGACGTCTTCCTCTGCAACATGGGAGTGATGGACGCCTGGGAGGGTGCCAGTACCTTCGAGGTGCTTCCCGGCCTCCCCTACCCGGAGCACACGAGCGAAGACGCATACGCGGCAACTCCCGTGCTCACCGACTTCAGCTACGACGTCTCCTGACTCCAACGCGCGGTACGTCGCTGCAACGCGGGTGGAGCTTCGCCGTATCGTCTCGCGACGTCACAGCCGATTGCCCAGACGAGAACCAGCAGTAATCGTGCCCTTCCGCGAAGGTTCATCCGGCGTGCGCCCACGAGGCCGAAGCGACGAATGAAACGCGCGCGGGCTCGGACGCCGGCACCGACGAGGCGGGCGAAGAGCAGTCCATTGCGGAGGTAGTAGAACGACCCAAGCGTTGCCGCGGCACCGGTGAACGAAGCCGACACCGCGTGCAAGATGCTCACGTCGCATGCCACGACCAGTCGCACGCCGGCGGCTGTTGCCCGGACGCTCCACTCGGAGTCCTCGAAGTTCAGGTAGAACCGATCGTCGAAGAATCCGACACGTTGCCAGATGTCAGCGCGCGCTGTGATGCAGCATCCGGCAAGCACAGTGGATTCGCGGAGCCCTCCGACGCAAAGAGCAAGTTCGGCCGACGGGATGTGCGCCGGGAATCCATTCGCGACATCGAGGGAACCGCCACCGAACCAGATCTTGTCGGGAGCATCGCGGTACCGCACTTCGGGGCTCACGGCGAGGTCGGCAGAAGCGGCGATCGACTCCAGCCTTGCCATCGCGCCGGCGGCGATCACCGTGTCATTGTTCAGGATCGTGACGGTTCCGGCACCCATTGCATCGATCGCATGGCGGATGCCGCGATTCATTCCGCCGGAGAAGCCATGGTTTCGGCCGAGTGGGAGTCGGTCCACCTGCGGCCACCGCTCCGCGACCGCCTCAAGGGTCCCGTCGAATGAGCCGTTGTCAACGACGAGCACTTCCGCCTCCGGCGATCCGGTGACGAGCGACTCGACGCATGCGAGCGTGTCAGAGCGGCCATGCCAGGTCAGCACGACAATCACGTGCGGCGCTCGGGCCCGCGACTCCTCAGTCATGAGCGGCGATCAGTCAAATCGGGCGACGGAGCGCGACGGATGAGTCGCGGCCACAGATCCCGTGCGAAGGGATGCAGATTCCTCGTGAATCGCCAGGTCAAAGGCGCGGGCAGCCACTGGAATGCGAAGTACGCGACGCCGCGCAGCCCGTCGGCGTGTCCCCACGAGCGGGTCTTCTGCCAGACCTCGCCCGCTGAGCGAGCCCAGGAGTTGTGGATGATCGCCTCCTCGGGGTGAAGCTCAAACCACCTTTGCTCGCCGTCGCCGGCCGGCCGGCGCACCTGCAGCGACCGGTCGTCGCCGACGACGACCGGTCGTAGGAATGCCCCGGTCGTGCGTCTGGCGTCGGCGAGCGTAACCTCCGGTCTGACGGCGATCGCGCCGGGATAGTCGTAGCGGGGACCACGATCTTCCCCTGCGATCTCATACACCCAGCGCCGCGTGCGTCGGAAAAGCACACGCATCGGCCACTCGACCGCGCTGAGACCCACGTCCTCGGCCGCGTCGATCGCACTCATCAGTGCGCCGGGCTTCGGCAACAGCTCGTCGTTGTCGACCTGCAGAACCCAGTCGGCGCGCCCCACCAATGCGTCGAGCGCGGCCTGACGCTGAGCAGTGTCAGCACGCATAGGCTGCTCCAAATCGGTCCACACGCCTTCCACCGTGCGCAGGATCTTGCGGTCATCGAGGTTGCGGACAATCGCCAGCACGGCCTCGACCGGAATCCGTCGGCCGGCCCATCCGACACCGTCAGCGGGGACGGGGACGACCAGTTCATCAAGAAGGGGGTAGTACGCGGCTAACGTCTTCGCGAGCCACGTCGGATCGCCCGGCAGGATGTAGGCGCCAATCCGGCGTTGTCCCATCTGATCCCCCGCGCATAGTCGTGCTGAGTGGATTGGCCACCCCGCTCCCATCCAACTAGATTCGGAACGATCTACCCACATTCTGCTCGGAGGACCGGCATGGGCCAGATTCGCGAGCTGGCGAAGTCCGTGTCACCGCGACCAGCCATCGTCGCGGTGCGGCGCTGGCGTGACGCCTGGAGTGACCTGCGCCTGCGACTTCTGGCCGACCTCGGGTTCTTCCCGTCGCACCGTGTACGCGGATTCTTCTACCGTCGCGCAGGTCTCATCATCGATCGCACCTCGAGCATCCACTGGCGAGCAGAGTTCTATGCGCCCGAACGGATCACGATCGGCAAGCACTGCACGATCGGTGACAGCGCGTTCCTCGACGGGCGCAGCGGCCTCACAATCGGGAACTCTGTCAACTTGGGCAGTCACGTGACCATCTACACGCGCCAGCACGACGTGGACTCCCGCGACTTCGCGGAGACCGGCGCACCGGTGATGGTCGGCGACTACGCCTGGATCTCCAGTCACTCGATCGTCCTGCCCGGCGTCGCGATCGGGGAAGGCGCGGTCATCGCCGCGGGGGCGGTTGTGTCGAAAGATGTGGAGCCGTACACCGTCGTCGGAGGCAATCCCGCCCGGTACATCCGGGATCGCTCACGTGATCTTCATTACAAACTCGGCTACGCGAAGCGGTTCGTCTAGGGCGCAAGCTCCGCTGTAGGGTTTCTGCGTGACATCGGCACTCGCTCCCGTCGAGTTCGCGATCAACTGTTTCGAACGCAATTTCGAACTGGTGACTGAGCCCGGGTTCTTGACCCGAGCGGTCCTGCAACACGCCCACTCGTTCGCGCTGCGAACGCTGCTCATCAACAACGTCGCGAATCGGGATCGTGCGCGAAGCCGCGCGATGGACGCCATAGCGCGCGGCGAAATCGACCGTTTCGTATTCGTCGATGAGCATCTCAGCGGCGCATTGCGCCGGACGAACCTCAAACCGCGTGACTTCGGGCGTTACCTGCACTGGTCAGACTGCTGTCTCGTGGCAATAAGCCTGGATGGACCGGATCTGCTCTGCTATGTCGATGTTGATCTTGACCTCCGCGGCGAGGAGGACTGGGTCCGAAGCGGCCTCGAGATCTTCGACCAGGATCCTCGCGTCGGCGTCGCTAATCCGAGCTGGCGGATGTCAGATGGCTCGACTACGGTCGAGCGGGAATCAGATGATGCTGGACCCGGCTGGTTCAAGGGTTACGGGTTTACCGACCAGATCTTCCTCTGTAGAAGATCCCAGTTCACGCGGCCGCTTCTTCGGCGATCGGTTCCCTTGCTTGTGCTCTCACCGGCGTCGGCTCGTTACCCAGGGACGCAACTGCCGTTCGGTGCAAGCACGCTCTTCTTCGAGCAGATCATGGACGCGTACATGCGCCGACGACGCATCCTGCGCGTTACCATCGCGTCACGGGAATTCCAGCCTGTACCCATGACCGCCTACCCGGCGCAAGGCTTCGGGGAGCGCGCTGCCGCTCGGGCCTCGAAGCACTTGCTGCGCCTCCTCACCGCTGTCCGTCGCTGGTGCCCACAGCTCATGACAAGCCCCCGAATCCGCAGCACGGGACTGCTCGACCCGGAATTCGCCCGGACGAAACCGCCTGGTTGGCAGCAGAGGTGAGAAGAGCTCTACCTGATAAAGAGCTTCGTAGCGTTCCGCCACCGTAGTCAGATCGAACTCTGCTGAGCGTCGGGTCGCAAGTTTGCTCAGTCGTGCGCGAGCATCTTCATCGGTGAGCACCCGGACCAACTCGTCGCCGAGCCCCCCGAGCTCCGTCAGGACGCCGTACGTGCCATGGTCGGTTACGTATGTCGCCCCAGGGTTTGGTGTGGCGACGACCGGAAGGCCAGCCGCCATGGCCTCGGCGTACGGTATGCCGAAGCCCTCGTAGCTGGAAGGTAGGCAGAACGCCCACGCTCGGCCGTACTCATGGGCCAGATCGGCATCGCTCAGGCGTCCGAGGGCGACCACACCGTGAGGGAGATCAGCTGGAGCGTCCTGCGTTACCATGCGGAGCATCGCGCCAGGCACGCGGCTGCGCACCTGCTCAACGAACGTTCGGGATAACTGAGCCCCCCGTTTACGTCCCTGCCACGTCCCAACGAAAAGCACCGTAGGTGCGTCCCACTTCTCAGACCCCGTTGCACTGAACAACTTTCGATCGACGCCGTTCGGGATGACCGTCGATACCCAGGGGGTCCATCTTCGCGTCTGGGGCGAGATCAACACCGTTCGGTCCGCGACGATGCTCGCCAGCACCTCGGTGCATCCGAGCATCACCATTCGCAGCTTCTCTTTGAAGCCGTGAATGTGCATCGCCTCCTCAAAACACGAACCATGCAACGTTCGGACATGCACCGGGACCCGCCTCCGCCACATCCAGTAGTCCTCGCCGTGCGCGTGGAGGACGTCGTAGCTGCGGAGATCCCGCCGGCGCATCTCCCGCGCAAACCGGAACGTCCTCAGCGAACCGCGGAGGGAAACGTGAATGTGCCCGTACTCCGCACCTTCAACCGGCCCGCACGGGCTGAACACATCGACATGATGGCCGCGACGTACGAGTTCATTCGCAAGGGCGTGCACCTGGTATCCGACACCGATCTTGCTTTCGCTCGGAAGATAGTAGGAAATCATCGCGATCCGAAGCCGACGTGGATTCACGGCATGCGAAGGCAAGCCGAATCGACGGCGGCGAGAGCTCACGTCAGCCCGGCTCTCAACGCTTTGAGCCAACCGTGGCCATCACGGAGGTCGGGCTCGAGATGATTGCCTTCGGCCCATTCATTCCACGATTTCACCCATAGCAGCCGCTCCTGAGGCGGACGATCCGCGAGTAAAGCAACGGCGTCTTCCACATTGCGCTGAAAGCGCTTCGGAGTCGCACCTGTCACTGCGAGGCCCCGTCGACCCGCCCGCGGGGTGTTGTCCCAGTTCGGATAGACACACGGCTGGACATGGGGGTCGCGCGGGTAACTGTCGATGATGCTATCGGAGTATGGCCAGATCTCGGGGCCGCGGAGCGTCTTGCGTGCAACGCGCATGCGCAACGTGCTGGCCCGATTCACTTCGACCGGCAGACGCATGTAAGCGCTGGCATCGAAGCCGTCGGCTTCGGCCTTTCCGTACCGGGAACCGCGACCGAGCAGATCACTCGCTTCGGCGACGAGATATAGACCCGCAAGGCCGGCCTGGCGTGCCATGCCCTGCCAACGGTCTACGAAAGCCCCTGCATCGGGGAGCTCTTCAGGGCGAAACACATAGAAGACCGGCCGGCCGTCGACGCGCAGATAGCGGTCGTCCCGGAACGCGCTCACGATCGAGGCGAAATGAAGCGCGTCGTCGTCCGGCCCTGGATAGGTTTGCTGCTTCAAAACCTTGTCGGGAGCCGCGTGCCACACACCCGTCCAAGTCTGGTTGGCCCAAGCCAGGCAGAACTTCATGTCGGGTTGGCCACTCTCGACTACCTCGCGGAACGGTCGATCAAGAATCCGGTCTCCTGCGCCGAACCAATAGTGCCAGTAGGCGAAGGCCTCCACGCCATATCGCTGAGCCAGCTCACTTTGAGCCTGACGCGTCTCCGGCACTCGAAGATCGTAGAAACCCAGGTCCGCAGGCAGCGTCGGCTGGAGATGCCCGGGAAACAGCCGCTGGGCGCGGGCGGTGTTCGTCCACTCAGTGAAGCCTGGGCCCCACCATTCGTCGTTCTCGGGGATGGGAAAGTATTGCGGGAGATAGAACGCGATTGCGCGCGCTTTGACGTCCACTGAACTCTGTAGCGGGCTTTCGACCGAACGGCTCTCAATCACGCGCCGATGACTCCTCGGTCAGGGAAACGGACATTGGAAAGCCTACCGTCGCGAGATTTCGCGAGTTGACCATTCGACGGCAACGGCCCAGGGGGTCCCCATCCACTCACGACAGTCGAAGCGCCGGAGGCAACCGTCGAATGATCGTTCGGAGCCACGGCATTCGTGCCGCGAGTCGCGCGCGGCAACGCTGGCGACGACGACCGGTTGGGGGCCACAGGACTCCGGCCAGGTGATCGACAGCGTGCCGGAACGACGCGTCTCGGTACTCAGGCGAGGCCAGCAGCTCACCGAGAAGATGTAAGTGAAGTTCGCCCCCGCCTCCCCGCAATCCCACGGAGCTGCTGACGAGGCCGCCCCCAAACCGTAGGGCAACCGCCGATGACAAGAAGGGCAGACCAAGCTTCGTTGTTCGCGAAGTCGCCCGAGTGTGCACGCGGTAGAAGACGGTGGGTTGGTCGAGTTGAACGATCGGCTGCAGGCGTGCAACGTTGGCCAGCAGCCAATAGTCGTCCATCGCTAGAGCGTGCGGCGCGAAGCCCCCGGCGAGGCGGAGCAATTCGGGTTCGGCGACAAAACTTGTCGTCACCGAGACCGGGCCGTTGAGCAGTCCAGTCAGGTCGTGCCGGACGACGTGGCCGGTGCCGGACACATCCGTCCGCTGCACGAGATCGTCGAGCGTCTGGTCGGGGGCGGCGTGGACGCTCGCCCATCCGCCCGCAAGATCATCCATCTCGCGCAGACGATTGGCGTCGTCGGCAGTTGTGAAAGCGATCTCCTTGGCAAACGCGATGCGCTCACCCGGATGGGAGCTCAGCCATTGAATCAGACGTTCCAGGTGCGTCGGGTGCCAGAGATCGTCCTGATCGAGAAAAGCCACCCAACGGCCCTTCGCCGCTGCCAGACCGCGATTGCGAGCAACCGCCACTCCAAGGTGCTGCTGTATGAGCACCGTAGGTTGGACGCTGTGGCCGCCCGCCACCTCCCGGCCGTTGTCAGTCGAACCATCGTCGACAATGATGACCTCAACACGGGGGGCCCGCTGGCGCTGAACCGAGGTCAGCGTCTCGGCGATGTAGTCAGCACCGTTGTACAGCGGAATCACCACGGTAACGAGCGGACTCGAGTCTTCGCTGTGGGTGGTCGAGGAGCTCATCCGTGCACCACGTCAGGCGCGACGCGCGCGCACTCGACGTGCATCCGCCGTCGCGTCCTCTTCCGATTCGTCACGAGCAAAGGAGCCTTGCAGGTCGAACGGCGCGGCTTCCCCAGTAACGGCATCCGCCTGTTTGAGATGCGAGGCGCTGCCGTATTCGCGGCGATACTCGTACGAGTAGGGCGAAGAGTCGACGCCGCGCAGCGGCACCTTATTGAGCACGATGCCCAGCGCGCGTCCCCGCGCCTTGTCGAGTGTGTCCAGCGCTCTGTCCACCAGGTCATATGTCGTCTTGCCGATACTCACGACCAGGAGTGCGCCATCCGCCTGATGGGTCAGCACGGCAGCATCTGTGACGGGCAGAAGCGGCGGGGCATCGACGATGATGGTGGCGTGCGAAGCAAGCTCGCCGAGCAGCGCCTTCATGCGTTCTGACCCCAGCACCTCGCTCGGATTGGGCGGAATCGAGCCCGCAGCCAGGACGAACAGGTTCGGTGCACCGGGCGCCCGCTGGAGCACATCGCTCAGGACCGCCCGCCCAGACAGAACATCGGTGAGTCCCGCACCGCCAGGCAGTCCCATCGTCTTGGCCACCATCGACCGCCGGAGGTCACCATCGATGAGAACCGTCGTGCGGCCGCTCGCCGCGAGCGTCACAGCGAGATTGCAGGCGATCGTCGACTTGCCGTCGCCCGGCAACGGGCTGGTGATCACGATGGTTCTCGGCGGGTGGTCGACGTCCATGAACTGCAGATTGGTGCGCAGAGCACGCAGCGCCTCCGAGACCGCGAAGCCCTTGTTTTTCTGCTTGCCATTGCTTGAGCTGTCGAGGAGCCTACCGTCGCTGAGCCCAGCCGTCACTGGGATGCTGCCGACCAACGCCACACCCGTTTTCGCCTCGATGTCGTCAGCTGCGCGGACTCGGCGATCGGATACGGTGCGGATCAGTGCGAAAGCCATCCCGAACCCGAGACCGAGCACCCCGCCGACGATCATCGCCGTCTGAACGTCGGGGAAGAGTGGTTCGGAAGGCAGCGACGCCGAATCTCCCGGGATGACCGTTACCGGCGCCGATCCTGCAACCCCGGTGCCCTCGATGCCGTCGATCGCAACGACCATCGCGCGGATCCATGCCTCGGCGAGGTCTCGCGCCTCCAAAGGGCTCGGACCCACCGCTGAGATCTTGAGGACCGCAGTGTCGTCGGGATTTGTGACCGTAACCTGAGTGACCAACTCCTCAGGCGTGGTATCCAGGCCCAGCTCCTCGATCGCGCCCTCGGCAACGGCCCGCCACGTCGCGATCTCGAGATAAGACTGCACCTTCGAGCGGGCAAGACTGTCACCCACGGTCGAGATCCCGACATCCGCGCTCTGACGTGAGGCGACGTATCCGCTCGCCTCAGCTTGATACACGGGTGTCTGCAAAAGCGTCCACCCGTAACCCGCTGCCGCGCCCACAACCGTCATGAGCAAGATGGCCAGCCAGTGGCGACGCAGTCCACGCAGGTAATCACGCAGCTCCAAGAATCCCCCAGCCAAGGCTCAAATCGCGTCGTCGCTGAGATAGCGCATGACGACAAACATCCATGGTATGTTACGCGGCCCTGGTTCAGGAGCCACGCGTGCGGCGGTCACGCCGTCCGGCGACGGAAGGCAGGCGGATTGTCAGCGCTTCGACGCCGGCCTTCCGTCTTTCCTGCTCGAACACCTGCGCGCCCAGGCAGATTCCGGCGATGACGAACGGAATGGATGTCTGACCGGCGACCCAGAACAAGTCGAATTGCGCCTGCACGAGTCGGCTGAGCGTCACACCCAGCGCGAGCGAACCGAAGCGCGGGTCTACCCGCCAGAGCACCACGACGAACCCTGCCCACATGAGAAGGAATCCGATCAGCCCCACGATCCCCGCCGATGCCAGGACCTCGAGCTCCGCCTGTGGCGGCTGGAATCCAGTGGACGGATCGAGGTACCAATAGCGCAATCCCTGGCCGAAGACCGGGGACTCCCGCCATATCCGGTAGACCTCCCTGAACCAATCCACTCGCTGGAAGAACGAGTTGAATTGATTCTGAGAGTTGATCTGCTCTATGACCGTCACGACGACGAGCCAGATCGCGGGGATCACCAGAACCAGCAGCCAACGCGATCGTCTGGAGGCGCCTCGCCGTGCCCCGAGTACCACCATTGCCACGATGAGGCCGATGATCGCCTGTCGCGACTGGGTCATCACGATGGCGGCGAGCAGCAGCCAAAAGGCGAGCCGCATCCATCCCACGGGCAAGCGAGCCCAGGCGGGCCGAACCCAGGCGACCAGCGCGGCGAATGCCATCATCGTCCCCGCTGCGTTCTTGTGCATCGGGAACGGCCATCGAGGGTAGACCTCGCCCAGGTCGCCACCCGCGTACTGGAGCAGGGCGGTGACGATCGTTCCGACAGCGATGACGGAGGCCGATCCAACCACAAGCAGGAGTGAGACCCGTGCGTACCCTCCGCGCCCGAGCGCCCACCCCATCACCAGAGCACCGGAGATGAGAAGCCACGCGTGAAACCACTCGATGGTATTGGCGTCGTATCTGTTCACGATCACGGTGAACACAGTCGTGAACTGATAGATGAGGTTGAGCCATAGGAGCGCTCGCAGCGGAGCGCTATAGGGTCGCTTGCCGAGCAGCAGCGCTGTTCCGAACCCGGCCGCGAGCGCGGCATCCGACAGCGAAAGACCGCCGCCCGCGCCGATCCTCTCTACGATGAAGAGGCCCGGAACCGCCATCAGCGCGATCGCGAGCGGTGTCGAACCCGTGACGGCGGCCCCGACGACGAGCGCCGCGATCGCCGAGGCGAGCATGCCGTTGTTTCCCAGTCCCTGGTTCAAGAGGAAGTAGGCAGCGATAATCGTTCCCGCCGCCATCAGCACCCACCTCCACACGCCGGCCCACCAGTCGCTGAGGCGGTCGCGCAGAAGCTGCGCCCGCAGCGTCCTCGAGCCCATCCAGGTCACCTCCTCCCGAGATCGATCAAGTATCGCAGGCATGCCTGCGATCGCCGCGGCGCACGATTCCGGGCCCGTCTCTACAGCAGACGCTCACTGACGCCCACGGCGCCGCCCAACCTGAGGGAGAGGATGAAGACCACGATCACCACTTCGGACTCGCTGCGGCTCAAACGTCGAGATCGCACCGTCCTCACGGTGGCGACCATGTCGCTCATGGCAATGGCCGCGGTGCTTGGCGCGGCGGCGGCTCTGATGGTTCCGGCGGGACTTCCCTACGACGAACCGTCCCACTGGTCAACGGTGATGTACTTTGCGGAGCGTTGGACGCTGCCTGTCCTCGGTGCCCCGGGCGTCACATATGAAGGGCAGCAAACTCCCCTCTACTACATCATCGCCGCCGCGCTCGCTGGAGTCACGGCAGACAGCGCTTTCATGGCGGTGCGTCTGTTCGGGGTTCTCGGACACGCGCTGCTCGTCGGCCTGACGGCCGTCATCCTTCGCGAAACCGTTCGCGACGGCAACCTCGTCGTCATCGCGGGCGCAGCATTCATTGCGCTGAACCCGATGTTGATCGTGATGTCGGCTTCGGTTCAGAACGACACCTGGGCGTTGGTTTGGGGTCTTGCAGCGATCGCGGTCGTTCTATTGACCCGGGCGACGAATCGCACGTGGGTCAGCGGCATCCTGGTCGGGATCCTGGCTTCGCTTTCGATCCTCACCAAACTGAGCATGGCACCGTTGGCAATTGCGATCGTTGCGGCATACGTGATCCGTCGGCAGATTCGTGCAAGCCGTTGTCGTGAGTGGAGTTGTCGCTGCGGCCACCGGGTGGTGGTTCGTTCGGAACCTCGTCCTGTACGGCGATCTGACCGGCCAGTCTGCAGTGGCACTCACGGGTGCAGTCTTCACGAACACCCCGATCGATCCGGTTTATGTGGGACGGACCGTACTCACGTATCTGACTCTTCCAACTGAGTATCTTCGCAACACGATCGCGGCTCCGGCGTGGGTAGATGCCGCCGCAGTCTTGGTCGGCCTGATCATTCTGACGGGGCTCGTGCTGCTGTTCACTCGCTACCGTCGGCGGTGCGATGGTCATTCACTCTTGTTGTTGACGCTCGTCGCGCTGACATCCGCTTCCGCCTGGCTCGTCCAGGTCGTCTTCGGCTGGCCGGTCGCCTTCCGCACGGCATATGGAGTCCTTCCGCTGGTGGCTCTCGCGGTAGGAGCAGCTACTCAGATCAGCCGCCGCAGGTGGGTGCAGATCGCGGTGGTCTGTCTCACGACGGTGCTTCAGATCATCACTCTGGTGTGGGTCGCCCTCGCGCTCCGCGGCGAGCGCGCGATGCGAGCATGCTGCTCTTGTAGCTCGACGCTGCTTCTCGTCGTCGGAAATCACACGGACCGCGGATTGGGTCGTTCCTCGACGAGCAGTCCTCGTTCGAGGAGAGTGTCGATGAAGGCCTCGACGTCACCTTCGATTTCCGAAATCTCGACGCCGAGTTCCTCTGCGAGACCCTCGACGACCTCCGCGCGAGCGTGACCGCTCGCGTGCACCCAGATCGACGCAGCCGTTCCCTCCAGGACGGTGATCGGCCCTCCCGGCAACGAAGCGACATAGACGACCCCGTCTCGGTCGAGCTGCGCAAGGCCGGTCGCGACGCGAAGAACGACCGCATTCACCGAGTTCTCCGTCTCCGGTGCCGTGGAGCACGCAGCCAGTCAGCCGCCTCCACCGCAGCTCGCAAGGGTCGAGCGAAGAACGCGGCGACGACCTCCCACCTCGTCGGCGCTCTGCCCAGCTTGATCGCGAGGTGCTCGACGTTCACCAACGGCGCGCGGGCGGCGATACGCACGGCTTCACCGATGGAGGGAGCACTGCGCACACGCGCCCACCACTCCTCCGACCTCGTGCCGCCCTCGGATAGGACCTTCCAGAGCCGATAGTCGCGTTCCTCGCGATAAAGCTCGAGGTCGCCCGTGGCAGCGGCGAACGCGACATGGGCATCGAGGTCATCGACCAGTCTCTCGACCTCGATGCGGTGTTCCGCGGAGGCCTCGGTCCAGCTCAACGCGAGATCGGCACCGCTGCGCGCACCGCGCGCGGCGTTGAGTACGAGCAGAGTCGCCTGGGCGGCCAGCCCTGGGACGCGACCTTCGATCCCGGCGAAATCTGCCATCTGCCGATTCGCCCACAGTCGCTCGAAAGCGACGTCCGGAGGTACGCGGATCCCGGGAAACCAACGGTGCAGATCGAGGTAGCCCCACGCGTCGTGCAGGTACGTCTGCGCATGTCCGAATGGAGAGCCGTACACGAATGTGCTGTAAACGCGCCAGCCGCGGACGCGAATGGCGCGGTCGAGCATCGCGACGTGAGCGGGACGCACGAGTATGTCGACGTCGGTTCCGGATGGCTCACCAGGCCGGAGGGAGGGATCGGCGGCGTCGCCTTTGATGTGCAGCACATCCGCGCCGATCTCGTCCGCGACCACCTGCAGCGCGGCGCGTCCGAAGCGCAACCGCACCGCGAGCGGGACCTGGACTTCCGCGTTGCTTTCCATGAGTCGCTCTATTGCAGCGCGCTCGTAAGTCGGGCGAGGTTGTCGAGCACGGTGGAGCGCAGCGGCTGCTTCTCCCACTCCTCGAGGGTCAGCTGCCGGCTCAGCGCCCGGTAGCTCGCCTCGACGTCGCGCATCTCGGTGACGAACTGCTCGCCGCGCACGAGCATCGAGATCTCCATGTTGAGACCGAACGAGCGCATGTCCATGTTGCTGGACCCGATGATGCCGAAGCCGTCGTCGATCGTCATCGACTTGCTGTGCAGGATGTACGGCTTCCGGTACATCCAGATCTTCACGCCGGCGCGCAGCAGCACCTCGTAGTAGCTGCGCTGTGCGTGGTAGACGATCGCCTGGTCGCCTTCCTCCGAGACGAACAGCTCGACGTGCAGTCCGCGGTGGCACGCCGTCGTGATCGCGAGCAGCAGCGCCTCGTCGGGCACGAAGTAGGGACTGACGATGATGATCTTGCGCTGCGCGACGTAGATCAGCCCGAGGAAGAGCCGCAGGTTGTTCTCGAACTCGAACCCTGGACCGGACGGGATGATCTGGCAGTCGAGGTCGCCGGGCCCCGACTTCACGTCGAACAGGTCGATCTCGTCCGTGAGGATCTCGTCGGTCTCGCTGTACCAATCGGACAGGAAGACCGCGTTGACGGACGCCACGACGGGCCCCTCGAGCCGCACCATGAGGTCGACCCAGTGCAGACCGCGCTTGATGTTCTTCTTGAGGTTGTACGTCGAGTCGGTGACGTTCTGCGAGCCCATGAACGCCACGCGAGCCGTCGATGACGAGCAGCTTGCGGTGGTTGCGCAGATCGGGACGCTGGTACTTGCCCTTGAACGGCTGCACCGGAAGCATCAGGTGCCACTGCGCGCCCATGGCGTCCAGTCGCTTGAGCGTCTTCTTGTAGATACGGCTTGCCGCGGTTCGCCCAGTGGTCCATGCAGCACGCGCACGGTGAGACCGCGGGCTGCCACCTCCTCGAGCGCGCGGAAGAGGTTGTCGGTCGCGGCATCCGTCTGGAGGATGTAGAACTCGATGTGCACGTACCGGGTCGCCGCGCGGATGCGCGTCGGCCATCGCGTCGAGGCTCTGCTGGTAGTCCGAGATGAGGTGCGCCGCGTTGTCGCCCGCCAGCGGCATCGCGCCGAGGTTGCGATTGAGCGTGACCAGCGACGTGAACCAGTCCGGGGCGTGCGGACGCAGTGTGCCGAAGTCGAGGGACGCGCTGGTGTCGTGGATGTAGGTGTTGATCTGCTCCTGCATGCGGCGACGCTTGCGCGGCAGGCGCGGGTTTCCGATCAGCAGGAAGAGGAAAACGCCGATCAGGGGGATGAAGTAGATCGCCAGCAGCCACGCCATGGCCGCGGTCGGTCGGCGGTTGCGCGGGACGACGATGATCGCCGCGATGCGGATCGCGAGGTCGGTGATGAAGACGAGGAGCAGCCACCACGTCGCGTCGAACGTGATGCTGATCAACTGGCCTCCCCGCTGGACAGATCCCAGCGTAGTAGGGACTCCGGTCAGCGCTCGGACGCCGCGGGAGCGGGCGGGAGCCCGCGCTTGGCGCGCTCCTCCGCCTCGATGCGGGCGTAGACGCGACGCTCGGTGCGGTCGGCGCGCAGGATGCTGCGCAGGATGAAGAAGAACAGCCCGCTCACCACGACGGTCGGCAGCAGCGACCAGAACACCGCGACCCAGTAGCTCGTCCATCCCTCCAGGATACCGTCCGCCCATTCCTCCACAGCCCGGCTCCGGCGACATCCGATCCACAGCGCTGTCGCGCGCGCTCGTTCCCGCCGCGCGCCGCTCGATCAGGGTCGACTCATGACCACGATCGTCAAGGCCGCCAATGCGGCGCAGTTCCTGTCCCTCGTTCCGAAGATGCTCGGGTACCGTCCGACGCGAAGCGTCGTGCTCATCCCGTTCGCGGGGTCGCGGAGCATCGGCGCGATGCGCTTCGACCTGCCCCGGCTCGGCCGAGACCGACGAGATCGACCGCATCGCGGCGACGCTCATCGGCATGGTGTGCCGCCTTCCGGACGCCGATGCCGTCGCCGCGGTCGCGTACACCGACGCCGCCTTCGGCGACGGCGGGCATGCCGCACCGCGACCTGATCGATGGCACTGGAGCGTCGCGCGGACGCCTGCGGTATTCGCATGACCGACGCGCTGTGCGTCGCGGCGGACGCGTGGGGCTCGCATTTCGACCCGGCGTGCCCGCGATGCGGGGCGGCCGCTCGCCGAACTCGGCGACGAGCCGCGCGGCGCCGAGCACCTGTCGATCGCCGAGGGCGACCAGGCTGCCGGGTCAGAGCTGCCCGACGTCGACCTCGCCGAGAAGGAGCGCACGGCGCGCGCGCTCTGCTGGCGCTCGAGGCGGCAGTGCGACTGCTGTGCGGTGCGGAGGCGGCCGACGCGTCGAGGTCGGCGTCAGCCCGTCCGCGACTCGAAGTCGGATGCCGCGCCATCCGGAACGACGCCGCCGACGGTCGACGGGTGGACCCGCAGGCCCTCGCCGCGGTGTGCACGCTCGACGACCTGCCGACGCTCTTCGAAGACGCGCTGTCGTGGGATGCCGCGACGCTCGCGCCCTTCGACGCGGCGGCGCTCACGTGGTGCCTGGCGCGACCGGCCCTGCGCGACATCGCCCTCGTGCAGTGGTGCGGCGGCATGTCCGCCGGCGACGAGGCGCTCGACGCGCAGCTGCGCTGGGAGTCGGGCGAGGAGTACCCGGCGCACCTGGCCATGCAGATGTGGGGGGAGGGCGAGCGGCCGGATCCCGACCGGCTGGAAGCCGCGCTCGCCCTCTCCCGACGCATCGCGGCGGCGGCACCGCGTGCCGTGCGCGCCGGCCCGCTCGCGACGTGCGCGTGGCTGGCGTGGGCGCTCGGCCGGTCGACGCACGCGGAGCGCTACGCGACGCTCGCGTGCGAGATCGAGCCCGAGCACGGGCTCGCCGAGATCGTCCGCTCGTTCGTGCTGGCCGGTCACCTGCCCGACTGGGCGTTCCGGCCGTAGCCGGAGCTGCCCCGGCGATCGAGCAGGCGGCGCAGCGGGATCACTTCACCAGCGGGAAGAGGATCGTCTCGCGGATGCCGAGCCCGGTGATGGCCATGAGCAGCCGGTCGATGCCCATGCCGAGTCCGCCCGAGGGCGGCATCCCGTGCTCGAGTGCGCGGAGGAACTCCTCGTCGACGCGCATCGCCTCGACGTCGCCGCGGGCGACGAGCTTGGCCTGCTCGGTGAACCGCTCGCGCTGGATGACCGGGTCGACCAGCTCGGAGTACCCGGTCGCGAGCTCGAACCCGCGCACGTACAGGTCCCACTTCTCGACGACGCCCGCGATCGACCGGTGCTCACGGACGAGCGGGCTGGTGTCGAGCGGGAAGTCCATCACGAACGTCGGGCGCATCGAGGTCGCCCTTCACGAAGTGCTCCCACAGCTCCTCGACGAGCTTGCCGTGCGTGGCGAGCGGCGGCTCCTCGACCCCTGCGCGCGCGGCGAGGGCGCGCAGGTCGTCGAGCGACGTCTCGGCGGTGATCGCGACGCCGGATGCCGCGGACAGCGAGTCGTACATCGAGATGCGGTCCCACTGCGCCGCCGAGGTCGTACTCGGTGCCGTCGGCCCACGTCACCGTCGTCGAGCCGGCGACCGCGACGGCGGCGTTCTGCACGAGGTCCTGGGTGAGGTCGGCGATGCCGTGATAGTCCGTGTACGCCTCGTACGACTCGAGCATCGCGAACTCGGGGCTGTGCGTGGAGTCGGCGCCCTCGTTGCGGAAGTTGCGGTTGATCTCGAAGACGCGATCGAGTCCGCCGACGACGGCGCGCTTGAGGAACAGCTCGGGCGCGATGCGCAGGTACAGCTCGGTGTCGAAGGCGTTCGAGTGCGTCGTGAACGGACGGGCGGATGCGCCGCCGTGCTGCACCTGCAGCATCGGCGTCTCGACCTCGATGTAGCCGCGGTCGGCGAACGTCTGGCGCAGCGATGCGTTGACCTGCGCCCGCGCGCGGACCGTCTCGCGCGCCTGGTCGCGGACGATCAGGTCGAGGTAGCGGCTGCGCACGCGGCTCTCCTCGGAGAGCTCGCCGTACATGTTCGGCAGCGGCAGGATCGCCTTCGCGGCGACCTGCCAGTCCGACACCATGATCGACAGCTCGCCGCGGCGGCTGGAGATGACCTCGCCGCGCACGAAGACGTGGTCGCCGAGGTCGACGAGCTCCTTCCAGTCCTGCAGCGACTCCTCGCCGACGCCGGCGAGCGAGACCATCGCCTGGATGCGGCTGCCGTCGCCGGCCTGCAGCGTCGCGAAGCACAGCTTGCCGGTGTTGCGGCTGAACACGACGCGCCCGGCGACCGCCGCCGTCACACCCGTCTCGGCGCCCGCCTCGAGGTCGCCGTACCGCTCGCGCAGCGCGGGGATCGTGTCGGTGATCGGCACGGCTGACGGGGTACGCGCCGCCCGCGGCATCCGACCGCTCCGCGATCAGCCGCTCGCGCTTGGCGAGGCGCACGGCCTTCTGCTCGAAAACGTCCTCCTCGGTCGGTTCGGGTCCGTCGGCGGGCGCAGTCGTATTGCTCATCTATCGGGGCTCCTCGGAAGTCGGCCCCAAGTCTATCCGCGGGCCCCTGCGCGCCCCCTGGCCGCGAGCTCCACCGGGCGCCGCCGCGATCACCCGTCGATGGCAGCCGTCGGGTCGTCGCTCACCGTCGACCCGGCATCCGACAGCGCGTGGTCGACCGTCGAGTGGATCAATGCCGACAGGTACCGGCCCGGGTTCGGCACTCCGGCCTGACCGCAGCAGGTCGGTCGACTGGCGCACGATCGAGCGCGAGAACTCGGTCGCCGTCGCCAGCGCCTCGGCGTAGGCGGCGCGGGACTCCTCGGCGACGACGACCGGCTCGCACCCGAGCTCGACGGCGAGCGCCTGCGCAATGGGCAGAACCGGAGCCGGCGCGGTCACCGCGGCGTACGCGTGCGTCAGCTGACGCAGATCCATCGAGGTACCGGTGAACGCGACGGCCGGGTGCACCGCCAGCGGGATGGCCCCCTGGGCGACCGCGGGCGCCAGCACGCCGGTACCGAACCCGGCGTCGGTGTGCAGCACGAGCTGACCCGGCTGCCACGCGCCCAGCTCGGCCAGCCCGGCCACCAGCCCGGAGAGCTCATCGTGTGGCACCGCGAGAACGACGAGTTCGCTGCGCCGGACGACCTCGAGCGCGTCGAGCACCGGCACCCCCGGCAGGATCGCCTCGACCCGCTCCTCATCGGATCCGCGCGTGATTCCGACGATCGCGTGCCCGGCGCCGCCGAGGGCCGCACCGACGACCGGTCCGACTCGCCCGGCGCCGATGATCCCGATGCCGAGCCTGCCGTCGCGTCTCATCGCGGATCCTCCGGTGCCGTGCGCTCACTGGATTCGGGCACCGAGACAGCGCCGGCAACCGCAGCCGCGCCCGCGCGCGTCATCCCACGCCGACTCCGCGGACGTGTCGCCCGCCCACCGATGACTGCGGTCGTGGGATGCCGCCGCCAGCGCGGCCGCCTCGGCGTCCTCGAACAGGCCCAGCGCGGCATCCCGATCGAGAACGCCCAGCCGGCCGTAGACGCGACCGGAGATCGTATGCGCGCGGACGCTCGCCACGCTCAGCGCGCGATCGACCGGCCCCTGCTCGAGGCCGATGCTCTGCAGCCGCGCGAGGGGGAAGACCGCGAGCTTGCGCCAGATGACCCCGCGGCGCATCAGCAGTGCGTCCGGTACGAGCAGGAACCCGTTGCGCCTCCACGAGAGCGGACGCAGCAGCCGGGCCCGCCGCGGGGTGTTGGTGTACGGATCGTCGGATTTCGGTCCGAGGACGCCGTGCTCGAACACCAGCGGCCACTCGCTCTCGGGCAGGTCGGGCAGCAGCAGACGGAGCACACGCTCGACGTCGTCGCGGGTGCCGACCGGCAGCACGGTCGTGAACTGCTCGTTCGCGCCGTCGGCGAGCCCCCGGCCGGAGAGGCGGTTCACCGTGATCCCCCACCAGCCGAACGGTCGCCACAGGATGGACTGGTCGACCTCGACCGCGTGCACGCGCCCCGGAGGGAGGATCTCGGTGATGGTCGTGAAGAGCCCGAACGTGATCCGCACACCGCTCGGAGTGGGGGCGATGGAGTACCGGAGCGACCGGGTGATCGTGCGCACCCAGTACGCGCCGAAGCCGATGAGCGCGGGCACCAGCGTGAACAGCACCCACGGCGTTCCCGCGATCGACCCGACGATGATCGCGACGATGATCACGAGAAGCCAGATCGTCGAGCCGCTGAGCAGGCGTGATCCGATCAGGCGGCCGACCGGGATGTTCACGACCGACTCGGGTTCGCTGACCGGCTCCTCGGCTCCCTCGATGATGCCGGTGATGCCGGCACTGACCACGGATGCCGCTGCCGAGACGCGCGAGGTGGGATGAGCCGCGCCGGCGGCGCGCGCTTCGGCGAGTCGCCTTCCCGACGCGAGGCGGAGGATGTCGGCCCGCACCGCCTCGGCGTTCGAGGTCGACAGGTACTCGAGCTTCACGTTCGAGTCCAGCCCCGCGCCGACCACCTCGAGCTTGGCCAGACCCACCAGCCGCGCGAACATCGGGCGCGTGAGGTTCACTCCCTGCACGCGATCCAGCGGTGCGCGCCGGTGCGTGCGGAACAGCACACCGCTTCGCACCTCGACGTCCTCCCCGGTGATCCGGAACGTGTGGAAGCGCCAGGAGAGATAGAACAGGCCGATCAGCACCAGAAGGATGCCGAGGAGCGCGAGCGCCGCGACGAGATACAGGTTGTTGGCGACGATGAAGTCGATCGGATCGCGGCCCTGGAAGTCCCGGATGTCCTCGGGGTCGATGTCGTCGTCGAGCCACGGCAGGAAGATGAAGACGAGCCGGTCGCGCAGGTTCGCGATGATGATGCCCGCGATGACGACGAGGAACAGCCCGCCGCGGAACAGGGGCGTCAGCGGATGCAGCCGATGCCACTCGCCGTCGCTGAGCGAGGGTGCCGCGGGGTCGGGGAGTGGCGCGGCTGCTCCCGGCTCGGGAACGCCCGCCGGCTGCGGGGGCTGGACGACCACGCTTACAAGCCCGTCCTTCGCGTCTCGGCGACGTCGACGAGGGTGTCGCGCAGCCGCTCGGCGGCCTCCTGCTTGAGCCCCGGGATCACGACGCCGGTGGATGCCGCGGCGGTGACCAGCTTGAGCTGCGCGATGCCGAAACCACGGTCGAGCGGGCCGTGCGTGATGTCGATGAGCTGCATCCGGCCGTACGGCACCGCGACCACGCGCTGCCACAGGATGCCCCGCCGGAAGACCAGGTCGTCGCGCCGCAGCTGATACCCGTACGCGCGCGCCTGGCGGGGCGTGATCGCGAGCGTCCACACCAGGATGGCGAGGAAGATCCCGCCCGGGATCCACGCCCACCACTGTCCCCACAGGAGGGTGACCAGCAGCACCGCGGCCAGCACGATCAGGGCCATGATGCCGGTCGAGATGAGCTGCACCCAGACGTACTGGCGGGCGAGCTGGTGCCACGTCCCATCGCCGAGCGGGAGTCGCGACGCGGAGCGCGGTTCGCGGATGGACTCGTAGGTGTCCTGATCGAGCACGTCGGATGAGGCCTGCGGTCCCGGGGCCGATGCGGCAGGCGGGGACACCGCAGCTGAATCAGTGCTCGTGGGGCTGGAGTCCGGGGTCTTCGCCTCCGGGCTGTTCGTCATCATCGTCCTTCCGGATCGTGCACAGGTGCTCGGCGTACAGCCCCGCTGCGACAAGCAGCGCGGCGCACAGCGCGGTCGCGAGAACGGCCCCCAACGAGCCTATCGACGGCGTGACGGGGCGGGTCAGCAGGAACAGTGCCAGCCCTCCGGCGAAGCCCGCCACCGCGGCCCCGACGATGCTCGACGCCTTCGCGAGCATCGCGATGCGCAGCGCCCAGAACGGGTTGACCGGCGCATGGTTCGTCCCCCGGGTCGCGCGGCGGATCGGCAGCGCGAGAGCCACGACGATCGCTCCGAGCAGCGCCAGGAAGATCGGCAGCGTGATGGTGGGGTTGAACGTCGCCCGCCCGGCGGAGGTGAGCGCCTGGTCCAGCAGGAACCCGGCGGCGACCCCGATCGCGGCGGTGATCAGCAGGATCCCGGCACCCGTCCGTTTCACGAGGGGTCCCGCAGTCGCTCCAGAAGGGCGTCCACCCGCCCTTGGCCGGGCAGCTCGGCGTCGGCATCGATCGACAGCCACGGCACCAGGACGAAGTCGCGCTCGGCCGCGCGGGGGTGCGGGAGCGTGAGCACCGGGTCGTTGCTGATCAGCGCGCCGTACGCGATCAGGTCGAGGTCGAGCGTCCGGTCTCCCCACCGCTCGCGGCGCTCCCGCCCATGGCGCTTCTCGATCGCCTGCAGGAACGCGTGCAGCACTGACGGCGCCAGACGTGTCGTGAGAACGACGACGGCGTTCAGATATGCCGGGGCTTCGGCATCCGGCCCGCCGGGCTTCACGGCGATCGACTCGACAGGCGTGGACGCGAGAACGTCGTCCACGAGGGGCAGCCGCCGCAGCTCCTCAACGGCCGCCTCGAGAGTCGCGGAGCGGTCGCCGAGGTTCGCGCCGAGCGCGATCACGGCCCGCGCGGGAGCGCGGTCGACAGGAGTGAGCTCCGCGTCGAAGCCCTGGGCGAGGCGGCGGTTCACGAGCGCGGCTCCCAGCCGAGGTGAGCGTCGGACCGGGTCCGACGGATCGTGACGGCCACGTCGGCGAACTGCAGCGCGATCGGCGCGTCGGGCTTGTGCACGGTCACGGCGACCATCTGCACGCCGTCGTTCGTGAGCAGCTCGGCGGCGATGCGCTCGGCGAGTGCCTCGAGCAGATGAACGGGTTCGCCGCCGACGATCGCGGCGATCCGCTCGGCGACCTCGCCGTAGTGCACGGTGTCGCCGACGTCGTCGCTCGCGGCGGCCGGAGCGGTGCTGACGTACAACGTCGCGTCGACGACGAAGTACTGGCCCTCGCGGCGCTCGTCCTCGTACACGCCGTGCCGGCCGAAGACCCGCAGGCCGGTCAGCGTGATCTCGTCGGCGAAGTCCATCGGGTCCCCTCCTCCCAGCCGGTACTGACGCGCAGCGCGTCCCTGGTCCCCACGACGTCGTGCACGCGCACCGCCCACGCGCCGGCTTGGGCCGCCAGGACGCTCGTCACGGCAGTCGCGAGGTCGCGACGAGACTCGGTCACCGTGTCGCCGTCGCCGTCGGCGCTGAGCGCTTCGGCGAGGAACCGCTTGCGGCTGGTCCCGACGAGCACGCGGTGGCCGAGGCCCACGATGCGCGGCAGTGCACGCAGCACGTCCCAGTTCTGGGCGCCCGTCTTGCCGAAACCGATCCCCGGATCGACGATGAGACGACCGGGAGGGATGCCGGCGATCGCCGCCGCCTCGACCCGCTCTCCTAGCTCGCGCACCACGTCGTGGACGACGTCCTCGTACTCGGCGCGGGCGTACATGTCCGCGGACGGACCTCGCCAGTGACCCAGGACGAGATCGGCAGTTGGTGGTCGCGACCGCCGCGAGGAGCTCGGGATCGGCGAGGCCGCCCGACACGTCGTTCACGATCCGCGCCCCGGCTTCGACGGCAGCGAGGGCGGTCGAAGCGTTCATCGTGTCGATGCTGACCGCCGCCCCGGCATCGACGAGGGCACGCACGACCGGCAGCACGCGCTCCTGCTCGACCCGGGGCGCCACGCGCTCAGCGCCCGGGCGTGTGGACTCGCCGCCGACGTCGAGCAGGTGGGCCCCCTCGGAGCGCAGCCACAGGCCGTGCGCGATCGCGGTGTCGGGGTCGACGTAGCGGCCGCCGTCGCTGAACGAGTCGGGGGTCACGTTGACGATCCCCATGATGAGGGTCGTCATCCGCGCGGCGCTCCCAGCAGCGCGATCAACTCCGCCCGGGCCGCCGGCTCGGAGAGCTCGCCGCGTGCGGCGATCGTGACGGTCGAGGCATCGGGCTGTCGTCCGCCGCGCATCGTGACGCACTCGTGCGTCGCGTCGAGCACCACGAGCACGCCGCGGGTGTCGAGCGCCTCGGCGATCGTGTCGGCGATCTGCTCGCCGAGCCGCTCCTGCACCTGCGGGCGCGACGCGAGGATGTCGACGACCTTCGGAAGGGCTCCGAGGCCCACGACCTGCTCACCGGGCAGGTAAGCGATGTGGGCGTGGCCTCGGAACGGCAGCAGATGATGCTCGCACACCGATCGGAAGCGGATGTCGCGCAGCATCACCGCTCCGGAGGGTGTCGTCTCGGGCGCCGGACCGCGTGTCACCGAGATCGTGTGGGCGAGCGGTGCCCCGGCATCCGTCCCCACGCCCGCGAAGAACTCACCGTAAGCGTCGGCGACGCGCTCTGGAGTCAGACGCAGACCGGGACGATCCGGATCCTCTCCGATCGCCGCCAGCAGCTCGCGGACGAGCGCGGCGACGCGCTCACGATCGACGGCCACGGGCCGAGCCTACGCGGTCGCGGGTCGCGCCTGACCGGTCGGGCGCCGCTTCGGGGCTTTCTCTGCAGCGCCCTGTTCGGCCTCGACCGACGCGGCGATGCCCTCCGGCTGAACGCGTCGCGGCACCTCCACGGGAGGCTGGAACGACACCGGGCGCTCGTTGCTGGAGAGCCACTGCGGCCGCGGCGGCAGCCGCTTGACGTCCTTGAAGATCTCGGCGAGCTCGATGTGGTCGAGCGTCTCCTTCTCGAGCAGCTCGAGAGCGAGCCGGTCGAGCACGTCGCGGTTGTCGTTGATGACCTGGTACGCCTCGTTGTGCGCCTGCTCGATCAGCTCGCGCACCTGGACGTCGATGCGCTCGGCGAGCTTCTCGCTGAACTCGCGGCCGTGGCCCATGTCGCGACCCATGAACACCTCGCCGCTGGCGGAGCCGAGCTTGACGGGTCCGACCTCGTTGGTCATGCCGTACTCGGTGACCATCTTGCGGGCGATGCCGGTGGCCTTCTCGATGTCGTTCGAGGCGCCGGTCGTCGGATCGTGGAAGACGATCTCCTCCGCGACGCGGCCGCCCATGGCGTAGGTGAGCTGATCCTGAAGCTCGTTGCGGGTGACCGAGTACTTGTCGTCGAGCGGAAGCACCATCGTGTAGCCGAGCGCCTTGCCGCGCGGCAGGATCGTGACCTTCGTGACGGGGTCGGTGTTGTTCATCGCCGCGGCCGCGAGGGCGTGGCCGCCCTCGTGATAGGCGGTGATGAGCTTCTCCTTGTCGCGCATGACCCGCGTGCGGCGCTGCGGACCGGCGATGACCCGGTCGATGGCCTCGTCGAGGGCGCGGTTGTCGATGAGCTGGGCGTTCGAGCGGGCGGTCAGCAGCGCGGCCTCGTTCAGCACGTTGGCCAGGTCGGCCCCGGTGAAGCCGGGGGTCTTGCGCGCGACCACCTCGAGGTCGACGCCCTCGGCGAGGGGCTTGCCGCGGCCGTGCACCTCGAGGATCCGCTTGCGGCCCTTCAGGTCGGGCGCGTCGACGCCGATCTGGCGGTCGAAGCGGCCCGGGCGCAGCAGGGCGGGATCGAGGATGTCGGGGCGGTTCGTCGCCGCGATGACGATGACGTTGACCTTCGGGTCGAAGCCGTCCATCTCGACGAGCATCTGGTTGAGCGTCTGCTCGCGCTCGTCGTGACCGCCGCCCATGCCGGCGCCGCGGTGCCGGCCGACGGCGTCGATCTCGTCGATGAAGATGATCGCGGGTGAACTCTCCTTGGCCTGGTTGAACAGGTCGCGCACGCGGCTCGCGCCGACGCCGACGAACATCTCGACGAAGTCAGAACCCGAGATGGAGTAGAACGGCACGCCCGCCTCGCCGGCGACCGCTCGGGCGAGCAGGGTCTTTCCGGTTCCGGGCGGGCCGTACAGCAGCACACCCTTCGGGATGCGGGCACCCACGGCCTGGAACCTCGCGGGGTCCTTGAGGAAGTCCTTGATCTCCTGCATCTCCTCGATCGCCTCGTCGGCGCCGGCGACGTCGTCGAAGGTGACCGTGGGGCTCTCCTTGCTCACGAGCTTCGCGCGGGACTTGCCGAACTGCATGACCTTGCTGCCGCCGCCCTGGGCGCTGGAGAGCAGGAACCAGAACAGCACGCCGAGCAGAAGCAGCGGGAGCATGAGGGAGAGGAAGCCGTCGAACCAGCTGGGCCGCGGGACGGCGTCGTTGAATCCGTCGGCCGGGTCGGCAGCGTTGACGGCGTCCACGACCTCGGCGGCGCGAGCCGTGACGTAGTAGAACTGCACGTCGGACGCGCCCTCATAGGGCTCCGACAGCTTCATGTCGACGCGCTGGTCGCCGTCGGTGTTGAGCACCTCGGTGACCGTCGAGCCGCCGAGCAGCTTCAGTCCCTCCTGCGTGGAGATCTGCTTGGCACCCCCGAGGCTGGAGATGAGCGAGAACCCGACGATCAGGAAGATCCCGATCAACAGCACATAGAAGAGCGGGTTGCGGGTGATCTTCTTGAAGTCCATGGTGCGGGCGGCGCCCGTTCCCTTTCGTCGACGAGCCGTCGGCGCGAGGGCTGGATGCTCGGCAAACGGTGGAATCAGGGTATCGCGGGCTGTCTATGCCCAGTCTGTGCATTCGCCTACGGCGTAAGCCGTTCGGTTCGAGACGCGTCAGGCGTAGACGTGCGGAGCGAGGATCGCGACGTCCCGCAGGTTCCGGTACTTCTCCGCGTAGTCCAGGCCGTACCCCACCACGAACTCATTCGGGATGTCGAAGCCGACGTACCGGCATTCGACGTGCACCTTGGCGGCATCCGGTTTGCGCAGCAGTGTGAATACATCGACGGATGCCGCGCCCCGCGACGCGAAGTTCTCCAGCAGCCAGCTCAGCGTGAGGCCCGAGTCGATGATGTCCTCGACGATCAGCACGTGCCGACCGTGCAGATCCTCGTCGAGGTCCTTGCGGATCTGCACCACGCCGCTCGACCGCGTGCCCGCGCCGTATGACGAGACCGCCATCCAGTCGATCGGGACGACGGTGGAAAGCGCCCGGGAGAAGTCGGCCATCACCATGATGGCACCCTTGAGGACTCCGACCAGGAGAAGATCCTTGCCCGCATAGTCCGCGGCGACCTGCTCGGCGATCTCGTCGAGCTTCTCGAGGATCTGCTCCTCGGTCACGAGCACCCGGGTGATGTCACTTGATATGTCGGCCGCGCGCATGGGACGAGTTTAGGGGCGCGCGACAGCGAGCCGGGGGTGTGGGGCGGAGCCCCACATAGAACAGCGCGACAGCGAGCCGGGGGTGTGGGCGGACCCCACATGGACAGCGCGCCAGCGAGCCGGGGGTGCGAGCACAGCGCGACAGCGAGCCGGGGGTGTGGGGCGGAGCCCCACATAGAACAGCGCGGGTGCCCGCACGGTGGCCCCACCGCCGCGCCGGACAATAGGCTGGCGGGCGCGGGCGATCGGCCCGCCACGACAAGGGGGTCCGTGAGATGGCTGGACTGGACGACGTTCTCAAGGCACTGCCGATCGATCAGATCGCCTCGCAGCTGGGTGTCGAACCCGACGAGGCGCGACGCGCCGTCGAAGAGGGCGGCGAGACGATCCTGAGCGGCCTCCAGCGCAATGCGCAGACGCCGGAGGGCGCTGCGGCCCTCGAGAAGGCCCTCGGCCAGCACGCCGGCGCAGTCCCGCGCGGCACGGTCGACCTGAAGGCGGTAGACACCGCCGACGGCGAGAAGATCCTCGGGCACATCTTCGGCGGGCAGAAGCAGGCGGTCGCCCAGAAGCTGACCGAGGAGCCGCGGACGGCGGGGATCGACTTCGGCAAGCTCCTGCCGATTCTGGCGCCGATCATCATGGGACTCATCGCGAATCAGACCAAGGGCAAGGCTCCGGCCCAGGACGCGCAGGCGGAGGGCGGCGGCGGGCTGGGCGATCTGATCGGCGGCCTGCTCGGCGGCGGCTCGGGGTCGGGCAGCGGGTCGCCCGGCGGGATCGACATCGGCGGCCTGCTCGGCGGGCTCCTGGGCGGGAAGAAGTAGCGCCGCGGCGGCAACGGGTTCAGGATGCCGTGAACTCGATGCGTCCGCCGACCCGTCGCGCGCGGCATCCGGGCAGGTCGATCGGGCCCTGACCCGACCACTCGGTGACGAGGCGGGCGACTTCGAGCGTCTGCGTCCGTGTCAGGCTCGCGCCGAACTCGGCCGCGACGACGTGGCGGAGGATGCGGTGCCGCAGCGCCGCGGGATTCGCGGCGAGCGCCGCCGCCGACACCGAGATGCCGGCCTCGGCGTGCTCGACGATGTCTTCGATCGTCTCGTCGATCATCTCGTCGAACGCCTCGGCGTCCTCTCGCAGCTGCGCGGCGGTCCGCGCGAGCGCTGCGGCGATCCCGGGGCCGAGCTCCGACTCGAGCACGGGCAGCACGCTCTGGCGCACCCGTACCCGTGCGTAGCGGGCATCGGCGTTGTGCGGGTCATGCCAGGGCTCGATTCCCGCGGCCGCGCAGGCGGCGAGGGTGGTCGCACGGCGCACGTCCAGCAGCGGGCGCAGCAGCGCCACACCCGGAGCGAGCTCGGTGACGGGGGCCATGCCCTGCAGGCTCGTCGCCCCCGAGCCGCGGGCCAGCCCGAGCAGCACGGTCTCGGCCTGGTCGTCGAGGGTGTGCCCGACGAGCACGGCGGCCGCGGCGAGATCGGTCGCGGCATCCGCCAGCGCCCGGTAGCGGGCGGCGCGTGCGGCGGCCTCGGGTCCGTTCTCGTCGCCGACCTCGACGCGCACGACACGGGTCTCGATGCCGAGCGCTGCCGCCTGCCCTGCAGCCGACTCGGCCACCTGCGCGGAGGCCGTCTGCAGGCCGTGGTCGACGGTGACACTCACGATGCGGAGTCCGAGCCTGGGACCCTCGAAGGCGGCGGCCGCCGTGAGCGCGAGCGAATCGGCGCCGCCCGACAGACCGACGAGAACCGTCCCCCCGGGCTCGACGCCGGCCAGGGCGCGCCGGACCGCGAGACGCACCTCGGCGACGGCCGGATCGAGTGGTTCGGTGGGGGCCACGGCCCTACGGTATCCCGGCCCTCTTGTCGAGGGTGGGCCCTCTTCTCGACGGCGGGCCCGTCGACCGTTCGAGATTCAGTCCCGCCGCGCTCGCTCACCCGCGACACGCCGCGATCGACAGCCCACCGGACGCTGTGGACTGAATTCTGAACGCGGAAAGGCCGCGGGTAGGCTGGTCCGCGGCATCCCACCCTCATTCAAGGAGCACACGCATGGGCGCACACGACGCCGTCATCGAGATCCCCCGCGGCAGCCGCGTGAAGTACGAAGTCGATCACGGCACCGGGCGCGTGTTCCTCGATCGCGTGCTGTTCACGCCGATGGGCTACCCCGCCGACTACGGATTCTTCGAGAACACGCTCGGCGAAGACGGCGACCCGCTCGACGTGCTCGTGCTGCTGGATGTCACCCTGTTCCCCGGCGTGATGGTCAACGTCCGTCCGGTCGGCGTGCTCAAGATGAAGGACGAGGCCGGCGGCGACGACAAGCTCGTGGCCGTGCTGACGAAGGACCCGCGCTGGAGCCACATCCAGGACCTCGACGACGTCCCGGACTACACGAAGAAGGAGATCGAGCACTTCTTCGAGCACTACAAGGATCTCGAGCCGAACAAGTGGGTGAAGGTCGACTCATGGGCGGGCAAGGCCGAGGCCGACCGCATCCTCGACGAGGCGATCGTGCGCTTCGCCGAGCACGAGGGTCAGACCAAGACGCAGGGTGAGGGCGAAGCGCCCAAGACCGTCTGACAGCGGCCTCGTCGGGCGTGCGCACGCCGGGAGACCGACGCAGCTACCGCGAGGTCAGAGCCAGACGCCCCGGTCTGCCATGAACGGCTCGGGGTTCGTGGTGCGGCCGTTGATGTACACCTCGAAGTGCAGATGGCATCCGAACGAGTTGCCGGTCTGGCCGGTGGCCGCGATGAGGTCGCCGGAGTTGACCCACTGCCCGTGACCGACGTAGAAGCCGCCGTTGGAGATGTGCGCGTAGCCGGTGGCCTCTCCGCCGCCGTGGTCGATCTTGATGTAGTTGCCGTACCCGCCGTTGTACCCGGCGTAGACCACGGTGCCGGATTGTGCAGCGTAGATCCCCGACCAGCACGCCTGCCCCAGGTCGGTGCCCTCGTGGTAGCCGCTCGAGCAATAGCCGTTGCCGCACTGCACGTAACGCGGCCCGTAGCCCGAAGACACACCTCCGCCACCCGGCCTTGACCATCCGGATCCGCTGGTGAAGCCGCCGCCTCCACCACCACCACCACCACCGCCACCGCCGCCACCGCCGCCACCGCCTGAGGAGGCCGCCGCGGCCGCCTCCTCTGCGGCGCGCCGCTCGGCTTCGGCGCGCAGGGCCGCCTGGCGCTGCTCTTCGGCGATCCGCGCTGCTTCGACGCCGGCCTGGTAATCGGCGATCGTCTTGCTGGTGGTGTCCTGCAGCGCGGCGAGCTGCGCCTGGAGGGTCGCGAGGTTCGCGGTCTGCGCGTCGAGCGCGGCCTGGGCGGCGTTGGCCGCCTCCTGCGCCGCGATCATCTTCTGCTCCGCCTCGGCCTGGAGGCGGTCGCGCTCGGTGCGCGCGACGACGGCCTGGTCGCTGAGGCTCTGAGCGGAGTCGCGTGCAGTGACCGCGTCCGAGTACACATCGGTGTTGAGCTCGATGAGCTTGTCCATCGTGCCGAGCCGAGCGAGCAGATCATCGGTCGTCGCCGCTGAGCCGGCGAAGAACAGCTCGAGCGACGTGTCATCGCCGCCGTTGCGGTAGAGCTGTGCCGCGAGGCGCCCGGCCTTGTTGGCAGATTCGCTCGCCTGCGCGGCCTGCTGATCGGCCTGCGCCTGCAGCTCATCGGCGCGTCGAGCCTGCGCGAAGAAGGCCTGCTGCGCTTCGTAGAAGAGGTCCGACGCGACCTTGGCGGCCTCCTGCGTGCGGGCCACCTCTGCGTTCAGGCTCTGGATCAGACCCTGGATCTTCGATACCTCTGCGGCCTTGGCGGCCTCATTGGCCTTCGCGGCCTCCACGTCTTCCCACGAGGGGTAGGTCGCGCCGAAAGCCCCCGGGATGAACGGACCGCCCAGGCCCGCGATCGCGACGATTCCGAGCGCACCGATCCCGAGCGCGTTGCGGCGGCTGACAGCCGGCCAGAGGGCCCGTCGCTCCGAGGGTGACGGCGCGCAACCGCACTCGTCGGGGGTCTTCTCGGAGTCCACGCATCCCTCCCCTCGCGAAGTCGACTTTGATCACACTAGCAACATGAGTCACAGGCGCAACGGAAAAGTCCTGATGGCTCCTTCATCCTCCCGCTGTTCGGGCTGATGCGCACGTGCCCATTCCACACAGCGACGAGGCCTGCGGCGGGAGGCTCGCCCGCAGCAACCCCGACCGGGCGTGGCGTGAGCAGCTACCCACCGTCGGCTCGATTGGCGGATGAGCAGCGGATTGCGTATGCTTGAGCGTCGGTAACGGTGAGCCCCCGGGTTCATCCGGCCCCATCGTTTAGCGGCCTAGGACGCCGCCCTTTCACGGCGGTAGCACGGGTTCGAATCCCGTTGGGGTCACTCCCGACATACAACTTCATACGCATGGCCCTGTAGCGCAGTTGGTTAGCGTGCCGCCCTGTCACGGCGGAGGTCGCGGGTTCAAGTCCCGTCAGGGTCGCTCCACAGCGACGGGCCCTTTCTTCGAAGAGGGCCTTTCGTCTAGGACGCGACATCCTCGGATGCCGCGCGGCTCTGTAGCTCAGTTGGTAGAGCGCACGACTGAAAATCGTGAGGTCACGGGATCGACGCCCGTCGGAGCCACTGGGACCCTCTCCTGGCTTCTACAGGAGGGGGTTTCTTCATTCCCGCAGACCGCCGCCCCGCCCCGCCGACCCGTACCCCATTGACGACGGATGCCGGACTTGGAAGTCTGGCCCCCGGGGTTCGCGCCGCGCAGCGCGGACGTGAGGGGATGGTTGAGAGATGGCGATGTCCGAGCGGGCGGTCCGAGCAAAGGCCTCGATAGACCGGGTGACGGCGTACCTCGCCCGCATGCAGGCGCTCACGCAGGATCCCGACGCGCTGGACTTCACCTTCGGCAACCCGCACGAGATGGCGCTGCCCGGCCTCACCGATGCCATGCGCGCGCAGCTCGAGCCGAGATCGGTCGACTGGTACGCGTACAAGACGAACGAGCGGTCTGCGCAGGAGGCGGTGGCAGACGGGCATCCGCGGCGAGCTCGCCCTCGACTTCGAGCCGGAAGACATCGCGATGACGCAGGGGGCTTTCGGGGCGATCGCGCTCGCGCTCGCCCTGGTGGCCGACGCTGGCGACGAGGTGATCATCCCCGTGCCCGGCTGGTTCTGCTACGACCCGATGCTCCACGCGGCCAACCTGGTTCCGGTGGCGGCGGCGCTGGACGCGACGGACTTCTCGCTCGACATCGATGCGATCGCGCGACGCCATCACCCCGCGCACGCGCGTGGTGATCGTGAACTCGCCGTCGAACCCGACCGGCAGGGTCTTCTCGCGGGAGACGTGGGATGAGCTCGCGGCCGTCCTCGAACGCGCATCCCGCACCGCCGGACGCCGGATCTGGCTTCTGTCCGACGAGCCGTACCGGCGGATCCGCTTCGACGGGATCGGGTTCACGAGCCCCGCGGTGTCGTACCCCTGGACGATGATCGACTACAGCTACGGCAAGGTCCTGCTGGCACCCGGTCAGCGACTGGGCTACCTCGCGCTGTCGCCGCTGCTTCCCGCCACCGAGCGCGAGGAGCTGCGGGACGCGTTCATGCCGCTCCAGCTCGCCATCGGCTGGAACTTCCCCAACGCGCTCATGCAGTACAGCGTGCCCGCGCTGGAGGGCGTGTCCATCGACATGGCGGAGCTGACCCGCAAGCGCGACCGGCTGTACGGCGCCCTCAGCGACGCGGGTTACACGCTCACCCGCCCGGAAGGAACGTTCTACCTGTGGGGCCGGGCGCCCGGCGGGGACGCTCAGGCCTACTGCGACGGACTGGCCGAGCGAGGCATCTACCTCATGACGGGCACGATCTTCGACCGGCCCGAGCACTTCCGCATCTCGCTCACCGCGACGATGGACACGATCGAACGCGCCCTGCCCCAGCTCGTGGCGGCCGCGACAGCGCCGTAACGCGGCGCGAACACGAGTCGTCGTCACTCCTCGAGCGTGACGTCGACCTGGATCTCGGCGGCGAGCTGCTCGAGCGCCGCGCGCACCTCGTCGATCCTCGACGGATGCCGGCACCGTGGCGGCGATCGTCGCCTCGAAGAGGCGCCCTCCCGACATCGCGGCGTCGCGCGTCTCGGTGGTCATCCGCTCGATGCTGAGCCCGTAGTGCGCTGAGCGTCGAAGAGACCTCGCGCACGATGCCGGGGTGGTCGTTGCCGAGCACGCGGAACGCGAAGGAGCGCGGGGCCGCGGCATCCGTCGTCGATGCGTCGCCGGTGTGGGTCGCGATCGTCAGCAGACCGTCGAGCTCGGCGAGCGCCGTTCGCAGTTCGTCCACCCGATCCGCCGCGACGGAGACCTCGATGATGCCCGCGAAGGCGCCGGCCAGCTCGGCGAGCTGGCTGTTCTCCCAGTTGCCGCCGTGGGCGGTCGACGACGTCTGCCACGGCCGCGACGAGTCCCTGGCGATCGTCTCCGACGACGGTGAGCACGAGCGTTGTCATGAGACTACAGCGTAGCGAGCGAGGGCGCCGGCGCGACGGGGAACGCCCTCGCCGTTCCGCGGGTTCTCAGGGACGAAGCCGTACGATGAGGCGTTGAGGCGCCATGTCCGACAGTCGGAGCGCCGCCTGTCATCGGGATAAGGGCTGTGACCGACTCTTCACGAATCCGTGCGCGCACGCGTCGCGTGTCACCTCGCGTTCGCCGGCGTCGCCGACTGGTGACCTTCCTCGGCGGCCGTTCTGCTGATCGCCGGCATCGTCACGACGGTGTCGGTTCTGGCCGCGACACGAGGCGCGCAGGATGCGACGGCGGGACCGTCCCCGTCCCCGTCCGCGTCGACTCCGGTTCCGGAGTCACCGGCCGAGCCCTCGACGCCCGCACAGGCGCTCCTCGCGAGCACCGACGACCCGGAGGCGTGCGCGGTCAGCTTCGAGGGTGAGGACATCTCCGAGGAGCCTGCGCTGCAGAAGCAGGGCGTCCTCTACGCCGACCTCCCGGTTCCGCAGCGCGACGGCCTGGTGTTCGCCGGCTGGTACGCGACGCCGGAGGATGCCGCGGCGTTCGCCGTGCCGGGCCGGGTCAACGGCTCCGAGCCCGTCGCGTGCACCGACCGCGAGACCACGCTCTACGGCTCGTGGAAGACCCCCGACGAGAACGCCGCCGAGAACGCGCGCATCCCGATCCTGATGTACCACCAGTTCACGCAGCGCCCGGAGGGCGAGGACGGCTGGCTGCGCGGCAACTACGCCTACATCGGCGACTTCGAAGCGCACATGGAGCACATCGCGACGACCGGCTTCTACCTGCCGACGTGGGATGAGCTGAGCGCCTTCATCGACGGACGGCTCTACCTCCCGAGCCACTCGGTGATCATCACCGACGACGACTGCGACATCACGTGGCTCGAGATGGGCATGCCCGTGGTGATCGAGAAGCAGCTCCTCTCCACCGCGTTCTGCATCACCATCGACGGCACCGGACCCTCGCCGTCCATGTACGTCCAGCAGCGTTCGCACACCCACAACATGCACACCGCAGGCGCGAACGGCCAGGGACGGATCGTCAACTGGACCGCCGATGAGATCGCCGCGGACATGGAGACGTCGGCGGCGGTGCTGGGCGGCGTCAAGCAGGTCATGGCCTACCCCTTCGGACACTACAACGACACCGCCAAGGAAGGCCTGCGCGAGGCGGGGTTCGAGATGGCCCGCACGATCGAGCCCGGCTACGTCACCGTCGGCACCGACAAGCTCGCGATGCCCACCATCCGCATCAACTACGGCATGGGGCTGGACTCGCTCGTCGGACTGATCGGCTGACCCGGCGCCCGTCGGGCGTCGAGGCTAGAGCTCGCCCGGAGACATCGCCTGCGCGTCGAGCTCCTCGACGAACTGGCGTGCCCGGCTGGTGCGCGCGCCGGCCTTGCGCGGGGCGTAGACGACCAGCGAGTGGAAGACGAACCGGACGATGAACGCGACGAAGAGCGTGATCGCGGTCGCGATCACACGCGAGAAGTGGCCGCCCGTGACCATCAGCGCCACGATCGGGATGCGGATGAGGAGCTCGGCGTTGTTGAACGTGAACGACTTCGCGAAGCGCGACCAGACATTGGATGCCTGGCCCTTCATGTCCTGGAACACGAAGCGTTCGATGAGCAGGAAGTTTCCGATGATGGTGACTTCGGACGCGATGATCGCGGCGGCGATGTAGTTGACGCCCAGCTGCGTGAGGGCCCACACGATGGCGACGTTCGCGATCGCCCCCAGGCCGCCGATCACTGCGAACAGAGACATCTTGCCGAAGCGCAGCGCCGTCAGCTGCGTCAGGAAGTGGACTCCCTGGCGCATGGACGCCTTGGACGACCCGGCGTGGCGGCCGGCGAAGTCGAACGGCACCTCGGCCACCCGCAGGTTCTTGCGCGCCAGGATCTCGAGCAGGATCTTGAATCCGCGCGGCCGGAGGGTGGCGGCATCCACTGCCCGGCGATCGATGAGGAAGAATCCGGTCATCGGGTCGGAGACATCCTTGAGCCGGATCGGGAACATCGCGCGCGTGAGCACGGTCGAGGCCTTCGACACGAGCACGCGGGTCTTGTCGGCCAGCCCGGCAGACGTTCCGTCGCCCGCGTACCGCGACGCGACCACCACGTCGACGTCTCCCTGCCCGAACCGGGTGTAGATGTCGCGGATCTCCTCGGGCGGATGCTGCAGGTCGGCGTCCATCACGAGGCAGGCGTCCGACTCGGCGGCCGCGAGGCCCTCGAGGACGGCTCCGCCGAGTCCGCCGGTGCGACGTTCACGATGGATCAGCCGGATGGGCAGGTCAGCGGATGCCGCGACCTCCCGCACGACGTCGGGGGTGGCATCCGTGCTGTCGTCGACGAAGATCATCTCCGCGTCGATGCCCCGGGTCTCCGCCGTGACACGACGAACCAGCTCCGCGACGTTGGGAGCCTCGTTGTAGGTCGGAACGATGATCGACAGCTGCATGGGAGGTTCCATCGTCGCACGGGCCTGGGCACGGCGGAGCATGCGAGTGCCCACCGGGCGCTCGTCCAGCGGCTACCCAGTCGGGTGCTCGTAGGCTTGTCGGATGACTTCCTCCCCCTCCACCCTCACGGTGTTCGGCGCCGACTGGTGCCGCGACTGCGTCCGCACGAAGAACCAGCTCGACGGACTGGGTGTCGTCTACCACTACATCGACCTGGTGTCGGACCCCGCCGCAGCCGACGTCGCACGCGAGATCTCGGGCCGCACGAGCATTCCGGTGGTCGTCTACCCCGACTCCTCGCACCACGTCGAGCCGACCAACGCGGACGTCGAGTCCAAGCTCCGCGAGCTCTCCCTCATCTGACGGGAGACCGCTGCGCTCACTACGCTGAAGGGGTGAGCGAAGGCGTCGAACGCAACACGCGCGCGATCGAGAGATCGGTCGTCACCGACTTCTCGGATCGCATGAGCTACGGCGGCTATCTCGAGCTCGACACGCTGCTGGCCGCGCAGCATCCGCTCAGTTCGCCCGAGCACCACGACGAACTTCTGTTCATCATCCAGCATCAGACGACCGAGCTGTGGTTGAAGCTCGTCCTGCACGAGCTGTCGGCCGCCTGCCGGTTCCTCCGCGAAGACGAGCTCGGCCGCGCGCTCAAGTGCGTCGCCCGCGTGAAGCACATCCAGCGCACCCTGACCGAGCAATGGTCGGTGCTGGCGACGCTGACACCGGCGGAATACGCGCAGTTCCGAGGGGTCCTCGGAAACGCCAGCGGGTTCCAGTCCGCGCAGTACCGTGCGGTCGAGTTCACCCTGGGCAACAAGAACGCCGGCATGCTGCGGGTGTTCGAGACCGACCCCGCAGCCGAGCTGCTGGTGCGTCAGGCCCTGGAGGCGCCCAGCCTGTACGACGAGTTCCTGCGCCTGCTCGCGCGCACCGGCTATCCGATCCCGGCCGAGGTGCTCGAGCGCGACGTCACGCAGGCGTGGACCTTCACGCGTGAGCTCGTCCCGATCTTCGCCGCCATCTACGAAGACCCGCAGTCGCACTGGGCCGCGTACGAGACCTGCGAAGAGCTGGTCGACCTCGAGGACAACTTCCAGCTGTGGCGCTTCCGGCACCTGAAGACGGTCGACCGGATCATCGGCTTCAAGACCGGCACCGGGGGCTCCAGCGGCGTCCCCTTCCTGCAGAAGGCGCTCGAGCTCACGTTCTTTCCGGAGCTGTTCGCGGTGCGCACCGAGATCGGTTCGTGACGGATGGCGCACCACGATCCCTTCGCCCTGCGCGAGCTCCTCGGCGACGACGCCCGGCTGTGCCGGCGCGCGATCACCCTCGAGGCGGGCGTCGCGCTGCCGCCGTTCGTCGATCACCACGTGCACCTGCATCTGATCGACGAGCGCGCGCTGGGCGGTCGCGGGATCGCCGGGGTGGTCGATCTCGGCGGAGACCCGGTCGAGCTTGCGAGGCGTCCGCTCGAGGGTATGCCGCGCCTGGCATATGCCGGCGCGATCCTCACCTCTCCGGGCGGTTATCCGGCAGGACGCTCGTGGGCGCCCCCGGCCACCGTGCGCGAGGTGAGCGATCCGTCCGATCACCCCGGCGTCGCCGGGCGGCGCCGCGACCGCGGTCGATGAGCAGGCCTCGTTCGGGGCATCCGTGATCAAGGTCGCGTTGAACTCGGACGCCGGGACGGTGCTCGACGCCGCCACGCTCTCGGCGATCCTCACCGCCGCACGCGGCCACGGGCTGCCGGTCGTCGCGCACGCGGAAGGAAGCGGTATGGCACGCATCGCCATCGAGGCAGGAGTCGACGCCCTGGCCCACACGCCGTTCACCGAGCTGCTCGACCCGGGGCTCATCGCGGCTGCCGTCGGCGGCGGCCAGCGGTGGATCTCCACCCTCGACATCCATCGTGGCGATCGGGACGGCGATCAGACCGCGCGGACGAACCTCGCGCGCTTCCTCTCAGCGGGCGGCGTCGTCCTCTACGGCACAGACCTCGGCGACGACGACCTGCCGGTCGGAGTGAACGCGCGCGAACTGGCCGCGCTGCACCAGGCCGGCTTGCAGGGCACCGATCTGCTGGACGCGCTCACCGACCCCTGGCCCCGGGCCGAGCGCTCGCAGGGCGTCGCGACGTTCGTGCCCGGTGCGCCACCCGCCGATGTCGACGCCATCCCCGCATGGCTCGGCGGCGCGACCGTCGTCCCCACCGAGGAGCTGATCTCCGATGACCACGGTTGACGGCCCCGCACCGCACAGCGTCGCCGCGTTCCCGTCCGCCCTCGCTGTCGAAGCATCCGGTCTGGACGCCGCCGACCCGCTCGCTCGGCTGCGCGACGAGTTCATCGGCTCAGAGACGTCGCTGGTCTACTTCGACGGCAACTCGCTCGGCCGACCGCTGCGCCGTTCCGCCGAGCGCATCGACCGATTCGTGCGCGCGCAGTGGGGCGGCCGGCTGATCCGCGGGTGGGACGAGTCGTGGATGGCGCTGCCGTTCGAGATCGGCGACGCCGTCGGTCGCGCGGCGATCGGGGCGGCGCCCGGCCAGACCGTCATCGGCGACTCGACGACCGTGCTCCTGTACAAGCTGATCCGCGCTGCGTTCGACGCGCAGCGCGCGGGCGACGACCGGCGGGTGGAGATCGTCGCCGACACCGACAACTTCCCGACCGACCGCTACCTGGTCGAGGGCATCGCGGCCGAGCGCGGCGGCACCGTCCGCTGGATCACCGTCGATCGCGCGTCGGGGGTGAGCGCGGATGACCTCCGCGAGACGGTCGGCCCGCAGACGGCGGTGGTGGTGCTGAGCCACGTCGCGTATCGCTCCGGATTCCTCGCTGACGCCCCGGAACTGACCCGCATCGCACACGATGCCGGCGCGCTGATCCTCTGGGACCTGTGCCACTCGGCCGGCTCCGTCGCGGTCGAGGCGGATGCCTGGGACCTCGACCTGGCCGTCGGCTGCACCTACAAGTACCTGAACGGCGGTCCGGGCTCGCCGGCGTTCGCCTACGTCGCGCAACGCCACCAGGGCACGCTCGCCCAGCCGATCCAGGGCTGGATGGGCGCCGCGGACGTCTTCGCGATGGGCCCGGAGTACGTGCCTGCCGCGGGCATGCGGCGGTTCCTGTCGGGCACGCCTCCGATCGTCGGGATGCTCGCGCTCCAGGACACACTCGCGCTCCTCGAGGAGGTCGGCATCGATGCCGTCCGGGCGAAGTCGATCGCGCTCACCGAGTTCGCGGTGCGCCTCAGCGACCATCTGCTCGCCCCGCTGGGTGTGACGGTGGCCTCTCCGCGCGATCCGGCCGAGCGCGGCGGGCACGTGACGCTGCAGCATCCGTCGATGCGCGCCGTGACCGCGCGGCTGTGGGAGGGCGATGTGATCCCCGACTACCGCGACCCAGGCGGCCTGCGAATCGGCCTCTCGCCGCTGTCGACGAGCTTCACCGAGACCCTCTCCGGCATGCTCGCCGTCCGCGACGCGCTGATCGCCGAAGGCTTCTGACCACCGCGCGCTGACATCAGGACCCACCCAGCCTGGCACTGGGTTCCACGACGTATGCTGGAGCCTCCCGCCCGAAGGAGAGCGCCGTGACGCCCACCGGCAAGTCAGCACCCGCGAACGCGGCCTCCCCGAAGGATGCCACCCGCGCCGCGGCGCTGCCGGAGGCGGAACGCGAGAAGCTCGATGCCGCGATCACCGACCTGCGCACGGGTGCGCGAGCGTGGGTGCACCTCACACTGGGGCAGCGCGCGCGGCTGCTGGAGCGCCTGCACGCGACGACGGCGGCCAACGCCGAGGAATGGGCCGAGACCGCTGCCCTCGCGACAGGTCTCGGGCCCGGTCATCCGCGTCGGGGAGAGGAATGGCTGCCCGGACCGTACGCCGCGCTCGTTGCCGTGCAGGCATACCGGGAGAGTCTGGAGGCCCTGGCGAGAGGCGGCAGTCCGCTCGACGGCGTGAAGCTGGATGCCGCACCCGGCGGTCGCCTGCGGGCGCACGCTTTTCCGCTGCACGCCGAGGACTCCGTCCTCGTCGCGGGCCACACCGGCGAGGTGTGGTTCGAACCCGGGGTCACGGCTGCCGAGGCGCGGGCGTCGGCCGGACTCGCCCAGCTGCATCCCACTCGCGGCGGCGGGGTCGGACTCGTCCTGGGCGCGGGGAATGTCACCTCCATCCCGGTGCTCGACCTGCTGTACGAGCTGCTCGCGTGCAACCGGGTCGGTTCTGCTCAAGATCAACCCCACGCAGGACGCCATGATGGCGGTCTACGAGCGGGTACTCGCCCCGCTGATCGAGCCCGGGTTTCTGCGGATCGTGCGTGGGGGCGGGGACGTCGGCGCCCATCTGACGGGCCACGACGGCATCGATCACGTGCACATCACCGGCGCGACCGCCACGTTCGACGCGATCGTCTGGGGAACGGGGGCGCCCGCGGCCCGGCGACGACGCGAAGGACGACCGCAGCTGAACAAGCCGATCACCGCCGAACTGGGCGGGGTCTCGCCGATCATCGTCGTGCCCGGCACCTGGACGGACGCCGACCTCCGCTACCAGGCCGAGCACATCGTGACCATGCGCCTGTACAACAGCGGCCACAATTGCGTGGCCGGCCAGGTCGTCCTCGTCAGCTCGGACTGGCCGCAGCGCGATGCGTTCCTCGCCGCGCTGAGGTCGGCCTTCGACGATGCACCCGACCGCCCGATCTGGTACCCGCACAGCGATCGGAAGCTGGATGCCGCGGCATCCAGTTATCCGAGCGCGACCCGCCGTCGTGATACGAACCGGCTGCTGATCGAGATCGCGACCGGGGAGGATGCAACCGCCCTGGAGACCACCGAGTACTTCGCACCGGTGCTGGGCGTCGTCGAACTCCGCGGAAACGGGCAGGAGTTCCTCGACGCCGCCGTCGTCCACGCGAACGACAGGATCGCGGGCACGCTCGGAGCCAACATCCTGATCGATCCCGCCACGCTGGAGGCCCTCGGCGACGGCCTGGAGCGGGCGATCGCCGAGCTTCGGTACGGCGCCGTCTCGGTCAACTCGTGGACCGCGCTCGCATTCCTCACACCGACCCTGACGTGGGGAGGCTACCCGGGCGCGACCAGCGAAGACGCGCAAAGCGGCATCGGCATCGTCCACAACGCGCTCCTGCTCGACCGCGTGGAGCGTTCGGTGACGCGCGGACCGTTCCGCCCGTTCCCGCGATCGCTCCCGCAGGGACTGCGCTCGCGTAGCCTGTCGGCCGGCGTCGTGCTGCCCAAGCCGCCGTGGTTCGTGCACTCCCGCACGGGAGCGACGGTCAGCGAAGGCTTCACGCGCTACCGGATGGACGGCAACGTCGCCCGGCTCGCGGGCACGTTCGTCCAAGCACTCCGGGCATGAGCCCGCCTCGCCGAGCGCGCGACCTGACCGCCGACTACATCGTCGTCGGCGCGGGATCGGCCGGGGCGGCGCTGGCCGCGCGCCTGTCCGAGGATCCCGCCGTCTCGGTGCTGCTGCTCGAAGCCGGAGGCCCCGACAAGGCGCTCGAGCTGCACGTCCCGGCCGCGTTCAAGAAGCTGTTCCGCGGTGCGTACGACTGGAACTACGACACCGTGCCGCAGCCCGCACTGGAGAACCGATCGATCTACTGGCCGCGCGGGAAGACGCTCGGCGGATCGTCGTCGCTGAACGCCATGATGTGGATCCGCGGATTCGCCGCCGACTATGACGACTGGGCGGATGCGGCCGGTGAGCGCTGGTCGTGGCGGTCACTGGTGCCGTACTTCCTCCGCGTCGAGCGCACCGAAGACCCGGCCGATCCGACGCAGGGGTCCCACGGTGCGCAGCACGTCCAGCATCAGCGCGATCCGCGGCCGCACACGGCGGCGTTCCTCAGGGCGGCGACCGAGGCGGGTCACGCCGTGACCGCACCGAACCTTCCCGAGGCGCAGGGCTTCGCCCAGACCATGGTGTCGCAGCATCGCGGGGCGCGCGCCTCGACCGCGGACGCCTACCTGCGACCCGCCAAGGGCCGCCCGAACCTCCGGGTGATGACCGGCGCCCTGGTGCGGAGGGTCACTTTCGCACCCGCGTCGGTCGGGGTCGACGAGAGGACGAACGCTCGAGTCGAGGACGACTCCGCCGGAGACGTCCTCGCCACGGCGGATCGTACCGAGTCCGGTGGGACGGGCGAGAGGCCCCGCGCGACCGGGGTCTACGTCGACGTCGACGGCGTCACCCGCCACGCAATGGCACGTCGCGAGGTGATCCTCGCCGGGGGCACCGTCAACACTCCGCAGCTGCTGATGCTCTCCGGCATCGGGCCGGCCGAGCACCTCGCCGAACACGGCATCCCGGTGGTGGTCGACAGCTCGGATGTGGGTGCGAACCTGCAGGATCATCTCGTTGCGGGTCTCGCACCCGCAGCGAAGGGCGGAACGCTGTTCGGTGCCGAAGCGATCGGCGAGCTCGCGCGCTACCTGACCGGACGCCGCGGGATGCTGACCTCGAACGTCGGAGAGGCCTACGGGTACGTGCGCACGGAAGTGGCGGATCGCATCGGGATGGCCGACGCGCTACCGGACATCGAGATCGTCTTCGCGCCGGGCCCGTTCGTCGGCGAGGGCCTGGTGCCGCTGCCCGCCGAGGGTCTCACGGTGGCGGCGATGCTGCTGCGGCCGCGCAGCCGCGGCACCATCCGGCTGCGCTCCGCCGACCCGGGCGACAAGCCCGCGATCGATCCGAAGTACCTCAGCGATCCCGGCGGCATCGACGAGGCCACTCTGCTCGCCGGCATCGCGGCCTGCGAGCGCCTGATCGCGACCGACGCGCTGCGCGCCGTGACGACGGGCGGCTGGGTGGTGCCCGAAGACGGCGAGAGGATGACGGCCGCGGAGCGGGCCGAGCTGTCGCTCCGGCGCTTTTCGCACACGCTGTATCACCCGGTGGGCACGGCGCGCATGGGGTCGGATGCCGCATCGGTGGTCGACCCCGAGCTGCGGGTCCGCGGGGTGCGACGGATTGCGTGTGGCCGATGCATCCGTCATCCCGTCGCTGATCCGCGGCCACACAAACGCGGCGGCGATCGTGATCGGCGAGGTGGCCGCCGATCTGATCCGGGGACGGTGACCGTGGTGGGCGCCGCGTGCGCCTAGAGGCTCGCCTTCTTCTTCGCCTTCGGCTGCCCGGCCTTCTGCGCCGTTCCTGCCGGAGCATCGGCCGCGAACCGGTCGGTCGCGGCGACCAGCGCCGACGCGATGCCGGGCTCGCTCGCGGAATGCCCGGCGTCGTCGACGACGATCAGCTCGGCCTTCGGCCACGCCCGGTGAAGATCCCACGCCGTCATGATCGGCGTGCAGATGTCGTAGCGTCCCTGCACGATGACACCCGGGATGCCGCGGAGCGAGCTGGCGTCGTCGATCAGCTGCTGTTCGCGGAACCAGCCATAGTGCAGGAAGAAGTGGTTCTCGATCCGGGCGAACGCGGTCGCGGCCGCCGGCTCGGTCATCTCCGCGACGAGCTGGGGATCGGGGCGCAGCGTCAGAGTGGCCGCCTCCCACTGCGTCCACGCGATCGCCGCCGGCGTGTGGACCGCGGGATCCGGGTTGCTGAGCCGGCGGTGGTAGGCCTCGATCATGCGCGAGCGCTCGAGCACCGGGATGGCGCCGATGAAGTCCTCCCACAGGTCGGGGAAGAGGGCCGACGCGCCGCCCTCGTAGAACCACTCCAGCTCGTGGCGGCGCAGCGTGAAGATGCCGCGGAGCACGAGTTCGGTGACGGAATCGGGGTGGGTCTCGGCGTACGCCAGCGCGAGCGCGCTGCCCCATGAGCCGCCGAAGACCTGCCAGCGGGCGATCCCGAGGTTGCGGCGGAGGAGCTCGATGTCGGCGACCAGGTGCCACGTCGTATTGAAGCGCAGGTCGGCGGCGGGGTCACTCGCGTGCGGAGTGCTCAGGCCGCAGCCGCGCTGGTCGAACAGAACGATCCGGTATTTCGCGGGGTCGAAGAACCGCCGGTGCCAGGGCGATGTCGAAGCGCCGGGACCGCCGTGCAGGAACACCACCGGCTTGCCCTGCGGATTGCCGCTCTGCTCCCAGTAGACGCGATGCCCGTCGCCGACCAGAAGCTGCCCGGTCTCGTACGGCTCGATGGGCGGGTAGAGGCAGTCGAGCTCGCTCGGTGCGGTCACAGGCTGCTGCCCGGAACCGAGAACGTGTCGCACGCGCCGACGCCCTGCTCGAAGCCCGTCGTGAACCACTGCGCGCGCTGCTCGCTGGAGCCGTGCGTCCAGGTCTCGGGGTTCACGCCGCCGCCCGACTCCTGCTGGATGTGGTCGTCGCCGACGGTCTCGGCCGCGTTGAGCGCGTCGTTGATCTGCTGCGGAGTCGGCGTCTGAAGGTACGGCACCCCGTTCGCATCGAGCTGGTTCGCCGCGTCCGCGACCCACGCGCCCGCGAAGCAGTCGGCCTGGAGCTCGGTTCGAACCGAGTTGCTGTCCTCACCCGTGCCGTTGTTCGGGTACTGCTGCATGATCCCGGTGATCTGCTGGATGTGGTGACCGTACTCGTGCGCCAGCACGTACAGCTGGGCGAGCGGACCGGCGGTGGCGTCGAACTGCTCGCGCAGCAGTGCGAAGAACGTCGGATCGACGTAGATCGACTCCTCCGGCGGGCAGTAGAACGGCCCCGTCGCGTTGGAGGCTGTCCCGCACTGGGTGCCCGTGGAGCCGTCGACGATGATCAGCTGCGGCTCTCGGTACCCCTGGACGGTGGCCGCCCAGAACTGATTGATCGAGAGGGATGCCGCGGCGAGCCGGCAGTCGTCGCGGGCGTTGGCGTCCGCACCGGTCTCGCACTGCGCGATCTCGGTCCCGCTGCCGGGTTCCTGAGGCACGCCGCCGCCGCCGATCAGGCCCGAGATGTCGGTGCCCGTGAACAGCTGGAACAGCAGCACCGCGATGGCACCGAGCCCCGCGATGCCGCCGCCGGCGACGGCCACGCCGGCACCACGGCGCCGGGCGGTGTTGCCGCCGACGCTCGCGTTGTCGTTGAAGGTCATGCCGTAAACGTACCCGCGGACGCCTGGTAGGGCGAAGACCCCCCGCGGGGCGGGGTAGGTCCGGTAAAGTGCGCACACGCCGCGATCGCCCGCGGCAGACGGGCCGTCTCCCGCACGAACGGACGAGAGCGGGGGAATAGGCTCGGGAACATGGCGCCATCTCCTGTGCGGGGCTCCGCCGCGACCACCGTCACCATCACCGGTGCGGGCGGGCAGATCGGCTACGCCCTCCTCTTCCGCATCGCGGCCGGCGAGATGCTCGGCCCCGACCGCCCGGTGCGGCTGAGACTGCTCGAGATCCCCGAGGGTGCGCGCCAGCAAGCCGGGGGTGTGGGGCGGAGCCCCATTGAGCCGCTGCGCAGCGCCGAAGGCGCCGCACTCGAACTGCAGGACTGCGCGTTCCCGCTGCTGCGGGAGGTGGACGTGACGGACGATCCGCTCGCGGCGTTCGACGCATGCGAGATCGCACTTCTCGTCGGTGCCCGCCCGCGGGGACCGGGCATGGAGCGCGCCGACCTGCTCGCCGCGAACGCCGGCATCTTCGGGCCGCAGGGAGCGGCCATCAATGCCGTCGCGGCGGACGGCGTGCGCGTCGTGGCGGTGGGCAATCCCGCCAACACCAACGCACTGATCGCCGCGGCATCCGCACCGGACGTTCCCGCCGACCGCTTCACCGCGCTGACCCGGCTCGATCACAACCGCGCGCTGGGCCAGCTCAGCGCCGCCCTCGGCTCGCCGCCCGATGAGATCAGCGGGCTCGCGATCTGGGGCAACCATTCGGCGACCCAGTTTCCGGACGTCTCGCACGCCCTGGTGCGCGGCGAGCCGGTGATCGACGCGCTGGCGGCACGCTTCGGCGGGAGCGACGCAGCAGCTGCGTGGCTGGACGACGTCTTCATCCCCCGCGTCGCGAGGCGCGGTGCGGAGATCATCGACGTGCGCGGATCGTCGTCCGTCGCATCCGCCGCGCATGCCGCGATCGAGCACGTGCGCGACGAGCAGGCCGGCACGGCGTGGACGTCGGCGGCGGTCGTGTCGCGCGGGCGAGTACGGCGTCCCGGAGGGCCTCGTCTGCTCGTTCCCGGTCTCGTCGGACGGCAGAGGCTATCGCGTCGTCGAGGGCCTCCCGATCGATGACCGCTCCCGCGCGCGCATCGACGTCTCCGTCGCCGAACTCGTGGCGGAGCGCGACGCCGTGCGGGCCCTCGGAGTCCTGTAGCGGCATGGAGGCGCTCGTCATCGCGGTCGTGGGGGTGATCGTGGTCGCACTCGCGACCGCGCTCGGCCCCCGCATCGGCATCGCGGGACCGCTCGCGCTCGTCGCGATCGGGGCCGGCGTGAGCCTCCTCCCCTTCGTGCCGCCTCAGCAGATCGACCCCGAGATCATCCTGGTCGGGGTGCTGCCGCCCCTGCTCTACTCGTCGGCGGTCTCGCTGCCGGCGATCGAATTCCGCCGCGACTTCCGTCCGATCGCGGGGCTGTCGATCCTCCTCGTCCTGGTCAGCGCGGCCGCCCTCGCCTGCTTCTTCCTGCTGGTGATCCCGGAGATGGATCTGTACCTCGCGATCGCCCTCGGCGCGATCCTGAGCCCGACGGATGCCGTGGCCACCTCGATCGTGAAGAAGCTCGGGATCTCGCCACGCGTCGTGACGATGCTCGAGGGCGAGAGCCTGCTCAACGACGCGACCTCGCTCGTGCTCCTGCGCACGGCCGTCGCCGCGATCGCCGTCGGCAGCGTGCCCGTGGGCGGCGCACTCTGGGCGTTCGGCTGGGGCGTCGTCATCGCCGTGGTCATCGGCGCGCTGGTGGGCCTGCTCGCCCTCCGTGCCCGAGCGTGGGTGGCCCACTCGGCGGCCAACACGGCGCTGAGCTTCGTGGTGCCCTTCGTCGCGTACCTGCCCACCGAGCAGCTCGGCGGCTCGGGGCTGGTCGCGGCCGTCGTCGCCGGAATCGTGACCGGGCAGGGCGCGGCGCGCTGGTTCACCCCCGAGCAGCGGCTGTCGGACGAGCTCAACTGGCGCACCGTGGAGCTCATGCTCGAGGGCGCGGTCTTCCTCGTGATGGGCCTGGAGCTGAAGGAGATCGTCGAGGCGAACCTCGCAGCCGACCAGGGCCTCGGCCACGCCGCCTTGCTCGCGGCTGCCGCGGTCGGGATCATCCTTCTCGTGCGGTCGGGCTACGTCGCCGTGCTCGTCTCGTCGCAGGGGCGTCGTGCTCGTCGGCTGAACCGCGAGCGGCTGGAGAGCTTCACGGTCCGGATCGACGAGGCTGTGGCGCACGGACCGCCGGGAAACGGGGGCGCGCCGCGGACCGGCATCACCCGAGCGCCGCGAGCGACGCCTGCAGCAGATGCGCACCCGTGTCACACGCGCGCTCGCCGACCTGGACTACTACCAGTCCTCGCCGCTGGGGTGGAAGCACGGGACCGTCATCGTGTGGGCGGGCATGCGCGGCGTCGTCACACTGGCGGCCGCTCAGACGCTCCCGCGGGACACACCCGAACGGGCGCTGCTGGTGTTCGTGGCGTTCCTCGTCGCGGTGGGCAGCCTCATGCTGCAGGGCTTCACGCTGCCGTGGCTGGTGCGCCTGCTGAAGCTCGAGGGGTCGGGCAGGTCCGGTCCGTCGGCCGAAGAGCAGCGCCGTCTCGGCGACGAGATGCGGTTGGCCGCGGCATCCGGTATCGCCTCGGGTGGACTCGTGCGCAGGGACGGCTCCGCGTTCTCGGTCGAGCTGCTCGACACGGTCGGGTCGCGGATGACGCAGCCTACCGACGACGACGTGTCCGCACGGGCGAAGGACGTGCTCGAACTGCGCCTGGCACTCATCGGCGCCATGAGAGTGCGCCTGAACGCGCTGTCGCGCGACGGCACGTTCAGCACCGCGGCGCTGCGGCATGCGCTCGCCGAGCTCGATGCCGACCAGCTGAGCCTCGAGCTGCGACTCGACGACGAGGACTGACCGGCCCGTCGGTGTCGGAGCGCCCGCGGTATCCACACGTCCGCGGCCGGGGGAGAATGGACGCATGAGTGAGACGACGGATGCCGCGGTGAGGCGTTCGTCCGCGCTCGCCGACGATCCCCACGCGGAGACCAGCCCCCTCCACCTGCCGCATCAGGCCGCGGACTGCCCGAAGTGCTTCACCGAGCTGCAGCGCGATCACGACTGGTGGCTGGCGCGCCCGGCGGGTTCCCGACTGGTCGGTCTGGTGATCTCGCGCGACGACATGCCCAGCGTCGTCGAGCAGCGCGACGAGCTGACGCGGTTCGGCGTCCCGATCGAGGGCTTCCGCCACCCGTCGCCCGAGACGCTCGAGTCGTGGGAGGACCGTCTCGTGCGCCTCTTCGGCACCCTCCGCACCGGCGACGTGCTCGTCGTGGCGACCGTGCACGCGCTCGGCCGCGACATCGACGAAGAGACGCGGACCGTGGCCGAGCTGCACCGCCGTGGAGTAGTCGTCAAGGTGCTCGAGCACGGCGGCCGGCACCTCTACGACGCGGGACGCTGACCGGCGTTTCGTCGCGGTCGCCTCGCGGCCGACGCTCGTGCTCACTCGGCGCGTTTCGTCGCGGTCAGGCGCCCACGTACGCCTTGAGGTGCTTCGCCGTCAGCGTCTTGCCCTTCGCGACCAGGTCCGCGGGCGTACCCTCGAAGACGATCGTGCCGCCGTCGTGGCCGGCGCCCGGTCCGATGTCGATGATCCAGTCGGCATGGGCCATGACGGCCTGGTGGTGCTCGATCACGATGACCGAGTTGCCCACTTCGACGAGACGGTCGAGCATCGCGAGCATGTTCTCGACGTCGGCGAGGTGCAGACCGGTCGTCGGCTCGTCGAGCACGTAGATCGCGCCCTTCTTGGCCATCGAGATGGCGAGCTTGAGCCGCTGTCGCTCACCGCCGGAGAGGGTGTTCAGCGCCTGGCCGAGCGTGATGTAGCCGAGGCCGACGTCGATCATGCGGACCAGGATGGCGTGGGCAGGTCCCTTGCCCAGGAACTCGGCGGCTTCGGATGCCGACATCGCGAGCACCTCGGCGATGTTCATGCCGTCGAGGCGGTACTCGAGGACCTCGTCGCTGAAGCCCGAGCCTTCGCACAGCTCGCACAGCGTCTCGACGGTCTGCGTGAACCCGAGCGTCGTGATGATCACGCCGAGGCCGCGACAAGCGGGGCACGCGCCCTCCGAGTTGGCGCTGAACAGCGCGGGCTTCACTCCGTTCGCCTTGGCGAAGGCCGACCGGATCGTGTCGAGGATGCCGGTGTAGGTCGCCGGGCTGCTGCGGCGGTTTCCCTTGATGGGCGCCTGGTCGACCACGATCACGTCGTCGAAGGCCGGCACGTTGCCGTGGATCAGCGAGGACTTTCCCGAACCGGCCACCCCGGTGACGACCGTGAGGATGCCCAGCGGCACGTCCACGTCGACGTTCTTGAGGTTGTGCTGTGTCGCACCGCGGATCTCCAGCGCCTCCGTCCGCGGGCGCGTGGCGTCCTTGAGCCTCGCGCGGTCATCGAGGTGGCGGCCCGTGATCGTGCCCGACGACCGGAGCCCTTCGACGGTCCCGGTGTACTGGACTTCGCCGCCCGCGCGGCCGGCCCCGGGCCCGAGGTCGACGATGTGGTCGGCGATCTCGATGACCTCGGGCTTGTGCTCGACGACCAGCACGGTGTTGCCCTTGTCGCGGAGGAGCTTCAGCAACGCATTCATCCGCTGGATGTCGTGCGGATGAAGCCCCGCGGTCGGCTCGTCGAAGACGTAGCTGATGTCGGTCAGGGCGGATCCGAGGTGGCGGATCATCTTGGTCCGCTGCGCCTCGCCGCCCGACAGCGTGCCCGACGACCGGTCCAGCGAGAGGTAACCGAGTCCGATGTCGACGAAGGAGTCGATCGTCGCGCGCAGACCCGCCATGAGCGGCGCCACCTCGGGGTCGTCGACGGTGGCCAGCCACGCGGCGAGATCCGTGATCTGCATCGCCGCGGCATCCGCGATGTTGACGCCCTTGATCTTCGAGGAGCGCGCGCCCTCGTTCAGCCGGGTGCCGCCGCAGTCGGGACAGGCGGTGAACTTGACGGCCCGCTCGACGAAGGCGCGGATGTGGGGCTGCAGCGAGTCCCGGTCCTTCTGGAGCAAGGACTTGGTGATCTTCGGGACCAGGCCCTCGTAGGTCATGTTGAAGTCCCGCAGCTTGACCTTCGTGGGCTCCTTGTAGAGGAAGTCCTGGCGCTCCTGCTCGGTGTAGTCCTGGATCGGCTTGTTCGCGTCGACGAACCCCGACTCGCTGAACCCCTTCACCATCCAGCCGTCGACGTTGTACCCGGGGACGGAGATCGCGCCGTCGGCCAGCGACTTCGTCTTGTCGAACAGCTCGTCGAGGTCGATGTCGCTCGCCTCGCCGAGACCCTCGCATCGGGGACACATGCCGCCGGTGATCTCGAATGAGCGCCGCTCCTTGACCTTCTTGCCGCCCTTCTCGAAGGTGACGGCACCCGCGCCCGACACCGAGGGGATGTTGAACGAGAAGGCCTGCGGCGAGCCGACGTGGGGCTGGCCGAGGCGGCTGAAGAGGATCCGCAGCATCGCCTGTGCGTCCGTGGCGGTTCCGACCGTCGAGCGGGAGTTCGCTCCCATCCGCTCCTGGTCGACGATGATCGCGGGACTGACGTTCTCGAGCGCGTCGACCTCGGGACGACTCAGCTGCCCCATGAACTGCTGCACGAACGTGGGATAGGTCTCGTTGATCAGCCGCTGCGACTCGTTCGCGATCGTGCCGAAGACGAGCGAGGACTTGCCCGAGCCGCTCACCCCGGTGAAGACGGTCAGGCGACGCTTCGGGATCTCGACGTCGACGTTCTTCAGGTTGTTCTCGCGGGCTCCGACGACGCGGATCACCGCGTGCGAATCGGCGACATGGGCGGATGCTGCGGGATCGGTCATTGGCGGTTCCTCCGGCGAATCAGACTAGCGCCCAGTCTGGCCGCCCCTGCGGACAGCATCCGTCCGCGATCGGATGCCGTTCGGCCGGGCATTCGCCGGGACGCAGATCCGGACGACCGGAGTCACTCCGCGTCGTTGCCCGCGGCGCCGCCGTGCTCGAACGGCGACACGACGCCCTCGTACGCCAGGTGGGTCACCATGCCCAGCGCGGCGTGGTCGAGGTTGTGGCAGTGATCCATCCAGATGCCGGGGTTGTCGGCGACGAGGGCGACTCGCCACACCTGCCCGGGACCGACGTCGAACGAGTCCAGCCATATCGGGCCTGCCGGTCGCTGTCCGTCGACCTCGAGGAGGAGAACGCGGTGGCCGTGCGGATGCATCGGATGGACCTCGAATCCGCGGTTGACGATCGTCACCTCGACGGTGTCGCCCTCCTCCACCACGGTCGGCTCGATGTGCGGATAGACGAGCCCGTCCACCGTGTAGGCATATGCGGGGCCATCGGTCGTGAGGCGCGGCAGCCGGTCGAGCACCATCGTCCGGCGGACGTCGAACGGCTCCTCGGCCCAATCGGGCATCGGGCCGGCACCGTATGTCAACGGGTCGAACACGGCGCCGGCGCGGACGGCGTCCGGTGCCGGCGCATCGTCGGCCGGAACGAGTCCGAGATACACGCTCCGCGATGCGGCATCCGTCACCCGTACGCCGTCCTCGGGCATCGTGAAGCCGAGGTCGTAGCGACCCCCGGCCGGGATGTGGACCGAGACGCCCTCGAGCTCGCCGGGGTCGTGCACGTCCGCGCCGTCGATGGCGAGCACCCGGAAGGCCGCGCCGGTCACGGTCAGCGCGTGCGTGACCTGATCGGTGTTGACCAGCCGCACCCGCACGTCCGTGCCGGGCGCGACCGTCTGCAGCATCGCCTCGTCGGACGCGCCCAGCACGAGGCGGCCGCCGAAGGTGTGCAGCGGCACCGTCAGATCCAGCTCGGCGCGCGGCTCATCCGCGGGATGGACGACGAGCGTTCCGTAGAGCCCCTTCACCACGCCCGTCGATGACCGCTGGTGGGTGTGATACCAGAAGGTGCCGGGCTCGGTGGCCTCGAATCGGTAGGTGTAGCTTTCGCCCGGGGCGACGGCATCCTGGGTCACACCGGCGACGCCGTCCTCGCCGCCCGGCACCGCGACGCCGTGCCAGTGGATGGTCACCCCCTCGGCGATGTCGCGGTTGGAGACGGTGACCTCGACCAGGTCGCCCTCGGTCGCCTCGAGGGCGGGGCCGCCGAGTTCGCCGTAGGTCCACGCGTCGACCTTCGCGCCCGACGGGAGTTCGACGGCGGTGCGCGCCGCCTCCAGATCGTAGGTCACGTCCGCCGCCTGGCGGGAGTCCTCGCGCAGCTGCGTGACCGACGTGACGGGACGCGTTCCCGGGACTCCCTGCGCCACCCCGCTGTCGTGCGCGTGCGCCGCCTCGAGCGGACCGGGTGCCGCCTCGGCGGCGAGCGACAGGCCTGTCGCGGTGAGGACGACGGCGGCCGCCGCGGCGATGACGGTCGTCAACGGTCGCCGGGCTCGCCGCTGCGACAGAGTGAGCGCGGCGATGGCAGTCGCTCCGAGAACGGCGACCACGACTGCGGCGGCCGTCCATGCCGACAGCGGCGCTCCGAGGACGAAGGCGACGAACGTGCCGGCGGCGCCGGCGAACGCGCCGGCCCACGCGGCGATGCGAGACGACGTCGACGCCGCGCCGCCCGCCCGCAGGTCGCGGGCCGCGGACACGGCGAACCACACGAGCGCGGCGACGGCCAGCGGAGCGGACGTCATCACGCGGTCAGCGGCGAACCACCAGTCCCTGGTCCACAGAGCGACGACGGCCCCCTGAGCCCCGACGGTCGCCGCCGCGGCACCCGCGGCCAGTCCCCACCACGACGGATGCCGGACCGGAGCCGAGGATGTCGCCACCGCACCCCAGCAGACCGCACTGCCCAGACCGAGGGCGAGCGCGATGAGCTGGAGTGCGGTCACACTCACGGTGAAGTGGCGGCGGGAGCGTCAGTCCGGTCGGCCTCGGTCGTGGCGGTCGGCGTGTAACGCCACGCGAGCACCCATGCGCGTCGGGCGATGATTCCCGTGACGACGAGTATCGCCAGGCCGTTCAGCGCATGGAGCCCGAGCATGAGGGACGCCCCGAGCGGGACCTCGGCCGATTCCGGACCGACGTTGAAGATCGTGCCGGTGAGGATGAAGAGCACGGTCTGCAGCGCGAGCAGCAGGATGGCGATCACCGTCAGCCAGATGGTCCGCTTGCCCGCGCGGGCGATCGCGGCCGTGATGAGCGACAGGATGAACAGGATCGGCAGCACGATGCGGCCGTTGTTGCCATGGATGCCGAAGAGACCGTCTTCGGGGATGCTGAAGTGGCCCACGCCTGCGAAATAGAACTGGAGCACGACAGCGAGCACCGCGAGGATGCTGACGATCGAGAAGACCTTGCGCACAGTGACACTCCTTTGGGTATGCGGATCGGACGGCGACGCAAGGCGCGTCGACGATTGTCAGGAGGGCGGGCTGCCGCTCTCCGATACATCGTGTTCATCGGGGGATGACGTCGGCGCGCTCAGAGGGGCCACCCGCGACGAACGTCGCTGCAGATTTCCCCATCACGCCCCCCAGGCGTTCTCAGCAATCGGAAGGTGCAGGCTTCCGTCTGTCGTCGTGGAATTGTGACAGCGGATTCCCTCGCCCCGCAAGACCCCCGGCATAGGGCCGTCCTGCGAATGCGAAGCAGGGCATACACTCCGCGCCCGCCGGCGGCTACCTCCGCACTCGCGTCTCCTAGGGCGAGTCGACCGCGTGCAGGCTGTCGAGCATCGCGCGCTCGATGATGCCGACCGAGTCGTACGCCGCGAGCGCCGTCGCCATCTCGGCGACCCGGGCGCTCATTGCCGCGTCGCTCAGCACGCGCTCGGCACCGCGGGCGATGGCACGTGCGGAGGGGTGCTCCGACCGCAGATCCACCGCCAGCCCCCGATAGGCGAGTCGGGCGTTGATGTCGCCTTTGCCCTCCCGAGTGCCGGCGACCAGCAGCGGAACTCCATGACTCAGCGCCAGGAGCACGCCTCCGAGTCCGCCATTGGTGACGTAGAGCCCGGTATGCGGGAAGAGCTGGTCGAAATCGACGAAATCCTCGATCAGCACGTCGGCCGAAGCGTAGCGAGCCCGCAGCTCCGCGGTGCCGACACCGCCCGTCACGACGACGACAAGCCGATTCCCGCCCGCGAACGCCTCGATCGCCGGGATCATGAGCTTGCGTGGATCGTGGTTGTCCACGGTTCCCTGCGAGACGACGACGATCTCGCCCGACCGCGCCGATATTCGCGCGTCGAGCGGTGGTGCGGCGACGCGACGGTACGGCAGCAGCGCGCCGACCCACTCGGCGTTCGGCGGCACGTAAGCGCCGGGATAGTCGAGTTCGGGGATCCCGACGTTGAAGACGCGGCGTGCGACGTCGGGCTGCTGGGTGCAGTCGAAATAGTCCTCGACCGTCACGGGCGGGAGGTTCTCCTCCGCGAGGAACCCGTTGAACGTCTCGACGCCCTTGCGGCTGCCCGAGACGAGCATCCACCGTGCCACGCGGTTCACGATGCGGCCGACGAACGTCCGGGGCGGTCGCAGTCCGAAGAACGGCGTGATGGCATTCCGACCCCGCAGGGTCGGTCCGGCGATGGACCCCATCACGAAGACGGGCACGTCGAGGCGCTTCGCGGCGAGGTACCCGGCATAGAAGCCGCCGTCGATGAGCATCGCGTCGAAGGGGAACCGATCGCGCGCTGCCCGGATATCGCGGAACTGTCGCCCGGGCAGGGCGGGCGAAGAAGACATCCGCGTCGAACTCGATCGCCCTCGGCCCTTTGAGCTTCTGACGTTGCGGGAACAGGGCGTTGACATTGTCGGCCGTGATCTCGACTGCCTCGTCGTACGGGATGACCTCGAGTCCGAGTCGCTCGACGCGCGAGGCGTACTCGGGACCCGCATACCAGCGCACATCGTGACCGAGGTCGGCGAGCCGCCTCGCAGGACCGGTCAGCGGATTGAAATGACCCGCCGCAGGCACTGTGGCGATCAGAATTCGCATGTCAGCCTCCCGATGAGTCGGCTTGGAGGACGATTTCGCTGTAGTGCTTCACTATAGTGAGCCACTAGTGAGTTTGTCCAGTAAAGTTGTGCCATGTCCGACCGCCCTCTCGAACACACGCCTCGGGGTGCACGTGCGCCGGGCGCCACCGCAGCGCACCGCGGCGTCCGACGCCAGAAGGCGCTCGAGACACGGTGGCGGATCATGGATGCCGCGCTCGCCGAATTCACCGAGCGCGGTTATCACGACACCACGATGGCTGCGATCGCCGAGCGCGCAGGGGTAGCGGTGCAGACCGTCTACCTCGGCTTCCGCACGAAGAGCGGACTTCTGGAGGAGCTGGTCGGCAACGCCGTTCTGGGTCGCACGCGCGAAGGGGAGATCGGTCCGCCCGACGAGACGGAGGCGTTCGGTCGCGCGCTGACCGAGCCCGACGGCTCTCGGGCGCTCGCCCTCTGGGTGGACGCGGCCCTCCCGGTGTACGAGCGCACCTCGGCGATCGGAGATGCCGGACGATCGGCCTATGCGTCCGATCCGTACCTCGCCGAGTGGTGGGTGCGCAGCGAGGCGCTGCGATTGGAGGGGTGTCTGCAGATGGTGCGAGCCCTCGCCCATCACGGCTCGCTCCGAGCAGGGTTGAGCGTCGAAGAGGCGGCCGACGTTCTGGCAACCACCCTCTCGCCGCAGTCGTTCCTCGCCTTCACGGTCGACCGAGGCTGGTCCGTGGAACACCTCGGTGCGTGGCTGAAGGATGCGCTGCCGAGACTGCTCGTCGACGGGCGCTAACGCTCGCTCGCCACAAGGGCCCGAACCGTGGGCGCGAGCTCTTCACCGATCGTCTGCAGCGATCTCGCGTCGTCCGTCGCGAAGATGAAGGTCCCGATGCCGTCCTGGAGCGCCATGGCGGCGAGCCGCTCGGCTGCGTGTCCGCCCTCCTGTGGCGGCCCGATGTTCAGGAGACGCCGGATCCCGCGCGGGTCCCGTCCGGCCGAAGATGCGGCCTCGTCGATCGCGAGGTTGCCGCGGCCGAGGTCGCCATGTTCGAGATGGCCGAGCGAGGGCAGCCAGCCATCGCCCTTGCGACCGGTGAGCGCGAGCATCCGAGGTTTATAGGCGCCGACCCAGATCGGGATGTCGTGTGCCGGGCGCGGCCCGCGCTTGGCACCGTGCACGCGGTGGTACGTGCCGTCCGTGAACGCGCCGCGCCGCTCTTGCGTGTTCCACAGCTCACGGATCACATCGATGGCGTCTTCGAGGGCGCTGACGGCCTGTCCGGGGGTGAGTCTGGTGCCGCCCATCGCGACGATCGCGTCCCAGAATCCCCCGGCGCCCAGGCCGAGCGCGAAACGACCGCCCGAGAGCAGGTCGATGCTGGCGGCGGAGCGCGCCACGACCGCGGGCGGCCGGAGCGGGATGTTCAGCACATTGGGTGCGATCCGGATGCCGTCGGTGCGCGCCGCCACGAACGACATCAGCGTCCAGGTGTCGAGGAAACGCGGTTGGTAGGGGTGGTCCTGGAAGGTGACGAGGTCCAGCCCCGACGCCTCAGCCACCCGCGCGAGTGCCACCGGGCTCTGCGGGTCGGCAGCCGAGGGGGTGATGAACGCGCCGAATTCGAGCCGGTGTCCGTAGTCCACGTTGGTCACAACGACCCGTCGCGGCCGGCCATTCCGCGCCCCGGGCAGGTGCACACGGATATCACTGCGCCCGCCAGCATCCCTCGACGTGGTCGTCGACCATGCCCGCGGATTGCATCAGCGCGTACATCGTCGTGGGTCCGACGAAGCGAAAGCCGCGCCCTCGGAGCGCCTTGCTCATCGCCGCGGACTCCGGCGTCACGGCCGCCACCTCGGCGAACGACTGCGGACGTGTGCGTCCGGGCGGAGGTGCGAACGACCACAGCAGGCGGTCGAGGTCGCCGTCATCCATCTCTCGGACCAGGCGGGCGTTCGAGATCGTCGCCTCGATCTTGGAGCGATTGCGGATGATCCCGGAGTCGGTCATCAGCCGCTCGATGTCGTCGGAGTCGAACGCCGCGACGGCGATCGGGTCGAATCCGGCGAACACCTCGCGGAACCGCGGTCGCTTGCGCAGGATGGTGATCCACGACAGACCCGCCTGGAAGCCCTCGAGGCTCATCTTCTCGAAGAGCGCCCGGTCGCCGTGCAGCGGCCGTCCCCACTCCTCGTCGTGATAGCGCTGGTACTCGGCGTCCTCGGCCGCCCAGGCGCACCGTGCGATGCCGTCGACGCCGACGCGCACGTTGCGGACCGGGTCGTCTGGGCTCACTCCGCCAGGATAGGCGTCCGGGCGGACACGCTCCGCCGAGGTCACGGGGTGAGGATGACGTGGCCGGCCTTCCCGCGCGCGACGTGAGCATGCGCGGCCTCACCGTTCGAGAACGGGTAGACGCCGTCGACGACCGGGCGGATCGTCCCCGCCGACACGAGCGCGCTCGTCGCCTCCAGGTCGGCACGGACGATCGACGGCCTTGCGCAGTCCGGTGAAGGCGATCCGCGATCGGCGACCCCGGGACCCGAGCGTGAGCGCATGCCATGCCAGCGCGCCGAATGTCGGCACGGTGATCAGGTAGCGGCCGTCGCGCGTCAGGATACGGCGCGCGCGCCGGTAGCCCATCGTGCCGACGACATCGAAGACGACGTCGTACCGATCGGGCAGGCTGGTCACATCGACGGTCCGATAGTCGTGCACGTGCGCCGCTCCAAGCCCTCGGACCAGCTCGGCGCGCGCCGCGCTGCACACTGCGGTCACCTCGGCCCCCGTGGCGACCGCGAGCTGCACCGCCGCAGTGCCGACCGCCCCCGACGCGCCATTGATGAGGATCCGCTCGCCTGACCGAAGCCGGGCCGTGTCGCGCAAGAACGACATCGCGGTCGCATCGACGAGGGATGCGGCATCCGTCGCCGTGAGAGCGGCGGGCCGGAGCGCGACCGCTCCGTCCTGGGAAACCACCACCAGTTCGGCGTGCGCGCCCATGGCGGCACCGGTCGCGCCCCACACGGCGTCGCCGACGGCGAAGCGGGTCACCCCGTCGCCGACCGCCTCGACCTTCCCGGCGAAGTCGGCGCCGAGCACGGGCAGGCGTGGCCTGCGCAGGCCCGCGAAGAGTCGAGCCGCGAACGGGGAGCCGGATCGCAGCGCGGCATCGGCGGTGGAGAGGTCGCTGGCTTCGACGCGAACGAGCAGTTCGCCCGCCTTCGGTGCCGGATCGGGAAGCTCCGCCCACTCGACGACCTCGGGTCCGCCGTATCGGCGGCTCACGACAGCGTGCATGATGCCCTCCTGGTGTAAAGAATCCTTGACACCGAGGCTACGCTCCTGACGGCTGCCAGTGTCAAGGATTCTTTACACCCCGAGGCGTCGCAAATCCGCGAGACTGCAACCGCAGGTCGAAACCGGTGGGGTTCACCCACAGTCTCGGCCCGCGGTTGCAGTCTCGCGGAGGAGGAGGAGGAGGAGGTGGCGGTGCTACTTCTTGTGAGCGGCGGCCTTCTCGGAGATCGGCGCCTCGCCCGACGCGGCGAGCTCGCGATAGTACTCGCGGGCCTCGTCCTGGCGAGCCTGCTCGGCTCCGGAGGCGATCGGCGCGCGCAGGTGCTCGGGCGCATAGCCGAACGCGTCCACGAGGTCCTGCGCGTGCGGCCGCAGTCGCAGGCACAGGCGGTCGATGTACGCCGACACCGCTCCGGCGCGCTGCGATGACAGCCGCCCGTGGATCAGGTACCACGCCAGGTGCTTCTCGATGAGGCCGAGACCGAACAGGTCGCGCAGCCAGACGAGGACGTGCTTGGTCCCTGCGTGCTCCACCGCGTTCACGACATCCGTGAACGCCTCCCACTGCAGCAGCTCGGCATGAGCGCGCGCTGCTTCGATCAGCTCGGACTGGTTCGCGTTGAACAGCGCGGCCGCATCGGCGGGCGAGAGGGCGGATGCCGGACGCAGACGATTCGCGACGTCGGTGACCATCTGCTGGACACGTCCGGCGAGCAGCTCGTGCTGCTGGTCGGCTCGGAGGCCCCGCTCGATGGCCCGCGCGGTCGAGCCGAAGTCGGTCACCGCCTGGCCCAGCTGGCGCAGCCCGGCACCGTGGAACACCTTGCCCGCAGTCTGCCCGAGCGCATAGGCGGCGAGGGCCTTGGCATCCTTGCCCTTGAACTGCTTGCCGAAGTCGCTGAGCAGCCGCTTGCCGACCAGCTGCAGCAGGACGTTGTTGTCGCCCTCGAACGTGGCGTAGATGTCGAGGTCGGCGCGCAGCCCGACGAGACGGTTCTCGAAGAGGAAGCCGGCCCCGCCGCAGGCTTCGCGCGCCTCCTGCAGCGTGTCCAGAGCGTGCCAGGTCGACAGTGGCTTGAGCGCTGCCGCGAGGGTCTCGAGATCTTCGCGGTCGTCGTCCGTGTCGGCTTTGCCGCTGAAGACGGCGTCGAACTTCTGCAGGAACTCGTCGTGGGCGAAGATCGACGCGTACGTGGTCGCCAGACGGGTGAGCAGTCGGCGCTGGTGCTTGCCGTAGTCCAGCAGCACGACCTCGTCGCTGCCCGCGCCGGAGTCGAACTGGCGACGCTGGTTCGCGTAGGTGATCGCGATGTCCAGGGCGATCGCCGAGGCCCACGACGCGGCGCCGTCGAGCGAGACGCGGCCCTGGACCAGGGTTCCGAGCATCGTGAAGAAGCGGCGGCCCGGGCTGGAGATGTGGCTGGAGTAGGTGCCGTCGGGTGCGACGTCGCCGTACTTGTTGAGCAGGTTGGTGCGAGGCACGCGCACCTGGTCGAAGTGCAGGCGGCCGTTGTCGATGCCGTTCAGTCCACCCTTGAGCCCGTCGTCCTCGCCGCCGATGCCGGGGAGGAAGTCCCCGTTGCCGTCGCGCAGCGGAACGTAGAAGCAGTGCACGCCGTGGTTGACGCCGTGCGTGATGAGCTGGGCGAACACGGTCGCGGCGACGCCGTGCAGCGCGGCGTTGCCGAGATAGTCCTTCCACGCGCCGCGGAACGGCGTGTGGATCACGAACTCCTCCGTCTCGGGGTCGTACGTGGCCGTGGTGCCGATGGCGGCGACATCCGAGCCGTGGCCGGTCTCGGTCATCGCGAACGCACCGGGGATCTCGAGACTCATGATGCCCGGCAGCCACTTGTCGTGGTGCTCCTTGGTGCCCAGCTGCAGCACGGCCGAGCCGAAGAGCCCCCACTGCACGCCCGGACTTGATCTGCAGGCTCGGGTCGGCGGCGACCAGCTCGACGAAGCCGGCGATGTTCGCGCCGTTGTTCGCCTCTCCGCCGTACTCCTGGGGGAACGCGCGGTGCACTCCGCCGTTGTCCACGAGCAGGTGCATCTGGCTGAGCACGCGCTCCCGGTGCTCGTCCATGCTGAGCCCGTCGACGCGCCAGAATGCGGGGTCCTTGATCATCTCGCGGGCTTCCCGGCGGGTCTCGCCCCAGGTGCCGAGCAGCAGGTCGGTGACGGAGTCGACATCGATGCGGGGCTCGGATGCTTCGGCGGCGGTGTGCGGTGCGGTCGGGGCGCCGCCGGCGGGCGTGCGCCTGCTGGTGGCGGGCTTTTTCGGACGGACGGCGGCGTCGGCCATGGCGTCACCTTTCGGAGAGAGAGACGGGATGCTTCGACGGTAGAACTCCCACAAGTTCAGGCAAACTCCATTGGACGTTGTACACAACACGGATCGGCCCGGCGGAGCGCGCCGATTGTGTCCTCCCGACAGGCGGCCGGGTTGTACCGCCGACGGCATCCGGAATCGGTTCGTCGATCTCGGCGGGGTCGGCGGTCCCGCCACCAACCGGACCCTTGTCTGCGTCGGCGACGGGCTGAAGAATGAGCCACCGGACCGAGGCGGAGGATGCGATGCGGGTGACACTCCAGCATTGGGGGCGGGATGACCTCCCTGTGCTGGAGCGCGCCAATACACCTGAGATGACCGCCCACCTGGGCGGCCCGGAGTCGCCCGACGATCTGCTGCAGCGCCACGAGCGGTACCTGCGCCTGGGGAACGCCGGGCTGGCCCGGATGTTCCGCATCGACGTCGACGACGAGCCCGCGGGAGGCATCGGCTGGTGGCAGGTCGACCACGAAGGCGTCCCCGCGTACGAGACCGGGTGGAACGTGTTCCCCGAGCATCAGGGGAAGGGCGTCGCGTCAGCCGCGCTGCGAGAGGTCATCCGCAGAGTGGCGGCCGTCGGCGACCGCACGCTGCTCGTCGCGTACCCGGGAGTGGCGAATGCGCCGTCGAACGCCCTGTGCCGCCGCGCAGGCTTCGAGCACACCGGGTCCGACACCGCTCCCTGGCGCGGCGGACGGATCACGTTCAACGTGTGGGAACTGGATCTGTCACCGCTCGACCTCGCCGGCCGGGAGCCCGACCACGACGACCGTTTCGACGCCGGCGAGCTCGACCGGTCCCGGTGGTGGCCGTACTACCTGCCGCACTGGTCCTCGCGAGAGGCGTCGGCGGCCCGCTGGGACTCAGCGACCCCAGGTCATGCGGGACTCACGCTCCGCATCGACGCCGACACCCCGCCGTGGTCGCCCGAGTACGACGGGCAGGTGCGCGTCGCGCACCTGCAGACCGGTCAGTTCGCCGGTCCGGTGGGCAGTGCGATCGGCCAGCACCGCTTCCGCGACGGGCTGGTCGTGCGCGAGGCGCAGCCCGAGCAGCGCCTCTGGCTCCCGCACTTCGGCGTCCTCGAGGTGCGGCTGCGAGCCATCCGGCATCCCGACGCGATGGTCGCGTTCTGGCCGATCGGATTCGAGGACCGACCGGAGGACTCGGGCGAGATCTGCGTCTGCGAGATCTTCGGCAGCGAGCTCGACGACAGCGGAGGCTGGGTCGGGGTGGGCGTCAAGCCGCAGCACGACCCGCGGCTGACAGCTGACTTCGAGAAGGTCCGCGTCAACGGCGACCTGACCGGGTTCCACGACTACGCGGTCGACTGGAGCCCGGAGCGCATCCGCTTCTTCATCGACCGTCGATGGGTCAAGACGGTCGCGCAGCGCATCGACTACCCGGTGCAGCTCATGCTGGATGTCTACGAGCTTCCGAACGGATCAGGGCGACGGGATGCCGCGGCCATGCCGCTTCGGTTCCAGGTGGAACGGGTCCGCACCTTTCCGCCGGAAGGAACGGCTGGATAGCCTGGGCGGTACGACCAGCCGGCGCGGGCGACGGCCTCTTCGAAGCTGGAGGCCGCGCCCGGGCCGGTTTCGTCGTCTCCCGGCTCGAAGCCCCACGTGCGGCCGCCCGGCGCGTCGGTCAGATCGTGAGGCCGTGCCCGAAGCGGAAGAGCGGGTTCTCCGTGTCGAACGGCACGTCGGGCCGGGCGGCCTCGACGGCGGCCATGCTGCGCGGGATGTCGAAGGGCAGGCGTCCCTGCGCGGGCGCGGCGCCGGTCAGGACGTCCAGCAACGCCTCGGGGCTCACGCCCCAGTTCGCGACGACCGCGGCGGCCGACTCGACGATCGGCTCGAGGATCGCCGGTCGATCGAGGAACACGTCGACGACCGTCGGCACCTGCGAGGACACCTCGGCGACGTGGGCGATGACCTCGGCCGGGAAGTCGAGCGACCCGGCGTGGAAGAAGTTCTCGAAGTGCGTCGCGCGCTGCTCGTACGGCGCCTGCAGCCGGAGGATCGCGACGTCCGCCTCCGCCGGTGTCGCCACCACGCGGCCGTACTTCTCCACCGACTCGGACGACAGGCCCTCGACGTAGAGCTTCGCGCCCCGGGCGAACGGGAGCACCGGGGCCCCGGCATCCGTGATCTCGTTCGTCAGCACCGTGATGGACTCGCGCTGGGCGGCGTCGCCCACCGCGCGGAACTCGGCCGAGCCGACGATCGAGTCGGCGGCCTCGGCATCGACGAAGGGGTTCTCGAACAGGCCCAGCAGGAACTTCTCCCGCAGCAGGCGACGGGCCGAGACGTCCAGGCGCTCCTCGCTCACGGTGCCGTTCTCGACGAGTTCGATCAGCAGGTCCGGGCACATCTCACCACCGAACTGGTCGGCCCCGGCATCCAGGATCTTGGCCATGCGCTCGGCCGGAGTGAGGTGCTCGACGCCCCACGCGCGGGCGGGATGAGGCTGGCCGAGGATCTCGGAGTCGTTGACCAGACCCCAGTCGGTGCAGACGATGCCGTCGAAGCCGAAACGTTCGCGGAGCAGCCCGGTGAGCACCGATTTGTTGAAGCCGAAGCCGACCTCTTCGTGCTCGGTGCCCATCGGCATGCCGTAGTAGGGCATCATCTGCCGGCCGCCCGCGGCGAAGATCGCCTCGAACGGCTTCAGGTGCAGCTCGAACTGGTCGCCGGGGTAGACCTGCTCGCGCCCGTACGCGAAGTGCGGGTCCTCGCCGTCCTCCTGGGGGCCGCCGCCCGGAAAGTGCTTCGTCATGGTCGACACCGAATCCGGCCCGAACACGTCGCCCTGGAACCCGCGCACATATGCCGCGCCCAACTCACCGGAGAGCTCGGCGTCCTCGCCGAAGGTCTGCAGCGCACGCGACCAGCGCGGCTCGGTGGCGAGATCGACCTGCGGATGCAGCGCCACCCGGATGCCGACCGCCAGGTACTCCCGACGCGCGATGTCGCCGAACTTGCGCACGAGCTCGGCGTCGCGCGTGGCGGCCAGGCCGAGCGGCTCGGGCCACTGCGAGAAGGGACCGGCGTGCATTGCGGCGCCCGGGTTGTCGCTGAACGCGTGCCGCGGATCGCTCGAGACGGTCACCGGGATGCCGAGACGAGTGGATGCCGCCAGCTCCTGCAGGCTGTTGTGCCATCGGGCGACGTCGCCGGCGGTGGGGGCGGCGCCGAACAGGTTGAAGTGGTTCATGCCGCGCTCGAGCACGTACTCAGCGGCGGAGGGTAGGCCGAATGCGGCGTCGCCGTCGGACAGCGTCCCGCCCGAGCCCATCGTGATCATGTTCTGGAAGAACAGGCCGGCCTTCTCGGCGACGGTCATCTGCGACAGGAGGATCTCCACGCGCTCGTTCACGGGAAGCTCGGGATCGCGGTAGCGCGTATCGATCGGGGCGATGGCGGCGGACGAGGAGGTGTCGGTGGGGGCGTCGTTGCTCATTCAGCAACTATAAACCGAGCGGTCACTAGGTTTTCCTGTGCGGGGTCAGAAAAGCCCGACGATCCGCCCGTCCTCGTCGACGTCGATGGTGACCGCGGCGGGAACGGCAGGCAGGCCCGGCATCGTCATGATGTCTCCGCAGACCATGACGACGAATCTCGCGCCCGCGGCGAGCCGCACCTCGCGGATGTCGACGGCGTGCCCCGACGGCGAGCCGCGCAGCCTCGGGTCGGTCGAGAACGAGTACTGGGTCTTGGCGACGCACACCGGGTACCCGCCGTAGCCGTCTTCCTGCAGACGCCGGATCTGCGCGCGCACCGCCGTGCTCGCGGTGATCTCGGATGCCCCGTAGATGCGCGAGGCGATGGCCTGCATCTTCGCCCACAGCGACGCCTCGTCGGGGTAGGTGAAGCGCAACTCGGACGGCTCCGCACACAGCCGGACGACCTCGCGGGCGAGCTGCTCGGCGCCGGCTCCGCCTTCGGCGAAGTGCTTGGCCACGACGGCCACCGCACCGAGCCGCTCGACGGCGCCGACGAGCGCCGCGATCTCGGCGTCCGTGTCTTCGGCCCGGTGGTTGATGGCCACGACCGCGGGCAGGCCGAAGGTCCTGCGCACCGTGTCGAGATGCCGGGCGAGGTTGACGGTGCCCCGCTCGAGCGCCTGAACGTTCTCGGTCGGCAGGTCGGCCACCTCGACGCCGCCGTGGTACTTCATGGCGCGCACCGTCGCCACGATCACCGCCGCCGACGGGCGCAGACCGGACGTGCGGCACAGGATGTCGACGAACTTCTCCGCGCCCAGGTCGGCCCCGAACCCGGCCTCGGTCACCACGTAGTCGGCGAGGTGCAGCGCCGAGCTGGTCGCGAGATACGAGTTGCAGCCGTGGGCGATGTTGGCGAAGGGTCCGCCGTGCACGAACGCCGGCGTGTTCTCGAGGGTCTGGACGAGGTTGGGCGCCAGCGCGTCGCGCAGCACGGCGGTCATCGCTCCGTGCGCCCCGAGATCGCGGGCGTGCACCTGGCGGCGGTCGCGCGTGTACCCGATCACGATGTCGCCGAGACGCTCCTTGAGGTCGTGCAGATCGCTCGCGAGGCAGAAGATGGCCATCACCTCGGAGGCCACCACGATGTCGAAGCCGGACTCGCGCGGATAGCCGTTGCCGGTGCCGCCGAGCCCGAGCACGACGTCGCGGAGCGCGCGGTCGCTGACGTCGAGCACCCGGCGCCACGTCACGCGACGCACGTCGATTCCGAGGGCGTTGCCGTGATGGATGTGATTGTCGATCATCGCGGCCAGGAGGTTCGTGGCCACGGCGATCGCCGAGAAATCCCCGGTGAAGTGCAGGTTGATGTCCTCCATCGGCACGACCTGGGCGTAGCCGCCGCCCGCCGCTCCGCCCTTCATGCCGAAGACCGGCCCGAGCGCCGGCTCGCGCAGGCAGATCATCGCCCGCTCGCCGATGCGGGTGAGCGCATCGCCGAGCCCGACCGTCGTGGTGGTCTTGCCCTCGCCCGCCGGCGTGGGCGAGACCGCGGTCACCAGCACGAGCTTTCCCTGCGGACGCTCGCGGATCGCCGCGAGGTAGTCCAGCGCGACCTTGGCCTTGTAGCGGCCATACGGCTCGAGGCTGTCCTCCGGGATGCCGAGGCGCACGGCGACCTCGCCGATCGGAAGCATGTGCGCCGCTTGGGCGATGTCGATGTTGCTCAGGCTCACCGCTGAACCTCCCCAGGAGGTCAGCCTACGATGCGCTGCGCTATCTGGGGCTCCGCCCCAGACCCCCGGCTTGCTGACGCGCTGCCCTATCTGGGGCTCCGCCCCAGACCCCGGCTTGCTGACGCGCGCCCTACCTGGGGCTCCGCCCCAGACCGCCGGCTTGCTGACGCGCGCCCGCGATCACCGCGAGCACAGCCGTGCCGTACGCCTCACGCTTCTTCGCGCCGATGCCCGTGATGCCGTCCAGGTCGGCGAGGGTCGCGGGGCGATGCTCGGCGAGCGCGCGCAGCGTCGCGTCGCCGAAGACGATGTAGGCCGGCATCCCCTGCTCTTTCGCAACCCCGGCACGCCACTCCCGCAGCGACTCGAAGACCGGCCGGTCGCCCGCGTCCAGCGCTTCGGATGCCGCCGCCTTGCGGACCCGCGACGACGATCCCCCGCCGGCCCGGCCGAGCACGTCGCGGCGCAGCGGCACCGGGGCTTCGCCACGCAGCACCGCGGCAGCCGTCTCGCCGAGCGCGAGGGTTGCGTACTCGCCCTTCGGGACCAGGATGCCGCGCGCGAGCAGCTGCCGGACCACGCTGCGCCAGTCCTGGTCGGTGAGGTCGGCGCCGAGGCCGAAGGTCGTGAGTGCATCGTGGCCCTGCTGGCGGACGCGATCGGTGGACGCACCGCGCAGGATGTCGACGAGGTGGCCGGCGCCGAACGCCTGCCCGCGCTCGCGCTGCAGCCGCACGATCGTCGACAGGAGCTTCTGGGCGGGCACCAGTCCGTCCCACGTCTCGGGCGCTTCCAGGCACGTGTCGCAGTTGCCGCACGAGCCGGAGGTCTCGCCGAAGTAGCCCAGAAGGTTCTGGCGGCGGCATCCGACCGTCTCGCACAGCGCGAGCATCGCGTCGAGATGCTGGCCGAGGCGCATCTTGTAGGAGCGCTCGCCCGGGGACTGGTCGATCATGCGGCGCTGCTGCACGACGTCGCCGAGGCCGTAGGCCATCCAGGCGACGGCGGGCTCCCCGTCGCGGCCGGCGCGCCCGGTCTCCTGGTAGTAGCCCTCGACGGATTTCGGCAGGTCGATGTGTGCGACGAAGCGTACGTCGGGCTTGTCGATGCCCATGCCGAACGCGATGGTGGCGACCATGACGACGCCGTCCTCCCGGAGGAAGCGCGCCTGATGGGCAGCGCGAACGGGCGCGTCGAGCCCCGCGTGATACGGGAGCGCATCGATGCCCTGGGTGCGGAGGTACTCCGCGGTCTGCTCGACGCTCTTGCGGCTCAGGGCGTAGACGATGCCGGCCGAGCCGGCCGGCTGCGACCGGATGAACGCGAGCAGCTGCTTGCGCGCCTCGACCTTCGGATCGATCCGGTACTGGATGTTCGGCCGGTCGAAGCTCGCCACGAAGTGCTGAGCCTCGGTCAGCCGCAGCCGTTCGGTGATCTCGCGGTGGGTCGCATCGGTCGCAGTCGCGGTCAGCGCGACGCGAGGCACGCCCGGGAACTGCTCGCCCAGTTCGCCCAGCAGGAGGTAGTCGGGGCGGAAGTCGTGACCCCATTGCGACACGCAATGCGCCTCGTCGATGGCGATGACGCTGAGGGTGCCGCGCTGCAGGAGCGATCGTGTCGACGCGCTGGACAGCCGCTCGGGAGCGACGTAGATGAGATCGAGCTCACCGGCGAGGTACGCGCGTTCGACGGCCGCGCGCTGCGGAGCGGCCTGCGTGGAGTTGAGGTACGCGGCGCGCACGCCGTTGGCCACGAGCGCGTCGACCTGGTCGTGCATGAGCGCGATGAGCGGGCTGACGACCAGACCCGTCCCCGGTCGCACGAGCGCCGGGATCTGATAGATCAGGCTCTTGCCGCCACCGGTGGGCATGAGCACGACCGCATCGCCGCCCGCGACGACGTGGTCGATCGCGGCGGCCTGGTTGCCACGGAACGCCTCGTAGCCGAAGACAGTGTGCAGCGCCTCGGCGGGGGCGGAATACCGAGCCGGGGTCGCCCTCGGCACGAACGACGACGCGGATGCCGCGGCGGGAGCGCCCGGCATCCATTCGTCGTCGGCGGGCGGGGCCTCCCACGAGCCTGCGTCGGCCGGCGCGTCCCAGAGGTCGGGCGGCGGCTCGTCGTCGGCCCACACCGCATCGGCGTAGGGGTCGGCGGACGGGATGCTCATCGGCTCAAGGGTAGCCCGCGCAGCCGACACGGCTGCTCGGCTGCGCGTTCTCGTGCCGAAACCCTCCGACCTGCGCGAGACCCTCCGGTCCGCACGCGCGCGCCGGAGGGTTTCGGTCACGTCGGAGGGTTTCAGCCGCGAGTCAGGACGGGGAGGCCCGCCGGATGAAGTCGCGCAGCAGCAGGTTGACCTTGACCGGGTCCCTCGCCTGCGGCAGGTGGCCGCCGCCCTCGATGATCACGTGCTCGCCCCCGGTGATCTCGGCCAGCCGGATGCTGCGCTGCGGGTTCTGGCACCGATCGAGGCTGCCGCTGATCACGAGGACCGGGCAGCGCACCGCTCGTGCCGCTGCGACCGTGTCGGGCTCGTTCCCCGGGTAGGGCGGCGAGTAGCCGGCCAGGATCATCGCCTCGGGCGTGGTCTGCATCGCCCAGGCGACGCAGTCCTCGCGCTGCTTGGTCGAGTGCGGCTCGGGGAACATCTCGCCGAAGAAGAACTCCGCGAAGTCGGGCCAGTCCTCGAGCCAGTAGTGGCGGTTCATCTTCTGCCACCCCTCGTACGACGCCGCGCGGCTCGTCGAAGTCGAACTCGACCTTGTGCGCGCAGCGGCGGCGCTCAGCTGCAGTCCGGGGTTGATCGCGCAGATGCCGAGCACGCGGTCGGGCGCCTCGGCCGCCATGAAGACGACGTGACCCGCGCCGGTGCACAGCCCTACGAGCACCGCGCGGTCGGCACCGACCGCGTCCAGCACCGCCCACGCGTCGTCGATGATCACCCGGTCGGCGTAGCCGTCGGCCTCGGCGGGGAACCCGCTTCGCCCGTTCCCCCGCGGGTCGCTGACGATCGACGCGGAAGAAACGCGAGAGGAACGGCACCTGCGCCTTCCACCCCCGACTCTCCACGATCGTGTCGGGCATGAGCAGGTACACGGTCGGCTCGCCGTCGCCGTAGACCTCGTAGTGGATCGCGACGCCGTCGCGGTCGACGAAGCCGCTGCGGGTCGGCTCGCACCGCGCGCATCAGATCAGCTCCGCCAGCAAGCGCGGCGGCACGCGCGGCCCCGTCGGTCTCGACGGTCCGGTAGCGCACTTCGCGGCGACGAGCTCCCTCGCGATCGCCTCCGCGAGCGTCGCGGGATCGCTCGCCTCGGAATAGCGGATGCAGCGGCCGGCGCCGTAGCGATCCAGCCGGTGTCGCACGTGGAAGTTCTGCTCGAAGTGGTTCTCGAGCGGAACGTAGAGGAACGGACGCCGTGCGGCGGTGAGCTCCATGCAGGTCGTGAGCCCGCCCTGCACCACGGCGACGTCGCACGCCGCGAGCGTGAGGTACAGGTCCGGCACGAACCCGCGCACGGGCGCCCCGCGGCGGCGGGCAGGCTCGCCGGGTCGATCCGCGGACCGGTCACGACGAGGAACCGCAGCTCGGGCACGAGGCGCCGCGGCGAGCGGGATCGGCATCCATCACCCGATGCAGCAGGGCGTCCCCCACCCCGGAGCCTCCGACGGTCACGACACAGAGCAGGTCCTCCGGCCCGTAGCCCGAGTCGCGAGCGCACCGCCGTCCGTTCCCCGCGGACGGCGGTGCGAACCCGGTGACGTAGCCCGCGAAGTCGTAGTTCGCCGTGGTCCACTCGCGGATGCCGGGCAGCCCCGGGCCGAACGAGGCGTCGACCACGTCGTCCGGGTTGCCGACGAAGATCGACCGGTCGCGCAGGCGACGGTACCGCGCCCGCTGCTCGAGCATCTCGGCGTTGTAGTCCGCGGTCAGAGCGGCCTCGGCATCCCCGCCGCCGGCATCGGCAGCCAGCCCACGAAGTCGGTCATCCACGCGAACGCGAATCGCTTCAGCTCGGGGTTCTCGTGCAGGAAGTAGTCGACGTCCCATGCCTCGTCGCCGATCACGAGGTCGTAGTAGGTCTCGTCAACCACGTCGTGGAAGACCATGAAGTTGTTCACCAGGATCTCGTCCATGCGGCGGATCGCCTGGAACGCGTGCAGGTCGTGGTCGGCGGCCTCGTCCTCGATGTGCGCGGACTCGTTCGCGAGCCACGCGGACGCCGGGTGGACACGTCTCGCCGGCATCCGCCAGAACACGCGTGACCGGATGCTGCGCCAGCCAGTCGATCTGCAGGTCGGGATGCAGCAGCCGCAGCTCCTGGGCGATGGCGACATCACGCCGCGCGTGGCCGAGCCCGATCGGCGATGAGAGGAACAGGGCGCGCTTCGGACGACGCTGCGCTCTCACCCACCGATGACTCCTGCCCGGCATCGTCGCCATCCCCCCAGTGTGCCCCTGCGGCCCTTCCGGTGTCAGGGCCGGACTTCGAACACGCGGTTGAAGGGCGTCTCGGTGGCGCTGCGGAAGCGCGTGAACCCTCCGGCGGCGGTGACGTCACGGATGCGCGCAGGCCCCGCCTGCGCCCCGAGAGCCAGGCCGACATCCTGCGACAGCGAAGCCGGGGTGCACAGCAGCGCCGAGAAGCCGTAGTACACGCGCCCCACCGTGTTGAGGTTGTCTTCGACGTGGTCGCCCGCCATCGGCTCGATGACCATCCAGGTGCCGTCGTCGGCGATCGCCTCGCGCACGCGCCGCGCTGCTCCGACCGGGTCGCCCATGTCGTGGAGGCTGTCGAACATCGCCACGAGGTCGTAGCCCGTGCCGCTGAACTCCTGCCCGGAGGCGACCTCGAACCGGACGCGATCGGCGACGCCCGCCTCTTCGGCGCGCAGCCGCGCTGTCTCGATCGAGCCGGCGTGATAGTCCGACCCGACGAACGTCGATGCCGGGGAACGCCTGGGCCATCAGAATCGTCGACGCCCCGTGACCGCAGCCGACGTCGGCGACCAGCGCACCGTCGCGGAGCTTCTGCTCCACACCGTCGAGGGCGGGAATCCACGAGTCGAGAAGATTGGCATGGTACCCGGGCCGGAAGAAGCGCTCGCACCCCTCGTACACGTCGGCGTCGTGCTGGTGCCAGCCGTACCCCGCGCCACTGCGTGCGGCATCCACGATGTGCTCGGTGTCGTGCACCGTGCCGAGGGCGAACTGGAAGAAGCCGGGCAGGAACGCCGGGCTGTCGGATTCTGTCATCGCGATCGCGTGCTCCGCAGGCAGCGTGTAGCGCTTGGTCGCCGGGTCGTAGGTGACGTAGTCGCCCGCCGCCTGCGCGTTCAGCCACTCGCGGGCATACGGCTCGGCGGTCTTGGTGCGCTCTGCCAGCTGGGCGGGCGTGCTCGGTCCGTGAGCCGCCAGGTCGCGATAGTAGCCGAGCTTGTCGCCCATCACGACGAGGCCGGCATTCAGGGTCGCCCCGACTTCGTCGACGGCGCGGAAGACGAAGCTCATCAGCTTGTCGGTGTCGATCTCGGTCGCCTCGGTCGTGGTGGACATGTGCATGCTCCTTCGCTCGTCGCCGCGCCCCGTCGCGCGGCCGTGAACCGACGCTACGAATCCAGCTCGCTCGGGCGCATCCGGGGACCCCCCTAGTCCTCCTCGAGTCGCGCAACGTGCGCGACTGGGAGGAGATGTGCGACCCGGAGGACGGCGCACCGGATTCGGTCCTCCGCATTGCGCATCTCCTCCGGGCTCGCTGACGCGCGGTTCCCGGTGGGGCTCCGCCCCACACCCCCGGGCTCGCTCACGCGCGCCTACACTCGGGGACATGCTGGTGGGGCGGGACGCCGAGCAGAAGGCGATCGACAGCCTCGAGGCGGCGGCCCGCCTGGGGATGAGCGGTGTCCTCGTGCTCGCCGGCGAGGCAGGCGTCGGCAAGACGGCCCTGCTCGACTCGGCCACAGCCGGGCTGGATGACATGCGGGTGCTGCGGGCCACCGGCCTGGAGTCGGAGCGGGAGCTGCCGTTCGCGACGCTGCTGCAGCTCGCGCGGCCGGCGCTGGGCCTTCTCGACCAGATCCCGCCGATGCAGGCGGACGCACTCTCGGCCGCGCTCGCTCTCCCGTCCGCTTCGCTCGGCACGTCAGCGTCCGGGCGCGACCGATTCACGATCGGCGCGGCGCTTCTGAGCCTCATCTGCCGGTATGCCGAAGACGGCCCGGTCGCCGTGGTGGTCGACGACCTGCATCTTGCGGACGCGCCGTCGGCGAGCGCGCTCGTGTTCGCCGCGCGGCGGCTGGCCGCGGATCCCGTCGTCGCGCTCCTCGCAGTGCGCAGCCCCGAGGGTGACCGCCTCGTCGCCGGGCTGCCCTCGATGCGGGTCTCGGGCCTGGATCTGGGCGCCGCGCGGGCCCTGATCGCCCACGCGCATGGACCCGGCGTATCCGAGGACACCGTCCGCCGGCTCCATCAGGCCACTGACGGCAACCCGCTGGCCCTGGTCGAACTGGGCGGCGCGGACCGCGACGTCGTGGAGAGCGCCGAGACGGGACTCCCCCTCCGCGTCCCTCGGGCGGTCGTGGAGGCGTTCGGACGACGATTGAATCAGCTCGACGACCCATGCAGGTCGGTTCTGCTCGTCGCCGCCGTCTGCGGCACGGACCTCGGCCTGATCGCAGCCGCGTGTACCGCGCTGGGGCTGGAGGTCGGTCACCTGGGCGATGCGGAGGATCTCGGCCTCGTCACCGTGCACAACGGGCTCGTCGAGTTCCGGCATCCGCTGCTTCGCTCGGCCGTCTACTCGGGCGCGTCGGCGCAGGGCCGGCATGCCGCGCACCGGGCCGCCGCCGACGCGATCGCGCCCGCCGACGCGGACCGCCGGGCGTGGCATCTGTCGGAGGCGATCTGGCATCCCGACGCGGCGGTCGCCGACCTGCTCGCCGAGGCGGGCAAGCACGCCGAGGCGCGCGCGGCGTACTCGGTCGCGTCAGCCGCCTTCGAGCGATCCGCGCGACTCACCCCCGACGCCGACCGGCGCGGAGCTCGCCTGCTGCGCGCAGCCGATACCGCCTGGACGGCGGGCATGGGTGAGCGCACTCTCGCACTGCTGGACCAGCACGCACGCGACAGCAGCTCGCAGACGCCGGATGCCGGGTCCGGCGGCATCCGTGAGCTGGAGCTGCGGGCGGCCATCGCCGCCCGCACCGGGTCTGTCCGCGAAGCGCTCGACGTGCTGCTGACGGCCGCCGACCTCGCCACCAGCCCGGACGATGCTGCGATCCTCCTGGCCGACGCCGTGCATGCGACGTACTACCTCGGCGATGCCCGCATGGCCGCCGCGCTGGCGGATCGGCTGTCCGGCCTGCAAAGCGGGCTCACGCAGTCGCGTTCCCGCGCCCTGGGGCTGATGGCGACCGGGATGGCGAGGGTGCTCGCCGGGCGTGGCGGGGCCGACGACATCCGGGCCGCGGTTCCGCTGCTGGAGACCGAACCCGAGCTGCTGCACGATCCTCGCCGGCTGTCGTGGCTGATGCTGGCGCCGCTGTACCTGCGCGACGCCACCGGCGGGGCGCGGCTGCGTGCGCTCGTCGACGAAGTCCGCGGCGCGGCGGGCGTCGGCGCCCTGCCCGCGGTCCTCTTCCACGTCGCGCGTGATCAGGCGGCGACCGCGGCGTGGGCACGGGCGGAGGCGAACTACACCGAGTCGATCCGGCTGGCCGCCGAGACCGGCCAGACCACCGAGCTCGCGATGTCGCTCGCCGGCCTGTGCTGGCTCGAGTCACGAGCAGGCAAGCCGGATGCCGCCCGCGCGCACGCCGAGAAGGCACGAGCCCTCTGCGCGGCGCGCGACATCCACATCGGCGAGGCGTGGGTCGAGTTCGCGATCGGTGACCTCGAGCTGTCGCTCGGGCAGCCCGACCGTGCGGCGGAGCGCCTGTCGGCACTGGCCACGCTGCTCGACCGGCTCGCTCTGCAGGACGTGGACCTCTCACCCTCGCCGGAGCTGACGGACGCGCTGGTGCGATTGGGGCGTCGGAGCGAGGCCGTCGACCTCGTCGAACGGTACCGCGAGCAGGCGGTGAGCAAGGGGCAGCCGTGGGCGCGCGCCCGCGCCGACCGCGCGTGCGGTCTGGCCGCCGAGGACGACGAGTTCGACCCGTGGTTCACGTCGGCTCTGCGCTGGCACGAGCAGACGCTCGACCGGTTCGAGTCCGCACGCACACGCCTCGCCTACGGCGAGCGGCTGCGTCGCACGGGCCGCAGGATCGACGCTCGAGTGCAGCTGCGCATGGCACTCGATGAGTTCTCGAACCTCGGTGCAGGAGTCTGGGGGGAACGCGCCGCGGCCGAGCTGACCGCCACCGGAGAGCGGGTGCGCACGACCGCAGTGAGCGCGACCGCCGGGCTGACGCCGCAGGAGCTGCAGGTCAGCATCATGCTCGCCGAGGGCCGCACCACCCGAGAGGCTGCCGCAGCGTTGTTCCTGAGCCCGAAGACCGTCGAGTACCACCTGCGCAAGGTCTACATGAAGCTGGGGATCAGCTCACGCGCGGCGCTGGCAGAGCTGCTCTCGCGTTCGAGCGGGCCCGCAGGGGCCTAGCCCTCTCCGAAACCCTGCGCGAAACCCTCCGACCGGCGCGAGACCCTCCGATCCGCACGCACGCGCCGGAGGGTCTCGCTCGGATCGGAGGGTTTCACGCCGCAAGCGACCCGGGTCAGAGCCGCACGACCTCCGTGATGCGCACCACCGCTGCGCCCTCCTCCACGGACGCGGCGAGGTCCACCTCGCCGCGGATGCGCCAATCGTGGTCGCCGGCCGGGTCGTCGATCGTCTGCTCGACTTTCCAGACACCGGATGCCGCGGCATCCGTCTCATCGACCGTGACGAGCCGCGGCGACCGGGCCGGCCCGCCGGTGAGGATCTCGTCGTGCTCCTCGAAGTACGAGTCCAGCGCGCCCGACCAGTCGACGTCGGGGTCGAGTTCGGCGAGCTCGTCGTCGCGCTGAAGGGCCGCGAGGCGCACACGCCGGAAGAGCTCGTTGCGCACCAGCACGAGAAACGCGCGGCGGTTCGTCAGCACCGACGGCGGGGCGGGCGGCACGACCGGCGCGGTCGGGTCCGCGACCGGGTGGATGAGGCTCTCCCACTCGTCGACGAGGCTCGAGTCGACCTGACGCACGAGCTCTCCGAGCCAGGCGATGATGTCGAGCAGCTCGGGGGTCTGCGCCTCGGTGGGCACCGTCTGGCGGATGGCGCGGTAAGCGTCGCTGAGGTAGCGCAGCACGAGACCCTCGCTGCGAGCGAGCTGGTACACCTGGATCAGCTCCGCGAACGACAGCGCGCGCTCGAACATGTCGCGGACGACCGACTTCGGCGACAGCTCGAAGTCGCGCACCCAGGGCTGGCTCGAGGCGAACACCTCGAACGACTGCGCGAGGAGCATCTCCAGCGGCTTGGGGTACGTGATGTCCTCGAGCGCATCCATGCGCTGCTCGTAGTCGAGGCCCTCGCGCTTCATCGCCGCGACCGCCTCGCCGCGCGCGAGGAACTGCTGCTGGGAGAGCACCGGCCGCGGATCGTCGAGGGTGGCCTCGATGACGCTCACGACATCGAGCGCATAATGCCCCGTGCCGGCCGCGTGCGGCGCATCGCCCGGGTCGAGCAGGCCGATCGCGGCGAGCGCGAAGGGAGACAGCGGCTGGTTGAGCGCGAAATTCGGCTGCAGATCCACGGTGAGACGGATGGTGGCCACACCCGATGCGCGGGCCGTCGTTGCGGGAATCGACCCGGAGCGACATCGAGGCGACTCGGCGACGGATGCCGAGGGCGGAGGATCCGCGACCACCACTTCCGCGGCGACCAGCGTCCGGAAGATCCCGAGCGCGCGGCGCGCGAGTTCGTACTTCCGGGCGCGCGACTCGTGGTTGTCGAACACCAGCGAGCGCACGTTCGCGAACACGTCGCCCCCGCGCGCGATGACGTTGATCATCATCGCCGCCGTGAGCTGCAGATGCGGTTCGAGCGGCTCCGGCTCGGCGGCGACCAGCCGCTCGAACGAGGCCTCGCCCCAGTTGACGAAGCCCTGCGGCGCCTTCTTGCGCACGATCTTGCGGACCTTCTTCGGGTCGTCGCCCGCCTTCGCGATCGCGCTGGCGTTCTCGATGTCATGCTCCGGGGCCATCACCACGACCGTTCCCGCCGTGTCGTAACCGGCCCGGCCCGCACGCCCTGCGACCTGGTGGAATTCGCGGGCGCTGAGCTGCCGCATCCGCTGTCCGTCGTATTTCGCGAGCGCGGTGATCAGCACCGTCCGGATCGGCACGTTGATGCCGACGCCGAGCGTGTCGGTGCCGCAGATGACCCGCAGCAGTCCGCGCTGTGCGAGCGTCTCGACCAGTCGGCGGTACCGGGGCAGCATGCCCGCGTGGTGCACGCCGATCCCGGCACGGACGTATCGCGACAGCGTGCGGCCGAACGCGGTGGTGAAGCGGAAGCCGCCGATCGCCTCGGCGATGGCATCGCGCTGCTCGCGGCTGACGATCCGCACGCTCGACAGCGCCTGGGCGCGCTCCATCGCGGCCGCCTGCGAGAAGTGCACGATGTACACCGGCGCCTGGCCGGTCTCGAGCAGCTCTTCGACGGTCTCATGCACCGGGGTTCGCGCGTACGAGAAGTGCAGCGGAACCGGCCGTTCCACGCCCGTGATGACTGCCGTCGGCCGTGATGTGCGGCGGGAGAGGTCCGCGGCGATGTGCGTCATGTCGCCGAGCGTCGCCGACATCAGCACGAACTGGGCGCGGGGCAGCAGCAGCAGCGGAACCTGCCACGCCCATCCGCGGTCCGGGTCGCCGTAATAGTGGAACTCGTCCATCACAACCTGGTCGACCGCGGCATCCGCACCCTGCCTGAGGGCCAGGTTCGCGAGGATCTCGGCCGTGCAGCAGATGATCGGGGCGTCGGGGTTGACCGACGAGTCGCCGGTCACCATGCCGACGCTCTCGGCGCCGAAGATGTCGACGAGGGCGAAGAACTTCTCGCTGACGAGTGCCTTGATCGGTGCCGTGTAGTACGTCCGCCCGCCACGGGCGAGGGATGCCGCATGTGCGGCGATCGCAACCAGCGACTTGCCCGTGCCGGTGGGCGTGGAGAGGATGACGTTCGCGCCCGAGACGATCTCGATTGCCGCCTCGTCCTGTGCCGAGTACAGCGAGAGGCCCTGATCCCCCGCCCAGGCGACGAATTCCTCGTACACCGCGTCGGGGTCGGCCCCGGTCGGGATGCGGTCGCGCAGCGATGTGGGCACGCGTCGAGTCTGTCAGGCAGACCTGAGCGCAGGGGCCGGACGACCTGGCGCGTGCGCCGGGCGACCTGGCGGAATGCGGGGGCCGCCCGTACGTTGAACAGGACAACGAAGGGAAGCCCATGACGACACAGCCCGTGACCGAAGCCGCACCGCGCGTGGACCGCAACGACGATGAGGGTCGCTACGAGATCTGGGTCGGAGACGTCCTCGGCGGTTTCACCGAGTTCGCACCCGACTCGCAGGGCCGCCTCGTCTTTCCGCACACCGAGATCGACCCGGCGTTCAACGGTCAGGGGCTCGGCGGCGTGCTGGTGGGTAGTGCGCTGGCGGACGTCGCAAGCCGGGGCGAGACGATCGTGCCTCGCTGCCCGTTCGTCGTCCGCTATCTGCGCCGCCACGAGGTTCCCGGCCTGAAGATCGATTGGCCGGACGCGCCGAACGGCCGAGCGTCAGCGAGCCGGGGGTCTGGGGCGGAGCCCCAGTAGGTTCGAGCGATGACCAGACTCGACGCCGAGACCGCAGTGGCCCAGGAGTCGGCCACCACCTGCGACGGGCCGCGCGCCCTCCTCCTGGAGTCGCGCGAGGTGCCGCTCGGAGGCGTGCGTGCCATGTCGGTTCATCGTTCGCTGCCACAGCGCGACCTGCCACTGGTCGGCGCGTGGTGCTTCCTGGACAGGTTCGGTCCGCAGGTCACGCGCATGCGGGTCGAACCGCACCCGCACATCGGGCTGCAGACGGTCACGTGGCCGTTCGCGGGCGACATCCGCCACCGCGACTCGGTCGGAAGCGACGTCACAATCCGCAGCGGGGCGCTCAACCTCATGACCAGCGGCGAGGGGATCGCGCATTCCGAATACTCGGTCGGCGAGGACGCCGTCCCCCTCGACGCACTCCAGCTGTGGGTGGCCCTGCCCGAGTCGCGGCGGCATGGCGGGCCGACGTTCGAGCGTCATGGCGAGCTGCCCACGCTCGAGCTCGCCGGGCAATCGGGACCGCCGGCGGTCGCGACGGTCGTGATGGGTGAGCTCGCGGGCGTGTCCTCGCCCGCCACGGCGTACACGCCGATCGTCGGTGCCGAGATCCGCATCCCCGCCGGTGCCCGCGTCGACCTCCCCCTCCGGCCGGACTGGGAGTACGCGCTCGTCGGCGTCGAGGGGATCGCGACGATCGGAACCGGCATCCCGTCGGGCGACGCGACCGTCGATCTCGACCGGAGCCACCTGCTGTACCTCGGGACCGCCCGCGAGGGTGTGGAGCTCGCCAGCGAGGACGGCGCTCTGCTGTTCCTCCTCGGCGGGGAGCCGTTCGAGGACGACATCGTCATGTGGTGGAACTTCGTGGGTCGCACCCACGAGGAGATCGTCGGTGCCCGCGAGGCCTGGGAGTCCGGCGACGCGCGCTTCGGCCACGTCGTCGACCACGGCGACGAGCGGGTGCCTGCTCCCCCGCTGCCGGGCGTGCGGCTCACGCAGCGTCGCCGCCGGATCTGACGCAGCCGCTTCGCCGCGGCAGTCACGAGGCCTCCGGCGCTCGTGCGAGGTCAGCGACGGACGACGAACCCCGAGACGCTCGTCGAGCCGTCCACGCGATCGGCACCCGCGTACTCCACGACCACGACGTGCACCCCCGGCGTCTGCGCGGGCAGCGCGAAGGTGACCGTCCCGTCCGCGAGCGTGCCGGTGTACTGCGTCGCGTCGACCCACACGTCGACCGAACCGGCGGCGGATTCTCCACGCGAGGTCTCCACGTCCACGGTGGCGGTGAACTCATCCGCGACCGTGCCCGAGTAGCGGTTCATCGTCACCGCGACGCGGGATCCCGCGTTCACGATCAGCTCGTCGCTGTCGGCCGTCCCAGGGTTCACCTCGCCCGGCCGGGACGCGGTCACCCGCACGGACAGCGCGGTTCCGACATCCGCAGCCCCAATCCGATAGTCGCGAGTGACCGCCCCCGCGATGGGCTCCCCGTCGCGCAGCCATTGGAAGGAGAACTCGACGCCACCGCCTTCCCAGTCGCCCGGCCGCGCCGTGAGGGTCTCGCCGACATTCGGATCCCCGCTGACGGTGGGCGACACCGCCGCCTCCGCCGGTACAGCGCCCGCGTCGATCTGCACCACGGTGAACGCATCCGAGCCGCCGTAGCCGACGACGCCGAGGTAGCGGCGGTCGGGGTCCAGGCCCGCCCACGACAGCGTGTAGCGCACGTCCTCGCCCCTCACCCCGGCGAGCGATTCCTGAGGGCTGGTCAATGAGCCCGTCGCAGAGCCGGGGACCACGGCGGCCGTCGCGTCCCAGGTCATTGCCCCGCGCGCGTCGCGCAGATGGGCCACCACGAGATAGGAGCCCGCCTCCGGATCCCTGAGAGTGATCTGGTCGGCGCCCGAGCCGGAGGCCGACGTCCACCGTCCCGAGTACCTGGTGTCGGTCGCGCTGACGACCCGGTACACGGCGAGGCCGAGGTCGCTGTCATCGGAGGCCTCCAGCGTGAACCGGGCGAGCGGCGATCCCGCCGGGATGTCGACGATCCACGACACGTTGCCGTTCGCGTCTCCCGAGTTCTGGTCGCCCGAGTGGCGGTCCACCGGGTTGGCGGGGTCGACGAGAAGCTCGAGCGGGGCGAGCCCGGCGATGTTCAGTGCGACGTCGTCGGTCACCCCCGAGACGATCGACACCTCGGCGCTGCCCGCGATCCCGTCGGCGGTGACCAGAGCCGTGGCATCGACGGTCGACGGACGCACCGCCAGCGGCGCGCGCACCGACGTCCCGTCCTCCGCCGTCCAGGTGAGGAAACCGGAGGCCCACACCTCGACCGGTGCGGTGCGATGAGCGAACGCGACCTCGAACTGCTGCGTGTCTCCCGGACCGGCGAACGTCAGCGTCTCCGGACTCACCTGCACGTCCACACCCGGGATGCTCGCGGCGGCGCGGTAGGTACCGCCCCGCGCGGCGGTGAGGGTGCGGGTCACCCTCTGCTCCAGGCCGAGATCAGCCACCACGATCGACGCGAGGTTGAGGTCCGCACCCTCGACCGGCGGTGCATCGGATGCCGCGCGCCCGTGCGCCTGCAGATAACCAGCCCACTCCTCCGGGCCGTTCAGGTACAGCAGTCCGGGATCGAGGAAGGCGCCGCCGTCGATGTGCCCGGCGCCCTGGGCGAAGGGGTCGACGTCGGCGGACCCGTCCGGATGGACGGTGTTGTACGCCGTCGTCATGATCGCCGACTTGATCTCGTCGGGTGTCGCTGCCGGATGCGCTCCGAGGTACAGGGCCGCCAGCCCGGCCACGTGGGGTGCAGCCATCGAAGTGCCCGAGGCGATGCCCCACGTCGGCTCGCCGGTGGACGTGTCCTGCCTGGCGCCGAGGATCGCGACGCCGGGAGCCGCGACATCCGGAGTGAGGACGTCGGCGCCGGCGCCGAGCGCCGGTCCACGACTCGAGAACCCGGCGATCTGCGGTGTGGCGACGTCGTCGCCGGTGAGGTTCTCGTCGAGCAGGGTCGCGATCGTGCCGGGATTGCTCGCAAGCTCGGCGAGCAGGGCTGCTCGGTCGGCGGCGTCGATGTGCACGGTGGGCACGGCGTGCACGTCGGCGTCGAGCGAGTCCGCCGTCACGTTCGCCAGGATCATCCCGACCCCTCCGGCGTCCGCGACCTCCTGCGACTTCTCCGCCTTCGGGTTGGTTCCTCGGTCGCAGACCACGATCCTGCCCGTCACCACGGCCGGATCGAGCGTTCCGAGATAGCAGAGGCTGGCTTCGGCCGCCCCTCCCAGTCCCGCCTCGCCCGCGTACACGACAGGCGCGCTGACCGAGACTTCCGGAACGGACATCGAGACGCCGGCGGCGGCGAAGCCCGTCGACAGCTGAACGGTGGCCTCGAACGTGGCGACCGTCGATGCCGCGACGGTGGTGTACCAGGGCGCCCCGCGCTCGCCGACGGTCGATGCGCCGGGGCCGGCGTTGCCTGCGCTCACCGCGATGAAGACGCCGGCGATCGCCGCGTGGTAGAGCGCGATGTCGTCAGGTGCCCAGCCCGAAGCCGCCGCCCCGCCACCGATCGAGTAGTCGATGACGTCGACTCCGTCAGCGACGGCGCGCTCGATCGCGGCGAGGATGTCGCTGCCCACGCACGTGTCGTCGGTGCTGACGAGTGGATCGGGACCTGCGAAGCATGCCTTGTAGGCGGCGATCTTCGCCGCCGGCGCGACTCCCGACACCGGTCCGAAGTCCATCCCGTCGACGGTCGCCGCGACGCCGGCGTTGCCGGCGGCGATGCTCGCCGTCTGGGATCCGTGGCCGTCGCTGTCCAGCGGCGACAGCACGTCGTGATTCAGGGCGATGCCCGCATCGATGGCCCCTGTGGCGAAATACTGCGCGCCGATGAGCTTCGTCGAATAATCCGCGTCGCTCCAGCCGTCGCCGGAAGCGCGGGTGCCGCGGAACTGACCGCCGCCGGCCTTCACGAAGACGACCTCGTTTCCGACGAGGTACGGCTCAGCACCTCTGACCTTCCTGAGGCGCTCCCCGGCGAAGGACGGGTTCTCGGGCGCGATCCCCATGTCGATGACGCCGACCACGACGCCAGTGCCGGCGACATCCGCTCCGCCGAGCGATTCCCACGCGCCTCCGGCGTCTTCGAGACCCAGGTGGTCGGCCGGCGGCACGGCGTCGGGACGGAAGATCTCGTCGGGATAGACGGCACGGACGCCGTCGGTCGCGGCCACGCGCGCCGCAGCCTCCGGGGACATCTTCGCGCTGAACCCGTTGAGGGTGACCTGGTAGGTGGTCGCGGGCTCCACCTCCGCCGCGGCGGCGACCTCGTCTTGGCGCTTCTGGAGATACGCCGCGTACTTCTGGACACGGGGGGAATGCGGGTCGAGTTTCTCGCCCTCCTCCGGCAGAGTCGGCGCCAGACCCGCGACGCCTCCGCCGTATCCGGCGGCCGGGGACTCCTCGAGCACCACGATGTACGAACCGGTGGGCGAGTCGAGAGGGACGGGGGCGACCACCTCGTCGACCGTGGTCGCGCCGAACGCCGTCGACGCCGGTGCTCCGATGAGCGCGACGAGCGTGACGAACGCTGCGGCGCACGTCGCTCGTCGACCCATGACGGACTCCCGGTGGGTGAGCTGCGAGACAGGGTCTGCGCAGGTGACGCCAACCTAACTCTCCGCACCCTGCCGGGAAAGCCCCTCCCGGAAGAATGCGATGGGAGTTGAGGATTACGCTGAGCAGGTGGCACCGGCATCCCGACTTTCGACGAGCGTTCTGCTCACGTGCGCGGCGATCGGCGTGGCCACGGGCGCGATCTCGGCCGCAGCCGGAGCGGTCAGCGGACCGGTGTCGGTGGCCGTCCCGATCCTGTACGGACTGGTGCTCGGGGTGCACGTGCTGCCCGGCGTCATCGCCCAGGAACTGCTGAGGCGACCGTGGGTGGCGCTTCTCACCCACCTGATCGCGGCACTCGTGGCAAGCGCCGTCGTGCCGCTGTGGATCGGGCGCTATGTGGGAACCGCCCTGCTGATCGGCGGTCTGCAGGAGGTCGTCGCCGCGCTCGGGCGCTATCGCCGCTGGGAGTCGTGGCGCTTCTTCGTTTCCGCTGTCGTCGTGGGCGTCGTGATCGCGGTGCCGATCTGGTTCGCCGCCGACGTCTCGCGGTTCCCGCTGTGGGGCCAGATCGTGTACATCGCGCTGTTCATCCTCGGCCCGGTGCTCTGGACCGCCGTCGGGCTCGGAATCGGGACGGCGCTGCGGCGCGCAGGAGTCGCCCGCAACGGTCCGGGCTGACGCGGTCGCGCTGGTTAGGGTCGGCTAAGTTAGGAGACACTTAGTTCCTCACCCGGGAAGATCCGTGACCGCACCCGAGCGCTCTCCGTCCGCCGCGGCGCAGTCGTCCCGGCGGCGTGACAGCGCCGAACCTCTGCTGCGCGTGCGCGACCTCTCGATCACCCACCAGGGTGAGGATGCCGCCACCCCGGCCTCTGTGAGCTTCGACATCGCGCCCGGCGAGGTGGTGCTCCTCCTCGGCCCGAGTGGATCGGGCAAGTCCACGCTGACGCTTGCCCTCAACGGACTCATTCCGCACGCGGTGCCCGCAGAGGTGCGCGGCACGATCGACGTGGGCGGCCGCGACACCTCGATCACTCCGGTGGCCGCGCTGAGCACGCAGGTGGGCATGGTCTTCCAGGACCCCGACGCGCAACTCGTGACGGGCACCCTTCTCGACGAGGTCGCGTTCGGTCCCGAGAACCTCCGGGTGCCGGTGGCCGAAGTCCTCACCCGCGCCGAGGCCGCCCTGCGGCGGGTAGGCCTGTGGGAACGCCGCACGGACAATCCCGACCGCCTGTCCGGCGGCGGCCGGCAGCGGCTGGCGATCGCATGCGCCCTCGCCATGGGCTCGCCGCTGCTGGTGCTCGACGAGCCGACCGCCAACCTCGACCCGCAGGGGATCGAAGAGGTCTACGCCGCACTCGGGGAGCTCGTGGCGGACGGCGATCGCGCGATCCTGCTGGTCGAGCACAACCTCGACGACGCGATCGGCCTGGTGACACGGGCGGTGGTGCTCGACCAGGACGGACATCTCGTGGCGGACGGATCGGTGGATGCGGTGCTGCGCGACCGGGCGGAGCAACTGCAGGCGATGGGCGTGTGGTTGCCGACATCCGCTCTGGCCTCGCTGCGCCTACGACGCGCCGGATTCGCGCTCGGGCCGCTGCCGCTGACGCCCGACGAGCTGCGCACCGCGCTCGAGCGCGGGCCCGCCGCACCCCCGCTCGGCGAGGGAGCGCAGAATCCGGCCGTTGAGCGAGCGCAGCTCCCGGCCGTTGAGCGAGCGCAGCGCCCGGCCGTTGAGCGAGCGCAGCGAGACGAAACGCCCGTCGCCGACCCCGAGGCGCCCCTCATCTCGGTGCGCGGACTGTCCGTCCGCCGCGGCCGCACCACAGTGCTGCACGATGTGGACCTCGACATCAGGCGCGGCGAGTTCGCGGCGATCGTCGGCGCGAACGGTGCAGGCAAGACCAGCCTCATCCAGGCGATCGCCGGGGTCGTGCGGCCGCCGCGCGGCACCGTGCACGTCGGCGGATCCGATGTCGGGCGGGCCGACATCCGCACGCTCTCATCGCGGGTCGGGTTCGTCTTCCAGAACCCCGAGCACCAGTTCATCGCGCACACCGTCTATGACGAGATCGCGCACGGCCTGCGGCTGCAGCGGCTCCCCGACGACGAGGTCCGCGCGCGTACCGAGGCGCTGATGGCGCGCTTCGACCTGACCGCCAAGGCAGGCACGCACCCGTTCCTCCTCTCCGGCGGTCAGAAGCGTCGGCTCTCGGTCGGCACTGCGCTGGTGGCCGGAGCCCCGGTACTCGCCCTGGACGAGCCGACCTTCGGACAGGACCGCGCCCGCGCCGACGAGCTGCTGTCGCTGCTGCGCGAACTGAACCACGACGGAACGACGATCCTCGTGGTCACCCATGACATGCAGCTCGTCGCCGAGTACGCCGACCGCATGATCGTCCTGGCCGGCGGTCGCGTCGTGGCGGACGGCACGACGACCGAGGTGTTCGCCGACGCGGAGCTGATCGAGCGCGCTGGACTGCGACTGCCGCCGCTCGCACGCGCGCTGCGGGGGACGACGCGGCATCCGGAACTGGCCGGCATCGCAAGGCTGACCGATCTTCCCGGAGGCACCCCGTGACCGCCACCGGCCCGATCCTTGCCGCGCAGGTGCCGCGTATGGTCATCGATCCCTACGCGGATGCCGTTTCCGCGGCACCGGTTCGGTTCCTGTATCGCCTCAACCCTCTGGCCAAGCTGCTGGCTCCGGTGCCGGCGATGGTGCTCCTCGTGTTCGTCCGGGATGCGGCCACTCCGCTCGCCTTCCTCGCGCTGTCGTACCTGCTCCTCCTGATCGGGGTGAGCTTCACGCGCCGGCTCGCGCTCCTGCTCCTGCTCGCGCTGCCCCTCGGCGCGCTGGCCATCGGCTTCGGATTCGCGCTGTGGACCGATCCGTCGCACGTCGACCAGAGCGTCGTGGCCTGGCAGCTCGGCTCGTGGACGGTCTACGGCGGAGCCCTCCTGGTCGGCTTGTCCACCGGTCTGCGCATCGCCGCCATCGTCGGCCTCGCGCTGATCGCGGGCCTCAGCACCACCGGACCCGACCTGGTGCGCTCCACCGTGCAGCAGCTGCGGGTGCCGTACCGCATCGGCTACACCGCCCTGGCCGCCTTCCGGTTCGTGCCGCGATTCCGGCACGAACTCGACGTGATCCGGCAGGCGCATCGCGTCCGCGGGGCGCACGGCGGGAGAGGACCGTTCGCCGCGATCGCGCGCTGGGGCGGGTATCTCGTGCCGCTACTGGCCGGTGCGATCCGTCACGCCGAGCGGGTCGCGCTCGCGATGGATGCGCGCGCCTTCAGCGCCTACCCCGACCGCACCGAGCGCCATATCGTGCCGTTCCGCGTGCGCGACACGGTCTTCGTCGTACTGTTCCTGGTCGCATCGGCTGGGATCTTCACGCTGTTCTTCCCCTGGGGGCTCGGCTAGCCCGGCCCACCGCCTCGCACACACACCGATCGGAGCCCGGCGATCCGGCGCTCAGCGCCCTGATCGCACTGGGCGCCAGCGAGCTGCCGAGCCGGCCGTTCCACGCGTACATCGTGGGCGAGCAGGCGCTGCCCACCGGTGCGCGCCGGCACCTCGTCTCCGACCGCGGACTCGACAAGGACCTGGTGAGCTTCTTCGGATACTGGCGCGTCGGCGCGGCATCCCCCACTCCCAAGTCGCAGGTCGCGGTGTCGGAGCACGCCTGAGGCGCGGTTCCGGGTCCCCCTCGACCGCGAGACTTCATCCGCTCGGCGAGACTGCGGGTGAACCCCACTGTCTCGCCGGGCGGTCGCAGTCTCGCGGAGTTCGGCACGCAGGAGGTGCGGCTGCGCGCCGGGGGGCGGCATCCGCTCTTGCCCAACACTGGCGCCCGAACGTCGGAGAAGCGCGCTGTTGTCGGAGGATTTGCCACAGGTCCCCCGACATCCGGGCGATTCTCCGACCAGCGGATGCCGCGGTCCGAGCTGCGACACCACCCCGAGGGGCGGCGGCTAAGCGGGAGCAGCCGCGCCGTCGTAGGTGGCGAGGCGCATGGTGGCGGTCGCACTGTGCGCCGCCATGCCCTCGGAATCCGAGATGACCTGGACCGCGTTCGCCAGCTCCGGCGTGGCCTCGCGCGCGATCCGCTGATAGGTGAGCGGCTTGAGGAACCTCGACACCGAGAGACCGGCGCTGTGCTTGGCTCCGCCGGCGGTCGGCAGCACGTGGTTGGTTCCCGCCATGCCCTTGTCGGAGTAGGCGACGGTGCTCCACGGTCCGAGGAAGATCGATCCGTAGTTGCGCAGGTGATCGTGGTACCACGCGTCGTCCGCGGTGAGGATCTCCAGGTGCTCGGGGGCCAGGTCGTCCATGAGCGCGACCGCGGTCTGGCGATCTTTCGCGACGGTCACGACACCGTAGTCGCGCCAGGCGGGCCCCGCGATCGGCTCGGTCGCGAGTTCGCCGAGCTGGCGCTCGACCGCCTCGATGACGGCGCGTCCATGCTGCTCGGAGGTGGTCACCAGCGCGGCGGGCGAGTTCGGGCCGTGCTCGGCCTGGCCGAGCAGATCGGCCGCGACGATCTCCGGGTCCGCCGTATCGTCCGAGATGACGGCGACCTCGGAGGGGCCGGCGAGCAGGTCGATCGCCACCGTGCCGAACAGCTGACGCTTCGCCTCGGCGACGTAGGCGTTGCCTGCTCCGACGAGCATGTCGATCGGCAGCTCGCCGAGAAGTCCATACGCCATCGCGGCGAGCGCCTGCACGCCGCCGAGGACGAAGACGCGGTCGACGCCCGACAGATGTGCGGCGTAGACGACGGCGTCGTTGGCGCCGCCGTGCGGCTGCGGCGGGGTGCACGCGATCACCGTCGGAACGCCGGCCGCCTTGGCGACGCCGACCGTCATGAAGGCGCTCGCGGTCAAGGGGAAGCGCCCCGCCGGAAGGTAGGCGCCGACGCGCGACACCGGCACGTAGCGGGCTCCGGTGATGAGGCCGGGAACCAGCTCGGTCTCGAAGTCGGTGAGGTGCGCGCGCTGCTCCGCCGCGAATTGCTGTGTGCGCTCGGAGCCGAGCTCGATCGCCTCGCGGAGGTCGGCGGGCAGCCGGTCGCCGCTGGTCGCGATCTGCTCGGCGCTGAGCTCGATGTCGCCGCCCTGGTAGTTGTCGAGCGCGCGGGCGTAGTCCAGCACCGCATCGAGTCCGCGGCTCTGGATGTCGGAGAGCATCGCAGACACCGTCTCGATGACGGCCGGCTCGCGCTGTGCGGCGGGTGCGTCGATGAGCGGAGTCTTGAGGTGGCGGAAGGAGCCGTCGAGGCTCTGCAGGAGGGCGGGGCTGTAGCGCATGTGAAGACCGTAGGCCGGTCCGCCGATCCCCCACAAGCCCAGTGGATACGATGCTAATCACAGGGTTTACCATTGCCTGGTGACGATCACGCAGCTCAAGGCCTTCCTGGCCGCACTGCAATTCGGCTCGTTCACTGCGGCGGCGGTCGAACTCGACGCGACGCAGGCCTCCGTCTCCGAGCTCGTCGCCCGTCTGGAACGGGAACTGGGCGTCCGCCTGTTCACGCGCGGACCGCGGCGGCTGACACCGACCGATGCCGCGATGGCTCTGCGCGAGCATGCAGAGCTGGCGGTGAGCGCGATCGCCAACGGGATCGAGACGGTGGCCGCGATCCATGCGCTCGAAGGCGGCACCTGCACCTTCGGTGTGCTGCGAAACGCCGCGTACTACGACCTCTCCGACCTCGTGCAGCGGTTCCACCGGCGGCATCCGCTCGTGAAGGTGCGACTCGTCGGACTGAATTCCGCGCTCGTCGCCGAATCCATCGCCGCCGGCGAGATCGAGGCCGGACTGCTGGTGCTGCCGGTCGAAGAGTCCGGCCTGCGGATCAGACCGCTGTTCCGCGACGAGGTGCTGTATGCCTCCACGCGCCGATCGCCGCGCGATGGTGCGGTGAGCATCGACGAGGTGGCGCGCGCCAAGCTTGTGCTCTACGACGCGTACGCCGGGTGGAGCGACCCCACCCGGCGGCAGCTGCTCGAGAGAGCCCGCCTCGAGGGGCTGACGATAGATCCCGCCATCGAGGTCGAACACGTCGAGACCGCTCTGAGCCTGGTCGCGACCGGCGCGGCCGACACCATCGTGTCGCGCACGATCGCCGAATCGGCGAGCTTTCCTCCAGGGATCGACGTCACGCCCTTCAGCGATCCCTTCTACGACACGATCGCGCTCGTCCAGCGAGAGGGCGCCTATCTCTCGCCCGCGACCAGGCGCCTGGCCGAGCTCGCCGAGCGCACGCTACTGGACAAGGTGGGCGAGCACGCGGGGCGATCGCGCGCGGTATGAGAGAGACGGATGCCGCGGCATCCGCCTCTCAGTACAGATCCGGCCGGCGATCTGTGAACAGGTCGTTGTGGGGGGGCAGCGATTTGTCACCCGATGCGCGCAGGGTGAGCGTGGCGACGGCGGCGCCCGCATCGTCGGGGAGCGCGGCGACCCAGCCGTCCTCGTCGATGACGGCGGTGCCGCCGGTCCAGGTCACGCCCCGCTCGACGCCGAAACGGTCGGCGATGACGGTCGCCAACCGCGAAGACCGTGCGGCGGCCATCGCCTGGATGGTCTCCGGCGGGTGCTGGCCCGCCGGTCGCGGAAGGAGCGGCCAGTTCACCGGCAGTGCGAGGACGTCTGCTCCTGCCAGCGCCAGACGACGAGGCACCTCGGGAAACTCGTTGTCGTAGCAAATCGCGACGGCGAGGCGGCCGACGGGAGTGTCGAACAGGGCGCCCGCACTGGTGCCGGGCTCGAAAAGCGTCGCCTCGGAGCCCCAGAGGTGCGCCTTGCGGTAGTCGCCGACGCGGAACTCACGCGTCAGGACGGCAGCACTGTTGTAGACGTGATCCCCGTCGCGCTCGGCGTAGCCGACGACGGCGACCACCCCGGGCGGCAGCACCGACGCCAGATCGTCCCATCCAGGGTGATCGCGAGGAAGGGCGGACTGGGCCGCTTCACCGCGATCGGCGAACACGTAACCGCTCGTGGCCAGTTCCGGCACCACGATCAGCTGCGCATCCTGAGCCGCGGCATCCTGCAGTGCGGACCGGATGCGCTGCAGGTTGCCGGCGACCTCGCCGAGACGGATCTCGGGCGAGGTCGCGGCAACGCGCAGGGTGCGGGTCATGCGGTCCGGTTCGGATCAGTCATCCTCGGTCGCGGTGACCATCACGCCGACCGGCGCGAGGTACCCGTTGGGGTCGATCATCCAGTCCGCGTCGCGCGCGGCGTCCACGACCTCGGGTGCCCACTCCAGGTAGACGCGGTCGTCACCGGAGTTGACGACCAGCAGCTCGCCGGCACCGGACTCGCCGGCCTCGACGCAGCGGAACGCGCGCCAGGAGCCTGCCGGCACCGAAAACGAGTCGGAGGGGCCGATCTCGATCGTGGTGGCTGGATCGCCGTTGAGCGTGATCGCCCAGCGGCCGGACTTGACCAGCAGCGCCTGCGTCTTGTCATGTCGGTGACGGAGGATGCCTTCATCCTCCGCTGCGCGGACCCAGGCCATGTTGAACGAGTGCGGCTCGTGGATTCGGGGCACCTGACGGCGGTCCTCGCTCATGCCGTAACCGATGGCGAGGCTGAGCTCCGCCCGGCCGCCGGGGAGGCTCGCGCACAGCAGCGCGTTGCGGCTGTAGACGCGGTCACCCGGCTGGATGACGCGTCCGCGCATCTCCTCGACGGAATAGGTGGTGAGCTCGTCGATGTACTTCTGCTGGATCGGTTTGATCAGCGCGACGCCCTCGGGAAGCACGTCGCCGGCCACCGTGTCGATGAGGCGGTTGTCGGCGGTCAGGTGCAGGCCGTAGGACTCGGCCTCCTTGAGTACGGACGGGCCCCAGATGATGCCACCCGTCACGTCACGGCCGAGCACGGTCCACAGGATGCCGTCATCCGGGCCCTCGTTGGTGAATCCACGGAAGATCCAGGTGGGGATCGAGATGATGTCGCCGTCGGTGCTGACGTACTCGCCCTGCTTGCCGTCGATGCCCCAGCGGAGGCGGAACTCGCCACCGAGGTTGACGAAGACCTCCGCCGTGAAGTGCAGGTGGAGATTGTTCGAGATGCCGTTGGGCATCCCCGCCGCCCCCGTGTTGAACCCGTGCGGTTCGGTGAGGTTGATGACCTGGCCGGCGTTCTGGGAGACACCGCCGCCGATGAAGGCGTAGTTCTCCTTCCGGTCCGAGCCGGGCGTGCGGCAATCGATGAAGGCGGCGTTGTGCGGCGCCCAGTCGGTCTTGCGGATCGTGCGACGCTCGATCTCACTCTGATCGACGGTCAGGTCGTGGCTCAGGTGATCGGTGCTCATTGTCTTTCTTCTCTCTTCGTTGGACGGTCAGTAGATGTTCGTGGGACCGATGGGTTCGTCGCCGCGCGTACCGGCGATCTGGGCTCGCAATGCGATGTCATCCCAGAGGCGCACCTCCTTGGCCAGAGCGCCGTTGTGGAAGGTGAACTGCGAGATTCCGAGCACGTCGACGGGCTTTCCGGTGAGCGGGCCGTAGTTGGGCTTGCCGTTGTAGGTGCCGACGAACTTCCACGTGACGGCCACCCGCAGTCCCGCGTAGCGGACGTCGTAGTTGGTCTGGATGTCGCGGATCTGGAACTGTCCGGCCGGGAATGCCTCGAGGAAGCGCAGGAGTGCGCGGCGGTAGCCTTCGGGACGGATGACGACGCGGTTGCCGACGGTGAGCAGCACCAGGTCGCGCTGGAAGAATGTCTCGACCTTCTGCAGGTCGCGGTCGTTCCACACCGTCCGGATCATCTCGAGCACCGTCTCGACCTCGGCGCGGTGGTCATCCGGCCGGACGCCGGAATCGCCCTTCGCGATCGGATCGGTCGGCGCAGCCTCCGTCCACGAGCCCGTGTAGCCCCGGAATGCCTGCGCGCGAGCGAGTGCGTCCAGGTCGTCGCCGCGGGTCAGCGCCCCGGCGAGCGAGTCACGTACGACCCACTCCTCGACCATCCGGCCGCGACGGTAGAGGCAGTTCGCAATCGTCCGGCTGTACTCGGATGTCTGAAGGTGGCCGGAGAGAACCAAGTGGGAGCTCAGGAATGCATCGTCGCCGCGCGCCTCCCAGATCACGTCCTCCGCCTGACCGGTGCGGTCGGGCGTCGCGGAGATGCGCATGAGCGTGCCTTCGATGACCTCGTCGCGGGTCGTCGACGTGCCGTACGCGCCGTGGACGATCGAGTCCGGCTCGTAGTTCTCGCGGATGTAGCTGATCGAGCGGTCCACCCAGATGAGGTCGGTGACCTCGCGGATGAAATCGTCGGGGTCGGCATACGGCTGGTAGGCCGCCGGGTCGAGAGGCACTCTTGCGCTCCTTGTGTTCGTCGACCGCGTGCATCGCTGTGCCGCGGCCTGTGCGTGTTCTTTGGGAGTGTATGCGTATGCACAACCGAGCGCAAGGCCGTTATGACGGCTTGGGGTCGGATCAGACCCGGGCCGCGGCTGCGGCGAGCGTCCGACGCTCGATGAACGCGGTCTCGAACTCGACGTGCGCGATGGGCGCGTCGGACTGCTCGATGCGACGCGTGACGAGCCGCGCCGCCTCGCGCGCCATCTCGGCGAAGTCGTAGGCGATCGTGGACAGTTCGATGATCGGCCAGGACGCAGCCGGCAGGTCGTCGAAGCCGATGATCGAGACGTCATCGGGGACCGGGACGCCCGCCCGGCGCGCCGCATTCAGTGCCCCGTATGCGACCACGTCGTTTCCGCAGAAGATCAGCGTCGGCGGGTCAGGGAGGGCGAGCAGCGACGTCGTCGCCTCGTCCCCGGAATGCGTGTCGAAAGGGCCCCGCCGCACGTTCTGCGGGTCCAGCGCGAGTCCATGCTCGGCGAGCGCCGCACGCAGCGCGATCTCGCGGGACTGCGCGGTGCTGGTGTTGCTCGGCCCGAGAACGGCGCCGATGTGCCGATGACCGAGCGAGACGGCCCGCGCGGCGGCTTGGCTGAACCCCCTCGCGGGCGCGACGACGGTGGCGTCCGCGTCGACGAACGACGCCGTGCGGTTGAAGTACACGAAGGGCAGACCTCGATCCCGCAGACGCAGCGGGGCGATCGAATCCACCGTGGTCGTGGCTAGGATGACGCCGTCGAGACCGTTCGCAATCAGCCGTTCCGCGACCGTCTCGTTGTCGGCCGTCTCGGTGTGCAGCATCAGCTGGTACCCCAAGCGCTCGAGCTCGAGGTGCACGGGGGCGATGATCTGGGCGTAGAACTGGTTCTCCAGATCGGTGACCAGCAGCCCGATGCGGTGGGTGCGGCCGGATGACAGCGCGCGGCCGGCGTCACTGGGCACGTACCCGAGCAGATCGGCGGCTTCGCGCACGCTCCGCTTGGTAGCCTCGGAGACGCGCGGGTCGTCCCGGAGAGCCCGCGACACGGTCGGCTGCGACACGCCCGCGAGGCGAGCGACGTCTCGGCTCGTGACGGCCATGCCCACCCCCTTGCGCATGCGACGAAGTCGCCCGAGTCTAGCGGAGACTTGACCCGCCGTGCATACGAAAGCATAATAGCAACATACGTATGCACGATCACCGTGCCGAGAGGAAGCACCGATGCCCCTGTATCTGAAGAGCGCGCCGTCGAAATCATTCACCGACAGCGCCCAGAGCGACGTCGCCGAGCGGGTGGGGTCGATCATCGACGAGATCCGCGAGAACGGCGACGCGGCGGTGCGGAGATACTCCGAGCAGTTCGACAAGTGGAGCCCTGACGCGTTCCGCCTCGACGAGGCTCGTGTAGCGGAGATCATGGCGACGCTGGACCAGCAGGTCATCGACGACATCGTGTTCGTCCAGGAGCAGGTGCGCAGGTTCGCGCAAGCCCAGCGCGACTCGCTCGTCGACATCGAGGTCGAGACGCTTCCGGGCGTATTCCTGGGCCAGAAGCACGTACCCGTGCAGGCCGCGGGTGCATACATCCCCGGAGGCAAGTACCCGCTGACGGCCTCGGCGCACATGACGATCATCACCGCGAAGGTCGCCGGCGTGCCGCGTGTCGTCGCGTGCACACCGCCGATCCGCGGCGAGATCCCCGCGGCGACGATCGCGGCCATGAAGCTCGCCGGCGCGGATGAGATCTACGTGCTGGGTGGCGTGCAGGCAGTGACCGCTATGGCAGTAGGGACCGAGACGATCGCACCGGTCAACCTCATCGCCGGACCGGGCAACGCCTACGTCGCCGAGGCCAAGCGCCAGCTGTTCGGCGAGGTCGGCATCGACCTGTTCGCCGGACCCACGGAGATCCTCATCGTCGCCGATGACGACGCCGATGCCTTCCTCACCGCCGTCGACCTGCTCTCGCAGGCAGAGCACGGTCCCGAGTCGCCTGCGGTGCTCATCACCACCTCTCGCGACCTCGGCGAGCAGGTGCTGGCTCACATCGAACAGCTCCTGCCCGGCATGTCCACGAAGGACTACGCCGAGCCGGCATGGCGGGACTGGGGGCAGGTCATCGTCGTGGACGATCTCGACGAGGCGTACGCGCTCGCCGACTCCTTCGCATTCGAGCACGTGCAGATTTTCACCGAGGAGCCGCGCGACGCCCTCGAGAAGATGCACGACTACGGCGCCCTCTTCCTCGGCGAGAACACGTGCGTCTCGTACGGCGACAAGGTGATCGGAACGAACCACGTCCTGCCGACGCTGGGTGCGGCACGCTACACGGGCGGCCTCTGGGTGGGCAAATACCTGCGCACGGTGACCTACCAGCAGATCGTCGACCCGTCCTCGTCGGCACTGCTGGGCGAGGTCTGCGGCCGAGCTGCTCGCGTCGAGCTGTTCGAGGGCCATGCCCGCTCGGGCGACGCCCGCGCGTGGCGTCACGGCGGTCGCACGTTCCCGTGGATCGAGGAAAGCCTCGCCGCGGGAGCCGGCACGCGATGACCGATCTGACGGGCCGTACTGCGCTCGTGACGGGTGGCGGCAGCGGCCTGGGAGCGGCGATCGCCTCCGCACTGCACACCGCCGGGGCGGACGTGGTGGTGGTCGGACGCGACGAGGCCAAGCTGGACGCCGTCGTGGCACGTCTCGGGGCGCGGGCACGCGCGCTCACCTGCGACGTGAGCGAACCCCCGTCGGTCGAGGACCTGCGCTCGCGGCTCGCAGACACGGAGGTGTCGATCCTCGTCAACAACGCAGGCGTCCCCGGACCCGTGGCTGCACTCACCGATATCTCGGTGGAGGACTGGGATGCCGTGTTCGACGTGAACGTGCGCGGGACGTTCCTGCTCTGCAAGGCGTTCCTGCCCGCCATGATCCAGCGCGGCGCCGGCGACGTGATCAACGTCGCATCCGTGTCGGGCAAGCGCCCGCTCGCGCACCGCACTCCGTACTGCGCCTCGAAGATGGCGGTCATCGGGCTGACCTCGACGCTGGCATTCGAGGTCGGGCCGGCAGGAGTCAGCGTCAACACGCTGTCCCCGGGTCCCGTCGAGGGCCCGCGCATGGCGCGCAACTTCCGCCTCGAAGCCGAGCGCTCCGGCGGGTCGATCGCCGAGGCGGAGACCGCCTTCGTCTCTCGGGCGGCGCTCGGGCGCATGGTGACCGAGGAGGAGGTCGGCCGCGCCGTGGTCGCCATGCTCGACATGCCGGGTCTGTGCGGCGCCGACGTCGACCTGTCCGCAGGGATGATCGCGTGACCGGTCCGTCGCTGCGGGCACGCGCCGAGGCCGGTGAACGCCTCCTCGGGGTCCTGCTGCGGATGCCGGCTGAGGAGCTCGTCGAAATGGCGGCGGTCGCGGGCTTCGACTTCGTGCTGGTCGACTGCGAGCACGGTCCCGCTGATCTCGGGGCACTGCGCCAGCACATCGCCGTCGCCTCGATCCACCGGGTGCCCGTGGTGGTTCGCGTCGGCGAGGACGACCCCGGCATGATCCTCCGAGCGCTCGACCAGGGCGCTGAGGGCATTCTGGCTCCGCACATCGACTCCGCTGCTGATGCGGTCGCGCTGGTCTCGGCCGCACACTATCCGCCGATCGGCACCCGGGGCTTCGCCACGTACAGCCGTGCCGGACGGTTCGGCGAGAGCGATCCCGCCGCCCACCGGGATTGGTTCCTGGGCAACACGCTCGTGCTGGGGATGATCGAGTCGCCTGTCGGTGTGGCCGCCGCGGCTGAGATCGTCGCCACTCCCGGCCTCGACGGCATCATGATCGGTCCGGCGGACCTCGCCGCGGCCTCCGGTCCTTCCGATCCACCACTGCCGGAGGCGACCGCACGGGTGAACGCGGCGATCGCGGCCGGGGGCAGGATCCGCATGGACATCGTCGGCACCGCACAGGCCGCCGGCGGCGCTTTCGACGATGGCGCTCAGCTGGTCGTCTACAACCTGGCGTATTCGCTCATGTCACATCTGAAGGGACTGCTTGCTCCGCGCGGGTGAACCCTGCAGAAGGCGATTCGAGGGCGCTCCTCACATCGCGCTCACGCGGGTGGGCCGCGCCATCCTCGCACCAGCGCACCGAAGGCATCGGGCCGTTCCATGGGCAGCAGATGACCGCCGTCGATCGTCACCACGCGCGCCCGCGGCAACGCTGCGGCGATCTCCAGATGGAACTCGGGCGGGCAGACGGAATCCTCGGCACCCGACACCAGCAGCGTCGGCACGCTCACGGCTCGCAGGGCGGGCCGGAGGTCGATCCGCGTGGACTGCATCCGCAGCTGCGCACGCAGCCGGGCCGGACCGGTCGCATCCGCCATCGCGAGCGTCCGACGTACGAGCACCGGCCGATTCGCCGCGTCCGATGAGAGCAGACCCGGCAGGATATCGGCCTGCAGGCTCCGCGCGCTCTCACCCGCGTCGAGCCGGTCGATCCAGTTCTGCCACGACGTCCGCTGCTCGACCGTGGGCGCCTTCGCGTTCGTCGCCACGAGGCACAGCCGCACGACGCGCTCCGGCGCCCGGACGACGAGCGCCATGGCCACGTTCGCACCCAGTGACAGGCCGCCCAGAGCGAACAGCGGCGGCAGCTCCGTGAGGAGTCGATCGACCTGAGCGTCGATCGACTCCTCACTCAGCATCGGTGTGAGCGCCTCGCCCAGATCGCATTCCGTCCAGAGATCCGCCGTGCAGTTCATGCCCGGCAACAGGACGAGCGGCAGCACGTCAGCCCTTGACGGCGCCGTCGCTCAAACCCGCCACCAGATACTTCTGCGCGACGAACGCGATCAGGATCACCGGGATCGTCAGAAGGATCGAGGCGGCGCCGGCCTGCTGGAGCATCGGCAGGGTCTGCCCGAGCTGCGTCGCGATGAACACCGGAACGGTCTTGGACGACGTGTCGGTCAGCACCAGCGCTGTCAGGTACTCCTGGAAAGCGAAGAGGAAGACGAAGATGCCGGCGGTGAGGATGCCGGGTCCCATGAGCGGGATCATGACGCGTCGCAGCATACCGATCCGGGTGCAGCCGTCGATCATCGCGGCCTCATCGAGTTCGCGCGGGATCTCGGCGAAGAAGTTCCGCAGCAGCCAGATCGTGAAGGGCTGATTGATCGCGACGAGTGCGATCGCGAGGGCGAACGTCGTGTCGTAGATGCCCAGCGCGCGGGTGATGTCGTACATCGGCAGCACGACGGCGAATCTCGGCAGCGCGCGGAAGATCAGCGCGAGCACGAGCAGCAGCGCGGAGATGTAGTTCGGGAAACGCGAGAGGGCATACGCAGCGGGGATGCCGATGATGAGTGCGATGATCGTGGAAACGACCGCGACCACCAGTGTGTTGACGAGGTAGTCCGAGAAGTACGTCGTCTCCCACAGGTTCACGAACGCCTGGAACGTCGGCTCGTAGCCCCAGTACACCGGTGGATTCGCAAACGCCACGTTGGTGGGCTTGGTGACCGAGAGCGTCATCCAGATGAAAGGCGCCAGCATCAGCAGGCAGAGGATGCCGAGCAGGATCCCTGTGACGATGGGCGGCTTCCGACGTCCTCGCGGCCGTCGGCCCTTGCCCTCGATGTCGGCGGTGGTGATGGCGCGAGTGGACAGCGCCTCATCGGTGAGGGTCATCGCGCTACCTTCGCTTCCTTGAAGATCCCTCGAATGAAGGGAGTGAGCATGACGAGGATGAGCAGGATGGTCAGAACGTTGATCGCGCTGCCGAGCCCCAGCTGCTGCGCGCCGTCGGCGAAGGCCACCGAGTAGACGTAGAGCATGATCGACTCGTTGCCGATTGCGGCCGCCTGCGGCGAGAGCGGTATCAGATTGTCGAACATCCGCAGAACATCCATGATCGAGATGAGGGTGACGAAGCCGAGCACGCCGCGGATCGTCGGGATGATGACGTGCAGATGCGTCTGCAGCGGGGACGCGCCGTCGATGGTCGCGGCCTCGCGCAACTCGACCGGCACACCTTGGAGCCCGGCGAGGATGATGAGCATCGCGAACGGCAGCATGTGCCACACGGTGTTGGCGATGATGAGGATCGCGTTGGGCACCTGCTCGGTGAACCACAGCACCTGAGTGCCGGTGATCAGTCCGATGAAGCGGTTGACGATGCCGCCGAAGTTGTCGTTGACGAGCCACGAGAATGCGACCGCGCCGACAAGGTTCGGCAGCACGTACGAGACGAGCATGATGCCGAGCACCAGCGGGCGGGATTTCGTCAGACGGTCGATCCCAGTGGCGACGACGTAGCCCAGGACGAGCAGGATCGCCGTCGTGATGACCGTGACGATGACGGTGAACAGCGCCGCCTGGCCGAATCGCGGATCGGTGAGGGCGTCGGCGAAGTTGTCGAGACCCACGAAGGTGCCCGGCGTGCCGTAGCGGACGCTCTCAAAGCTCCACTGGATGGTGCGGACGAGAGGGATGACCAGAAGGCCGCCCATCACCAGGAAACTCGGTGCGAACAGAATCCAGAACTCGCGTGCCTTCATGATCGGTACTCCTCTCGACGGACTGTGGCCTGGACCGGAATCCAGGCCACGGTCGACGGTCGTTCGGGTCGGTTCGGCTTGGTTGTCGGGTTCAGCCGGCGATCGCCTCGGCGGCCGCCTGCATCCGAGCCATCCCGTCCTCGACCGTGGTGGAGCCGGTGAGGACCTCCACCAGGATGGGCCGGATCTCGTTGGTGATGTCGGCGAGCACCGGCGAGACGATCGGCGGCATCGCGGCGGCGATCGACTCGTTCGCCGCCTCGCCATACGGGGAGTTCTCCGCCGTGACCATGCCCTCGCGCGCCGGATAGGCGGCGGGGACCGACGCCTTCGACGCGTCCTCGCTCACCGCGGAAGCCATCATCACGAAGAGCATGTCATGGTCGAGCTTCGTGTTGAAGGGAATGGACCAGCCGTCGATCGAAAGGCGATCGTACGCGTACTCCGCCTCGTCGCTGACCTTCGGCGGCGCTGCGAAGTCGAACGTGTCGGCCAGCTGGCTGTTCGTCTCGAGGGTGAGATCGTTCATCCGGCCGGAGAACATGATCGACATCGCAGCGGTTCCGTTGTACATCTGCTGCTGCACCGTCGGCTGATCGAACGTCGTCACCTGCGGGTCCATGTACGGCATCAGCGCCATCATGGCCTCCAGCGCTTCCTGCGCCTCCGGGGTGTCGAGTGTGACGTCCCCCTCCTCGTTGACGAAGTCGGCGCCCAGCGAGTTCATGGTCGCCTGGAAGCTCGTCGAGACGTCGGCGGTCGCCAGCCACGGCAGGGCGATCGGGTACTCCATGAGTCCTGCGGCCTTGATGGCCTCGGCGGCTTCCATCATCTCCGGGAAGGTGGTCGGCACATCGAGCCCGAGTTCTTCGAACACGTCTGCACGGTAGGCCATGACGAACATCTGCGCCTGCATCGGCAGGGCGTAGAGCTGGCCGTCGTACGACATGCCCTGACGCATCGACTCGCTGATGTCGTTCAGGCCGTAATCATCCGCGTACTTCTCGAAGAGGTCATCGAGCGGAACGAGCTTCTCGTCGGTCGCCAGCCCGGGGATCACGAAGCCGTACGTCTCGATGATGTCGTAGGTGCCGGTGTCGCCCGCGAGCGTCGCGGTGGTCTTGGTGACCTGACCGCCGAAGTCGATCGGGTCGTGCTTGACCGTGACGTCGTCCTTGGTGCAGCTGGAGACCATGGTGTCTGTGAAGGGGTCGATCGCAGACGAGTTGTAGGCGAGGACGTTCACGGTCGTCGCCGAATCGGGTGCTGTGTAGTCGCAGGTGACCTCGGTCGCATTCGCGTTGCCGGTGCGGCTGCCAGCACCGCAACCGGTGAGAGCGACGGCGCCGACGACAGCGACTGCGATGAGGGCAGAGACGCGCTTCGTGGTGGTTGACATGGCCACAGAGTATACGTATGCAGTCGGTTTAGGAAAGCCTAACTTCTGAATGAATCAGTCGGCATCGTCCGCTTCTGAATACGTATACGTATCCAGCCACATCCCGCAGGAGGCCCAGGTGACAGCACGAAGGCCCGCCGCTCGCGCGGCGGACCACCGTGCCTTCGATCAGTGCGCGTGCAGAAGGTGGTCGTGGCTCAGGCCACCATCACCGTCGGTGAACGTTCCCTGCGGGCCTGCCGGGTCCGGCAGGTTCAGCCCGCCGGGCACGGACTTGCCGACGACTCCGTTGACCAGCTCCGTGGAGTAGGAGTAGGCGAGTACGGCAAGCGCGATCGCGTCGGAGTTGACCTCCAGCGCGTGGTCGTTGATGTTCGCAATGGTGTCGCACGTGTCGTGGTAGCAGGGATCGAACTGTTCACCGGCGGTCCCGCCCCAGATCAGTTCCTGCTCGTCGGTCTTGACCTCCTCAGCGCCCGTGAAGAGGCCACCCGAAGGGATGCCCTCGAGGATGAACGCCTCATAATCGCTCCGACCGCTGAACTCCGCGTCGTCGTACGGCTCGCCGACGCTCGTGAAGTATCGCTCGAAGAGGTCCTCGATCTCGATCGAGCCCGGGGGCACGACCACAGGGGCGGGGAAGCTCGACTCGTCACCGTCGTAGACCATGAAGATGTAGTTCGGCGAGCCGATCATGTCGAAGTTCAGGTACAGCGCGATGCGCTCCTGTTCTTCCGGGCTCAGGTTCTCGACGTACTGGGTGGACCCGATGAGTCCTTCTTCTTCGGCACCCCACCATGCGAGGCGGATCGTGTTCTGCGGCTTCAGCTTCGACAGGTTCTCCGCGAGCTCGAGCAGCGCGGCCGAGCCGCTGCCGTTGTCGTTGATACCGGGACCTTCCGGCACCGAGTCGAGGTGCGCTCCGGCCATCACGACGTTGTCATCGTTCTCACCCGGCAGTTCCGCGATCACATTCTCCTGCGGAAAGTTCACCGGCTCGGGCACGAACACACGGGCCGTGGATCCCGGCTGCGCGAGGGCGACACCGGCGTCGAACGACGTGCCCACGACCGGGATGCCGAGGGGGTCGGGGTTCTCGCCGATCAGCGTGATGTTCGTGAGCACTCCGAAGCGGTCGCCGGGGGCGTCATTGCCCTGGTTCATGATGACCACGGCCTCCGCGCCGGCGGTTTGGGCGTTGGCCGCCTTGACGCCGAACTCGCACGTGCCTCGCTGCACGAGTGCAATGTCGTCGGGGCCTGTGAAGTCGAGGCCGATGAAGTCGCTCGCCTCGCAGCCGCTCGTGACCGGGGCGCGCGGCGGTTCGAGCACGAGATCCACGGGGATCACGTTGCCGATCACCTCGCCGGAACCCGTTCCCTGCGGCGCCTCGCTCTCGAAGGGGGCGGCCGTAGGAGTGAGCTGCTCCAGTTCTGATGGGCCCGTGAGGAAGTAGTCGAAAAGTTCGACCGAGACCTCCCAGCCGGCAGCAGTCAGCGTGTCGGCCACGTAGTCGACGCTCGCCTCGTACCCGGGGGTGTTGGCAGCGCGGTTGCCGTCGTTCTCATCGGCGATCGCCTGAAACGCGGCGAGGTGCTCTTTCACACCGTCGGCCGTGACGCACTCCGTCAGCTTCGAGATCGTGTTGTTGTTGCGGTTGTCGCACTTCACCGCCGGGGAGGCGGCGAGTGCGGCACTAGCCGGGAGCACGGCGAGTGCGAGGGCGGTGGCGGTCGCCGTCGTGATGGCAATCGCTCTACGGGAAGGTCGTGCAGATCTGTTCATCTTGTCTCCTTCAGGGCCGGGCGTCTTCGTCGACAGCCGGTTCGGGGGGTGCTGCCGGATAGGCAACTCCGTCGACCCTAGGTGGGTGTCCCATCCGACACCACCCCTTGAAATTCCCACCCGAAGAATGGAGGATGCCGCTACCCGAAGCCCTTGTGAAGGGGTGGGTCGCGGCATCCGGAGCCCTGCGGAAAGCGCTACCTCCGGCCCGCCAGCTGACGGCTCACGATGTCGCGCATGACCTCGTTCGTGCCGCCGTAGATGCGGTGAACACGGGCGTCGACGAACGCCCGGGCGATGGGGTACTCCATGATGTAGCCGTATCCGCCGTGCAGCTGTACGCAGGTGTCGAGCACCTCCCACTCGCGTTCCGTCGACCAGAACTTGACCTTGGCGGCCTCCTCGGCCGTGAGCTTCTCGTCTTTGTAGAGCAGCATCGCGCGGTCGATGTACGCCCACAGCACGTCGACGGTCGTCGCGACCTCCGCCAGGCGGAAGCGGGTGTTCTGGAAGTCGATGATGCGCTCGCCGAACGCCTCGCGGCTCTTGGTGTACTCGAGCGTCCAATCCAGACCCGCTTGGCAGGCCGCCGCGGCGGCGACGCCGATGGAGAGGCGCTCCAGCGGCAGGTTCATCATGAGCTGGACGAAGCCCAGACCCTCCTCGCCGCCGATGAGGTTGTCGTCGGGCACGAAGACATCGCTGAACGAGAGCTCGGCGGTGTCGTGCCCGTGGAAGCCCATCTTGTGCAGCTTCTTGCCGTGATCGAAGCCCTCCATGCCGTTCTCGATCAGCAGCAGGCTGAAGGCGTCCGCCTTGTTGCCTTCACCCGTCTTGACGAAGGTCACGATGACGTCGGCGGTCTTGCCGCTCGAGATGAAGGTCTTGGCGCCGTTGACGAGGTAGCCGCCCTCGACCCTCTTCGCGGTCGTCTTGGCGCCGCGCAGGTCGCTGCCCGCTCCCGGCTCGGTCATCGCGAGCGCGCCGAGGATCTCACCGGTCGCCATTCCCGGCAGCCACTTCTCCTTCTGCTCCTGAGTTCCCATGTGCACCAGGTACGGAACTGCCAGATCGTCCTGGATGCCGAGGGCACCGGCCAGCGATCCGACGCCCGCGTTGATCGTCTCTTCGGTGACGACGGCGCGGAACCGGTAGTCCTGCAGCATGCCTGCGCCGCCGAATTCCTCCGGGACACTCAGACCGAGGATGCCGGCCTCTCCCGCCGCGAGCATCGTCGCGCGGTCGATCTCACCGTCGGCGTCCCACTTCTCGCGCGCGCCGTTGGTGGCATGCCGCTTGACGAACTCCCGAACGACGTCGCGGAACGCCTCGTGATCCTCGTCGTAGATGTCGCGCTCCATGTGCGCCCTGCCTCTCTGTCCACGTCAGTGGCGGCGGCCGGTCTCCAAGGGTGCGCGGCCGCGTCGCCGCTGGCGATTCTAGGGCACCCGCCGCCGGCGGGGCCTCGACGCTGTGGCATCGCATCCCGAATCCGGTGGGACTGGGTACCACGCTTGTCGGATGCCGCAAACCGGCGTTTCCGCTCCTACTCCAGGTAGCCCGGAGCGGCTCCGAGACCGAAGAAGTCCTCCAGCGTGTGCCATCCGCCGTCATGGTACGCCCGTGCGAGCTCGGGTCCGATGTAGCGAAGGTGCCACGGCTCGGGCGAGTAGCCGGTGACGGGCGAGAACCCGTCCTCGTAGCGCGTGATCCAGCCGAACTCCCACGCGTGCTCCACGATCCACTGACCCTGCGCGGTCGCGCCCAGATCGTCGAGGGTGCCGCATCCGTCCCCGCACGGCACCACGTCGGCCGCGAGCCCGGACTGATGCTCGCTGAAACCGGGCCGTGCGCTGGTGCGGTCAGCCTCTTCGGTGCCTTGCGCGTTCGCCTGACTGCCGTACGTCGTCTCCTGCGTGGTGAGCGAGCGGAACCCGCTCTCAAGTGCGATCTCCCCCACGCCGGCGGCCGAGGCAGCCCCAGCCATCGCGGAGAGCGCTGCCGCGGCATCCGATCGCAGTGACCCGCCCACGGTGCTGCGCATGCCCTCCGGCATCGCAAGGTCGGCGGGGCGGTAGTCCACCGGTGTGAGGGGGCGCGTCTTGTTGATCACGGTCCATACGCGGCCCGGATCGCCCAGGTTGACACACGGTGCCATCGCGCCCGCCACCGCATTGCGGAAGACCTCCGCCCCGCCGGCCGCGGCGATCGCGGCGGCATCGTCGCCTGCTGCGAGGGCTGCGACGACGTCGGGTAGGGCGCACAGGTCGACCACTGCCGGGGCGGCGGCGACCGTCGGCGCCGGAATCGACTCGGCGGGCGCGGGGAGCGGCACCGGAGGCACGGACGTGGGAGTGGCGGTGGGCTCGACCGTCTTCTGGACCTCCACGGCGCGCGGCGCAGCGGCGAGGAACAGCGACTGACCGGTGACGGCCGCGGTCATCGTGGCGGTGGATCCCAGTACGAGCGAGGCGACCACGGCGAGACCGGCGACGACCCCGACGCGGATCGGGCGCCGCGGCGAGCGCGCGTGGCGGGCCGGGAACGCGGACGTACTCATCAGCTCGGCCGTCTTCGCCGCGCGACGGGAAGGCTGCGCAGCCGGACGAATCGCCCCCACCCAAGTGGGTGTGGGCCGGCGGTCGGGTGCAGTCCGCTGCGCACGCGATCGCCGGGTCTCGGGCGGTGGGGGTGGTGGAGTCGGCGCCGCCGGCTGCGCACGAGATCGCCGAGTCTCGAGCGGTTCGGGCGGGGCGGGTGCCGTCTCGATGACCGGCAGCGGCTCTGTCCGCGGCATCGCTTCGGCGACCCGATCCCGCCGCAGACGCGGCGCGGCGGGTTCGGCTCCGCCGCCGGCGGCCGAGGGCGTTTGGTCCTCGAGGGCACGCTCAGCATCCCGTTCACGCCGCAACCTTGCGGCGCGACGGGACGGGAGGGGGGCGTGCGGTTCGGGGGCCGTCACACCCCCATTCTTGCCTGCCCGGCCGTGTCGGTCGAGCACGCGGAGTGCGGCATCCGGAAATCGACACTCTGTACGACTGCTGCTTGACAGACATTCGTATTTCTGTTCCCATTGATAAATGCGATGGCAGGGTCAGGAACTGGGTGTCGCGGACACCGAGGCCCTCCCGGGGATGGAGCAGCTGAACGGTCTCGTGCGCTCCGTGACGACGCCGGAGTTCGCCGACGTCACGTTCCACGAGGTGATGTGCAAGAGCGCCCTCAACCACGTCCCGGGCGCCTCGGCGATGCCGTTCGACTGGACGATCAACCCCTACCGCGGATGCACGCATGCATGTGCCTATTGCTTGAGTCCGGACACACTCATCCTCATGGGCGATGGGCACAGCAGACCGCTCCGCGATATTTCGGTCGGCGACGAGATCATCGGAACGGAGATGCGCGGCGCCTACCGGCGGTACATCCGCACGAAGGTCCTCGCGAAGTGGGGCACTGTCAAGCGCGCCCACCGCGTGACGCTCGCGGACGGAACCGAACTGGTCGCCAGCGGCGACCACCGGTTCCTCAGCGACCGAGGCTGGAGGCATGTGACCGGCAGAATGGGCAGCGCAGGCCGACGCCCATATCTCACGACGAGCAATCGGCTGATGGGCTACGGCATGGCGACCAAGGCAGCGGGCGCCGAAAGCCCGGTTGACGGCTCCACCGTGAAGACGGTCGCCGACCTTCGTGTGATCAGCATCGAGGACTTGGGAACGGATGTCGACATGATCGACATCACGACCGGTACCGGCGACTTCATCGCCAACGGCGTCGTGAGCCACAACTGCTTCGCCCGCGCAACGCACGAGTACCTCGAGCTCGATTCGGGGCGCGACTTCGACTCGCAGATCATCGTCAAGATCAATGTGGTCGAGGTTCTCGAGAAGGAGCTGCGCCGCGGAACCTGGATGCACGATCCCGTGATGCTCGGCACCAACACCGATCCGTACCAGCGCGCCGAGGGGAGATACCGGCTGATGCCCGGGATCGTCTCGGCGCTCACCGAGTCCGGCACACCGTTCTCGATCCTCACGAAGGGCACGCTGCTGCGCCGCGACCTGCCGCTGCTGCAGGAGGCGGCGGCATCCGTTCGCGTGTCGGTCGCCATGTCGATAGCCGTGTTCGATGACGCGCTGCAGAAGCTCATCGAACCGGGGACCCCGTCGGCGGCGGCGCGGCTCGAGACGGTGCGCGCCGCGACCGAAGCCGGATTCCGCGTCACCGTGTTCCTGATGCCGGTCCTGCCGCACCTGACCGACTCGATCCCGGCTCTGGACGATGCGCTGACGCGCATCCGCGCCGCCGGTGCGGTACGGGTCGTGTTCGGCGCGCTGCATCTGCGGCCGGGCGCCAAGCAGTGGTTCATGGAGTGGCTGCGGCGAGAGCATCCTGAACTGGTCTCGTCGTACCTCGGTCTCTACCCGGGCGCGTCCGCCACCGCCCCGAAGCCGTACCGCACTTGGCTCTCCAAGCGGGTGCGCCCGCTGCTGCGGGTGCACGGACTCGACGGAAGGGCCGAGGACGACGAGCCGCGCGGATCGACGATGCCCGGGCTGGCGGCTCGGCGCCCGGCGTTCGTCACGACGTCGCGGGGACGGGCGGCAGAGGCAGACAGTCGGCTGTTCTGAACGCCGCGCCGGCTCAGCCCGCGAGGGCGAGCGCGTCGACCCGGGAGCGCGGCGCCGGCACTTCGCCCACGGGCGGTGCTTCGGTCCTCGTCATCGGCGTCGCGAGGAAGTCCAGGACAGCGTCGAGGAACGGATCCGCCCGGAGGATCCGGCTATGTCCGAGATCGCGCGTCACGAGGCTGACCGCACCCGCGTTGGCGCCGACGATCCTCGCCGCCTCGCGGAACGGCACCACGCGGTCGGACTCATCGTGCACGACGAGGAGGCGCGTGGCCCGTGGAAGAGGATGCCGCAACGGCGAGAGAACCGCGAACGGATCGTCGACGCCGGGGAAGTAGCGGCGCGCGAATCGCTTGCGAAGCTCGGCCGCTGTCCGGTCATCGAAGCCCACTTGCTTCTGGAACTGGGAGAGCAGAAGGTCGGCGTCGGCGGGAGCTGCGACGGTGACCACGCGGTCGACGGCGCTGCCCTGCGCGGCCGCGAGGAGCGTCGCCAAACCGCCGAACGAGTGACCGATGACGGCGGTCAACCGCCCGTGGCGCTCCTGCAGTTCACCGAGGGCGGCGACCCAGTCCAGGAGGTACGTGCCTCGTCCGACCGAATCGCCATGCGCCGGGGCGTCGAAGGCGGCGACCCGGTATCGCTCGCTCACGAGTTCGCGGACCAGCGTCGCGAACTGGCTGGCGCGGCCGTTCCAGCCGTGGGCGAGGGCGATGACGTCGCCGTCCGGGCGGCCCCACTCGTAGACGGCGAGATCCCTGCCCCGCCGGTCGACACCGGGAATGCGCACGGTCGAGCGCTCCGCGCGCCACATCGTTTCCCTATCGGCGGGGTCGATCGGATGCGGCGCCGCAACGCTTCCGAACAGAGGCAGCGCGATGGTCGAACCCCATCGAGGCGAGACCCTTCCGGTAGCTCGCACTGCTGCGGCGGCGATGACGTGTGCAGCGGACATGACGACTCCGATCCAGACGATATGCGTACGGTCGTACGTATTAATACGAACGATCGTACGGTAACATTGTGCTGTGATGCAAGAGCAGCTCGACGGCCGGCGGGTCAGGGGAAACGAATCCCGCCGCGTGATACTCGCCCATGCGATCGACACCGCGTCGGTCGATGGCCTGGAGGGCCTCACGATCGGGCGTCTCGCGGAAGCGTCGGGCCACAGCAAGAGCGGCGTGGCCACGCTCTTCGGCTCGAAGGAGCAGCTCCAGCTCGCCACCATCGCTGCGGCGCGCGAGGTGTTCGTCGATCGGGTGATCGCGCCGGCGCGCGCTCACGCCGAGCGAGGGCTCGCTCGCGTCTGCGCCCTCATCTCGCTATGGCTCGCCTACTCCGACGAACGTGTCTTCCGTGGCGGCTGCTTCTTCGCGGCAACCTCGGTGGAGTTCGATGCACGGCCGGGAGCCGTTCGTGACTCCGTCGTCGCCGCGACGACGGAGTGGGAGGACTACCTCACCGTGTCGATCGAACGCGCCATGGACGCGGGCGAGCTTCCGGGGCTCGACGACGCGCGACAGCTGACCTTCGAGCTCGTGTCTTTCCTCGAGGCAGCCAACACGCGGTCGCTGCGGTACTCGAGCACCGAGCCCTATCACCGCGCCGCTGGCGCCGTCCGATCTCGGCTGCTGTCGCTCGGCGCCGATTCGTCGCTGGTCGGTCGCATCGTAGGACCCGAGCCGGCACCCTGATCGGATCGGCTCGCCGCGGCGTGCCGGCCCTCCTCTGTGACAGGAATCGAGTTCCCGCCACAATGTCTGCAGGAGGCACCGATGACCCGCTTCATGCTGACGACCATGCCGTTCACCGGACACGTTGCGCCTCTGAGCGCCGTCGCCGAGGCGCTGGTCGCCCGAGGGCACGACGTGCGCGTCTACACCGGCTCCGCGTTCCGGGAGCGTGTCGAGTCGACCGGCGCCAGGCTCGTTCCCTGGCGGGTCGCTCCCGATTTCGACGAGAACGACATCTCGGCGACATTCCCGCGCCTGCTCGACAAGAAGGGCATGCGTCAGCTGCTCATCAACGTCCAAGACGTGTTCATCAAGACCTCGCCCGCTCAAGTCGAGGATCTGACCGCGGAATGGGAGCGTGAACCGTGGGATGCGATCGCCGGCGATGAGATGTCGGTCGGCACGGCACTGTTCGTGGAGCGGACCGCATGCCCGTGGGCGACCGTCGCGGTCATTCCGCTCAACCTCATCGGACCGCAAGGACCGCCGAGCGGCATGGGCCTGGCGCCGGGCCGCAATGTTCTGAGCAGAGCGCGGGATGCCGCCCTCCGCGCGGCCGTCCCCCTCTTCGGCCACTCGCTGGCCGGACCGCTGGCTCGGGCCCGGCAGAGCGTCGGATTGCCGCCGTCGAAGCTGACGTTCGACAGAGTGGTCTTCTCGCCGCGATTGGTGATCGCGAGCGGCTGCCCGCTCCTGGACTACGAGCGCACCGATCGCCCCTCGTCGGTTCACTTCGTCGGACGGCTGCAGACCTCACCCGGCCCGGCCGCATTTCCTCCCTGGTGGAGCGACCTTGACGGGCAGCCGGTCGTGCACGTCACTCAGGGGACGTACAACATCAACCCGGAAGACCTGATCCGCCCATCCCTCGAGGCTCTCGCCGGACGCGACGTGACCGTCGTCGTCGCCACCGGGGTTCCCGGTCGCGACGAGCTGCCCTTTCCGGTGCCGTCGAACGCCCGCATCGGGGGATTCCTGCCACATGCCGAGCTGCTCCCGAGAGCCGACGCGGTTGTGACCAATGGGGGCTGGGGCGGGACGCTGGCCGCCCTGGCGCATGACGTCCCTCTCGTCATCGCGGGCGGCGACGTCGACAAGCCCGAGGTCGCCGCCCGCGTGGCGTGGGCCGGCGCGGGCATCAACCTGAAGACCGGCACCCCGACGTCGGCCCAGGTCGCCGCGGGCGTCGACCGCGTGCTGCCGACCCGTCGTTCCGGGATGCCGCAGCCCGCGTCGGCGCGCAGCTGCGCTCGCTCGGTGGCGCGAACCGTGCCGCCGAACTGCTCGAAACGCTGGCCTGAAGGAGAACCCATGACCGACGAAGGCTTCCGCATCCGCACCTACCCGGCCGGAGTTCCGTGCTGGGTCGATGTCGAGCAGGAGGATGTCCGCGCCGGCGCTGAGTTCTACGGCGCGCTTTTCGGCTGGGACTTCGTCGACGCCGATGCGCCGGCAGCCGATCCTCCGTACGTGTTCGCGCAGCTCGACGGCCTCGATGCGGCCGGTCTCGAAGCGGGCGACTCGGGAGCAGGCTGGGTCAGCTACATCGCGACCGACGACATCGCGCAGGCGTGCGTCGACGTGGAGCGCGCGGGTGGAATCGTCGGAGTCCCTCCCGCCGGTGGAACATACGGCTTCAGCGCGACGTGCGCCGACCCACAGGGAGCGGTATTCCGCCTCTGGCAGGCCGGCAAGCACCCCGGATCGCAGATCGCGAACGTGCCCGGCGCCTGGAACTTCAGCGAACTGCGCACCCCGGATGCCGCGGCATCCCTCGCCTTCTACGGGACGGTCTTCGGATGGCGGTACGACCCGGAGCTGGGTGCCGGGATGCTCCGGCTGCCCGGCTACGGCGACCACCTCGCCTCGACGATCGACCCCGACATCCACGAGCGGCAGGCGTCCGCTCCTCCGGGCTTCGCGGATGTCGTCGCCGGGCTCGCCGAGGACGCGGCCGCGCCGGCTGCGACGTGGGAGATCCGTTTCACGGTCGCCGACCGGGACGCGAGCGTCGCCGAGGCCGAACGGCTCGGGGCCACCGTCGTGTCGCGCGCCGACACCGAGTGGACGAAGGAAGCCGTGATCGTCGACCCCCAGGGCGCCCGGCTGGTGCTCAGCCAGTTCGCTCCGCCGGAGGATGCCGGCTTCTGAGGCCGCGGACGCGTGGGCGGTTGCGCGCGCGTCGATCCGAGGACTTCTCGCCGGTCCCGGCGATGACGAACGCCGGCACGCGCCCCTTGCGGAGTGTGTGCCGGCGTTCGGTCGGACCGCGCTAGGAGGTCAGCGCCTCCGCGGTCGGAACCCGACCCGTCAGCTCGTCGATGGTGTCGTCGCCGGGGCGGACGTTCTCGAACGGCGCCTCGATCTCGGCACGCTCGAGCATCTCGTTCATGCGACGCTGACGCTGGCGGGTGATGAGGGTCACCACGCGCCCCGTCTTGCCGGCACGACCGGTACGGCCGGAGCGGTGCAGATACGTCTTGTACTCGTCGGGCGCGTCGGCCTGGATCACAAGGTCGATGTCGTCGACATGGATCCCGCGGGCGGCGACATCCGTGGCGACCAGGACGTTGACGCGGCCCGAGGTCAGACGCTCGAGGTTGCGCGTACGACGGGCCTGATTGAGGTCTCCGTGCAGCGAGACGGCGGGGATGCCGACGTCGGCGAACTGCTCGGCGAGCATCTCGGCGTACGCGCGGGTGCGGGCGAAGACGAGCGTCTTGCCTTCGCGATCGACGAGCTGATCGAGGATCTCGGCCTTGTCGCGGTGCTCGATCACGAGCACGCGGTGCTCGATCGTGCTGGAGGCCTGGTCTTCACCGGCGACCTCGTGCACGGCCGGCTCCACCAGGAACTCGTCGACCAGCGACGACACCTCGCGGTCGAGCGTCGCCGAGAACAGCAGCTTCTGCGAGCCGTCCGCAGTCTCGCGGAGGATGCGCTGCACGGGCTCGAGGAATCCGAGCTCGCACATGTGGTCGGCCTCGTCGATCACGGCCACCATGACCTCGCTCAGGTCCAGCTTGCGCTGAGTGATGAGATCTTCGATGCGACCGGGGGTGCCGATGATGATGTCGACTCCCTTCTTCAGCGCACCGACCTGGCGAGCCTGCGGCACGCCGCCGTAGATCTGCGTGGTGAACAGGCCAACGCTGCGGGCGATCGGCTGGATGGTCCGGTCGATCTGCAGGGCGAGCTCGCGGGTCGGGGCCAGGATGAGCGCCTTGGGCTTGCGGCCGAATTCGCGCCGCTTGCCGGCTCCTGCCCGCAGCACGTTCTCGACGAGGGGCGCTCCGAAGGCGATGGTCTTGCCCGAGCCGGTGCGGCCGCGGGCGAGGACGTCGCGCCCCGCGAGAATCTCGGGGATCGTCGCGGCCTGGATGGCGAACGGGGCGGCCGCGCCGAGGTCGGCGAGCGTGCGGACGATGTTGTCGCCCAAGCCGAGCGAGCCGAAGCTCACGCCGTCGACATCCGTCGCCTGGATCGCCTCGGCCTGCAGGCGCTCGTGCACGACGTCGACGTGCTGCTCGTGCGCCTGCGTGCGGGGCGCGGTGGCGTTCCAGTCCGACCGGCCGGCGGGGCGAGTGCCGCGGGGGCGGTCGCTGTTGTAGTCGCGCTTCGGGCGATCGTCGAACGAGCGGGCCGGACGATCGTTGCCGTACTCGCGACGGGCGGGACGCTCATCGTTCGAACGCGCAGGACGGTCGTTGCTGTACGGGCGCGCGGGGCGGTCGCTGCTGTACTCACGCTTCGGCCGATCATCGAACGAGCGGGCCGGACGATCGTTGCCGTACTCGCGACGGGCGGGACGCTCACCGTTCGAACGCGCAGGACGGTCGTTGCTGTACGGGCGCGCGGGGCGGTCGCTGCTGTACTCACGCTTCGGCCGATCGTCGAACGAGCGGGCCGGGCGGTCGTTGCCGTACTCGCGACGGGCGGGACGATCGTCGTTCGAGCGCTGCGGGCGGTCGTCGTAAGAACGAGCCGGACGGTCGCCCTGAGAGTGCGTTCGGATGCCGCGGGCTTCGTCGCGGCCGGCGCGCTGCGTCGCCGTCCAGCGGGTCTTCGGCGCGCCGGACGCGCCTTCTTCGGTGGCGCGGTAGCCGCGGTGGCTGGGGCTCTTGCTGCCAGGCTTCTGGCCGCCACCCGATCGGGTGCGCTCATGGAACGGTGTCTTCTTCTCGCCGTAGCGCGGCTCGAAGTTCGGTCGGCCGCCTGCAGGCTTCTTGCTCTTGGGCATGATGATGTCCTTCTGGGTTGTCTCAGGTGTGAGAACAGCACTCCACAGTTCGCGCGCAGGTATCGTCCGCCGCAGCTCGCGCTGCGCAGATCTCACTGCCGCAAAGCCGCATCTGCGGCACGGAGTTGCCCGGACTGTCTTCGGCCGGGGGCCATTCAACGTGATGGTCGCCGGAGCGGAGTCGCTCCCACCATCGGCCCCTTGGACTCACAAACCCATCCGCGCTGCGTGCGCGGTGTCCAGAGCCGACCCTTCACAGTAGCGGATGCCGCGAACACGAGCCTGTGAGGATGCCCGTGCCTACGGCATCCCCGCCCTACACTCAAGCCATGACCGCGAGGGCCGCAACAACACACGCCGATGGACTGTCTCCCGCCCGCACCGTGGGCGCCGAGTCGGAGGCGGTCTACGCAGCCGGCGCGGCGGGATTGCTGGGAGCGATCTACGGCCTCGTGGTCTCGCTGGCGCTGCCCGACCTGCCGCTTGCCAACGCCGAGGGCGCGTTCGGCCTGCTCGCTGCGATCGGAGCGGCGGTGGTGGCCGCTGCGGCCTCGGGGACGGGATACTGGCGCTCACGCAACCGACCGGGCCAGGAGTGGCGTCGGGCGCTCCCATCCTGGAAGTTCACGGTCAACACCGTGTCGGTGGTGATCGTCCACACCGCGCTCGCCTTCCTCGCGACCTACGCGGGCTTCCGTCTGCTGGGTCTCGGCTTCATCGGGCTCCCCGTCATCACCTTCTGGGCGATCGTCTTGATGGCCGTGACCCTCGGGCTTTCGGCGTACATCGTCTATCTCTCCGTATCGCGGGTGACGACGCAGCGGATGTCGACCCTGTTGATGGCATTCATCGTGATCGGCGCGCTCACCTCGATGGTGACGACGCCCGATCCGAACTGGTGGCAGGTCCACTTCAGCGAACTCGGCACGTTCGACGACCTCTCCAGCTTCGTCTTCAATGGCACCCTGATCGCCGGAGGTCTGCTCGTGACGACGTTCGCGGTCTACATCGCGAACGACCTGCAGCAGCTCGCAGACGATGGCGTGCTGGCGAATCCGCGCTCGCCCCGGATCGTCTCGACCCTGTTCGTGATCATGGGGATCATGCTCGCGTTCGTCGGAATCGTCCCCGTCGACGTCAACCTCCTCATCCACAATCTCTCGGCCACCGGCATGGCCCTGATGTTCCTGGCACTGCTGATCGCGGGGCCGAAACTGCTGCGGGGGATGCCGCGCACCTACTTCCTGTCGAGTTGGGCGTTCCTGGCGGCGACCGTCGCGTCGGTAGTGCTGTTCGTGGTCGGCTACTTCTCGCTGACGGCCTTCGAGATCCTCGTCTTCGCCCTGATCTTCGGTTGGATCGCCGTTTTCATCCGCTTCCTCGGGGTCACGGGACAGCGCGAGTGAGCGTGATTACGTCCCATGATTCGCCGGTTTCATTCCCGGCGCGATACATTCGACCTAGAAGGGTGCTGTGGGGGGCGTGCCAGGGCCCAACCAGCGCAGGTAGCCCAGGGGGGTAGGCGGCTGAGGCCCGGGGGTTTTTCGCAGGGCGGGAGCGCTGTTGCTCCTCGCTCACGAAAGGCCCAGTCCCGGTGGCCCTCCTTGCTGCAACCGTCCCCGCGCTACCCGTAGCGCGGCTTCGCGAACTGCACCGGAACACCAGCGCCACGCAGGTCGGCTCTCTGACCGCCGCGGTGCTGGTCGGTGGGACCCTGCTCTCCATTCTGACCACACCCGACCCGCTGTGGTGGCAACTGCACTTCAGCCGCCTCGGCACCTTCTCGGTGTTCTCCGGCTATCTCTTCAACTCCACGCTCATTGCGACCGGCGTGGGGGTCGTCCTCTTCGGGTGGCGGCTGCGCGTGGAGATGGTGCGCCACGCGGGCACGGCTGTACTGACGAGCCGTCGGTCAGCGACCCTCGTCCCGATCCTCGTCGTACTGATCGGCATCCATCTGTCCTTCGTCGGCGTGATCCCCCAGAACACCAACGAATTCCTGCACGATCGCGCTTCCACGGGCGCCGTCATCTCCTTCACCGCCATCCTGCTGTCCAGTCGGTGGATGCTGCGCGGAATGCATCGCGGCGTCGCCCGCGCCTCGCGCCGCGTCGGACTGGGGCTGGTCATCGCGGTCACGGTATACACCTCGGGCTTCATCAACCTCGCCGGATTCGAAATGGTCGGCTTCAGCCTGATCTTCTTCTGGCTGCTGTTCTTCGCCCGCAACCTCGGACGGCCGGCCGACGAGCCCCGACGCGCCCGTTCGCACCGAACGGGCAGCATGGATGAGACGGTCGTGGTCGCCGCCCCCCGCGTCGACAGCGGCGGCGTCCCGTCGGCTGCCCGCGGGCCGGTGCTGGGTGCGCCGGGCGTCGGCACGCACCCGCGCCAGGCTCACCGAGCGCGGCGCCTCATCGGTCGACCGCAGGCACCCTCCCAGCCGGAGCTGGAACACCACCGCGCGAGCGTCAGCCGGCCGCGGGTGGATCGGCGGTAGCGGACCGACCGGCGCCGCGTTGCGCTGAATTTGGCGTCGCGGCACGCGTTCCGCGTCCTGGCCCGCGCTCATTCACGTGCCCGGAAAGGAAAGACGTGCCGGGACGGATGTCTCAGCGAGCGGGGTCGTCACCGATCAGCGCCGAATCTGAGCTCTCAGGCGGTGCGGCGCTGAGGGCATCATCCGTCGGCGCCGCGATCACCGAGGGTGACGCCGGGGCTTTCTCCGCGGATCCTTCGATCACCGGCGCTGCATCTGCGGGCGCCTCGACGCGCCGGCCGTCGTCCGTCGGGGCCTCGATGACCGATGCCTCGTCCGCAGGCGCCTGGGCATCCTCGGCCGGCGCCTCGATCGCGGCGGCGGACGCGGTGCCGGCCGCAACGGCAGCCGAAGTCTCCCGGAGCCGCAATTCGCGACGGGTCAGGGCGTGCTCGGCGGCACCCGCCGCACCGGCGCCGACGAGCACCGGTTCGAGCGCGCCGGCCTCGGCATCCGCTCCGCTCTCCCGCCGTGCGGCGCGACGCTCCCTCGCACCTTCGACCAGGTTGTAAAGAGTCGGCAGCACGAGCAGGGTCAGGATGGTGGAGGACACGAGGCCGCCGATGACGACGATGGCGAGCGGCTGCGAGATGAATCCGCCGTGGCCGGTGATGCCGAGCGCCATGGGGGTGAGCGCGAAGATCGTGGCGAGTGCGGTCATCAGGATCGGGCGCAGACGTCGCGATCCGCCCGCGACGGTCGCATCGTGCGCCGACAGTCCCCGAGTGCGGTACTGGTTCACGAGGTCCACGAGGACGATGGCGTTCGTCACGACGATTCCGATGAGCATCAGTACACCGATGAGGGAGGCGACGCCGAGCGGCACGCCGGTGATGATCTGCAGCAGGATAGCGCCGGTCGCGGCGAACGGCACTGAGACCAGCAGCAGCAGCGGCTGGCGCAGCGACTTGAAGGTCGCCACCATCACGATGTAGACGATCAGGATCGCCGCGAGCAGGGCCAGGCCGAGCTGGGTGAAGGCATCCTGCTGCTGCGAGATCACTCCGCCGAGGGCTGCGTCCGCCGAGTCGGGCAGGTCGGCTTCCGCCAGGGCGGTGTTCACCGAGGCGGACGCGGTCGTGAGGTCGTCCGTGGAGGGCGTGACCGTGACGGTCGCGGTACGCTGCCCACCCTCGGTCGTGATCGAGGTCGGGCCTTCCGTCTCCTCGACCGTCGCGACCTCCGAGAGCGCGATCGGGCCGGCCGCGCTCGGCACGGTGAGCGCCCTCAACTCGTCGAGCGTCGCCGGGGTCTGCGACGCGGCGAGGTAGACGGTGAGTGCGGTGTCGTCGATCTCGACCGTGCCGATCCGCTGGGGCTGCATCGTGTTCGACACGAGCGCACCGACGGCCACCTCGGAGAGTCCGAGCGACGCCGCCTGATCGCGATCCACGGTCACCGCGATGAACGGGAGGGATGCCGCGAGGTTGCTGGAGACCTGTCCGATGCCCTCGCCGCCGTCGACTGCGGCGACGACGGCATCCGTCGCCTCTTGCAGGGTCGTGGAGTCTGGCGCGGTGACGTCGATCTCGATGTCGCTGGAGCCGAATCCGCCCCCGCCGCCGGCCACCGTGAAGGTGCCGGCGTCGTCCAGGTCGCCGACCGCTGCCTGGACCTCTTCGCGCAGGGCGACCTGGTCGGCGTCGGGGTCGGTCGTGATCGAGTAGGTGATCCCGCTGCCTCCACCGGTGAACGCGTCGCGCAGCGCCGAACCGCTCGAGCCGATAGACACCTGCACGGTCTCGATGCCGTCGATGTCGAGCAGGATCGCCTCGACCTCGGTCGATGCGGCGTCCTCGGCCTCGAGGCTGGGCGCGGCGCCGATGTCCTGGGTCATCGTGAACGTGTTCTGACCGGAGTCGCCGAGGAAGTTGGTCTTCATGAACGGCGCCGCCGCGACCGTTCCGGCGAGCACCAGCACCGCGAGCAGCAGGGTGATCCACGAGTGCTTCAGCGTCCAGCGCAGGATCGGCAGGTACGACTTCTGCAGCCGGCTGGGCGGTGCCGCCGGGTCTTCCGCGTCGATCTCGCGGCCGTCGGCATCGAGGATCGGCTTGCCCGGACGCAGGAACCAGTACGCGAGCACGGGCACGATCGTGAGGGCGACGAACAGGGATGCCGTCATCGCGATCGTGACGGTGAGCGCGAACGGGCGGAACAGCTCGCCCGTGACGTCGCCCACGAAGGCGATGGGCAGGAACACCGCGACCGTCGTGACGGTCGAAGCGGTGATCGCCGACGCGACCTCGCGGACGGCCCGAAGGATCGACTGCAGCTTGTCGGCGTCGCCGACGTAGTGGCGCTTGATGTTCTCGATCACGACGATCGAATCGTCGACCACGCGCCCGATCGCGATCGTGAGGGCGCCGAGCGTCAGGATGTTCAGCGAGTACCCGAATGCCTGGATGCCGATGAACGTGATCAGAACGCTCGTGGGGATCGAGATCGCGGTGACCAGCGTGGCGCGCACCGACAGCAGGAACACGAGGATGACGAGCACCGCGAAGAACAGGCCGAGCAGGCCCTCCTGGGCGAGCGCCTCGATCGACTGCTGGATGTAGGGAGCCTGGTCGAAGACCACCGTGAACTCGGCGCCGCCGAGGCTCTCTTCGAGGTCGGGCAGAACGGCCAGGACGCCCTGCGAGACGTCGACCGTGTTCGCGGCGGGAAGCTTCGTGACCGCGATCGTGAGGGCCGGCTGGCCGTCCACGCGCGAGATCGTCGTGACCGGGTCCTGATCGGCTGCGACGGAGGCCACGTCGGCGATCGTCACGGTGCCGGCCTCGAGCTGCGCGGGGCCGGAGGGCACCAGCGGGAGTGCCGCGATCTCGTCGACCGACGTGATCTTCGAGCCGGTCTGCACCGTGAGGGTCTGGCTGTCCTCGGTGATCGCACCGCCGGGGAACAGCACGCCGTTCTGGTCGAGCGCATCGCGGATCGCCTGCTGGGAGTAGCCGGCGCCGGCCAGCGCCGCCTGGTCGGGGGTGATCGTGACGCGCTGGCCCACTCCGCCGACGATCTGAGCGGTGTTGACTCCAGCCACGTCCTCGAGCTCGGGGACGACGGTCGACTCGAGCTGCGCCTGGATCGTCTGTTCGTCCTCGTAGCCGGTGACGGCGAGCTGGATCACGGGGAAGTCATCGATGCTCGCCGAGATCACGTTCGGCTCGATGCCCTCCGGCAGCTGACTCTCGATGCGGTTGATCGCCTGGTTGATCTTCTGCTCGGCCGTGGCCAGATTGGTGCCGTACGTGAACGAAGCCTGGATGATCGAGGCGTTCGTCGTGCTGGTCGCAGCGGTGGATTCCAGTCCGGGTATCCCCTGGATCGCCGTCTCGATCGGGATGGACACGTCGTTGCTGACCACCTCGGGCGACGCGCCGGGGTAGTTCGAGACGATCACGAGCTGCGGGAACTCGATCGAGGGGATGAGCTCCTGCTTCAGGCTCGTGAGCGCCAGCCCGCCGAAGACCGCGGCGACGATGGTGATCAGGGCGATGAGCGCGCGGTTCTTGAGGCTCAGGACGGCGAGGTTCGACACGGTGGCCTTAGCTGTGGTGCAGGTCGGATGCCCGGGCGATGCACCGGGTCGGATGCCGCGAGGCGGCGGATACGTGGATGTATCGAGTCCTCAGTATCCCATGGCGGCAAGCCCGGATACGCCGTGAATCCGCGGCTCCGGCCCCCTCCGCGAAACCCTCCGACGCTCGCGAAACCCTCCGCGCGGTGCGCACGCGGCGGAGGGTTTCGGCAGAAATGGAGGGTTTCGCGCGGAAGCTAGATGATGCTGCCGAGCGCGAGACCCATCGCGGCCGCGCCGACACCGAGCACGAGCGTCCCGACGGCGTTCAGCGCGGCCCGCCGCCCCCCGCCACCGCGCGTCAGCAGGACCGAGTCGAGCGAGACGGTGCTGAATGTCGTGTAGCCGCCGAGGAGGCCCACGCCCACAACCCAGGCGACCTCGTCGCCGATCCACCCCACGCCCACTCCCGTCAGCAGACCCAGCGCGAAGGAGCCGGACACATTCACGACCAGGATGCCGAGGGGGAAACGCGCCGGGCGACCGCCGGTCACGAGCAGGTCGACGAGATACCGGAGCCCCGCACCGGCGCCGCCGGCGAGCGCGGCAGCGAGGAACACCCCGACGCTCACGACGTCGGCTCCGCATCGGCCCCGCCGGAGGAGTGTCGCGGCGGCCGCGTCACGTAGAAGCCCAGCGTGGCGGCCGCGAGCCCGGCCGCCACAGACCCCACCGCGAGGAGAACACCCGCGACAGGAGAAGTCCCGACCAGCACCGCGGTCTGCACCGCGAAGGAGCTGTACGTCGTGAAGCCGCCCAGGACGCCTGCACCCAGGAACGCGCGCACCAACGGCCGCCCGTCCCGGAGCCATCCGACGACGGCACCCAGGGCGAAGGAGCCGAGCACGTTGACGGCCAGAGTCGCGGCGGGAAGCGCGAGCGAATCCGGCTCGCGCCGGAGGAAACGGCAGCAGCACCAGCTCGCGCGCGGCGACGCCGACCACGCCGCCCGCGACGACGGCAGCCAGCATCCGTATTCGCAAGACGGGTCGGCGCGGCACGCCCCCACAATAGGCTCCGCGCGGAACGCGAGGCGCGTCAGCCGAGCAGGAGCCGCTGGATGGCGGACTCCGGCGACGTGTTCAGCTCGAGCAGCTCGCCGCGCTGATATGCGGAGAAGACACCGGGATGGATGTAGCTTCCGCGGGCCACGGCGGGGGTGTTGCCGAGCGCGTCGGCTGTCGCGCGCACGGCGAGGACCTCGGCGCGCTTGCGATCCTTTGCGGTGTCGACCGTGCCGATGCGTGCGAGCGCCTCGGCGGCGAGGATCGTCCCGCGCAGCGTGCGGAAGTCCTTCGCCGTGAACGCGCCGCCCGTGAGCGAGCGGACATGCGAATTGACGTCTGCCGGCGTCAGTGGAACGCGACGGTTGCCGCGACGGTAGGACAGCAGCGGCGAGCGCGGCCGGCCGGTGCTGAGCTCGTCCATGAGCGCCGCCAGATCCTCGTCGTCGATCTCCAGCAGGGCGCGCTTGCCGCTCTTGCCGGGAAACGACAGTGTGATCAGCGGCGCTTCGACCTTGGCGTCCCGACGCTGGAGAGTCGTCAGGCCCCGGCTGCCGTGTCGTTCCAGGTACCGCGCCGATCCGATCCGCGGCGCGGCCTCGTCGAGCAGCCGGAACGACCCCGCGAGCACCCGCTCCCGGTCGAGGTCGTCACGTCGGAGGGCGGACGTCACCCGCCCGCGGGCGCGCGGCAGCGCGGCAGCGAGCTCGAGCGCACGCGAGAACTTGCGCTGATCTCGGCGTGCGCGCCACCGCGGGTGGTAGAGGTACTGGCGGCGACCTGCGTCGTCGACGCCGACAGCCTGGATGTGCGCCGACGGATCGACGGCGATCCACACGTCTTCCCATGCGGGCGGGATGACCAGTGCGTGGATCCGCTCACGGTCGGCGGGCGAGGCAGCCGACCCGGAGTCGTCCGCGTAGCGGAATCCGCTGCCCGACCGGATGCGTCGGAAGCCGGGATCTTCTCCCGGTCGCACCCGGACGAGTCTTGGCACGTTGACTCTCGTCCTCTGTTGTCGGTGTGGCGTGCGGGTCAGTGGTTGCGGAGCATCGTGATGAGCTCAGCCTTGCGCTTGCCCGAGTAGCCGGTGATCCCGAGCTCCTTCGCACGCTTGCGCAGGCGGGGCACGGTCCAGTCCTCGTAGTCGCCGGCCTTGCCGCCGCGTCGACCCACCGCTTTCGCACCGTCACGGTCGACCGCGTTCGAAATGCGCGCGGCCTTCTCCTTCGACGCACCCTGGTCGCGCAGCTCTTCATAGAGCCCGCGATCCTTCAGGCTGCCCGACACTCGTCCCTTCGGCATGATCTCCTCCTCAGGTCAGTTCCGACAGTACGTCTGCCACGAACGCCGCTGGGAGGGCTTGACAGTCTCAAGCCGCCCGGATAGCCGCCGGGGACTCCCGTGATTGCGCGGGTGACGAGGTCTCGAATACGTATCATCGTGGCTCGACACGCGTCAAGCCCCTCGCATTCGAGGCTCGCGCGGTGCCATTCTGTAACCGTGCCGCAGAGGCATCCGGGTCGCGCCACAACCTCGCATCCCGGCGACAAAAGGAGAAGCCTCCATGAACCTCGCCTTGATCATCATCATCATCATCGCGATCATCCTCGCGATCTTCGGCGGCCTGAACTCAGCGCTCAGCTGGCTCCTCTGGGTCGCGATCATCGTCGGCGTCATCGCGCTGATCGTGTTCCTGTTCCGAGTCATCAGCGGCAACCGCCGCACCTGACTCACGAGGTCGGCCGGTGAAACGGCGACCTCATCTCCATCAGCGGAGCAAATGGATGCCGCGTCCCGACAGTCTCGTCAGGACGCGGCATCCGTCTTGTCCGGTGGACCCGTCCGTTCAGGCGGGCTGCAGCCAGATGGTGCACTCGCCGGGGACGATGCCGAACGGCACCTCCGTGCTGGACAGCACGACGCCGCTGGTCGCCTCCAGGTCGGAGGAGGCGAGTTCGTAGTCATCCGCACCGAAGTTCGTCACGACGGTCCAACCGTTCGGCCGCACGAACTGCAGCACGTCGGCGCGCCCGGTCTCGACCCATTCCAGCTGCTCGCCGGTCTGAAGCTCGTGCCGTAGCGCGAGCGCGCGACGGTACAGCGTCAGGGTGGAGTGCGGATCCTGCTCCTCCGCCTCGACCGAGACATCGCCGAACCAGCTCGGCTGCGGAAGATGCGCGTTGACGCCGCCGAATCCGAATGAATCGCCGGTGCTGCGTCCAAGGCAGCGGGACACGGCATCCGTCCCGGCCGACGTCCACCCCCGGACTGCGGAAGAACGTCGGGTCCTGACGGTAGACGTCCTCGATCTCGGCGACCTCGTGCAGGCCCAGCTCCTCGCCCTGGTACAGATACGCCGATCCGGGCAGCGCCAGCACGAAGAGGGTCGCCGCCCGCGCGCGCCGGAGGCCGCCGGTGCGGTCGAGGACCGGCTCGCTGCCGCCCGACAGCAGCCACTCGTTGCCGTGCTTGAGGGTGGGCCGCCCGTCGTCACCGCGTTCGGGGTGCGGGAGGCCGTACCGCGTGGCATGTCGGACGACGTCGTGATTGGACAGCACCCATGTGGTCGACGATTCGGATGCCGCGGCCAGCTCCAGGTTGTCCCGCACGATGCGCCGGAACTGGGCGGCGTCGAAGTCCGCCTCCAGAAGGTCGAAGTTGAACGCCTGGCCCAGGCTCTCGGGGCTCGCATACAGCGGGATGCGGGAGCGGTCGACCCACGCTTCCGCGACGGCCGTCCGCGGCGGGTTGTAGGAGTTGAACACCGCGCGCCACTCGGCGTAGACCTCGTGCACGTCGTCTCTGTCGTGAGTGGGATGCAGGCCGTCGCGGGGCAGGGTGTCCAGGTCGGCCTGGGACGGCAGCGGCTCGGTGAGGTCCTTGGTCAGCATGTGCGCCACATCGATGCGGAATCCGTCTACGCCGCGGTCGGACCAGAATCTCAGCGTGCGGACGAAATCCGCGCGCACCTCGGCGTTGTGCCCAGTTGAGGTCGGGCTGCTCGATCGCGAAGTTGTGCAGATACCACTGGCCATCGGCGACGCGCTCCCACGCGGAGCCGCCGAACGCCGACACCCAGTCGGTCGGCGGGGCCGCCCCGTCGGGTCCGCTGCCCTCACGGAAGATGTAGCGCTCGCGGGCTGCAGAACCCGGGCCGGCGGCGAGCGCCTCCTTGAACCACTCGTGCAGATCGGACGTGTGGTTGGGCACGATGTCGATCACGACCCGGATGCCGGCCGCGTGCAGCGCCGCCGAGCATCGCGTCGAAGTCGTCGAGCGTGCCGAGGCGCGGGTCGACGTCGCGGTAGTCCGCGACGTCATAGCCGCCATCGGCGAGGGCCGAGGGATAGAACGGGCTCAGCCACACCGCGTCGACTCCGAGTGCGTTGAGATACGGCACGCGGGACGTCAGCCCCGGGAGATCACCGAGCCCGTCGCCGTTCGCGTCGGCGAAGCTGCGCGGATAGACCTGGTAGACGGCGGCTTGACGCCACCACGCGGCGTCCTCGCTGTCGAGGACGGACGAGGCGAGAGAGTGCACGGGGTTGGTCACGGAGACCGGGCTCCTTTGGTAGATGGTGCGTGTTCGGCGGGGCAGCTTCGTGCGGATGCTCTACGCCGGGGACCGGGGCGCGGAGACTCGGCGTCAGCCCTTGACTGCGCCCTGGGTCACGCCTTCCATCACCCAGCGCTGCGTGAACAGATACACGATGATCGCCGGCGCCATTGCCATCAGGTACGAGGCGAAGGACACGTTGTAGTTGTTGCTGAACTGCGATCTGGAACAGAGAATTCAGCACAGGAAGGGTCTGCAGCGCCGGGTCGGCGATGATGAGCGATGGCATCATGAAATCGTTCCACGCGTACAGGAACGCGAAGATCCCGATCGTCGCGCTCATTGGCGCGAGCAGCGGAAAGATCATGTGCCAGAAGGTCTGCCACGTGGACGCGCCATCGATGCGCGCACTCTCCTCCAGCTCGAATGGGATCGAGCGCAGGAACGCCGTGAACAGCAGCACGCTGAAGCTCAGCTGGAACATGGTCGCGAGGATGATCACGCCGACGGGGTTGGCCAGCCCGACCAGCCCGGTCAGCTGCACCTGCGGCAGGGCGACGACGGGGAACGGGATGAACATGGCCGCGAGCAGGTAGAAGAACGAGTAGCGGAAGAGCTTGCGATCCCAGTTGCGGACGATCGCGAACGAGGCGAACGCCGCGAGGAAGATCGTCGCGCCGACGGTGCCCGCGGTGACCAGCAGCGACATCGCGGCCCCGAGCGGGAAGTTCGTGAGGTTCCACGCCGCGACGAAGCCCTCGACGCTGAACGGCGCCGGCAGCGAGAACGCGTTGCCGTCGACGGCCTGGGCGCTCGTCTTGAACGCCATCGTGACGGTGACGTACAGCGGCAGCAGCACCGTGATCGCGCACAGGATGAGGATGATGGTGGCGGACCAGTTGACCCGCTCCATGCTGAAGCGTCCCTTGGCCGGTTTGGGCGCGACGCCTTCGAGGACCTCCGTGGCCTCGACGGTTTCGATGACGAGAGCTGGCTGAACAGACATCAGAGGGCGTTCCTTCCGCGCGTGATCGAGAGCTGGACGAGGGCGATGAGGATCGTGATGACGAAGAAGACGGTCGCATTCGCCATCTGGTAGGCATAGTCGCCGGTGGTGAGACCCGAGATGACCGTCATCGCGATGCTGTACGTCGAGGTTCCCGGGCCGCCGCCGGTGAGACCCTTGATGACGTCGTACGCGTTCAGGAAGCCTTTGAAGCCCAGGATCACGTTGATCACGATGTAGCCCGAGCATGAGCGGAACCGTGATGCGCAGTGAGCTGCTGGACCTTGCTCGCCCCGTCGATGTCGGCCGCCTCGTACACCTCGCCGGGGATCGACAGGATGCCGGCGATGTAGATGAGCAGCGCACCCGGGATCGCCTGCCACGCCGTGACGATGACGATCGCCACCCATGCCCAGTCCGGGTTGGCCAGGATGCTCTCCTGGAGCCATGCGATGCCCGAGATCGTGCCGAACGCCGGCAGCGAGTTCGAGAACAGGAACTTGAAGACGAAGGAGATGATGATGGCCGAGATCACCATCGGGATCACGAAGATCGTGCGCAACGGCGTCTTCAGCCGAATCTGCGACGTCAGCGCCACCGCGAGGAGGAGGGCGATGATGTTCACCAAGACGACCGTGACGAGCGAGAACCCGAACGTGAACAGGTAGCTCTGGACGACCAGCGGGTCGCTGAACAGAGCGATGTAGTTGGTGAACCCGATGAACTTCCACTCCCCGAGGCCGATGGAGTTGGTGAAGCTGAAGAAGATGCCGATCACCGCGGGGACCGTGATCGCCAGTGTGAACAGGATCAGGGTCGGAACCAGGAACCAGTAGTAGATGGGCTCGACGCGGCGACGGGAGCGCGCCTGCCCCGGTCGTCGCGCGCCCTGCGGTGACGAGGGTCGTCGTGGTTGTCATGAGGGACTCCTTCGTTCCCGGATTACTGCTGACGGAAAGCGAGCCGCGCGTAGTCGGCGTCGATGTTGCTGAGGATCCGCTGCGGATCGCTGCCGAGCATGATGGCCTGCACGTAGTTCATGATCGGGATCGCTCGTGGCACGAGCTGTGTCGAACCCTGGTAGATCTCGCCCGCGTCGATGTACTCCTGGAGACCGAGGATGCGCTCGTCCGACACGGGTGGAGCATCCTGTGGTCGGCACGAATCCCAACTGCGACTCGTTGTACGCCTGGATGACCTCCGGCTGATAGAGGTATTCGAGGAACGCGCGTGCCGCTTCCTGGTGTCTGGAGGCCTCGGGGATCCACGCGGCGAGGTCCATGTTGATGCGGGCCTTGAGGTCGTCGGGATCGTCGGTGACCGGCAGCGGGAACATCCCGAGCTCGAGGTCGGGGGCCGCCTTCGCGATCTCGCCGAACGCCCATGGGCCCTGCAGGTACATCGCGGCCTCGCCCGCGGCCATCGCGGTGTTGCCGTCGCCGTACGTGCGGCTCGAGGCGTCGCTGTTGACGTACTGCGACAGCTCGAGCATCTTGTCGACCGGTTCGGCCTGATCCTTCTGGAAGGACACCGCCGAATTCGGCCCGACGTCCACGCCCTCCTCGGCGAGTTCCTCGAAGAACTCGACCGTGTCGAGCATGCCGCCCACGGTGTAGTCGTACCAGCCCTGCCCGATCGTCCAGTTGTCGGCGAACGTCGCGTAGAACGGTGTGATCCCCGCCGCCTCGAGCGTCTCGCACACCTCGATGAGCTCGTCCCACGTGGTCGGCACGTCGAGATCGTTCTGCTCGAAGATCTCCTTGTTGTAGATCACCGCAGCGCCCATGACCGAGTACGGAAGCGCGCTCGTGCGGCCGGGGCAGACGCCGAACTGATCCATGAACGGAGTCAGGTCGTCCCGAACGCTCTGCGCCGCTGCCGTGTCGGAGAGATCCGACATGGCGCAGCGCTGGATGAAGCGCGCGGTCTCCTGGTTGTAGTTGTTCAGCGCGATGTCGGGCGGATCGCCGCGGACGAAGCCCGCCGAGACCGCGTCGATGCCGGCGGTGTCGAGCACCACGGTCACCTGGTCCTGCGAGCTGTTGTACTCCTGGACGAGTTCCCTCATGTAGGGGATCGCCTCGGGCTTGGCGAAGGCGAAGCGAATCGTCTCCCGGCCGCCCGAGGCGGAGCAGCCCGCGAGCGCCCCGCCCGCGAGGAGGAGCGCCAGGCCCGCCGCCAGTGCGCGCGTCTTCCGTTGTGAGATTCCAGACACCGTTGTCCTTCCGATCTTGCCGGTGCGCGCGGACGCCACCGAGCTTGCGAAGCGCGTCGGCATTCCCTGTGAACGAGGCACGTCAATGTCCCCTTCCATCGACCCATCATCGGATCAGGAAAGTTGTTTCCCACATTAGATTTACCGCTCGAATCAATGTGTTGGGACCATAATGACCAGCAGCGGAGTGAAAGGTCAATACCCGTGTCCAACACGCACTCCGGCTCCTCGTCGAGTCCCGTCCGTCGCGCGAACCTGGCGGCGGTGCTGGAGCACGCGTGGGATGCCGAGGACTTCACCGCCAGCGACGCGATGGCCGACGTTGGCCTGACCCGCTCGACCACGATCGACGTCATCGATGAGCTCGTGCGCCGCGGGCTGCTCCGCGAACTTCCCAACGCGCGCGCCGTCGCCGAGTATCGCAAGGGGCGACCGTCGCGCCGCTTCGAGCTGCGCGCGGACGCCGGTGCCGTGGTGGGAATCGATGCGGGACGCGCTCACCTGATTGCGACGATCGCGGATCTGCGGGGTGCCACGCTGGTACGGCACCGCGTCGACCTCGATCCCGAGGACGACGCACCCGACGTGCGTCGTGCGCTGGCGGGTGAGGCACTGGATTCTGCCCTCACCGATGCGGGGCTGACGCGCGCCGACGTGATCGCGCTGTGCGTCGGCGTGCCGGCACCGGTCGACGGTGCGGGGGCGTCGCCACCGCACCGCGATGACTTCTGGCGGCGTATGAACCCGGGGTTCAGGGCGGACTTCGCCGGCGCGATTCCGCTCGTCCGGGTGGAGAACGACGCATACCTGGCCGCAGTGGCCGAACGCGCGGCGGGGGCTGCTGTCGGCCTCGACGACTTCGTCGTGCTTCTCGCCGGCGAGCGACTGGGCGCCGGTGTCGCCGTTGACGGCCGGATCCTGCGCGGAGCGCATGGCGGCGTCGCCGAGATGGTCGCTTTCGACCGCGTGACCGGGGTGGGCGGAGCGTGGGGCCTGGGCTACCGCGCTGCGCAGTGGGCGCGCGAGGCGGTCGCGCAGGGCGAGATCGATCCCGACCATCCCCTGGCCAGACTCCGGACCGAGGAGCTCGACGGGCGCCACGTGCTCGAGCTCGCGGCATCCGGCGACCCCGATGCCCTGCAGGTGGCTGAGCGCGTCGGCGAGACCCTCGCGGTGATCACCGGGATCTTCGGAAGCCTCTTCGATCCGCGCAGAGTGATCGTGTCGGGTGCCGTTGCCGACGGCATCGGGCCCGTCATCGAGGCCGCGCGTCGCGCGCTGCCCGACGAACTGGACCTGCCGGCTCCCGAGATCCACGCCTCGTGGCTCGGCGCGGACGTCGTCTCCATGGGAGCAGTGGCCGCGGCTGTCCAGACGGCCCGGCATGGCGTGCTCGACCTCACCCGGCCGCAACGTCGCGCCGGAGCCTGATCGCCGCCCGGACGACCGGATGCCGCATCCCTTCGATCCCGTCGGGGTGCGGCATCCGTCGTCAGGGAGCGCTTAAAGGTTCGCTTCCGCGTAGACGCGCAGCGCGTCACGGACGAACTCCGGGCCCGCCGTGCCGCCGACGCTCGTCGCGTAGTTCGCGCCGAACCGCTCGTCGGCGACGTACATCTCGCCGAGTCCCAGCACGTATGCCTTGACGTCTCCGCCCGGATCGGCGGCGGGCGTGCCGGGGATGCCGGTCAGCCACTCGACGTGGCGCTTCGCGACGGCCTGGGCCGACTCGCTGTCGGGCGCGACGCCGCTCTCCGCCGCCGCGATCCAGTCGCGACCCAGGTCGGCCGCGCGCTGCTTCCACACCGACTTCTCGTCGGCACTCATGCTGCGCCACCAGCGGTCGCTATCGGCGTAGGCCTTCTTGCCCCAGCGCTGCTCGACCTCGTCCTTGTACTGGGTGTGGTCGAAGCCGTCGAACATGTCCTCTGCCATGAGTCGTTCACCTCCTCTCAGTGCTTCGATGGTGAGCTGAACCGACACGATCTGCCGTTCCAGCCGGTCCTGCTCCTGCTTCAGCCACGCGAGGTGGCCGGTCAGGGCGTCCTCCTGCGAGTCCTCGCGTTCGAGAACCTCGCCGATCTGCGGGAGGCCGAGTCCGAGGTCGCGCAGCAGCAGGATCCGCTGCAGTCGCACCAGCGCGTCGCGGTCGTAGTACCGGTAGCCGTTGGCGCCGATGCTCGAGGGCGACAGCAGGCCGACGTCTCCGTAGTGGCGGAGCGTGCGGCTGGTCGTGCCCGCGATCCTCGCGATCTGCTGGATCGACCACTCTTGGGCTTGCATCGGCTTCCTCCTTCCGCGTCTATCGATCGTGATGTGATCCACGCTAAAGGTTGACGTAACGTCAAAGTCAACGCCACTGGGCGTACTCACAGCCGCAGAGTGTTGACAGATACGCGATATATCGTGTTATCTGGTCTCATCGCGATATATCGCGAGTCGACCACCATCGGATATGGAACTCAGGAGACGAGAAATGACCCTCGAGAAGTGGATCATCCACCCCGGCGAAACCCGCGTCATCGACATCGAGACGGTGCGCAAGCTCAAGGTCGGCCTCGTCGGAGGCCAGATCGACGTCATCGGGCACGACGAGCCGGGCGCTCGGATCGAAGTGCACGGCGTGACGATCAAGGACCTCCGCATCGAGGTCACCGGCGATGTCGTCGAGATCGACCACCCGCAGCTGCGTTGGGACAACTTCCTCGAAGTGTTCCGCAACTTCGGCGCAGGCGGCCCGAAAGCCGAGATCAGCGTCGCGGTCCCCCGCGAGGTCGCGCTGAACCTCGGCGTGGTCAGCGCGAGCGCGCTGGTCTCCGGCATCCGTCACGACACCCGCCTGAACACCGTCTCGGGCGACATCATCGTCGACGGTCTCACGGGCGACCTCACCGTCAACGCCGTCTCGGGCGACGTGCAGATCCGCGGGCTCGAGGGCGCGCTCAGCGCCAACAGCGTCTCGGGCGATGTCGCGGCGACCGGCACTGTCCGCAAGGCCGTGATCGACACCGTCTCCGGCGCGATGCTCGTCGACAGCGCGGGCGACGCGCACCAGGTCGGGCTCAACACGGTCAGCGGGAATGCCACCGTTCGCCTCGACGACGGCAGGCCGGCGAACTACGTGGTCCGCAGCGTCAGCGGACGCGTGCAGGTCGACGGCACCGTGCGCTCGGGGAAGGGCACCGGCCCGACCACCAACTTCAGCGGCTCGGTCGGCGAACTCAGCGGCTCGTTCGCGGACGTCCGCGCCAACTCGGTGTCGGGTGACATCACGGTGCTGCGCCGCGCGGGAGCGTCCGCGGATGCGAACGGAACGACGGATGCCGCCGCCGGCGCCGAGGAGGAGTGGTGATGGCACCCGTCTTCTCGCACGGCGATCTGCGCCTCTACCTGCTGAGCCTCCTCGACGAGGGTCCGCGGCACGGCTACGACATCATGCAGGCCCTGTCGGATCGCACCGGCGGGACCTACACCCCCAGCGCCGGCACGATCTATCCCCGCCTCGCCAAGCTCGAGGAGGAGGGACTGGTCACCAAGACCGTGGACGGTCGCAAGACGGTCTACGAGATCACGGATGCCGGTCGCGCGGAAGTCGCTGCTCGCACCGGGGATCTCGAAGGGATCGAGGCCGGCCTCACCGACTCCGTGCGCCTGATCGCCGACGAGGTGCGCGGGAGCGTCCGCGAGGCGATGAAGAGCCTCCGCGCCGATCTCGCCGCAGCCACTCGCGAGGAGCGAGCGAGCGCCAGCGAGGCGCCCAGGGGTGACGACCCGCGCATGGCCAGCCGTGAGCAGGTGCACCGCGCCGATGCGGCGATCAACGAGTTCCGCGCTCAGGTGCGCAGTGACCTGCGCTCGCACGTCGCGCGCGGCGGCGAACTGGCCGCCAACGTGATCGACGACCTGATGACGTCGCTCGACGGGGTCGCCCGCGACATCACGCGCTCACTGCGGAGCCTGCGGGACGAGACACCGCAGAACTGACAACGCGACAAGAGACGCCCTTCGCATCCGCGAAGGGCGACTCTTTCGCTCAGGAGGGCCAGATCTCCTCGTCGTCGGGCACCGGCTCGCCGAGCGGGACCACGAGGATCGGCCGATGCTGCCGGTGCGCGAGACGCGCCGCCACAGAGCCGGTGAAGAACTCGCGGATGGATTCGCCGAGTCCTCGCTTGCGGGTGCCGACGACGAGGAGTCTCGCGTCGACCTGCTCGGCGAGATGCTTCATGGCCAGCGCGGGGTCGCCGACGAGCTGGCGGACGCTCCAACTGACGCCGTAGCCGTCCAGCAGCTTGGCTGCCTCCGCCTTCACCAGGGCGAGATCGTTCTCGCCCGCGGTCACGCTGATGTCGATCGGGGCGGAGTGGACATATCCGTCAGGATCCTCGTATGTGACGAACCGCGTGACGTCGACGTGCACGACGACCAGCGGGGCGCTCAGGAGCTTGGCAAAGCGAGCCGCCTCCTTGAGCACGCGGGGCGAGAGGCCGGGCACCACCCCCGCCAGGACAGCGCCGCGCAGGGCGGCGACATCGGCCTCCGGGACGGGCGCGGGGTCGCCTCCGGCCTCCGCGCCTCGTGGGCTCTCGGATGCTTCCTCGGCCATGTCTGTTCGCCCTTTCGACGCCGGGTCGGAGCGGTCAGTGACCGAGGCCTCCGTGTTATCCTGAATGCTACTCTTACCGGCCTCGAGCCGGTTTCGTGAATGCCCGGGTTGACGCGGCGGAATGCCCCCGCTCCGCCCGCGACTCAGAAATGAGGGGGTCTCGCATGGGGCGTGGCCGTCAGAAGGCGAAGCACACCAAGATCGCGCGCGAACTCAAGTCCTACAGCCCGAGCGTGAACTACTCCGCGCTGGAGAAGGAACTGGGTCACCCCGACGACGAGCAGTACGTCGACAAGTGGGCCGACCAGTACGCCGACGAGTACGAGGACGAGAAGGCCTGACTCTCAGGTCGGCCGTCGCTTCGCCGTCGCGCTAAGTCCGCACGTCAGGCCATCGTCTGCTGGGCCGCGCGGCGCGCGCGCCGTGCCTTCCACCATGCCCAGAACTGATCGAGCCGCCGCTTGAGCCAGCCGGCCAGGCGCCGAGCCCACCCGAACTCGGTGCCCAGCACCGCGAGCCCCAGGAAGACCACGAGCCAGCCGGGTCCGGGCAGCGGGATGAGCAGCACACCGCCCGCGGTCAGGACGCCGCCGACGATTCCCACCGCTGTCCGGTAGGCCCTCTCGAGGCGCGGATGCTGTGCCACCCACGCCCGCGCGCGGCGCAGCATCCGTCGGACTGGCTGGTCGGGGCGCTCGGCGTCGGCGATCTCCGCGCGGATGGTCCGCTCCAGATCGTCTGAGAAGTGCTCGCCCCACACGGCGTCCTGATCGGCGGAACTGGGAAGCGGATCGCGCTGCATGCGGGCGACGCTAACACGATATATCGCGTGATGGCTGGGAGTCGGCTTCGAGTCACCAGGCTCCGTGCCGGCGCTCCCATTCGTCTTCGATCGTGACGCGACGCGAGACGACGACTCCCGCGGGGATCGCCGCCACCACCACTGCGGCGAGCACGAGGATGGGCCAGGTCCACGATCCGGTCACGCCGTGCAGCAGGCCGATGCCGACCGGGAACAGCGCGACGATCCCGTAGCCGATGCTCTGCACGAAGCCGCTCAGTGCGACCGACCCCTCGTGTGTCCGCGTGCGCAGTCCGAGCAGCACGAGCGTCAGTGGGAACAGCAGCGGCTCGAGCCCGATGAGGGCGACCCACAGCCACGGCGCGGCCTGCGGAGCGAACAGCAGCCCCGCGAAGCCGGTCAGCCCGCAGGTCACGGCGACTCCGAACAGCACGCGGGTCGCGTTGTACCGCGTGACCAGGAGCGGCACGACGAGGGAGGCGGGCAGACCCATGGCGGCGAACAGCGAAAGCAGCGCGCCTGCGGCGGCGGGCGTCACGCCGGCGGTGTCGACCAGCAGCTGCGGGAGCCAGGCGAACGAGGTATACGCGATCGTGCCGGCGGCGAGGAAGCCGACCGCCAGCGCCCACGCGAGCGGAATCCGCCACATGCGCCCGAAGACCTGCGGGTTGGGCGGTTCGATCTCCTCGTCGGCGGTTCTCGCCCTCTCGCGGACGAGCATCGCGATCCACGGGATGAGCGCGATCCCGGCGAAAACGGCCCACACGCCGAGCGAGAACCGCCAGCTGGACGCGTCGGCGACCGGCACGGCGACCAGCGGAGGAAGGAACGAGGCGACCGCCATGGTCGTCGTGTAGATGGTGGTCATGAGCCCGATGCGGTCGGGGAAGTACTTCCGCACCAGCGGCGGGAGAAGGATGTTGCCCACTCCGACGGCGGCGAAGATCAGCGACGTGCCCAGCAGCAGGGCGACGGAGTCGGTCGCGAAGCCGCGCAGCACCATGCCCACGGTCACCACCGCGATCGCGATGACCGTGAGTCGCTCGAGTCCGAGCCTGCGCTCGAAGATCGGGGTCAGGATGCCGAACACCGCGTAGCAGACCGGTGGCGCCGTTCCGATCAGCCCGATGATCGCCGGGGGCATTGCGAAGTCGTCCGTGATGTGGTCGATCAGCGGAGAGAGCGACGCCACCGCCGAGCGCAGCGAGAACGCGAAGAGGACGATGCCGATGACGGCGAGGGATCGGCCCTGCCACAGGGGGCGAACGTCAGCACGCCGGGGGTCTGGCGCGGAGCCGGGAGGGCGTTGCGCAGCACGCCGGGGGTCTGGGGCGGAGTCCCAGGGGGGAACCGCGGGGGCGGGGGTCACTTCTCAAGCCTACGGGCGGTCGGGTCGGGCGCTCGGCCTTGCCGTGCGGCGTCCGGAGCGCTGAGATAGGGCAACGGAAGGGGGTCGCGATGGAGCGACCGGAGTTCACCATCGGCATCGAAGAGGAATACCTCCTCGTCGACCGCGACTCCAAGGCGCTCGGGGTGGCGCCGGAGGGCTTCCTCGAGGACTGCCGCGCCGATCTTCAGGATCAGGTCAGTCCCGAGTACAAGAAGTGCCAAGTGGAGATCGGCACCGTCGTCTGCCGATCCGTGGGCGCGGCGCGCGATGACCTGCGGCGGCTCCGCTCCACCATCTCGCACCATGCGGGCCGCTACGGGCTCGCGCCGATCGCGGCATCCTGCCATCCGTTCTCGGATTGGAAGACCCAGCACCACACCGACAAGGAGCGCTATCGCGGCCTGGAACGAGACCTCGCCGGCGTCGCCCGACGGCTGCTCATCTGCGGGTGCCACGTGCACGTCGGCATCGGAGACAACGCGCTGCGCAACGATCTGCTGCGACAGATGCCGTACTTCCTGCCCCATCTGCTCGCGCTGTCGACATCCTCGCCGTTCTGGCAGGGCGAAGACACCGGTCTCGCTTCGTACCGCATCTCGGTGTTCGACAACCTCCCCCGCACGGGTCTGCCGCCCGACTACCAGAGCTGGGCAGAGCTGCAGCGATCGGTGGCCGTGCTGATCGACCTCGGCATCATCGAGGACTCGTCGAAGATCTGGTGGGACATCCGGCCCTCGCACCAGTACCCGACGCTGGAGACCCGCATCATGGACGTCTCGCCGCGAGCCGAGGACGCCCTCGCGCTCGCCGCGGTCACGCAATGCGTCCTGCGGATGCTGTGGCGCCTGCGCATCCGCAATCAGCGGCTGGCGCATCTACGACCGGTTCCTGATCGGCGAGAACCGCTGGCGTGCCCAGCGCTACGGGGTCACGGAGGGACTCATCGACTTCGGGGCCAACAAGATCGTGCCCTTCCCGCAGCTCATGGCCGAGCTCGTCGAGATGATCGCGGAGGACGCGGATGCCCTGGGCTGCCGGTCCGACGTCGAGCGCGTGCTGACGATCGCGTCGGCCGGGACGTCCGCCCAGCGCCAGCGCGCCGTCGTGGCGGAGGCGACGGCGTCAGGCGCAGACCAGGACCAGGCCATGACCGCGGTCGTCGATCACCTGATCGAGGAGTTCCACGACGACCTGTGAGGACTGTTCGCGCTGACTTGCGGCAAGCGGCCGCCTCCAGGGAGGCTTCGGACGCCGGTCGCCGCAATTCGGCGCCGAGCCGGGTCAACTCTCCTGCGAGCCCTCGACCCACGCGAGGTACTCCTCGCTGACCGTTCCGGTGACGTAGCGGCCGTCGAAGCAGCTCATGTCGAGGTCCTCGACGTCGGAGCCCTCCAGGATCGCCGCCTTGAGGTCCTCGACCTCCTGGTAGACCATGTAGTCCGCCCCGAGTTCCTTGGCGATCTCGGGAATCGTCCGCCCGTGGGCGACGAGCTCGTGACGCGACGGCATGTTGATCCCGTAGACGTGCGGGTACCGCACCGGAGGAGCGGCGGAAGCGAATGTCACAGACAGCGCGCCGGCATCCCGGGCCATCTGGATGATCTCCTTGCTCGTGGTCCCGCGGACGATCGAGTCGTCGATCAGCAGCACGTTCTTGCCTTTGAACTCGCTCGACATCGCGTTGAGCTTCTGGCGCACGCTCTTCTTGCGCACCGCCTGGCCCGGCATGATGAACGTCCGGCCGACGTAGCGGTTCTTGTAGAAGCCCTCGCGGTACTCCAGGCCGAGCTTGCGGGCGACCTGCATCGCGGCGGGGCGTGATGAGTCGGGGATCGGCATGACGACGTCGATCGCGCCCATCGGGGTGTACTTGGCGATCGTGTCGGCGAGGCGCTCGCCGAGCCGCAGTCGCGCCTCGTACACCGAGATCCCGTTCATGATCGAGTCGGGTCGCGCGAGGTACACGTACTCGAATGAGCACGGCACCAGACGCGGGTGCTCTGCGCACTGCTTGGTGTGCAGGTGCCCGTCGAGGTCGACGAACACGGCCTCACCGGGGAGCACGTCGCGCACGACTTCGAAGCCGCCGTTCTCGAGCACGAGCGACTCGGACGTCACGATCCACTCGTAAGCCCCGGCATCCGTCTTGCGCGTGCCGATGATCAAAGGGCGGATGCCGAACGGGTCGCGGAACGCGAGCAGCCCGTATCCCGCGATCAGCGCGATGGCCGCGTACGAGCCCTCGACGCGCTCGTGCACGCGTGAGACGGCCTGGAACACCTGCTCGGGGTCGAGGTCGGTTCCCGAGATCGACGCCTGCAGCTCATTGGCGAGGACGTTCACGAGCAGCTCGGTGTCGCTCGAGGTGTTCAGGTGCCGGCGGTCGGTGTGGAAGAGCTCGCCGGTCAGCTCGCGGGTGTTGGTGAGGTTGCCGTTGTGGACGAGGACGATCCCGTAGGGAGCGTTCACGTAGAACGGCTGCGCCTCCTCCTCGCTGGATGCCGTGCCCTTCGTGGCGTACCGCACGTGACCAAGCCCGATCGTGCCGAGGAGGGTGCGCATGTCGCGCGTGCGGAACGCCTCCCGCACCATGCCGCGCGCCTTGTTGATGTGGAAGACGCCGTTGGGCTCGGCCGTGGCGATGCCGGTCGAGTCCTGCCCGCGGTGCTGCAGCAGCAGCAGCGCGTCGTAGATCTCCTGGTTGACCGAGCCCTGCCCGACCATTCCGACGATGCCGCACATGGGATCTAGTTCGCTCCGTGCTCGCTGTAGGTTCCGACCAGTCGCACGGCGCCGCCGTCCACGCCTTTGGCGCCCTGCTCGAAGTCGCCGTGCGCGTCGTCCGGCCGCACTCCGTCGCGGACCACGCCGACCTGCCAGGTGGCGATGCCGTCCTTCGCGAGCGCGGATGCCGCGGCCTGCGCCTGCGCGGCCGACACGACCGCGAGGAAGCCGATGCCGAGATTCCAGGTCGCCTCGGTCGATTCGAGGTCGAGGTCGCCGAGGTCGGCCAGCACCCGGAAGACGGGCGGCGGCGACCAGGTCGGATCGATCGACTTCCACCCACATGTCCCGAGAAAGGACGCGAGCGAGGTTGGCGGCGATACCGCCTCCGGTGACGTGGCTGAGGGCGTGCACGCCGCCGCCGAGCTCGGTGACCAGGCGCAGGAGAGGGGACGTGTAGAGCCGCGTCGGCTCCAGCAGTGCCTCGCCCCACGTGGTGGCGAACTCAGCCGCATGATCGCGGTAGCCGATGCCCGCGCCCGTCACGATGCGGCGGACGAGGGAGTACCCGTTGGAATGCAGACCGCTCGACGCGAGGGCGAGCACGACGTCACCCGGGCGCACGCGGTCAGCGCCGAGGATGCGATCCGCCTCGACGACGCCGGTCGCGGCGCCCGCGACGTCGTAGTCGTCGACGCCGAGCAGGCCCGGATGCTCCGCGGTCTCCCCGCCGACCAGGGCCGTTCCGGTCTCGGAGCAGCCGCGCGCGATGCCCGCGACGATGTCGGCGATGCGCTCCGGGAACACCTTGCCGCAGGCGATGTAATCGGTCATGAACAGAGGCTTCGCGCCGACCACGACGATGTCGTCGACGACCATGCCCACCAGATCGAGGCCGATCGTGTCGTGCTTGTCGATCGCCTGCGCGATCGCGACCTTGGTGCCGACGCCGTCGGTGCTCGTGGCCAGCAGCGGGCGCGCGTACGCACGCAGCGCGGACGCGTCGAACAGACCCGCGAAGCCGCCGACTCCACCCAGCACCTCGGGACCGTGGGTGCGCCGCACCGCGGACTTCATCAGCTCGACCGCGAGGTCGCCGGCAGCAGTATCGACCCCGGCTTCGGCATAGGGGTTCACGGGCGCACGTCCGGGGGAGGAGGCGTCTCGGGAGGGTGAGGCCACGGCTCCAGCCTACCGGCGGTCGGCCGAAGCGGAGGCGCCGGCCGCAGGGGTCGGCTGGGGGATGCCCGCCGTAGACTGGAGTCATGGGCGGGACGGGTGGTCCGGAGTGGCTGATCCGCGAAGACGCGGGCCAGCCGGTCCTGCTCGCGCTGTATCTGCGCCAGGTGCTCGGCATCCGCTCTCCCGACGAATTGCCGCATCTGCGCGGGATCGCCCCGCGCAGCAACGACCGGAGTGACGAGGCGCAGGCGCTGCTCGAGCGCCAATGGCGCGAGTACTGGGCGATGACGGTCGAGCCGACAGCCCACCCCTCACCGGTGCCCCTCGAGCTGGTCGACGGATTCGAGACTCTCGTCGCGCTGCCCTCCGAGGGCTCCGACGTGCTGCGATCGGCGATCATGCCGCATGCCGCCGAGGCCCTGGCGTTCTCGCAGTCCGCTCACGAGCGCTACCGGAAGGATGCCGCGGCCAAGCCGGGCGTCTCGTACCGGGCGTACGCCAGCGCGATCGCTGAGCACGAACGTCAGGTCGGCCGGCGCGCGCACTCGTTCGAGCTGAACGTGCAGGTGCTGCCGCTGACGCAGCGCGGCGTGTGGTGGATCGGATCGCTGACCATCGCCGTGACCGACGGCCTGCGCGGAGACGTCGTCGCCTTCGACGCGGCCATCCACCCGATCATCGCCGAACTCGCCTGATTCCGGCGCCGCCCGAATCGCCGGCGACCTCGGCGAAGGTCACTCCTCGATGTGAATGGTCTCGCGATCGATCCGGACCTCGCGCGATCGCCGGGCGAGTACGCGGTCGAGGATCAGGGCGATCACGCCTCCGACGACGACGCCGACGGTGATGCAGATGAGCGCGACGAATCCGAAGACCTGCGCCTGCGAGTAGACCATTCCGGTGTTGGGGCTGATGTCGCCGGTGCCGTTGAAGGCGAACGTCAGGATCAGGGCCACCAGGATGCCCAGACCCGCTCCGGCCGCGAGGAACACCGAGTACTTCGGCGCCCGCCGGACCCGGACCGTCTCGATGCGGTCCTCGACGACGGCGCGCGGCTCGCGCGCATCATCCGCGCGAGGGGATGCCGCGGCATCCGGATCGTCGGGGAACTGCTCGGCCATGCCTCCATTCTCTCACCGCGCGAGGAGGAGGGCATCCGCGGGGAGTTGCGGCAGCGGACAGTGTCAGGGGTCAGCAGCCGCGCTTGGGCCCGGTCACGGACGCAGCGGCAGCAGGTCGGACAGATCGGCGCGGATGCCGGAGGCCACGATGCGGCCGGCGGCCGCGGCATCCGCCCATTGCTCTTCGCCGGTCGCGAGCGCGATCCAGGTCGCTGCGTCGGTCTCGACGACGTTCGGGGGCGTCCCGCGGGTGTGGCGCGGGCCCTCCATCACCTGCACGGCCCCGAACGGCGGAACGCGAACCTCGACCGAGCCGCCGGGCGCCTTCTCGACCAGCAGCTGCAGGAGATACCGCACCGCGGTCGCCAGGTCCGCGCGCGCCGGCTTGTCGGATGCCGCGACCGCCGCACGGACGGCGGACAGCGCGGCGCGGCCGTCGCCGGTGGTGATTCTCTTCGGCACGCGTCCACGGTACGCCCGCGTGCTGCCATCACCGGGTCGGAACTCAGGGGAGGTCGTCCTCGTCACGCACCCAGCGGGGCGCCTTGTCATTCGCCGGAGCGTCGAGATCGACGACGAGCGTGGTGACGTGCTCGGCCCGTGCCGGCCGGGCGCGCTTGGAGACGACGCGATCCAGCACCAGGGCGAGGGTGCCCATGAGCAGCAAGCCGCATGCGACGCAGAACGCCGCGTACACCCCGAAGACGCGCAGCACGCCCGAGGCTCCCGCACCCAGCGGGTCGGCGGCGTCGGGTCCGTTGCCCGAGAAGAAGGTGAGGGCCGCCGCAACGAGGAGGCCGAGGATGATGCCGGCGCCCAGGAAACGGCCGTAGCGGGGCGACGGACGCACGACGACGGGCAGGAACTCGTCGTCGACGACGTGCTCGTCCTCGACGCCTTCACCGGCGGATGCGCCGCGTTCGGCTGCCATGGAGCAATTGTCCCACCGCTGGGGGTCGTCGGCACCGGGCGTTTCGACAACGCGACCCCGGAGCGGACTGACCCTGCTCGGTAGGCTGTGCGGGTGAGAATCCTGGTCCTCGGCTCGGGCGCGCGCGAGCACGCCATCATCCTCGCGCTGCGCTCGGAGGACGCCCCGCACGACGTGTTCGCGGCTCCGGGCAACGCCGGGATCGCCCGGGATGCGACGGTCGTGGACCTCGACGCGAACGACCCCGGCCTGGTCACCGACTTCGCCAACGATCACGCGATCGACCTCGTGGTGATCGGTCCGGAGGCGCCGCTGGTCGCGGGCGTCGCGGACTCGCTGCGCGAGCGCGGCATCCCGGTCTTCGGACCCGGACGCGCCGCCGCGCAGCTCGAGGGCTCGAAGTCGTTCGCGAAGCGGATCATGGATGCCGCAGGCGTTCCGAGCGGCCGCGCGATCCGCGCCACGACCGTCGGCGAGGTCGAGGCGGCGCTGGACGAGCTCGGGGCACCGCACGTCGTGAAGGCCGACGGTCTCGCAGCCGGCAAGGGCGTGCTGGTCACCGGCGACCGCTCTGCGGCCATCGCGCACGCCGCCTCCTTCCTCCCGTCCGGGGCTGTTCTGGTCGAGGAGTTCCTTTCCGGACCCGAGGTGTCGCTGTTCTTCCTGAGCGACGGCGACCGCGTGCTGCCGCTCAGCCCCGCGCAGGACTACAAGCGCCTCGGCGACGGCGACGTCGGCCCGAACACGGGAGGAATGGGCGCGTACTCTCCGCTCCCCTGGCTGTCGGACCTGTTCGGCGACGAAGATGCGTTCGTCCACTTCGTCACCCGCGACATCGCCGAGCCCGTCATCCGCCGGTTGGATGCCGAGGGCACACCCTTCATCGGACTGCTCTACGCGGGGCTCATCCTGACCGAACACGGTGTCAAGGTGATCGAGTTCAACGCGCGCTTCGGCGACCCCGAGACCCAGGTCGTGCTGCCCCGACTCGTCGACCCGCTGTCCGAGCTGCTGCTCGCTGCGGCGTCCGGCACGCTCGAGGAGCGGCCGCGCCCCGCGTTCGCCGAGGCGGTGGCCGTGACGGTCGTGCTCGCCAGCGAGGGCTACCCCGAGGCCCCGGTCACGGGTCGCCCGATTCGAGGGCTGGATGCCGCGGCATCCGTCGAGGGGGTGCACGTCGCCCACGCGGCCACCGCCATGCGGGGCGAGGATCTGGTCGCGACCGGCGGCCGCGTCCTGAACGTCGTCGGCGTCGGCACCACGTTCGCCGAAGCGCGCGACCGCGCCTATCGCGGCCTCGCCGAGATCGACCTCGAGGGCGGCCAGTACCGCACCGACATCGCCCAGCGCGTGGTCGAGGACTAGCCGCGGCGCCGCTCTTGGCCGCGAAACCCTCCGAGATGAACGAAACCCTCCGGAATCAGCGCCTGCGTCGGAGGGTTTCGCGCGCTTCGGAGGGTTTCGCGTCCTCGACGGGATGCGCGCCGTGACGAACCTCCTCCCGCGCGCGGGTTCCGCCAAGATCGGGATCATCGGCGGCGGGATCGTCGGCATCGCGCTGGCCCGCGCGCTGGCGCAGGACGGAGCCGGCGAGGTGACCGTTGTCGAGAAGGAGGGGCGGCTCGCGCAGCATCAGACCGGGAACAACTCCGGGGTCGTGCACGCCGGACTGTACTACAGGCCCGGCTCGCTGAAGGCGACGCTGTGCGCTGCCGGGAGGGTCTCGATCCGCGAATTCTGCGAGGAGAAGGCGCTGCCGTACCGGGAGGTGGGCAAGCTCGTCGTCGCGGTCGACGAGACCGAGCTCGGCGCCCTCGCGGAGATCGAACGTCGCTCGATCGCCAACGGAGTCCCCGACCTCGCACGCATCGACGACGTCGCCGGTCTGCGAGAGATCGAGCCCCACGTCGCCGGCGTCGCCGCGGTCCATTCGCCGCACACCGCGGCCGTGGACTACGCGGCGATCACCGACGCCATGGCGCAGGACGTGCGCGCCGCAGGCGGCCGCATCCTGCTGCACAGCGAGGTGACCGGGATCCGTCTGGAGAACAGCGGAGTGCGGGTGATCACGCCGCTCGGCGAGCACGTGTTCGACCGCCTCATCGCGTGTGCCGGCCTGCAGTCCGACGTGGTGGCGAAGCTCGTCGGCGCCGACCCGTCGCCGAAGATCCTGCCGTTCCGCGGCGAGTACTGGCAGCTCGCACCCGAGCGCACCGACCTGGTCAACGGCATGATCTACCCGGTGCCCGACCCGCGGTTCCCGTTCCTCGGAGTGCATTTCACCCGCGGCGTGTACGACAACGTGCACGTCGGGCCCAACGCGGTGCCCGCCCTTTCTCGCGAGGGCTACAGGTGGCTGCAGATCTCCCCCAAGGACACGTGGGAATCGCTGCGGTGGCCCGGGGCCTGGCCGCTGGCGAAGCAGCACTGGCGCATGGGCGTCGGCGAGATCAGCGGGTCGCTGATCAAGCCGCTGTACTTCCACAAGGCGCGGCGCTTCGTGCCGGAGCTGAAGATGTCGGATCTGGCATACAAGAGTGCGGCCGGCGTGCGCGCGCAGGCGTGGGGCAGGGCGGGCGAGCTGCTGGACGACTTCGCGGTCGATCAGGTCGGACCGGTCACCGTGCTGCGCAACGCCCCGTCGCCGGCGGCGACCTCGTCGATCGCGATCGCCCGGTACGTCATCGACCATTACCTGACCCACGCGACGGATTAGGCGGGGCTGATCACCCTCTGTCCGACTGTGGTTGGCTGGAACCATGAGCGATGCCACTGTTCCCGAGGTCCGACTTGCCGGCCGTCGCGAAACGGACGCCGGACGATTCGTGCGGGAGGGTGGGCGAAACCGATTCACCGCGCGCCGCGCCACTGTCCAGCGCGTCGAACGCGTTGCGCCGACCCTCGTGCGGGTGACGGTGTCCGGACCGGAGTTCGCAGACTTCAGCAGCGCCGGTCCGGCCGATCACGTGAAGGTGTTCTTCCCCGATTCCGAGACGGGTGAGCTCGTCGCGCCCACTCCCGTCGGTCCCGGTGAGGACGGCATCGTGCGTCCCGACCGCGGTTCGATCTCGCGCGACTTCACACCGCTGCCTCGTATCACCGATGCCGGCGTCGAACTGGATCTCGACTTCTTCGTCCACCCAGACCCGGGGCCGGCCTCGTCGTGGGCCCAGTCCGCTCGGCCGGGCGACGAGCTCGTGATCGTCGGCCCGCGCGGGTCCAGGCGGGCGCCGCAGGAGATCGACGGCATCGTGCTCATCTGCGACGAGACGTCGCTGCCCTCGGTCAGCCGATGGGTCCGCGAGATCCCCTCAGGAACCCGCGCGGACATCATCGCGGCCATTCCTGCATCCGGTGAATGGGTCGCCGGATACCTCGGCAACGTGCCCGGCGTCGACATCCGCGTACACATCGTGGCTCCGGATGCCGCCGGCGAGAGCGTCCTGACGGCTGTCGAGCAGCTGGCGCCGATCGGCGAGGGCGTCTACGTGTGGGCGGCCGGCGAGGCAGCCGCTCTCGTTCCGGTGCGCCGGTACCTCCGCCGGACTCTCGGGCTGTCCGCCGCTCAGGCGCAGCTCAGCGGCTACTGGCGACGGGGCACTGTGGCCTTCGACCACCACGCCCCGATCGATCCGTTCGATCCCGACGAGTAAGCCGCTCAGTCGTCCCTGCGGCTGCGTGCCGCCTCATCCTGCGCGGCCTCCGCCGCCAGCTCGGCATTCGCTGCGTGCCACTCCGCCATGCCCGAGGCCTTCGCCCGACGCAGGAAGAGCACCGCGATCAGGCCGACGAGCAGCGCCGACGCCGGCAGCAGGATCGCCTGGGCCATCGCGGTCGAGAAGCCGTCGACCACGACGTCGGGAAGCGCTCCGCCGGTGCCGAAGTCACCGCCGCCGGTCCCCGGAAGATTCGCCTCGAGGCGGCTCTGCATGAACGCGGCGATCGCGGCCGAGCCGAGGACGGATCCGACCGTGCGCGTCGTGTTGTAGATGCCGGCGCCGGCGCCCGCCTGACTCATCGGCAGGTTTCTGGTCGCGGTGGTGGCCAGCGGCCCCCACATTCCGGCGTTGCCGATTCCCATCATGGCGGAGGGGAAGAGGAACACCCAGATCGGCGTATCGGCGTTCATGAGCGTCGAGTACCAGACCAGCGATCCGGCCACGAGCAGCATGCCGGGTACGAGCAGGAAGCGCGGGTCGGTGCGGTCGAGCAGCTTCCCGGCGAAGGGGGCCAGCACCCCGGTGAGCAGGGCCATCGGGATCAGCAGGAGCGCCGACTGCGTCGGCGAGAGGCCGCGCGCCAGCTGGACGTAGAACATCAACGGGAGGGACATGCTCGTGACGGTGAATCCGACCGTCGCGATCGCCAGATTCGAGAAGGCGAAGTTGCGTTCCCGGAACAGCTCCAGCGGCACGAGCGGCTCGTTCTTGGTGCGCGCCTGCGTCCAGATGAAGACGCCCATCACGACAACGCCGGCGACGATGACCATCCATACGGTGATCGGACCCCAGATCGGCCCCCAGTCGTAGTGCTCGCCTTCTTGAAGGCCGAACACGATGAGGAACAGACCGATCGCGCTGAGGAAGACACCGAGAATGTCGAACCGGTGCGCGTGCGTCGGCAGGTTGGGCACGAAGATCCACGCCATGACGAACGCGATCACGCCCACCGGGACGTTGATGAAGAAGATCCACTCCCAGCCGAAGCCGTCGACCAGCAGTCCGCCCGCGAGCGGACCGACGAGTGTCGCAACGCCCGCCGTCGCGCCCCACAGTCCCATGGCCGCGCCGCGGCGGTCGGGCGGGAAGGTCCGGGTGATGACGGCCATCGTCTGCGGCGTCATGAGCGCGGCACCGAGGCCCTGAACGGCGCGCGCGATGATCAGCGCTTCGAGGCTGCCCGATAACCCGCACCACAGCGAGGCGAGCGTGAAGATCACCAGCCCGATCAGATAGATCCGCTTCGGACCGAAACGGTCGCCCAGGCGCCCGGTGATGAGCAGCGGCACCGAGTACGCCAGCAGGTAGGCCGATGTCACCCACACCACGTTGTCGAGGTTGGCCGTGTCGGGATCGAGCGCCGCCTTGATCGCCGGGTTGGCCACCGAGACGATCGTCGTGTCGACGAGGATCATGAAGAACCCGATGACCAGCGCCCAGAGGGCCGGCCACGGGCTGCGCCCGGGGAGGTCGGTCGAGGCAGCGGATGCCGCGCGGCGGGTGTTCTGCTGGGTCATAGTCGTGCGGCCTTTCGGTCGGCGAGATAGCGTTCGGTGTGCGCGGGAAGCTCGTGCGGCCCCCACGGGAAGGCATGGTTCTCGAGGCGGGCGATCAGGTCATCCATCCACCGCAGCTCCGCCTCGATCAGGGCGACCTCGCGCTCGAGCTCGACGAGGAACTGGTCGGGCACGCCGCGCTGCAGTGCGCTGTCGCGCCCGTTGCGGTGGAGCAGGTGCTGCTCGGCGAGTGCACCGCGACGCTCGCGCAGCAGCTCGATGACCTCGAGCCGGCCGAGATTGTGCGCCTCGGCGAGCGCGATGCGGAACTGCGCGGGCCGGTCGATCCGTCCCAGCTCACGACGGATCCACTCGCCGACGGCTTCGCGCCCGGAGACGGTCACCGCGTATGTCGTGCGCTCGGGCCGGTTGCCGTCGCGATCCACGCCCACTTCGGCCACGAGTCCCGCCCGCTCCAGCCGCGCGACCGTGTGGTACATCGTGCCGTTGGTGATCGTGACGAGGCGATCCTCTCGGCGCTGGCGCAGCAGCCGCATCATCTCGTACGGATGCATGTCGCCCTCTTCGAGCAGCGCGAGCACCATCAAGCCCAGCGGGGTGAGCCCGGCGACGGCATCCTTCATGCGCACTACTCCGTATCGATTAGTCCATGTGGACTATACATCGGCCCGCTACCGTGAAGGCCATGACTCCCGGTACGGACGCGTCCGCGCGGGCGCACGCGCTGTTCGACCCGATCGCCGACCGGTACGTGCAGCGCCCCGATGTCGACATCGGCGTCATGTTCGGCGCTGAAGGACTCCGCGTCCGCAACAAGGTGTTCGCGTTCGTCGGTCACCTCGGCGGTCTGGTGGTGAAGCTGCCCGAGGCGCGGGTCACCGAACTCGCCGAGCAGGGCGTCGCCGAACGCATGGTCATGCGCGGCCGTCCCATGCGCGAGTGGGCGACCGTCGGCGTCGACGCCGGTGCAGCGCGATGGGAGGAGCTCGTCGCCGAGGCGTTCGGCTTCCTCGACGACATCACGCCGTAGGCAGCGCGGCGGGGGCCGCGGCATCCGTCCTGTCCCGCGGGATAATGGGCCGGTGACCTCCCCCCTCGCCCTGCCCGGCTGGCGCCACGTCTATTCCGGCAAGGTGCGCGACCTCTACGTGCCGGCCGACGTTCCGACCGCCTTGCGGGCAGATGGCGGCGTCGAGCGGATGCTGGTGGTGGCGAGCGACCGCGTGAGCGCGTTCGATTCGGTGCTCGAGCCCGGGATCCCCGGCAAGGGCGTGCTGCTGACCACGCTCAGCCTGTGGTGGTTCGACCAGCTCGCCGGCGGCGACGGCGGTCGCGGCATCCCGAACCATCTCGTCGCCGACCACGTGCTCACCGACGCGGTGCGCGAGCTGATTCCGGCCGAGGTCACCGGCCGCGCCATGCTCGTGAAGAGTCTCGACATGCAGCCCATCGAGTGCGTCGTGCGCGGCTACCTCACCGGATCGGGATGGGCGGAGTACCGCGAGAGCGGCACGGTGTGCGGCATCCGACTGCCCGCCGGGCTGGAGAACGGGGACCGGCTGCCCGCCCCGATCTACACGCCGGCGTTCAAGGCGCCGATGGGCGAGCACGACGAGAACATCTCGTTCGAGCGCACCGTCGAGCTGGTCGGCGAAGCGCGTGCCCACGAGCTGCGGGACCTGTCGCTGGAGGTGTACGAGCGCGCCGCGCGGAAGGCGGAGGCGCACGGTCTGATTCTCGCCGACACCAAGTTCGAGTTCGGGCTCGACGACGCCGGCGTGATGACCCTCGCCGACGAGGTGCTCACGAGCGATTCGTCGCGGTACTGGGATGCCGCGACCTGGGAGTCCGGATCGACGCCGTCCGAGCGCATGGCGAGCTTCGACAAGCAGATCGTGCGGGATTGGCTGGCCGCCAACTGGAACAAGCAGGGCACGCCGCCCGGACTGCCCGACGAGATCGTGGAGCGGACCGCCGCCCGGTACCGCGAGCTGCTGGAGCGCCTCACATCCTGAGGAATGCGCGGATGCCGCCGCGCGTTGTCTATGCACATGAATGAAAGACTCGCGACTCCGGACAACCGACTCGCGGCCGACACCGCCATGGGCGCGGTCACGCTGCTCGTCGGCGACCTCGACGGCATGACGCGCTACTACCGGGATGTCGTCACGCTCGAAGTGCTGTCGGCCGAGGGCGAGACGGTGACGCTCGGTCGAGCAGGGCGGCCGATCGTGATCCTCCGCCGCGAGCCGTCCCTACGTCATGCGTCTCCCGGATCGGCGGGCCTGTTCCACACCGCGATCCTGTTCGAGACGCAGGCGGCGCTCGCCGCCGCGCTCTACTCGGTCGCGCGCTCACGCGCCGGGCACCTTCACCGGATCGGCCGACCACCTCGTCAGCCAGGCGTTCTACTTCACCGACCCCGAGGGCAACGGCATCGAGCTCTACTGGGACCGCGCGCGCACCGAGTGGTCCTGGATGCACGGCCAGATCGAGATGGCGACCCTGTACCTCGATCCGAACGCCTTCCTCGGGGAGCACCTCAGCGAAGAGGCGGCCGGCGGGGCGACGGCGCAGGATGCGGCATCCGTCGGTCATGTGCACCTGTCGGTGGGGGATGTCGCAACCGCCCGCGCCTTCTACGTCGACGCCCTCGGCTTCGACGAGACGGCCGGACTCGGCAACCAGGCCGTGTTCGTGAGCGCCGGCGGGTACCACCACCACATGGCGATGAACGTGTGGAACTCCCGCGGAGCAGGACCCCGGATGCCGGCGCTCGGTCTCGGCCGGGTCGATCTCAGCCTGCCCGACGCCGACGCGATGGGCGCGCTCGGCGAGCGCCTGCGCGACCACGGCTTCGCGGTGCGCGACGACGGCCGCACGCTGTCGCTTCGACGACCCCTGGGCCAACCGGATCCTGGCGACCGCTCCCTGAGCGGGACGAAACGTCGGTCAGACGCTGTCGCGGACGATGAGCTCGGTCTGCAGGATCGTGACGCGCTGGGGCTCGGCGCCGGCGAGCAGTTCGAGCAGCACGCTCGCCATGCGCTCCCCCTGCTCGTGGGACGGCTGACGCATCGTCGTGAGCTGCGGAATGACGGATGTCGCGACCGGCGAGTCGTCGAAGCCCATGATCGCGACGTCCTCGGGCACGCGGAGTCCCGCCGCGGTGAGTACCGACAGCGCGCCACGGGCCATGAGGTCGCTCGCGACGAAGATGGCATCGGGATGCTCGCCCCGCTCGAGGATGCGGCGCATCGCGTCAGCCGCGCCGTCGGCGGTGAAGTCGCCGTCCTCTACCGAGTCCTCGTCGAGTCCCGCGGCGGCGAGCGCCTCGCGGAAGCCCTGCAGGCGGTCGACGCCGGCGGGCATCGTGAGCGGACCGGTGATCGTGCCGATGCGGCGATACCCCCGCTCGATGAGGTAGGCCGTGGCGTCGCGTCCGCCCTGGATGTTGTCGACGTCGACGTAGTAGGCGTTCTCCCGCTCGCGCACCGGGCGGCCGCCGTAGACGACCGGCACCGCGGCCGCGATGCGGTCGATGAAAGTGTCACTCGTGTGGTGCGACACGATGATCGCGCCGTCGATGCTGCCGCCGCGCACGTAGCTCGTGGTCTTGTCGCCGGCGTCATCACTCGCGATGAACAGGTTGAGCACGTACTCCGACCGGCTGACGCGCGCGTTGATGCCCGACACGACCGACGCGAGGAAAGGGTCGCCGAAGAAGCGGGTCGTGTCTTCGGGCACCACGAGCGCGATCGCGAGGGTCTGCCTCCTGGCGAGCGAACGCGCGGCACGGTTGGGCACGTAGTTGAGCTCCTCGATCGCCCGCCGCACCGACTCGAGCGCGCGCGGACTCACCGCCGTCGACCCGTTGACGACCCGCGACACCGTCGAGCGCGAGACGCCCGCCGCGGCGGCGACCTCCTCGATCGTGGCGGGCGCTCGCGCAGCGTCGGTCGTCGTGTCGGCGCTCATGCCCTGCCCTTCCCCGGATCGTTCGTTCGGATGCCTCCGAATGCTACGCCCCTGATACCGCCGAAGTCGGCTCGATGTCATCGAGCGCTCGCGCGCTGATGATGCGGGAGTACTCCCGGCCGCTGTCCTTGATCGAGCGCGCCTGCGAGTCGTAGTCGACTCGCACGATACCGAATCGCTTCTCGTAGCCCCACGCCCACTCGAAGTTGTCCAGCAGCGACCAGTAGAAGTAGCCGCGGACATCGACGCCGGCATCCAGCGCATCGAGGATGGCGCCGAGGTGCACGCGCACGAACTCGGTGCGCTCGGTGTCGTGCACGCGGACGATGTCGTCTTCGAGCACCGCGACGTCGTCGTAGGCGGCGCCGTTCTCGGTGACGAACAGCGACGTGCCCGCGGGAGCCGAATACTCCTCCGATACCCGGACGAGCAGCCGGGTCAGCCCCTCGGGCTGCACCTCCCAGTTCATGGGCGTGCGAGGCAGGCCGCGCTCGTGCCAGAAGATCCCCTCCGACGACGGGAACGGCGACTCGCCGCGTCGATCGGTCGGAGCATCGCCCGGCCGCGGAGGCACCGCCGGGGCATGTCCGCCGACGTACTCCCCGTGGTAGTAGTTCACTCCGAGCGTGTCGATCGGGGTCGAGATCGCCTCGAGGTCTCCCGGCAGAATCGCGGCGCGCAGCGCCTCATCGGCGATCTCGTCGAAGATGTCCTGCGGGTACTGGCCGCGGAAGATGGGGTCGAGGAACCACCGGTTGAACTGACCGTCGATCCGCCGGGCGGCATCGAGGTCGGCGGGGTCCGCCGGATCGACCGGATCGGCGACGGTGAGGTTGAGCGTGATCCCGAGGTTCAGCGACGAGTCGCGATCGCGCAGCTCCCGCACCGTCTGCCCGTGACCGAGCAGCAGGTGATGGGCTGCCAGCATCCCCTCGCTCTTGCTGTAGTGCCCGGGCGCGTGCAACCCCGCGGTGTAGCTCAGGAACGACGAGCACCACGGCTCGTTGAGGGTGGTCCACACGTCGACCCGGTCGCCGAGCGCATCGTGCATGTCGAGTGCGTACTCGGTGAAGCGGTCGGCGGTGTCTCGGACAGCCCAGCCGCCCTTCTCCTGCAGCGCCTGCGGCAGATCCCAGTGGTACAGCGTCAGCCACGGCAGGATGTCGGCATCCAGCAGCTCATCGACGAGGCGCTGGTAGAAGTCGATGCCTTCGGGATTCAGTGCACCGCCGTCCGGGCGCACACGTGACCACGATGTGGAGAAGCGGTACGTCTGCAGTCCCATGGACTTCATGAGCGCGACGTCGTCCCGGTAGAGGTGGTAGTGATCGCACGCCACCTCGCCGTTGTCGGCGTTGATCACGGCTCCCGGCACCCGACTGAACGCGTCCCAGATCGAGTCGCGGCGACCGCCCTCGGCAGCGGCGCCTTCGATCTGGAGCGCCGCGGTGGCGGCCCCGAACAGGAAGTTCGACGGAAA
>CAVYXT010000007.1:0-127739 GCA_963772625.1 uncultured Actinomycetota bacterium | reverse complement strand
GGGGCGCGCCACACTTTCGGGCAGGCGCGCCGAGGCCTCTCGGATGTCGGTGGTCATCTCAGCCTTTCACCGCGCCGGCCATGATTCCGCTCACCAGCTGCTTGCCCGCGAAGGCGAACAGGATGAGGAGCGGGATCGTCGCCAGCAGCACGCCGGCGAGCACGATCGAGTAGTCGACGAAATAGTTCGACTGCAGGAGCGACAGCGCGACCGGCAGCGTCGGGCTCTGGCGATCGAGCACGATGAATGGCCAGAAGAACTGGTTCCAGGCGTTCACGAACGTGAACAGGAACAGCATCGCGGCCGCCGGGCGGGCGGCGACGACGCCGACCGTCCAGAAGGTGCGCAGCATGGACGCGCCGTCCACGCGCGCCGCTTCGATCAGCTCGTCCGGAACGGTCTGACTGAGGTACTGCGTCATCCAGAAGACACCGAACGCGCTCGTCAGCGCAGGAACGATGATCGCGCCGATCTGCCCCGTCCAGCCGAGGTCTGCGAACAGGATGTACAGCGGCACGACACCGAGCTGCGTGGGCACCGCCAGCGTGGCGACCACGAAGACGAGCAGGCCCTTGGCTCCGCGGAAGCGCAGCTTCGCGAACGCCCAGCCGGCGAGGGTGGAGAAGACGACGACGGATGCCGCGATCACGGTGGAGCTGAAGATCGAGTTCCACAGCGCGGGCCAGAAGTTGACGGCGGGGTTGTTCATGACCGTGATGGCGTTCGCGATGAAGTTGCCGCCCGGAAGCCACGACATCTCGGCGTCGTTGATCGTCGACGCATCGCCCGAACCGATCAGAAACGACCAGTAGTAGGGGAAGATCGCCGAGACGATGACGACGCCCAGGCCGATGTAGACCCAGAAGCCGGGGCGAGAACCGCGGATGCGGGTGGTCCGCGCGTTCCGGCGGCGACGCTGGTCGTTTGGCAGGTTCTCCTCGACGATCGCGAGGGGTGGGGTGCTGATGGCGCTCACAGCTGGGCTCCCTTCGTGCGGCGACGCGATCGGACGACGCCGCGCCCGCCTTCGTCGCGGACGAGTCGCCGGGTGATCGCGAGGTTGATCAGGCCGATGGCGAGGATGATGAGGAACAGGATCCAGGCGAGCGCGGCTGCTCTGCCGAAGTTGAACTCGCCCCAGCCGATCTTGTAGAGATACAGGGTGATCGTCAGCCACTGCTGATCGGCGCCGCCGTTTCCGTTCTGGTCGTACATGCGCGGCTCGTCGAAGATCTGCAGACCCCCGATGGTCGAGGTGATGATGACGAAGATGAGCGTCGGCCGCAGCGACGGGAGCGTGATGCTCCAGAACTGGCGGAACGCGTTCGCGCCGTCGATCATCGCCGCCTCGTAGTAATCGCGAGGCACCGCCTGCATGGCGGCGAGGAGGATGAGCGCGTTGTAGCCGGTCCAGCGGAAGTTGACCATCGTCGCGATCGCGACGTGACTCCAGAACGGGTCCTTGTGCCACGGGATCGCGGGCAGTCCGATGTCGGTGAGGAAGGTGTTCACGAGACCGTGGTTGTCGCCGAAGAGGTTGCTGAAGATCAGCGCGACCGCAACGGGAGCCATGACGAAGGGGAGCAGGACGCTCATGCGCCAGAAGGTCTTGGCGCGGATGTTGCGGTCGAGCATCGCGGCGATGAACAGCGCCAGGATGATCTGCGGCACCGACGAGAGCAGGAAGATGCTGAACGTGTTGCGCAGGGCGACCCAGAACTGCTCCTGGCCGAGGATCCAGATGTACTGGTCGAACCCGACGAAGGTGCCGGTGTTGCGCACCAGGTCCCACTCCTGGAAGGAGATCACGGCGGTGTAGGCGATCGGGAAGAGTCCGACGATCACGAACAGGATGAAGAACGGCGAGATGTAGAGGTAGGGCGAGACCTTGAGGTCCCAGCGGCTCAGCTTGTTGCTGAACGACATGATGCGCCGGGGAGTCGCTCGCCGCCCCAGCGGGCGAGCTCCGGCGTCGCCGTAGCGCGTGTGTCAGTCGCAGTCACGAGAGGCTCCGAATCGGCGGTGATGGGCCGGGCGGGAGACCCGGCGTGGAAGGGCGGGGGCCGCGCGGCGAGACGCGGCCCCCACTCTGCTCAGGGAATCAGAAAGCTTCGACCTCGGCCACGTAGGTGTCCCACGCGGTCTGCTGGTCTTCGAGTCCGTCGAACACACGGGTGATGGCATCCTGCAGCGCCTGGTTGTACTTGATGAAGTCGACGCTCTTGTAGATGTTCACCGTGACCGCCTCGGAACGCTCGCCGAAGATCGTGCCGGTCGGCGCGTCGTTGAAGTACGCGTTCGTCGAATCGGTGATCGCCGGGGAGCTCTGCGCCTCGATCACGCTGGGGTACTGTCCCGCGTTCACGAAGGTCTTCTCCTGCGTCGCAGCAGAGGTCAGCCAGTCCGCCAGGGCGAGCGCTGCTTCGACGTTCTTGCCGTTGGCCGGAACGGTCAGGTACGAGCCGCCCCAGTTGCCGCCGCCGTTGGGGAACGCGTTGGCGACCTCCCAGCCGGTGACCTCGGGTGCGTTGCCCTCGATGATGCCGAGCATCCACGCGGGGCAGAGCATCGAGGCGAACTCGCCGTTCGCCATCGACGCGTTCCAGTCGTCGGTCCACTGGTCGGCGTACGCCGCGTTCGGGATGGCGCGCTCGACGACGGCGTTGTACGCGTCCTCGAGCTCCGGGTTGTCGGTCGCGACGACGGTGCCGTCGGGCTCGTCGTAGGGGAACTCGATCTGGTTGACCATGCCCTGGAACACCGAGTGCGCGGCGTCGATCATCGGCTTGCCGGTGGCTGCCTTGTACTGGTCCGCGACGTCGAAGTACTTGTTCCAGTCGCCGTCGAAGAGCGCGGCGACCTCGTCGGGCGTGCTCGGCAGGCCGGCGGCCGCGAAGAGGTCGGCGCGGTAGCAGATCGCCTGGGGTCCGATGTCGGTGCCGAAGCCCACGAGCCGGCCGTCGGGATCGGTCGCAGCCGCTTCCTTCCAGTCGAGCCAGCGGCCCTTGGCGCTGTCGGGCACCTCGGCCAGCAGGTCGGAGTACTGCATCGCCTCGGTGAACCAGTCGACCTCGACGGCCTCGATGTCGGCGAGGCCCTCCTTGCCGAGCTTGGCGAAGTAGTTCGTGCGGGCGTCCTGCGAGATGGCGGCCTTGTTGTGGACGATCTTGATGTTCGGGTTCTCGTCCATGTACTCCTGAAGGAGCTCATCGTCGTAGCCGAAGTCGTTGAACGTTGCGAGCGTGAGCGTGATCGGCTCATCGGCGGACGGCGTGTCGCCGCTTCCGCCCGCGCAGCCGGCGAGCACGATGGCGGAAGCCGAGAGGGCGGCTACAGCGACGGCGCCCCTGCGGAAGGCACGTGAATTCACTGTCACTCCTTTGTGTTGTCAGGGTTGTGTTGCAGGTCGAGGGGTCGAGCCGGGTGCCCGGTCCTCGTGCCGTGGGAGCGTTCCCATCAGGCTGACAGTTACGGTATGGGATCGCTCCCACGAAGTCAAGGGAGCGCTCCCACGAGAGCATCACGGTTCGGTTACGACTGTCGTGATGGACGCCATCAGGACCCGGGATGCGGCGGCCCCTAGACTGGACGCACACCGCCGCCCGCGACATCCGGAGCCGTCATGCCCACCATCGTCGTCGACGTCATGCCCAAGGCCGAGCTTCTCGATCCGCAGGGCAAGGCCGTCTCAGGTGCCCTTTCGCGTCTGGGCGTCTCGGACTTCAGCTCCGTACGCATCGGCAAGCGCTTCGAGCTCACCGTCGAGGGCGAGGTCGGCGAGGACGTGCTGGCCAAGGCTCGCGAGATCGCCGACGAGATCCTCTCCAACGCCGTGATCGAGGACGTCGTGGGCATCGAGGTCGTGGAGTGAGCCGTTCGGCGACCGCGCGGATCGGTGTCATCACCTTTCCCGGTTCGCTCGACGACCGTGATGCTCAGCGCGCGATCCGCGTCGCGGGCGGCGAGCCCGTCGCCCTCTGGCACGGTTCGCATGACCTCCACGGCGTCGACGCGCTCGTGCTGCCCGGCGGCTTCAGCTACGGCGACTACCTGCGCGCCGGAGCGATCGCCGCGCTCGCGCCCATCATGGCCGAGGTGAAGGATGCCGCGGCCGGCGGGATGCCGATCCTCGGCATCTGCAACGGCTTCCAGATGCTCGTCGAGGCGCAGCTGCTGCCGGGCGGTCTCATCCGCAACGCGCACCAGCAGTTCGTGCGCCGCGACCAGAAGCTTCGGGTCGAGAACGCCTCGACCGCGTGGACCTCGGACTTCGCCGAGGGCCAGGAGATCGTGATCCCGCTGAAGAACGCCGATGGCGGCTATATCGCGTCGGAGTCCGAGCTCGACCGGCTCGAGGGCGAAGGCCTGGTGGCGTTCCGCTACCTCGGCGTGAACCCCAACGGATCGCTGCGCGACATCGCGGGCCTCGCGAACGAGCGGGGCAACGTGGTCGGTCTCATGCCGCATCCCGAGCACGCGGTGGAGGAGGGCTTCGGCCCCGACACTCCCGCCGCGATGCGCTCGGGAGTCGACGGCATCCCGTTCTTCACAAGCGCGATCTCGGCCGTGGTCGGCGCGGCGGCCTGAGCCGCGGCATCCGGCGTTTCGTCTCGCTCGCATCACGACCGGGACATCGCCGAGTCAGGAGAAGTCACGGGATCAGGACGATCCGCGGGCGAATCCTCCTGATCCGGCTATTCCTCCTGAGCTCGCAACGGCCGCTCAACGCCCCGAAGCGCAGGCTCAGACCGTGCCGGCGGGCGGCCACACCCCGATGATGATCGCCATGATCAGCACGGTGACGACCTCGTGCGCGATGTTCATCAAGGTCAGCGACGACGGCCTGCCCTCGAAGACGTCGTGCGTGATGAACCGCGCCGCGGTGAAGCCCGCCCACAGCGCCACCGCCGTGGCGACGGCGGAGAGCAGGAATCCGCCGCCGTAGAAGTGCCACGCGATCGCGGTCGCGCCGGCGAGCACCCACGCCGTGATGAAGCTCACGATCACGGTGATGATGATGGGCAGGACGGCGGATGCGCCGGGACGGTCCATGTCGACGCCCGCGAGCTTGGCCCAGCGCGTTCCGAACACCTTCGGCGCGTACCAGATCGATCCGACGACCATGCTGGACGCGGTCGCGATCAGCACCGCCCAGTAGTTGATCTCGGGAACCATGACTGCCTCCTCCACGCGAGCCTCGGAGCTCGCGCCGACAGTATCGCCGCAACGACGTCCGCAGCGATAAGCGCGCCGAGGCGGCCGCGGGGCGCGGGGTAGCGTGGAGAGGTGAACCGAGGCATCCCCGAGCTCGTCGTGTCCGTTCCGACGCAGGAGCTGGCCGACTCGCTGCAACCCGGCGCTCGGACGGTGTCGAGATCCTCGTGTGGGACATGGAGTCGCCGCCGCCGCGAGACGCGCTCGACATCGTCGTGCCGCCGTACATGTCGATGTCGACCGTGCTCCCTCGTCTCGCCGATGTGCGCACCCGGCTCGTCCAGAGCCAGTCCATCGGCTACGAGGGCATCGAGGAGCACCTCCCGCCCGGCCACGTGTTCGCGAACGCGTCGTCGGTGCACGAGACCTCGACCGCCGAGCTCGCCCTCGCCCTCGCGCTGGCATCCCAGCGGCGACTGCCCACGTACGTCCGCGCGCAGGACGAGCACCGGTGGGCACCCGAGTTCTCGCGAGAGCCTCGCCGACCGCCGGATACTCCTGCTCGGCTACGGCGGCGTCGGCAAGGCGGTCGCGGCGCGGCTCGCCCCGTTCGAGGTGGAGCTGACGGTGGTGGCCTCCCGCGCCCGCGTCGAAGACGGGATGCCGGTGCACGGCGTGGACGAGCTGGCCGAGCTGCTTCCCTCCGCCGAGATCCTCATCGTGACGCTGCCCGGCGGCGAGTCGACCAGGCACATCGTCGACGATGGCGTCGCTGTCGGCGCTTCCCGACGGCGCGCTCCTCGTGAACGTCGGACGCGGTGCCCTCATCGACACCGACGCACTCGTCGACCACGTCGCCCGCGGGCGCCTGCGGTCGGCACTGGACGTCACCGATCCCGAGCCGCTGCCCGAGGACCATCCGCTGTGGAGCCTGCCCGGGTCGCTCATGGTGCCCCACGTCGGCGGCGCATCCAGCGCGATGAAGCCGCGCACGGTTCGGCTCATCCGCAACCAGATCGAACGGATGCTGGCGCGGCGAGCCGCCGCTGAACGTCGTCCACGAGAGCTGACGGCACGGCGTCGTCCGAAATCAGCGGCGATCGATGTCCTCGCCCGACCAGAGATCGCCGCACTCCACCGTGAGCGCGGCGCGCGCCGACAGGTACGGCCCCGCCCCGACGTCGCCGGTCAGCGTCCCGCGCAGCTGCGGCCAGTGCTCGCGCCCGATCAGCACCGGATGCCCGGGCCTGCCCGAATACACCGCCCGGGCCAGGGCGTCTGACAGGGATGCCGCCGCGAGCGCCGTCTCGAGAACTCGAGTGGCCGCTTCGACGGGCGCGGACGGCGTGTCGACGGGCGTCACCAGCACCGCATCGGCCGAGAGAGCGGATGCCGCATCGAGGCCGGCGCGCAGCGTCGCGCTCAGACCCTCGCGCCAGCCGTCGACGCGAACGACCGCGGCGCCGACCGGAACGAGGGCTTCGGCCTCGTCGGCCGAGGCGCCCAGCGCGACGAGCACGTGGTCGCAGCCGGCATCCGTCAGCATCCGCACCGCGAGCGCGATCCACGGCGAGCCGTCCGGCTCGCGTGCGAGGGCCTTGGGGCCGCCGAACCGCGTGCCCGCCCCGGCGGCGAGCACGAGTCCGCACAGTCGGGCAGGGGACGCGGCCATGGTCACGACAGCGTAGCGCGGCGGTAACACAGGACGGCTAGCGTGATGCACATGCTGGAGTTGGCTGCCGACCTGCTGCCGAGGCTGCGGGCGGGGGAACGGATCGCGGTCGTGACCGTGACGCGTGTCTCGCGCAGCGCGCCGCGCGGTGCCGGGGCATCCATGGCCGTCACCGGCGGCGGCGAGGTCATCGGGTCGATCTCGGGAGGGTGCGTCGAGTCGGATGCCGTGCTGCTCGCCGTGCAGGCTCTGGCGACGGGTCGCGGAGCGACGGCGCGTTTCGGCTTCACCGACGCCGAGGCGCACGCGGCGGGGCTCGCCTGCGGCGGGGCGATCGACGTGATCGCGTACCCCCTCGCCTCGTCCGACGCGTTCGCCGTCGACGCACTCGAGGCGGTGCTGCGCGACGAGCCGGTCGCGGTGGGACTCGTGATCTCCGAAGAGTCCACCGGCAGCGCCGGCGAATCGGGATCCCTCGGACGTATCGTGCCCGTCACGGTCGACGGCCCGCGAAGCAGCATCCTGACCCTGTCTCACCAGCCGCGCCCCCGCCTGGTCATCCTCGGCGCCGGCGACTACGCCGCGGCACTATGCCGCGCTGCGGCGGTCGGCGGCTTCGCCGTCACGGTGTGCGATGCGTGGGGCCTGCTGGTGACGCCGGAGCGGTTCCCGGATGCCGATGAGCTGGTGATCGCGTCGCCCGACGCGTACCTTCGCGAGTCATCGGCGCGGCTCGACCCGCGCACCGCGATCTGCGTGCTGACGCACGACGAGCGACAGGACGTGCCGGCGCTGCGCGAAGCGCTCCGGATGCCCGTGGCATTCGTCGGGGCCCTGGGCGCGCGCCGCACCGTCGCGCGCCGAGCGCAGCTGCTGCGAGCACAGGGTGTGGCAGACGATGAGCTCGCGCGACTGCACTCGCCGCTCGGCCTCGACCTGGCTGCCGAGACCCCGGAGGAGACCGCGATCTCGATCCTGGCCGAGATCATCGCCGCGCGCCGCTCGGGCACCGGAACCCCGCTGCGTGAGCTGTCGACGCCGATCCACGGCTCCCCGGCCGCAGCAGCGGACGAACCCTCGACCGGCGACGGCGATTCAGGCTCTTGCTCCGTCACCGACTCGAGCCGGCAGGAAGCATGACGACCCTCGCGGACGAGGTCGGCGACGGCGCGGTCACTGCCGAGGACGTCGCCCACCTCGAGCACGCCATCCGCCTTGCCGCTGAGGCCCGAGCCCGCGGCGACCATCCCTTCGGCGCGATCGTCGTCGCACCCGACGGGATGGTGATCGAGGGGCTCAACTCGGTCGTCACGCAGCCGGATCCGACCGGTCACGCCGAAATGAACGCGGTTCGCGCCGCGGCGGCGGTGCTGACCGTGGACGTGCTCGCCGCCTCGACGCTGTTCACCAGCACCGAGCCCTGCGCGATGTGCGCCGGAGCGTCCTACTGGGCCGGCATCCAGCGCGTGGTGTACGCCCTCGGTGAGGACGAGCTCATCCGCATCGTGCGGGAGCAGGAGGGCATTCCGACGATGGCGCTGCCCTGCCGCGAAGTCTTCGCCCGCGGCGGGCGGGCCGTCTCCGTCGTCGGCCCTGTCGCGCTGCCGGGCGCGACCGCGGTACACGCTGGTTTCTGGGGAGAGGAGACCGGATGAGCATCGGCATGGACGAGTCTCAGGTCGAAGCCGCGCTCGAAGTGGCCGCGGAGCTCGGGCCGTGACGCGTCGGATCGTGCTGGAGGGCGGCTACGTCGCGACCGTGGATGCCGCCGGCACCGAGCACACGACCGGACACGTCGTGATCGAGGACGGCCGGATCGCGGCGGTCGGCGCAGGGTCCGCCGCCGCCGACGTCCGCGACGGCGCCGAGATCTTCGACGCGTCGGGATGCCTGGTCACACCGGGGCTCATCAACACGCACCACCACCTGTATCAGTGGCTGACGCGCGGGTATGCGCAGGACGCCATCCTCTTCGACTGGCTGACAGCGCTCTACCCGTTGTGGTCGCGGATCGACGCGCGGCTCACCGGCATCGGCGCCTCCGGCGCGATGGCTGTGCTTGCCCGCTCGGGCTGCACAACGGTCGGCGACCACCACTACATCTTCCCGAAGGGGTCCGGCGACATCGTCGGCGCGATCGTGGAGGCGTCCCGACGCGTCGGCGTGCGCCTGCACGCGACGCGGGGGTCGATGGACCTCGGCGCCTCGCAGGGCGGACTGCCGCCCGACTTCGCGGTCGAGACGACGGATGCCGCCCTCTCAGCGTCGGCGGAGGCCGTGGAGCGGTACCACGATCCGTCGTTCGAGTCACTCGTCCGGGTCGCCATCGCCCCGTGCTCGCCGTTCTCGGTCACCGCCGACCTGCTCCGCGATTCGGCCCTGCTCGCGCGCTCGCTCGACGTACGGCTGCACACCCACGCCTCCGAGACGGTGGAGGAGGACGCCTACTGCCTCGAGCGGTTCGGCAGCACCCCCACCCAGTACCTCGAGTCGCTGGGGTGGCTCGGCAGCGACGTCTGGATGGCGCACTGCGTGCATCTGGACGAGGCAGCCATCGCGCGATACGCCGCGACCGGCACCGGAGTCGCGCACTGTCCGTCCTCCAACGCACGCCTCGCCTCGGGCATCGCGCCGGTCCGCGACCTGCTGCGTGCCGGGGTCCCGGTGGGCCTGGGGGTCGACGGCGCAGCCTCGAACGAGTCGGGCCGGCTCGGCAGTGAGATCCGCGAGGCGGTGCTGATGAACCGGCTGCGCACCGGGGCCGATTCGTTCAGCGTCCGGCACGGGCTGTCGATCGCGACCATCGGCGGCGCCCGCGTCCTGGGTCGCGAGAGCGAGATCGGCTCGCTCGAGCAGGGCAAGCTCGCCGACATCGCGGTGTGGCGCGTGGACGGCGTCGAGCATGCAGGGATCCTCGATCCAGTGGCCGCGCTGGGGCTCGGGGCGCTGCCGCCGCTCGCGCGTCTGTACGTCGGCGGCCGTGCGATCGTGGAGGAGTCGCAGCTCGTCAGCGCCGAGGAGCCGATTCTTGCCGAACAGGTCGCCGCGGCATCCCGTGAGCTCGCCGAACGGCTGTGATGAGCAGCGAGACGAAGGGAGCGGCGTGGATCTGAACACCGTGACGTCGTACCGGTTCGCGACCTCGCGCGCCGACCTCGCGCTCGCGCCGGGCGAGAAGGTGCTCGGCGGCGGAACGTGGCTGTTCTCCGAGCCGCAGCCCGACGTCACGGGACTCGTCGATCTGTCGACGATGCCGTGGCCCGATCTCGAGGTGGGCGAAACCGGCTTGCGCATCTCCGCGACATGCACGATCGCGCGCCTCGTCGCCTTCGCCGAGCGGACCGACGCCGCAGGCGAAGGACCTGCGCTGCCCGAGGACTGGGTGGCCGCATCCGTCTTCCCGGTCGCGGCGAACGCGCTCCTGGCCTCGTTCAAGGTCTGGAACACCGCAACCGTCGGCGGCAACGTGTGCCAGTCCTTCTCGGCCGCATCGATCGTCGCCCTCGCCGTGGCGCTCGACGGCGACGCGGTCATCTGGACGCCCGACGGCGGCGAGCGCCGGCAGAGCGTCGCCTCGCTGATGACCGGCAACGGCACCAACGGCCTCGCCCCAGGCGAGGTGCTGCGCGCCGTCGACCTGCCCGCGCACGCGCTGCGCTCGCGCACGCTTCTGCGCAAGATCGCTCTCGCCGAGCTCGGGCGTTCGGGCGCCGTGGTCACTGCACGACAGGATGCCGATGGCGCCTGCGTCTTCGCCGTCACCGCCGCGACGCTGACGCCTACCGTGACGCGGTTCGAGGCATTGCCCGACCCAGCCGCGCTCGCCGCCGCGGTCGGCGCGGCACCCGGCTACTACACGGACCCGCTGGGCCCCGCCGACTGGCGCCGAGCGGTGAGCATCGTGCTCGCCGAGGAGTTGAGATCGGAACTGATCGCGGGGTCGGCCACGTGAAGCTCCGGATCAACGGCGACGAGATCGACGCCCGCCCCCGCCCGGGTCAATGCCTTCGCACGCTGCTGCGCGAGGCAGGGCACTTCGAGGTCAAGAAGGGCTGCGACGCCGGCGATTGCGGCGCGTGCTCGGTGCTGCTCGACGGCGAGCCCGTGCACTCGTGCATCATCCCCGCGGCGCGGATGTCGGGTCGAGACGTCACCACCGCCGCGGGCCTGGCCACCGGCGGGGCTCTGCATCCGGTGCAGGAATCGCTCGTCGAGCATTTCGGATTCCAGTGCGGGTTCTGCACGCCCGGTATGGCGGTGACCGCCTCCACCCTCGACGAGTCGGATCTGCCCGACCTCGACCGGCGGATGAAGGGCAACCTGTGCCGGTGCACCGGGTACCGGGCCATCCGCGAGTCGATCGAGGGCGCTGTGCGCGGCACCGGCGCCGCCTACCGCGCGGCCGCCGGCAGCGGCGCACCCGCCGACGGGGCTTCCATAGGCTCCGCGTCGGACTCGGCGGCGAGCGGCGTCGGCCGGAGCGTGCGGCCGCCGGCGGCGCGGCGGGTGGTGCAGGGTCTCGAGCCCTACACGTTCGACACCACCGCTCCCGCCGCCCTGACGCTGCGTGTGCTGTCCAGCCCCCACGCTCACGCCCGGATCTCCGCGATCGACACGTCCGAGGCGGAACGGCTCGACGGGGTCGTCGCCGTCTTCACGTTCCGCGATGTGCCGGCCGTGCGCTACTCGACTGCGCGGCACGAGAACCATGAGGACGATGCCGACGACACCCGCATGCTGGAGGATGTGGTGCGCCACGTCGGCCAGCGCATCGCGGCCGTCGTCGCCGAGACCCCGGCGGCGGCCGAGGCGGCGTGCCGGCTCATCCGCGTCGAGTACGACATCCTGCCCGCGGTCTTCGACCCGGAGCTCGCCCGCCGTCCCGGCGCACCGGTGATCCATCCCGATCGCACCCCCGGCGACCGGGTGGAGGATGCCGCCCGCAACGTGATCCTCTCCATCCACGGCGGGTACGGCGACGTCGACGCCGCCCTCGCCGCCAGCCCGACCACCGTGAGCGGCGAGTGGCGCACCTCCCGCGCGAGCCACGCGCAGCTCGAGACCCACGGGTCGATCGGATGGCTGGACGAGGACGGGCGGCTCGTGATCCGCACCAGCAGCCAGGTCCCGTTCCTCACCCGCGACGCGCTGTGCCGCGTGTTCGAAATGCCGCGCGATCGCGTCCGGGTGTTCACGGCCCGGGTCGGCGGCGGCTTCGGCGGCAAGCAGGAGATGTACACCGAAGACCTCGTCGCCCTCGCCGTGCTGCGCACGGGCAGGCCGGTCGCCTACGAGATGAGCCGCACCGACGAGTTCCAGCGGACCGCCGTGCGGCATCCGATGCGCGTGAAAGTCGAGCTCGGCGCGGACGACGCCGGGGTGCTCACGGCCATGAGGGTGGAGGTGCTCAGCGACGCGGGCGCGTACGGCAATCACTCGCGCGGCGTGCTGTTCCACGGGTGTGCAGAGTCGATCAGCCTCTATCGCGCGCCGGCCAAGCGGGTCGACGCCGAAGCCGTCTACACGAACAACGTCCCCTCCGGTGCGTTCCGCGGCTACGGCCTGGGGCAGGTGATCCTCGGGGTTGAATCGGCGATGGACCAGCTCGCCCAGCGCCTCGGGATCGACCCCTTCGAACTGCGGCGCATCAACGCGGTCCGCGAGGGCGACTCCGTGCGGACACTGCACGAGGAGACCGAGCCCGACATCGTGTGGGGATCCTACGGACTCGACCAGTGCCTCGACCTCGCCGAGACGGCGCTCGCCCAGGGCAACGGCGTCGCCGCGCCGACGGGCCCGGAGTGGCGCGTCGGCGAGGGCATGGCGGTCGCGATGATCGCGACGATGGCCCCGTTCGGTCACATCTCGGAGACATCGGTCACCGCCACTTCGCACGGCCGGTACGTCGCCGCGGTGGGCACCACCGAGTTCGGCAACGGCACGACCACGGTGCACACCCAGATCCTCGCGACCGATCTCGCCACGACCGCCGATCGGCTCGAGCTGCGCAACTCCGACACCGACGGCGCCCGCTACGACACCGGCGCATTCGCGTCGGCCGGGATCACCGTGGCCGGAAAGGCTCTGCACGCGGCATCCCTCGCCCTGCGCGACCGCCTGCTCGCGATTGCCGAGCACCTCGCGGGGGCGCCAGGCACCCTCGAGCGGAACGGGGTGCGGGTGGGTGCGCGGCTGATCGGCTTCGCCGAACTCGTGGATGCGGCGCCGCAGGAGTGGCGCAACGCCGAAGGCGTCACCGCCGACGGCAGCGAGCACGGCGAGCACAGATCGCTGGCGTTCAACGTGCACGCGGTGCGGGTCGCGGTCGACGTCCGCACCGGAACCGTGCGTGTGCTGCAGTCGGTGCAGGCCGCCGACGCGGGCTACGTGATGAATCCCGAGCAGTGCCGCGGACAGATCGAGGGCGGCGCCGCGCAGGGCCTGGGCAGCGCGCTCTACGAAGAGGTGATGACGGATGCCGGGACCATCGTGAACCCGGTGTTCCGCCAGTACCGCGTCCCGCAGTTCGCCGACGTCCCCGTCACCGAGGTCTATTTCGCCGACACGAGCGACGATCTCGGCCCGTTCGGCGCGAAGTCGATGAGCGAGTCGCCGTACAACCCCGTCGCGCCGGCGATCGGCAACGCGATCGCCCGCGCCCTCGGCATCCGGCCGTTCGAGCAGCCGTTCTCCCGTGACCGGGTGTGGCGTCTCGTGCGGGATGCAGCCGAGCACCTCGACGGTGCACACGATCCCCACTCGAAGGAGAGTTGACCGCTCATGGAACTCGCGACCGCGTTCGATGCAACCCTGCCCGAATGGCTCATCGCCGATCTCGACGGGCTGCCCAGGATCCTCCGCACCGACGAAGAGCGGATGCGGCTGGTCAACGATCTCGCCGACCGCAACTGGCGGGCCGGCAACGGAGGCCCGTTTGCCGCGATCGTCGTCGACGACGTGACCGGAGAACTGGTTTCGGTCGGCGTCAACGTCGTGCTCAGTTCGGGACTCACCGCTGCCCACGCCGAGGTGACCGCACTGAGCCTCGCCCAGCGCGCTCTGGGCCGATGGGACCTCGGCGCGGACGGCGCCCAGCTCGCTCTCGTCGTCAACTGGCGTCCCTGCGTGCAGTGCTACGGCGCGACGATGTGGAGCGGGGTTCGTGCGCTCGTCGTGGCCGGCGAGGGGCCGCTGCTGGAGGAGCTGACCGGATTCGACGAGGGACCGGTCGTCGACGACTGGGCCCAGCAGTTCGAGCGGCGCGGCATCCGGGTCGTCATCGGGGTCGGGTTCGACGAGGCCGTTGCGGTGTACCGCGCGTACGGGGCGAGCGACGCCGTCGTGTACAACGCCCGGGGTGCGGTCGAGCTGACCTGACCCGGGTGTCTAAACGCTCTTCTGCGGGTGCATCCCCATGCGCGCCAGCACGACGTCCTCGACGACCTGGATGACGTTGTAGAGCACGAGCGACGCGGCAGTGACCGCCACGACCGATGCCCACAGCGCGGTGAACTGCGCCTGCGAGATGAAGCCGCCGAACGATCCGCCGATGCCGCCGCCGACGGCGAGCCACTCGGCCAGGAGCGCGCCGGTGATCGCGCCCGGCACCGAGATGCGCACGGCCGCGAAGAACGCCGGCAGCGAGGAGGGCATCGCCACCTTGCGCAGCTTCGACCACGCGCCACCGCCGTACACATCGACGAGGTCGTTCATCTGAGCGGACGCGGACTTCAGCCCGAACGAGATGTTCACCAGCGCCGGGAAGAGCACCACGATGCCGCCGATGACCGCGACGGTCCACAGGTCCCGCCCGAAGATCATGATGATGACCGGAGCCATCGCGATCAGCGGAACCGACCGCAGCAGCATCGCGACCGGCATGAGGGCGTGCTCGGCGCCCTTGCTCAGCTGGAACAGGCCGGCGCCGACGATCGCCGCCAGCAGCCCGGCGACGAAGCCGATGACCGCGTGGCCGAGCGTCACCGTGAGGTTGCCCAGCACCAGGGTCCGGTTCGCCGCAGCCGCGGGAACCGTGAAGAAGTAGTTCCACACGTCGACGGGGCCCTTGGCGATGAGCGGCGAGATCTGGAAGATCCAGAGCACACCCACCCACAGCAGCAGCACCGCGACGAGAGTGAGCAGGAAGGTGAGCAGGCTCCAGCCGAGCGCCCGCAGAACGCCGCGCGTCGCCGCCCGGCGCACATCGCGGCTCAGATCGGCTGCCGGGGCTGCGGTCTGCGGCAGTTCCTGGATGACCGTGAGAGTGCTCATGCGGACTTCCCCTTCGACCAGGGCGCGATCCCACGGGCGATGAGACCGACGAGCGCGAAGCCGAGCAGGGCGACGGCACCGCTGGCGAGCGCGAGCGCCCACACCAGAGGCGCGTTGGAGTTCTGCTGCGCCAGGATCATGGCGATGCCGACGCCGACCTCGATCTTGCCGAAGAATTCGCCGAGCACAGCGCCGAGGAAGGCGGCGGGCACGGCGATCTGCAGGGCGTTCAGGATCGCCGGCAACGCGGCGATCAGGCGCACCTTGACGAGCTGGGTGAACTTGCTGCCGCCGTACACCGTGATCAGATCGAGGCTGGATTTGTCCGCCGACTTGAGACCCAGCAGCGCTCCGACCACCGTCGTGAAGAAGACCGACAGCGCGGCGAGGAGGACCGCGGTGCCGCTGGGCTCGCCCACTCCCGGTGCGGGAATGACGACGATGGCGATCATGCCCACGGCGACGATCGGGATGCAGTAGGTGATGATGGCCAGCTGCATCGCCAGACCCTCGAGCCGTGGCACCACGAGGACGATCGCCGCGAGGATCAGCGCGATGCCGTTGCCCCAGACGTAGCCGATGCCCGCCTCGACGAGGGTGACGGAGAAGTTGCGCCAGTAGTACTCCCAGCCGCTGGCGAGGTAGCTCTGGACGACGGCGAGCGGCGTGGGAATCGGACGGGCACCCGTCGGTGCGACGTAGAGGGTCGCGATCATCCACCACAGGATGATGATCGCGGCTCCGCCGATCGCCCCGGTCAGCCAGGCGGGGAGCTTGATGCTCTCCCACTGGATGGCGCCCGGTGAGGCTGGTTTGTCAGTGGTCATCGGCAGCCGCGCCCCCCGCGCCGAAGAGCAGCTCGGACGCCTGGTCCACGTACGCGTGGAACTCCGGCGTCCGCATCATCTCAGGGGTGCGCGGTCGGGGCAGGTCGATTCTCATGACTTCCTTGACGCGGCCGGGTCGGGGGCTCATCACCGCGACGTAGTCGGAGAGGAAGATCGCCTCCGAGATGCCGTGCGTCACCAGGAGGGTTGTGGCCGGCTTCTCCGTCCAGATGCGGAGCAGCTCGAGATTGAGCTTCTGCCGCGTCATGTCATCGAGCGCGCCGAACGGCTCGTCGAAGAGGAGCACGTCGGGCTTGAGGATGAGCGACCGGGCGATCGACACGCGCTGCCGCATGCCGCCGGACAGCTGCGCGGGCTTCGCCTTCTCGAAGCCCTTCAAACCCACGAGCGAGATCATCTCGTTCACGTAGCCCTTGTCCACCGGGCGCCCGGCGATCTCGAACGGCAGGCGGATGTTCGTCAGCACGCTCCGCCAGGGCAGCAGTGCCGAGTCCTGGAAGGCGATGCCGAGCTTGTTCTCCTTGCGCAGCTCTTTCGGACTCTTGCCGTCGACGCGTGACGTGCCGCTCGTCGCCGGCTCGAGCCCGGCGAGGATGCGCAGGATCGTCGACTTGCCGCAGCCGGATGGTCCGAGCAGCGCGAGGAACGAGCCCTGCTCGGTGTGCAGGTGCGCATCCTTGAGCGCCACGACGCTCTTGCGGCCCGAGGTGAAGACCTTGTTGAGGCCGGAGATCTGCAGGCCGGTGCCCAGGGTCTCGCCCTGGACACCGGCCTCGGCAGAGCCCGCCAGAAGAGGGGACTGCGTCATGATCGGATGCCGCGTCAGCCCGCGTACGCGACCAGTTCGGGGTTCTCCTCGTAGACCTCTTCGAGGAGGGAGAGGTCGAAGAGGTCGGAGGCCTCGAGCGTGATGCCCGCGCCGGCGAGACTCTCGATCGTCGACGCCTGCAGGGCATCGGTGATCCAGAACAGCCCGAACTCCTCGGTGTCGGCGGAGACGACGAGCTTCTCGGCCTGCTCGATGGCGCCGGCGATGGAGTTCTCCGGGTTCAGGTCGAGGTCGGCGCCGTACTCCTCGTAGGCCAGGCGGGCGCCCTCTTCGGGGTCGTTGACGGCGTCGGTCCAGCCCTTGATCTCGGCGACCAGGAAAGCCTTGAGCTTCTCGCGGTCGTTCGTGATGGCGTCATCGGTGACCGTGATGGTCTCGGCGACGAACGGCAGGCCGTTGTCGGCGAACGGGAGGTTTGTCGTCTCGATGCCGGATGCCGCGACCGTGATCGCCTCGTTCGTGAGGTAGGCGATGAAGCCGTCGACCTCGCCGTTGATGAGCGGCGCCGGGTCGTACTGCACGGGAACGATCGTCAGCTCGGACTCGTCGATGTCGTTCGCCGCGAGAAGCGCCTTGAACAGCGCCGTGTTCGAGTCCTGCACGCCGATCTTCTTGCCGATCAGGTCTTCGGGTGTGGCGATGTCTCCGCCGTCCGCGAGCGAGAGCACCGTGAACGGGTTCTTCTGGTACGTCGTTCCGATGATCTTCAGCGGCGCGCCCTCGGATGCGACGACCGTGCCGATGGAGACGGCGTCGGAGAGCGCGACGTCCGCGGCGCCGGAGATGAGCTCCGGCGCTCCGATCGACGGACCCGGGACGAGGGTCACCGAGTCGAAGCCGGCCTCGGCGTAATACCCCTTCGAGTCGGCGAAGAACTCGCCGGAGAACTCTTCGTTCTTGATCCACGAGAGCTGGACCGTGAGGTCGCCGAAGCCGTCGGCGGCGGCATCGCCCGACGGAGCGGCCGCGGGCGTGGCCGAAGCACAGGCACTCAGCGCGAGGGCGGCGACCGCGAGGACCGCGGCGGTGGCGCCGACGCGGCCTCGCGCGCGCCAGGGAAAGGAAAGGTTCATGGGCTGTGTCTCCAGAGTTCCGGTGGTGCAGTCGGGTGGTGCATTCGGGTGGGGACGGCACGCCCACGGGACTCGGCAGTGCGCGACTGCTCTGAAGCTAGGCGACGCAGATTTCACCAACACTGACGTTGGTGTTTCCGCGCCGTTACGCTTTCGCCGGTGGCGTGCCCCGGCGGTGCGGCGCGGCATCCCGCTCGCCTGTCACATTCGGCGGCAACCGCCGGCGTGTCGTGACGGGCGAGCGGGAGGTTCAGAGGGGTGGGCTGCTCAGCGATGCTCGCCGGCCAGCTGCAGCACCGACTCGGCGAGGGCACGGATGCCGACCGCCACGTCGGCGGTGCTCACGGACTCGTCGGGGTGATGGCTGATCCCGTCCGGGTTGCGCAGGAACAGCATCCCGACATCCGTGATCGCCCCGATCGCCATCCCGTCGTGACCCGCGCGACTGAAGATCGTGGCGGGGTCGTCGGCGCCCGGAGGAAGCGTGGCAAGGATGCCCTCGCGCACCACGTCGCGCAGCAGCGGCGCGCACATCACCGCCGGCGCGTTGTGCAGCTCGCGGGCATGCCACCGCAACCCGCGGGCACCCATGATCGCGTCGAGCTCCGCGGAGATCTCGGTCCAGACCCGGTCTCTCGCGCCGTCGAACTCCCCGCGCAGATCGAGGCTGAGGTGCGCCTCGCCGGGGACGATGTTCACCGCGCCCGGAAAGGCTTCGAGCTGCCCGACCGTGCCGATGATGTGGTGCTCGCCCCGGCAGATGCGCTCGACGGCGAGGGCTGCCTCGCTCGCTCCGAGCAGGGCGTCGCGACGCATGTCGTAGGGCGTTCCGCCGGCGTGACGCGCCTCGCCCTCCACGATCAGCTGGAACCGCCGGGCGCTGGCGATCGACGACACCACCGCGAGCGCCTCACCGCGCCGATCGAGCTCGGGCCCCTGCTCGATGTGCGCCTCGAGGTACCCGACCAGCTCGTCCGGGCGCCTGCCCGCCTCGCCGATGCGGCCGGGATCGAGGCCGAACTCGAGGAAGGCCTGCCGCAGGGTCGTCCCGTCCGCGTCGGTCAGCGACCACCATTCGTCATTCCAGATGCCGGCCACCGCCGACGAACCGAGCAGAGCCTTGCCGAAACGGGTGCCCTCCTCATCCGAGAAGGCCACGACCTCGAGCGCGAACGGCAGCGGTGAGATGCTGCGCCCGCTCTCGCTGTCCGGCACCCGCAGGAGGCGCACGACCTCGAGGGCCATCAGCACTCCGGCGATCCCGTCGAATCGGCCCGCGTCGGGGACCGTGTCCAGGTGCGAGCCGAGCATCAGGGCGGGGTGGTCTCGATGGGCGGCTTCGCCGCTGATCGACCGCCGCGACGGATCGAGCCGGCCGAGCTGGTTTCCGGCGGCATCCTGCCGGGTGGTCATTCCGACTTCGCGCATCCATTCGGCGGCGAGCCGGTTCACCCGTGCGTGCTCGGCCGAGAGGTAGACGCGCTCGATCGCACCGGGCGTCGAGGTGACCCGCGCGAGTTCGTCGCAGCGTGCCATCACGCGCCGCGCCGCCGCCTCGAAGACGTCGGGCGGGATGTCGGGCAGCCGGGTGCGCATGCGCTCAGTCGCCACCAGGTTCGTCAGGTGCCGCACTCCCGTAGACGTCCATCGCAGCCTCGACCCCGCCGCCTGCGGGAACCGACGCTCCGTATCGGCGCAGCACGGTCTCCAGCGATGCGAGCGTCTGCAGCACGGCATCCTTGCGTGCGTTGTAGCCCATGGTTCCGATGCGCCAAACGCGCCCGTGCAGCGGTCCGAACGACGTGCCGATCTCGATGCCGAAGTCCTGCAGCATCGCCGAGCGCGCGGCATCCCCCGGCACACCCTCGGGGATCTCCACCGCGACGACGTTCGACATCTTGTGCGCGACATCGCCGAACACGACGAGCCCGAGCCCGCCTACGCCCGCGAGCATCGCGTCACCGTGCAGCCGGTGTCGTTCGATCACCGCGTCGCGACCCTCGAGCAGAAGCACCCGGGCGCACTCGCGCGCCGCGTAGAGCATCGAAGTCGCCTCGGTGTGATGGTTCAACCGCCGCGGCCCCCAGTAATCGAGGATCATGCCGAGGTCGAAGTAGTTGGAGCGGATGAAGTCCGGTGCATCCTCGTCCCCTTCTTCACGGATGCCGGCCTCGACCTTCTTGCGCGAGCGGATCACCTCGACGGCGCGCTCCGACAGCGTGATCGGGGCCGAACCGGACGGACCGCCGAGGCACTTCTGCAGCCCGGCGGTCGCGGCATCCAACCCCCAGGCGTCCGCCTCGAAGGCGTTGCCCCCGAGGGACGCCGTCGCATCGCTGTAGAACAGCACGCCGTGCCTCGCGCAGAGCGCGCCCACCTCGTCGAGAGGCTGAAGCATCGTCGTCGAGGTGTCGCCCTGGACCAGAGCGAGCAGATGCGGCCGAACGCGCACGATCGCCTCTTCGAGCACCGACGTCGGGAACACCTGACCCCACGGCACCTCGATCGTGTGGACCTCGGCCATCGCGCGCTCGGCGATCTCGGCGAGCAGGTGCCCGAAGCGTCCGAACACCGGGACGAGCACACGGTCGCCGGGGCGGATGAGCGAGATCATCGCGGCCTCGATCCCCGCCCGCGACGTGCCGTCAATCAGCAGGGTCGCGTCGTTGGCGGTCGCCCACACGCCCCGGTAGAGCTCCTGCGTCTCGGTCATCGTCGCCGTCATGAACGGGTCGTACTGCCCGACCAGCTCGGCCGACATCGCGCGCAGCACGCTGGGGTACGCCGAGATCGGGCCGGGGCCCATCAGCAGGCGTGCCGGCGGCGAGATGGGACCGGGGATCTGCGTCACGAGGCATCCTCACTGGTCGCCGTGTTCACGGACGTACGACTCCGCGCCGGGTGCACGGCTTGGATGCGTGGCGATCCCGTGCGTTCGACGCGAAGTCGTGCACTCGGAGCCGGGGAGCTGCTCACGACGCGCCCACCGCATCGGCGAGGCGACGAGCGAGGCGCACCAGCGCGATGTCGGTGCCGGCTCGTGATGTGAGGCACAGGCCGACTGGTGCGCGCAGCGCACCAGGGGTCTGGGGCGGAGCCCCAGTGGGTGGTGCGCGCAGCGCACCAGGGGTCTGGGGCGGAGCCCCAGTGGGTACCGGCCCGAGCTGCGACGGCACGGTGAGCAGCGGCGCGGACAGCGAGGGCAGGCCCGCGAGTGCGGCGGGCGTCGTCATCCTGAGCGTCGCGGTGCGGACGGCATCGACGCGTTCGCCGACCGCAGTGCGCATCGGTGCCGGCCCCGGGACGGTGGGCATGAGCAGCACGTGCGCCTCGACGAGGGCACGGATGCCGTCGGCGAGGGGCTCCAGCGCGCGTCGCGCGGCCGCCTCCTCCTCGGCGGACACTCCCGAGGCGATGCGGAACCGCTCGGCGACGGCCGGACCCAGAGCGCCCGGATGCGCGGTCACCCACTCGCCGTTGTTGCGCCACGCCTCCGCGCCCTGCACCGTGCGGAACGGAAGGAAGTACTCGTCCAGGTCGCCGATCGACACCGAGTCGATGCTCGGGGCATCGGGCGTCGCGCCGAGACGCTCGAGGAACCCGTCGAAGGCGGCGCGCGTCTCGGGCTCGACCGCGGCGAGGACCTCGTCGGGCACGAGGAACCGCCACGGCAGGTCGGCATCGGACTCGCCCAGGACGTTCTCGGTCGACTCCGACCCGTCGTAGCTCAGGCACCAGTCGACGACGCGTTGCAGCGTGTCGAGGTCGCGTGTGAGCCACCCGATCGTGTCGAAGGACTGAGCCAGGGGCAGCAGACCCTGGCGCGGGACCAGTCCGTGGGTCGTGCGCAGGCCCCACAGCCCCTGATACGACGCGGGCACGCGGATCGAGCCGGCGGTGTCGGTTGCGAGGCCGATCTCGGCCTGACCGGTCGCGACCGCGGATGCCGGACCGCTCGATGACCCGCCGGGGAGAGCGCCGGGCAGCGCACCGTTCGGCGGAGTGCCGTAGTGGGCGTTGTCTCCGGCGATGCTGTACGCGAACTCGTCGGTGCGTGCGATGCCGCGCAGCGACGCGCCGCCTCGCAGGAGGTCGGTGACCGCGGCCGCCGTCGTGGTCTCGGGCCGCGCATCGTCGAGGTAGGCGGGGTTGCCCGCGCCGACGCGATATCCCTTGATGGCGAACAGGTCCTTGACCGCGACGGTGAGTCCGCGCAGCGGACCCTCCCATGCGCCCTGCCACAGCGGGTCGCCGACGGTGCGCCACACCGACCGGTCCAGCGCCTGCGCGCGGGGCGTGACGTGGGCGGCCGTGATGAGCCAGTGCCCGTCGATGCGCTCCCATACCTGCGTCTGCAGCCCGGTGCCCCCGCCGGTGAACCGCGAGACCGACACGAGTAGCGCGACGTCCTCACCGAGGGCACGGTGCTCGATGCGCTCGATCCTCCGCGGCGCAACCCCGCCGCGCACACCCCGGAACGCGCTGATCGCGTCGTGACCGACGAGGAGTCCTGCGGCATCCCCCCGCATCGTGTGGTCGCCGGGCGCGAAGAAGGCGTCGAGCACGTCGAGGTCGTTGGACATGATCGCCTGCTCGTAGGCGGTGAACGCCTCGAGCAGGTCGGCGGGGACCGTGTCGGCGCCGGGGATCGCGGCGTCAGTCATCGCTCGCCGTGCCTTCCGCGCTCGCCGGGTCAGGAGATCTCGCGGGATCAGGACGATGGGCGCCGGATTCTCCTGTTTTCGCGTCATCTCCTGATCTGGCGACGCGCCCCCGGTCGACCGCGACGCGCCCCCGGTCGACCGCCGCGAAGTCGGCCTCACGGATGCGCGCGTGCACGCCGCACACGATGTCGACCACCTGCGAGATGTCGAAGTCGGTGGCGGCGCTGAGGTACGCGTACGCCAGGTGCTCCTGCACGCCCCACCGCGCTTCGATGAGCGTCAGCGCCGATCGCACGCACGCCCGCATCGCCTCGTTCAGGTCAGGGTCAAGGCCGGTCGGCACCAGGTATTCGGGGGTGCGCACCAGGGGCCGGTGACCTCGCCGAACTCAGCGAGCGCGACCGCGCGCGGAATCACATCGAAGCGCAGGGTGGCGCGGAGGGATGCCTCGAGTGCGGTCAGCGCGACCTCGCCGTCGCCCTGAGCGAAGTGCGGATCGCCGACGTAGGCGAGCGCGCCGGCGATCTGCACCGGCAGGTAGAGAACGGTGCCCTCGACGAGCAGGTTGATGTCGATGTTGCCGCCGTGCGCCCCGGGCGGAACCGAGTGCGGGCGCTTGTCGCCGGCGACCGCCACCCCCATCGTGCCGAGGAAGGGGGACAGCGGGAAGGCCACCACGCGCTCGCCGTCGTCGACGACCGGAAGCAGGCCGACGAGTCGGCCCTCGCGCTCCTCAACCGGCGTGAAGACGCTGACGGAGAAGTCGCCGCGCGGCAGCTCGCCCACGAGAGCCCCCTTGCCGTGCCGATTGGAGATCACACCGTAGGGCACGCGCGGCACGAGGGTCTCGACCGTGATGCGCAGCAGATCGCCGGGCTCGGCGCCCGCCACATGGATCGGCCCTGTCACGACGTGAGGGCCGTCCACGGCGGGGTCGCGCGACAGCGACCCGGCGATCGCGATCGCGTCCTCCAGCACCGCCTCAGCAGCGACGCCCTGCCCGGTGAAGTAGGTCAGCGGATCCTTGCCGTGATCTTCGAGTATGCCCTCATGACTGACCGTGTCGATGGTGACGCTCTCACCGGACGCGATGCGCAGCACCGCGGCATCCGTCTCGCAGAAGAGCCGCCCCCAGTGCACCGTCTCGGGCGTCGAGCGCAGGTAGTGGTCGCCGGGGAGAGGGCCCACGCCCGGTTGCAGGATCGCCATGTCGGTCGGCACCCTCCCATCCAAGTGCATCCGCGTTTCAGTCGTGTGACCTGGGGTCGTCATGGCGTGGGTGCAGTGGCGGACAGGAGCCGGCCGCGCGGCCTGCCCCGAAACTGCGGAGCTTCGCCTGCGCCGCCCTCGGTGACGTTGTACATCGCCTTGCCGTGCAGCCACGTGCGGCGGATGCGGCCGGTCAGCACGCGGTGGTCGTATGCGGTGATCGGGTTCTTGTGCAGCAGCCTGCTCGCGTCGATCACCAGCGGGTCGTCGAGGCCGAACACGGTGAGGTGGGCGGGCGCACCGGGCTCGAGAATTCCGGCGCCGGCCGCCAGCCCTGCGACCTCAGCGGGCCCGGTCGTGAACAGTGGAATGAGCGTCTCCAGCGGGATGCCGCGGCCCCGCGCCTCGGTCCACACCGCCGACAGGCCCACCTGAAGGCCGGCGATCCCGCCCCAGGCGAGGCCGAAGTCACCCCCGCCGGAGCGCTTGAGGTCGACCGTGCTCGGCGAATGGTCGCTCACGATGGCATCGATCGTGCCGTCGACGACGCCCTCCCACAGCAGGTCCCGGTTGGAGGCGTCCCGGATCGGCGGGCAGCACTTGAACTCGCTCGCACCGTCGGGGATCTCCTCGGCCGCGATCGTCAGGTAGTGCGGGCACGTCTCGACGGTCAGTGCCACGCCCGCCGCCTTCGCGGCGCGGATCGCCGGCAGCGAGTGCGCGTCGCTCAGGTGCAGGATGTGCGCGCGTGCGCCGGTGCGACGCGCGGCGTCGATGACGGCGTCGATGGCCGATGCCTCGCTGGCAGCCGGTCGCGACGCGAGGAAGGCGTCGTAGCCACGACCCAGCGCGCCTCCGTCGCCGAGCAGCGCCGGATCCTCGGCGTGCACGATGATCCGCGACCCGAGCGCGGCGATCTCCTCCATCGCGGCGTGCAGCTGCGCGCGGTCCAGATGCGGGAACTCGTCGACGCCCGACGGCGAGAGGAAGCACTTGAAGCCGAAAACCCCGGCCGCGTGCAGCGGAGCGAGCGCGCCCAGGTTCTCGGGCACCGCGCCGCCCCAGAAGCCGACGTCCACGTATGCCGACGGTGCGGCCGCGGCCTGCTTGATCGCCAGGGCCTCGGCCGTCGTCGTCGGCGGCAGGGAGTTCAGCGGCATGTCGACCAGCGTCGTGACGCCGCCGGCCGCCGCCGCAAGCGTCGCGGACCGGAAACCCTCCCACTCCGTGCGACCGGGCTCGTTGACATGAACGTGCGAGTCGACGAGTCCCGGCAGCAGGACCGCGTCGTCGGGCACAGTGACGACCTTGGCGCCCGACGCACGCGCGCGGACGTCGAGGATGTCGGCGATCCGCCCGTTTGCGACAACGACCGCGGCGGGCCGGAATGCGCCGCCCACCCACGTGCGGGCCGCGCGGATCATCCTGGTCGACTCGCTCGCTGCCACGCTCATCCCTCCGACTGCTGTTCCACTAGATTCCCCCATCCGCGTTCCGCCGGGCGACGCCGTCGGTTTCGGTCCGGTTACAGCTGCGCCGGCGGGCGGCATCGGAAGATCGCATGACGTCGGGGCCGTAACCGTGGCGAAACGCACGCGCGCTACCGTGTGCCGATGGAGCTCGACGAGTTCAACGTCACGGATGCCGAGGCCGCGGCATCCGTCGTCGCGCGTCTGGGCCGCGATCCCGCACTGGGTCGACGAGCTGGTCGCCGGACGACCGTACGACTCGGTCGACGCGCTCGCCGCCCGCGCCGCCGAACTCGCGCGCGGGTGGACCCGCGCCGACCTCGACGCGGCCCTCGCGCATCACCCGCGGATCGGGCAGCGTCCGGCCGGTGCCGGCGCGGAGGCCGCGGCATCCCGGCGGGAGCAGTCGTCGATGACGGATGCCGCGGCGGACGTGTCTGCCGCGATCGCCGCCGGCAACGCCGCCTACGAGGAGCGCTTCGGACGCGTCTTCCTCATCCGCGCGGCGGGTCGCTCTCCGCGAGGAGATGCTGGCGGAGCTGGATCGACGCCTCGGCAACGACGACGATGACGAGGCCGCCGAGGCCCTCGGCCAGCTCGCCGAGATCGCCGTCCTGCGGCTGCGGGGTTCCGTCGATCGACGCCCCGAGCGAGAGGATCGCCCCATGAGTCACCTCACCACCCACGTGCTGGATGCCGCCACCGGCAGCCCCGCCGTCGGGCATCGCCGTCGAGCTCGCCGACGCAGTCGGAGCCTGCCCGTCGACGCGCGGCGTCACCGACGCTGACGGGCGCGCGGCGCTCGGCCCGGAGCTGCTGCCGGCCGGCGAGTACACGCTCACCTTCCGCACCGGCGCGTACTTCGCCGGACGCGGCGTGGACACGTTCTACCCCTTCGTCACCGTGACCTTCACCGTCGAGGTCGCGGACGACGGCACGAGCCGGCACTATCACGTGCCGCTGCTGCTCAGCCCGTTCGCCTACTCGACCTACAGAGGGAGCTAGACCATGAGCGACGTGTCCGTCAGCCTCGGCGCGAACAAGTACGGCAAGGCCGAGAACCGCGTCGTGCGCATCTACCGCGACACCCCCCGGCACGAGATCGTCGACCTCAACGTCACGTCGCAGCTGCGCGGCGCGGCCCTCGTCGACTCGTACCTGAACGGCGACAACGCGCTCGTGGTCGCGACCGACACGCAGAAGAACACCGCGTTCGCGTTCGCGAAGGAGCACGGCATCCCCTCGCCCGAGGAGTATCCTGCTCAAGCTCGCGGAGCACTTCGTGAACGGGTTCGACTGGATCGAGGGCGGCCTCTGGCAGGCCGAGCAGTACGAGTGGGAGCGCATCCTCGTCGACGGCAAGCCGCACGACCACTCGTTCGTGCGCAAGGGTCAGGGCACGCGCCTCGCGACCGTGCAGGTGGTGGACGGCGCGACGCACGTCACGGGCGGCGTGAAGGACCTCACGGTGCTGAAGTCCACCGGCAGCGAGTTCGCCGGCTTCCCGCGCGACAGAGTACACGACGCTCGTCGAGACGCGACGACCGCATCATGGCGACGTCGGTCACCGGCCGCTGGCGGTTCCTGCCCGAGGCCGTCGAGGCCGGCATCGACTACAACGGCCTGTACGCCGAGGTGCTCGGCGGTGCTGCTGTCGACCTTCGCGACCGTGCACTCCCTCGCGCTGCAGCAGACGCTCTTCGCGATGGGCAAGGCCGCGATCGAGGCTCGCCCCGAGATCGCCGAGGTGCGCTTCGCGATGCCGAACAAGCACCACTTCGTCTACGACCTCGCGCCCGTTCGGACTCGAGAACCCCGGCGAGGTGTTCTACGCCGCCGACCGCCCCTACGGGCTGATCGAGGGCAACGATCACCCGCGACGGCGCCGCGCCGGCGCCGGGCGCCTGGCTCGACGTCCCGGCGTTCGTCTGACCCGCAGCCCGCTCGCCCGCCGGCACGACCTCCCGCCCTAACCGCGAGACTGCAACGGGGCGGCGAGACAGCGGGTGAAACCCGCAGTCTCGACCTGCGGGTGCAGTCTCGCGGTCGGATGGGGTCAGAGGGCGATGCGCTGCCTCCGACTCCGCCTGCGGATCCGAGGAGACCTTCCATCACGAGCCCGGCGGCGGCGTGCGCTTGCCGGAATCCGGGCCAGACTTCCCTTCCGGGTCGCCGTCGGCCGGGATCCTCGACACGTCGACCGGCATCCCGTCGCCGATCTGCTCGGCCGCCAGCTCGTCCGAGAGCACCTGCGTCGGGATGAGCCCCGTGCCCTCCGCCTCCGGATGCACGAGTGCGGCCGCCGCCGGGCCGCGCACCGCGTCGGACGCGCCGATCGACGGATCGCGCGAGCCGCGCCTCGCGCATCTGCTCGGAGTTCAGCAGCAGGTTCAGCAGGATCGCGGTGATCGCGCCGGCGCTGATGCCCGAGTCGAAGATCAGCGTGAACCACTGCGGGAACTGGTCGTAGATCGTCGGCGTCACCGTGGGCAGCAGCGCGACGCCGACCGAGATCGCGACGATGAGCACGTTCTTGTTGTTGAACTTCACCTTCGTGAGGGTGCGGATGCCGGATGCCGCGACCATCCCGAACAGGGCGATGCCCGCGCCGCCGAGCACGGCGCTCGGGCACGCCCTCGACGATCGCCGAGACCTTCGGGATCAGGCCGAGCACGACCAGGATGACGCCCGCCGCGGTCGCGACGAAGCGCGACCGGACGCCGGTGAGCGAGACGAGCCCGACGTTCTGCGCGAACGCGGTGTACGGGAACGTGTTGAAGACGCCGCCGATCACCGTGCCCAGGCCGTCGGCGCGCAGCCCGTCGGCGAGCTGCCGGCGCGACGACCGGCTTCTCGACGATCTCGCCGACGGCGATCATGTCGCCCGTCGTCTCGGTCATGATGACGAGGCCGACGATCAGCATCGACACGATCGAGGCGACCTGGAAGGTCGGCAGTCCGAAGTGGAACGGCGTGACGAGGGCGAACCACGCGGCATCCCCGACGTCCGACCAGTCGACCATCCCCGGCACGAACAGGGCGGCGACGGTGCCGAGCACGAGCCCGAGCAGGATCGAGACGCGCTGCAGGGCCGGCGGCGCGAAGCGCTCGATGAGCACGATCAGCAGCAGCGTCCCGAACGCGAAGGCCACGTTGATCGGCGGCGGCGCCCTCGGTCGACCCGTCGACGATCCAGCCCGCCGCGACCCGCATGAGCGACAGGCCGATGATCAGGATGACGGTGCCGGTGACGATCGGCGGGAAGAAGCGCAGCAGCTGCGAGAAGAACGGCGCGACGAGGATCATGAACAGGCCGCACGCGATCGTCGCGCCGAACACGGCCTGGATGCCCTCGCTCTGACCGATCGCGATCATCGGGCCGACGGCGGCGAACGTGACGCCCTGCATCAGCGGCAGCCGCACGCCGAACCGCCAGAACCCGACGGACTGGATGATCGTCGCGATGCCCGGCGACGAAGAGGTCGGCGCTGATCAGGAACGCGAGGTCGGCCGCCGAGTACCCGAGCGCACCGCCGACGATGAGCGGCACCGCGACGGCGCCGGCGTACATCGCCAGCACGTGCTGGAGTCCGAGCGGGAACGAGCCGCGCGAGCGGGGGGATGCTGTCGACGCGTGTTCGCGCTGCGCTCGCGCGGCCTTCGCCGCCTTCGCGGCTCTCGTCGCTGACATCTGTTGCGGCCATGCGCTCGCCTCCTGCCGTCGGGAGGGCGGCGCCGAAGTCGGTCCGCCCCGTTGCCTTTCGGGCAGACTAGGCTCGCGGCAACCGCCGTCGGAAGCTATCGGACGGCAACCGTTCCGCAGAGTTAACGACGCGTTACGCGGCCGCAACGACCGGCCTCGAAGACTCGACCCGGGCCGCAGCGCTCGCGGGCGCCGACACCCGCATGGCCAAGAGGAGACGCCGTGACGATCTACCGGGGTCACCTGCTCCACGTGACGGGCAGCGCCGACGCTCGAGGACGCCGCGGACGCGCTCGTCTCGGAGCCCGACGGCGCCCTCGCGGTCGGACGCCGACGGCCGGATCCGTACTCCGGCGCGTGGGCCGACCTGCCCGGCCTCGCTCGCCGGCGACGGGGTCGTGGACGACCGGCGGCTACCTGCTGCCGGGCTTCGTCGACACCCACGTGCACTTTCCGCAGACGTCTCACGACCGACGAGTTCGGTGGCGGCGAGCTGCTCGAGTGGCTCGAGCGCTGCGTCTTCCCCGCCGAGTCGCGCCTCGCCGATCCGGTGTTCGCGGACGCTCGTGGCCGCGGAGTTCGTGCGCCGGCGGATCGCGGCGGGCACCACATCCGCTCTCGTCTTCGGCTCGGCCTTTCCCGCCGCCCAGGACGCGCTGTTCCGCCGCACTCTCGACGCCGGTCTGCGCATCGTCAGCGGTCGCGGCATCCAGACCGTCGGACCGGCCAGCGCCGCAGCTCTGCTCACGAGCGAGGACGCCGCGATCGGGCTGGCCGAGGACGAGATCGCCCGGTGGCACGGGCAGGATGCCGGTGGCTCGGCATCCGATGCGCGCACGGCGCTCGCGCAGGTCGCCGTGGTGCCGCGATTCAGTCTCGCGGTCACCGCCGAGACCCTCGGGCGTCTCGGCGACCTGTACGCCGCAGGCGCAGGCGGCGGCGTCTACTTCCACTCGCACCTCAACGAGAACGACCGGCCGCGGCGACGGCGAGATCGCCGGCGGTGCGCGACCTGTACGGCGTGCGAGACGCTACCTCGACACCTACGACGGGCGCTTCCTGCCGGGTTCGCAGACGGGGCGGCGAGAGCCTGCTCGGCCGGCGCAGCATCCTGGCCCATGCCGTGCACTGCCACGACGGGAGCTGCGACCGCCTCGCCGAGACCGGCTCGTCGATCGCGCACTGCCCGACGTCGCAGCTCTTCCTCGGCAGCGGCACGATGCCGTGGCGGCGCACGGTCGCGTCGGGAGTGAACATCGCGATCGGCACCGACATCGGCGCAGGCGACGAGTGGCTCATCCCGCGCGTGCTCAACGACTGCTACAAGGTGCACATGAGCGAGCACGGCGACCGATGCCGCGGCGATCGGACCCGGCGCAGCTGCTCTTCCTCGGCACGCTCGCGGGCGCTCGGGCGCTCGACCAGGAGCGCGGTCTTCGGCAACCTCGACGCCGGCAAGGATGCGGACTTCGTGATCGTCGATCCTGCGGCCCAGCCCGGCTTCGGACTGTCGCTGGACGCGGCGGCCGACGGCGGCGACGAATCGCACCTGTTCACGCTGCTCATGGGCATGCGCGAGGCATCCGTCACGGGCGTCTACGTGCGCGGGCAGCGGGTGCTCGCGCCGGAGCCGGTGGTGCCCTGAGGCCGTGACCTCTTCCGCCGAGATTCTCCGCCGAGACTGCAACCGTACGGCGAGCCAGCGGGTGAACCCCGCAGTCTGGACGTGCCCCTGCAGTCTCGCGGGCGATCGGACCGCCGGCTCACCCTCGGAAGACCGCGTGCACCTCGCCCACGACCTCGCGGCCTCCGAGCGCCTCGAGCTCCATCAGCACGGCCGTCGCGACCACGGTCTGACCCAGGTCCGCGAACAGACGCTGCGCGGCGACCAGCGTTCCGCCCGTGGCGAGCACGTCGTCCACGAGCAGCACTCGGGTGCCGGGCGGCGAGGTCGTCGTGCACCTCGATCGTCGCCTGCGCGTACTCCAGTTCGAACGAAGCGGATGCCGCCGGCCGCGGCAGCTTGCCCGCCTTGCGCACCGGAACCATGCCGACACCGGCCGCGATGGCCACGGCGCCGGCCAGCAGGAATCCGCGCGCCTCGACCCCCGCCACGACGTCGTACATGCCCGTGAACGGCGCGATCAGGGCATCGATCGACGATCCTGAAGGCCTCGGCGTCCGCGAGCAGCGGCGTGATGTCGCGGAAGAGGATGCCCGGTTCGCGGATAGTCCGGGATCGCACGGATCAGCGACTCGGCTCGGGCGAGGCCGAGCGCGGGGGTGCAGAGCGTCGGCGTCGGCGGAGGGCACGCGCCCACCCTATCCAGGGCTCCCGGCCGAACAGATGCGTGCAAGCGCTTGCACTAGCCTTGACGGATGACTTCCCCCGACATCGCCGTGCCGACCTCGCCGAGCGCGCTGACGCCCTGCCGTCCCGTCCCGGAGCGGAGTGGTGGCGCACCGCCGTCATCTACCAGATCTATCCCCGCTCGTTCGCCGACAGCTCGGGCGACGGCGTCGGCGACCTTCCCGGCGTCACGGATCACCTCGACGACCTCGTCGACGCTCGGTGTCGACGCGCTGTGGCTGAGCCCGTTCCAGCGCTCCCCGCAGAAGGATGCCGGCTACGACGTCACCGACTACTGCGATGTCGACCCGCTGTTCGGCACGCTCGCCGACTTCGACGACCTGCTCGCCGCAGCCCACGGCCGCGGCATCCGCATCATCGTCGACCTCGTGCCGAACCATTCCTCCGATCAGCACGTGTGGTTCCGGGCGGCTCTCGACGCCGGCCCCGGCAGCCGCGAACGCGCGCGCTACCTCTTCCGCGACGGCAAGGGCGAGCACGGCGAGCTGCCTCCGAACAACTGGGAGTCGGTCTTCGGCGGTCCGGCGTGGACCCGCGTGATCGAGGCCGACGGCACGCCCGGTCAGTGGTTCCTGCACCTGTTCGACTCGACGCAGCCCGACTTCGACTGGTCGAACGAAGATGTGCGCGAGGAGTTCCGCCGCGTGCTGCGCTTCTGGCTCGATCGCGGCGTGGACGGCTTCCGCGTCGATGTCGCGCACGGCCTCGTGAAGGATGCCGCCCTCCCCGACTACATCCCGCCCGCCGACGCCGACTCGATGGGCGGCGACGAGGCCCACGTGCCCTACTGGGGACAGGACGGCGTGCACGACGTATACCGCGACTGGCATCGGCTCCTCGACGAGTACAGCGGCGACCGCGCGCTGTGCGCCGAGGCCTGGCTGCCGACGATCGCGCGAGACGGCGCTGTGGGTGCGGCCGGACGAGATGCACCAGGCGTTCAACTTCGCCTACCTCCTGACCGGCTGGGATGCCGCCGCCCTGCGCGCCGTCATCGCCGAGTCGCTGCGCACCTACGCCGGCGTCGGGGCGCCGAGCACGTGGGTGCTGTCGAATCACGACGTCGTGCGGCACGCCTCACGACTCGCGCTGACGGCTGAGAACCCGCAGGGTCACGGCATCGGCCCGGGCTCTCCGGGCAAGCCGATCGCCGACGTCGGTCTTCGTCGCGCCCGCGCCGCGACCACGGTGATGCTCGCCCTGCCCGGCTCTGCCTACCTCTACCAGGGCGAGGAGCTCGGCCTGCCCGAGGTCGTCGACCTGCCGGACGCCGCGCGCCAGGATCCCGACGTGGTTCCGCACACAGGGAGAGCGGTACGGGCGTGACGGATGCCGCGTGCCGCTCCCGTGGTCGGCGAACGCTCCGGGGTACGGATTCAGTCCCACGGGTGACTCGTGGCTGCCGCAGCCGGCAGCAGTGGAGGTCCTTCGCCCGCGACGTCCAGGTCGATGACCCGGGGTCGACCCTGTCGCTCTACCGCGCACTGCTGTCGGCCCGCCGGGCTCACGAGCTCGGAGCAGGAACGCTCGAGTGGATGACGGGCTTCCCGGCCGGCGTCCTTGCATTCCGCAACGGGAATGTGACCGTCATCGCGAACATCTCGGACGCCGCGATCGCCCTTCCGCGAGGCACCGTGATCGCGACGAGCGGCCCGATCGTCGGCGACGAGCTTCCGGTCGACACCGCGGTCTGGCTCGAGGACGCCAGGGCATGATTGCGGACCGCTGAAAGCTCGAGGGACGCCGTGGTCAGCATCGATGAGGTCGCCCGCCTGGCGGGCGTATCGACAGCCACGGTCTCTCGCGCGCTGAGCGGGCGCGGGCACGTGTCCGATCCGACGCGCGCCCGCGTCGAGTCCGCTGCGCAGACGCTCGGGTACGTCGTGTCGTCGTCCGCGTCGAGTCTGGCATCAGGGCGCAACCGCAACATCGGCGTGCTCGTGCCGTTCCTCGACCGCTGGTTCTTCAGCACGGTGCTCAGCGGCACCGCCTCGGCGCTGATGCGTCGCGGCTACGACATCACGCTGTACACGCTGACCGCCGACCGCGAGCAGCGGCGCACCGTGTTCGAGACCTTCCTGCGCCGGCAGCGCGTCGACGGGGTCATCGCGATCTCGATCGAGCTGCGCGAGGACGAGACGGTGCGCCTGCGCGAACTGGGCCTGCCGGTCATCGCCATCGGCGGGCCGCACCCGCGGCTCAGAACGCTCAGCATCGACGACGTCGCGCTCGCCAGGCTCGCGACCGCGCACCTCATCGCGCTCGGCCATCGCGAGATCGCGCACATCGGTGCGAGCCCCGAGTTCGACGTCGACTTCCACATCCCCACGCACCGGCGGCAGGGATTCGAGCTGGCGCTGGCGGATGCCGGCATCCCCGCGAAGCCGGAGCTCTTCGAGCCCGCGGACTTCACGATCGAGGGCGGCTTCCGGGCCGCCAAGCAGCTGCTCGGCAGGCCGGGCGTGCGTCCGACGGCGATCGTCGCGGCATCCGACGAGATGGCGATCGGCGCCCTGCTGGCCGCGCGCGAGCTCGGATACCGCGTCCCGGAGGACCTCTCGGTCGTCGGGATCGACGGCCACGAGCTCGGCGAGTTCTTCCGCCTCACGACGGTCGACCAGTTTCCGCTCGCGCAGGGCGAGCGCGCCGCCGACGCGATCCTCGACGAGATCGAAGCGCCGGATGCCGCCGCCCCGCGCACCGCGAAGCGCGAGCAGCCGAGGCACCTGCCGTTCGAGCTGATCGTCCGCGGCACCACCGCCCGCCTCGAGCGCTGACCCGGCCGCGCCCCGCCCGAATCGCTTGCCTGTCACGATCTGCGCGCCGCGTCGGCGTGTCGTGACAGGCGAACCCCGGCACCCCCCGCTCGCCTGTCACGATCTGCGCGCCGCGTCGGCGTGTCGTGACGGGCGAACAGCCGCCGCAGGCGGCGAGCGGTGCGAACTAGGCTCGACCCCATGACCCTCGACCTCGAAGCCCTCTACACCGACCTGCACCGACATCCCGAACTGTCGTTCCAGGAGACGCGGACGGCCGGCGTCGTCGCTCGCGAGCTCGCCGAGCTGGGCATCGACTTCGAAGAGGGCATCGGCAAGACCGGCGTGATCGGCACGATCCGAAACGGCGAGGGCCCCGTCGTCTGGCTGCGCGCCGACATGGACGCGCTGCCGGTGAAGGAGCTGACCGGCCTGCCGTACGCGAGCACCGCCCGCGGCACCGACCCGGCGGGCACCGACGTTCCCGTCATGCATGCGTGCGGCCACGACCTGCACGTCACCTGCCTCCTGGGCGCCCTCGAACGCCTGCTGCAGACGAAGGACGAGTGGTCCGGCACGATCGTCGCCGTCTTCCAGCCCGCCGAGGAGTACGGCGCCGGGTCGCAGGCGATGATCGCGGACGGTGCGCTCGAGCGCTTCCCCAAGCCCGACATCGTGCTGGGACAGCACGTCACACCCCTGCCCGCGGGGACGATCGGGGTGCGCTCCGGCACGCAGATGGCGGCATCCGATGGTCTGACCGTGACCCTGCTCGGCCGCGGCGGGCACGGATCGCGTCCGCACTCCACGATCGATCCCGTCGTCATGGCAGCAGCCACCGTCATGCGCCTCCAGACGATCGTGTCGCGCGAGGTCGACCCGCGCGACGTGGCGGTGGTGACCGTCGGCTCGATCCACGCCGGGCTGAAGAACAACATCATCCCGGCCGAGGCCAAGCTCGAGCTGAGCCTGCGCTACCCCGATGAGGACGCTCGCGTGCGGGTGCTCGCCAAGGTCGAGCGCGTCGTCCGCGCCGAGGCCCAGGCCTCCGGCGCCGACGAGGAGCCCGTGATCGAGATCGACCACTCCCTCCCGCCGACGATCAACGACGTCCACGCGACCGCCCAGCTGACGCTCGCGTTCGACCGCGCGTTCGGCGAGGGCACCGTGGTGGATCCCGGAATGTTCACCGGCAGCGAGGATGTCTCGTGGTTCGCCCGCGAGTCCGGCGCACCGCTCGTCTTCTGGTTCTGGGGCGGCATCGATCAGCAGAAGTACGCCGATGCCAAGGCCACCGACACGATCGAGCGCGACATCCCCACGAACCACTCGCCGTACTTCGCGCCGGTGATCCAGCCGACGCTGGATCGGGGCGTCGACGCGCTGGTGGTCGCGGCCCGCGAGTTCCTGGGCTGACCGCACGCCCCCGGTCCGTGCCCCGTTCACGACTTGTCGCCGAGTGCACGGCCCGGCCGCGCGACCAGGTCGTGCACTCGTCGCAAGGTCGTGCACTCGGCACCCCAGACACCGCCTCCGCCCGGCCCGCCTGACACTGCGAACTCGTAGACTTCGGCACATGACCACGGGCGATCAGAATCGACGCGACCCGTGGCTTCGGAAGGCCTGGTGGTGGGCCCTGGACTATGTCTACGCCGGGCGCCGGCAGCTTGCGATCCTGGCTGCTCCGTGGACGATCGGCCGGGCGCGCCCCTCCCCTCGCCGGTGGAGCAACGGCTCGGAGGATCTCGCCGAGATCGTGCTGCTGCCGGGCGTTTACGAGCATTGGACCTTCCTGCGACCCCTCGGCAACGCCCTCAACGCGGCCGGACACCGCGTGCGCGTCGTCCACGGCCTGGGGACGAACCGACGAGGCATCGCCGAGACCTCGGAGCGCCTCGGCCGAGCGCTCGAGAAGCGCACTCCGAGCGCGGCCGGCCGCGTATTGGTCGCGCACAGCAAGGGCGGGCTCATCGGCAAGCACCTGCTGGTCGCATCCGGCGCAGCGGCGGCGGCCGCGATCGAGGCGGCGACCGGCGGGGACGCGGGGGATGCCGCGGCGCGCGCACCCGCACCCCACGAGCACCACGCGCCGAACGGCCCGGAAGCCGGCGACGGGCCGCCACTGGGTGTGAAGGGCCTCGTCGCCGTGTGCACACCGTTCCACGGCTCACCGCTCGCCGGGCTGTTCATCGTCCCGAGCATCCGCGCCTTCCTGCCCGACGACGAGACGATCGTGATGCTCGGACGGGAGGATTCGGTCAACGGTCGCATCGTGTCGATCTTCGGCCGGTTCGATCCGCACATCCCCGGCGGCAGTGCCCTCGACGGTGCGACGAACGTCATCGTCCCCGACGCGGGACACTTCCGCATCCTCGGCTCGCGCGAGACGCACATCGCAGTGCTGGACGGGGTGCGGATGCTGTCGGCGCAGTGACTGCCGGACCCGCGTTCCGCTGACACCGCGACGGATGCCTCAACCCAGGCCGGCGCGCTCCTCGACGTCGACGGCTCCGGAGACCGGCTTGCGCGAGAGGCCCACGGCCCCGGCATCCGGTGCCTTCGACAGGGCGGCGGAGACGGCGACCGACTCGTCGACGTCGGGATACTGCGGCCGCAGCTGCACTGCGTGCTGCTGCTTGTGCTCGCGCTTGGCCTTGCGCGCCGCGTAGATGAGGTTCAGCGCTTCGACGAGGATCGCGAAGGCCATCGGCGCGTAGATGAGGGCCTTGTCGATGTGGATGCCGAAGCCCTCAGCGATCAGGAACACGCCGATCAGGAGGAGGAACGACAGCGCCAGCATCTTCACCGTCGGGTGCTTGTTGACGAACGTGAAGATGAAGCGCGACGCGAACAGCATGATCCCGAACGAGAGCACCACGACGACGATGATGACGACGAGGTTCTCCGTCATGCCCACGGCGGTGATGACCGAGTCCAGCGAGAAGACGATGTCAAGCAGCAGGATCTGCGTGAGCACCGAGGCGAACGTCACCCGGGCGACCTTGCCGCCGGCGCCGTGCTCCTCTTCGGTCCCTCGAGCTTGTGGTGGATCTCGGTGACCGCCTTGTAGACGAGGAAAGTCCGCCGGCGATGAGATGAAGTCCTTGATCGAGAACCCCATCCCGAACCAGACGACCACGTCCTCCTTCAGCGTGATGATCCAGCCGGCGAAGAACACCAGGACCACGCGGATGAGCATCGCGAGCGTGAGACCGAGGTTGCGAGCCCGCGCCTGCTGCTCCTTCGGGAGCTTCGACGCGAGGATCGAGATGAAGATCACGTTGTCGACGCCGAGCACGATCTCGAGCACGAAAAGTGTGGCGAAGACGGCGATCAGGTCGGGCGTGAAGGCTAGGAGAAGTCCACTCAGCCATCGTAGGTGGGCGTCGGCGCCGACCCCGACCCGGCGTCCAGGCCCGCGGCGTAGCCTGGGAGGGTGAGTACCTCGACCGACTCCGTGACCGCTGAGCCCGCCGCGACAGCGCCGTCGGCGCTGGATCCGCGCACGCTGCGCGCTGACTTCCCGATCCTCGACCGGCGGGTCGGCGGGCACCCGCTGGTCTACCTCGACTCCGCCGCGACCAGTCAGAAGCCCCGCGCCGTGATCGACGCCGAGGTCGCCTTCCTCACGAACGAGAATGCGGCCGTCCATCGCGGCGCCCATACGCTCGCCGCCGAGGCGACGGAGCTGTACGAGGAAGCCCGCGCCACGGTCGCGGGGTTCGTCGGCGCCACGCCTGAGCAGCTGGTCTGGACGAGCGGCGCCACAGCCGGCCTCAACCTCGTCGCCTATTCGATCGGCAACGCCACCCTCGGCCGTGGCGCCCCGGCGAGCGCGCGCTTCGCCCTGGCGGCAGGCGACGAGATCGTCGTCACCGAGGCCGAGCACCACGCCAACCTCGTGCCGTGGCAGGAGCTCGCCGCGCGCACCGGCGCGGTCCTGCGGCACATCCCCGTCCGCGACGACGGCAGGATCGACCTGGATGCCGCGGCCTCCCTGATCGGCGACCGCACCCGCATCCTGGCCTTCCCGCACGTCTCCAACGTGCTGGGCATCGTCAATCCCGTCGCCGAGCTCGTCGCCCTCGCCCGCTCGGTCGGGGCGCTCACCGTCCTCGATGCCTGCCAGTCCGCGCCGCACCTGCCGCTGGACCTGCCTGCGCTCGGCGTCGACCTCGCGGTCTTCTCCGCGCACAAGATGCTCGGCCCGTACGGCATCGGCGGACTGTACGGTCGCTCCGACGTGCTCGAGGCGCTCCCGCCGTTCCTGACCGGCGGCTCCATGATCACGCGGGTCACGCTCGACCGCACCGAATACCTGCCCCCGCCGCAGCGGTTCGAGGCGGGAACCCAGCCGGTCTCGCAGGCGATCGCGTTCGCCGCCGCCGTTCGCTATCTCGACGGCGTCGGGATGGATGCCGTGCATGCGCACGAGCGCGCGCTCGAAAGGCGCCTGCGCGAAGGTCTCCGCCAGATCGACGGCGTCCGCCTGCTCGGTGACGCACCGGTGGACCGCGTCGGGCTCGCCGCGTTCGACGTCGACGGCGTCCACGCGCACGACGTCGGCCAGTACCTCGACTCGCGCGGCATCGCGGTGCGCGTCGGCCACCACTGCGCCGCCCCGCTGCACGCCCGTTTCGGGCTCACCGCCTCGGTGCGCGCATCGACCGCGCTCTACAACACCGGCGACGAGGTCGACGTGTTCCTCGACGCTCTCGCCGACGTGCGCCCGTTCTTCGGAGCCGGCGCATGAGCGGGCTCGAGTCGCTGTACCAGGAGCTGATCCTGGAGCACTCGAAGCGGCCGCACGGCAAGGGGCTCGCGGACGACCAGGGCGCGCCGACCGGCAGCATCACGGCGACCTCGCACCAGCGCAACCCGATCTGCGGCGACGAGATCACCCTTCGCGTGCGGCTCGACGATGCGGACGTGGTGCGCGAGGTCTCGTGGGAGGGCTCCGGCTGCTCGATCTCGCAGGCATCCGCGTCGATGCTCGCGGTGCTCGTCGACGACAGCGAGAACGGGATGCCGAGGGCCCAGGCATCCGCTCTCATCGACGGGTTCCGCGAGGCACTGCGCTCGCGGGGCAGCATTCCGATCGACGAGGAGACCTACGGGGATGCGGAGGCCCTGAGCGGTGTCTCGAGGTACACCGCCCGCGTGAAGTGCGCGATGCTCGCGTGGGTCGCGTTCGAGGACGCTCTGCTCCGCGCCGCCTGACCCTTTTCTGACCGCGAGACTGCAACCGCACGTCGAGACTGCGGGGCCCACCCGCTGTCTCGACCTCCCGATGCAGTCTCGCGGATCGGGCGGACGCGGCGCCCGAACTAGGATGGTTCCTGTCCGGCGTCCCCGATTCCTGGAGCTGAGCCGCGTGACCACCCCCTCCCAGATCTCTCCGGCTCGCGCCGCGGCGGATACCGTTTCGAACGCCGCCGTCACGCCCGATCGCGAGCAGCCGTACGCCGCGCTCGGACTCAAGGCCGACGAGTACGCGCGCATCCGCGAGATCCTCGGACGCCGGCCGACCAGCGGCGAGCTGGCGATGTACTCGGTGATGTGGTCGGAGCACTGCTCGTACAAGTCGAGCAAGATCTACCTCCGCCAATTCGGCGAGAAGGTCTCCGACGAGATGAAGACCCGTCTTATGGTGGGCATGGGCCAGAACGCCGGCGTCGTCGACATCGGCGAGGGCTGGGCGGTCACGTTCAAGGTCGAATCGCACAACCACCCGAGCTACATCGAGCCGTTCCAGGGCGCCGCCACCGGCGTCGGCGGCATCGTGCGCGACATCATCTCGATGGGCGCCCGTCCGGTCGCGGTCATGGACCAGCTCCGCTTCGGCGCGATCGACAACCCCGACACCGCCCGCGTCGTCCACGGCGTCGTGTCCGGCATCTCGTTCTACGGCAACTGCCTCGGCCTGCCCAACATCGGCGGCGAGACGGTCTTCGACGCGGTCTACCAGGGCAACCCGCTCGTCAACGCCCTGGCCGTGGGCGTCCTGCGCCACGAGGACCTCAAGCTCGCCAACGCCAGCGGCGCGGGCAACAAGGTCGTGCTCTTCGGCGCCCGCACCGGTGGTGACGGCATCGGCGGAGCATCGATCCTCGCCTCCGACTCGTTCGACTCCACCGGCCCGACCAAGCGTCCCGCCGTCCAGGTCGGCGACCCGTTCGCCGAGAAGGTGCTCATCGAGTGCTGCCTCGAGCTGTACCGCGACGACCTCGTCGAGGCGATCCAGGATCTCGGCGCCGCGGGCATCTCGTGCGCGACGAGCGAGCTGGCCGCGAACGGCGGCAGCGGCATGCGCGTCGACCTCGAGAAGGTGCTCCTGCGCGACCCGTCGCTCACGCCCGAGGAGATCCTCATGAGCGAGAGCCAGGAGCGCATGATGGCGATCGTCGCGCCCGACAAGCTCGACGCGTTCCTCGAGGTCGTCCGCAAATGGGATGTCGAGACCAGCGTGCTCGGCGAGGTGACCGGCGACGGCCGCCTCATCATCGAATGGCACGGCGAGGTCATCGTCGACGTCGACCCCGCGACCGTGGCCGTGGACGGACCCGTGTACGAGCGGCCCGTCGCCTACCCGACCTGGATCGACGGCCTGCGCGACGACTCGGCGAGCGCCCTCAGCCGCTCGGACGATCCCGACACGCTGCGGCGCCAGTTCACCCAGCTCCTCGCGAGCCCGAATCTCGCCGACACGTCGTGGGTGACCAACCAGTACGACTACTACGTGATGGGCAACACGGCCCTGTCCTTCCCCGACGACGCCGGGATGATCCGGGTCGACGAGCACTCCGGTCTCGGCTTCGCGATCGCCACCGACTGCAACGGGCGCTTCTGCCAGCTCGACCCGTACGAGGGCGCCAAGCTCGCCCTCGCTGAGGCGTACCGCAACGTCGCCGTCACCGGCGCCGAGCCCACCGCGGTCACCGACTGCCTCAACTTCGGCAGTCCCGAGAACCCCGAGGTCATGTGGCAGTTCTCGCAGGCCGTCGCCGGTCTGGCCGACGGATGCCTCGAGCTCGGGATTCCGGTCACCGGCGGCAACGTGAGCTTCTACAACCAGACCGGTGACCAGCCGATCTTCCCGACCCCCGTCGTGGGCGTCCTCGGGATCATCGACGACGTCGCCCGCCGCATCCCGAGCGGGTGGCAGGACCCGGGCGAGAACATCTACCTCCTCGGTGTCACCGCGACCGAGCTCAGCGGCTCGGCGTGGGCAGGCACCGTGCACGGGCATCTCGGCGGTCGCCCGCCCGCGGTCGACCTCGGCACCGAGAAGCGGCTCGCCGCACTCCTGCATGCAGCGTCCCTGCAGTCGCTCGTCTCCAGCGCCCACGACCTCTCCGCCGGCGGACTGGCGCAGGCGCTCGCTGAAGGCGTGCTGCGCTTCGGCGTCGGCGCCCGCGTGTGGCTGCGAGAGATCATGGAGCGCGACGGGGTGGATGCGGCATCCGCTCTGTTCTCGGAGTCCACCGGTCGGGTGATCGTGACCGTGCCCCGGGAGGACGACGTGAAGTTCCGCGGGCTGTGCGAGGGGCGGGGCTACCCGGTGCTGCGCATCGGCGTGAGCGATGCGCCCGGCGAAGCAGTGCCTAATGGGGCTACGCCCCGAACCCCCGGCTCGCTGGCGCACGCCCAGCCCGCGCTCGAGATTCAAGGGCTGTTCACCGTGCCGCTCGCAGAGCTGCGCGACCTCTCGCGCTCGACCCTTCCGGCGGCCTTCGGACCGACCGTCTCCGAGCCGTCCGCGTAGGCTGACCTCATGGCACGAAGACGAGTACGGCGACTACAACGAGGCGCGGCAGCGACGGGTCAAGATCATCGCGTGGGTCGTCATCGTGTCGCTGATCCTGGTCGGCGGCGGCGCCACCGTGCTCGCCCTGATCTTCGGCTGACCTGCAAGCTCGCTGACCACCCGGTCACTCGGACCCGCTCGACGGTTAGCATGACAGGGTGGAGCCCCTCTTCCAGTTCCTGGGCAGCTACTGGTGGCTCGTCTTCCCCCTCATGGGTGTGATGGGCGGCATCGGCAGCGCCTGGGAGCGCAATGCGCGCCGCCGCCACCGGCGCCGGCTGGAAGTGCTGCACGCCAAGGCGGAGCTCAAGGCCGCGCAGGCCGCCGCTCGAGGCAAGCCGATCACGATGCCGCTGCCCATGGCGGCCCCCACGGCGACCGCGGCCACACCGCGGCAGAGCGCCGGCGCCCCGCAGGGCACTCAGCTCGAGCGGCTGTTCGCCGCGCACGATGCAGTGACCGCCCGCTGGCTCGACTACGAGCTCGACGTCGCCAAACTCATCGCGTTCCCCGCGATGAGCGACGGGCGCCAGCCCCTCACCGCGGCATTCCTCCGGGCCAAGCGGGTCGCCGACGGCCTGCGTCCGGCATCCGCCAAGGCTCGGCTGACGAGAGACCAGCTCACCGATTACCGCAACGCGGTCGCCGACTTCGAGGTCGCGTTCGACGTCGCCGAGCGCGATGCGCGGCGCCTGAAGGACTCTTCGTTCACGGTCGTGGAACGCAAACGGCTCGACACCGCCAAGCAGCTGCTCACGATCGCGATCGACCAGGCCGCGACGCCGGCCGAGCGGCAGGTCGCCTACCGCCGCGTGCGCGAGGAGCTCGACGGGCTCATCTCGCTCTCCGACGAGGCGATCGAGGTGCTCGAGGGCAAGGTCTCGCTCGAGCTGACCACGGGCAAGGTGCCGCAGGCGCCCGGGTCGGACGGCTCGCGCACATCGGCACCGCCGGCGCCTCAGCGTCCGGCCGGGACGCCGACCGACCGACCGGATGCCGCTCCGACGCGCGACCGCATGCCCGCGCCTCCCCCAGGCCAGCCCGCGCCCTGGCCCGTCCCGGCCCGCAGCTCCGACACCGCCCCGGGGCGCGTCATCCGGCCCAAGTCCCATCCCTGACCCGCCGTACCTCCCGGTCGCTGCCTTGGCCGAGTGCACGACTTCGCGCCGAACGCACCCCCTTCGCGCGGGGCCAGGCCGTGCTTTCGGCGGCAACCCATGCACTAGAGAGAAATCAGGGTGGCCGTTGACGGGCGATTGCTTCAGTGGTTATCTAGTTGAGTAGCTAACCGACCAAGCGGAGGACGACGTGATCGAAGAAGGCCGAGCCCTCTTCCTCCAGATCGCGGAGGGCGTCGAGGACTCGATCATCGACGGCAGCCTGAACGAAGAGACCCAGGCCCCGTCCACGAACGAGCTCGCCGCGTTCTTCCGCATCAACCCCGCAACCGCTGCCAAGGGAGTGAACATGCTCGTCGAAAAGGGCGTGCTATATAAACGGCGTGGCATCGGCATGTTCGTCGCGCCCGGCGCGCGCGAGCTGCTGCTGGCTGAGCGCCGCACCGCATTCGCCGACAAGTACGTCGAGCCGCTGCTCGCCGAGGCACGCAAACTCGGCCTCGGCCCCGAGGATCTCTCGCTGCTGATCCTCGACCGCGCACAGGCTGCTCGGTCCGAGACATCCCCCACGGAAGGAGCTGCATGATGACCGACGTGATCGAGGTCAGCCACCTCACGAAGCGCTACCGCGAGACGCTGGCGGTCGACGACGTGTCGTTCCGCATCGAGGAGAACACGATCTACGGCCTGCTGGGTCGCAACGGCGCCGGCAAGACCACGGTCATGTCGATCCTCACAGCCCAGAACTTCGCCACGAGCGGCGACATCCGCGTCTTCGGCGAGCACCCGTACGAGAACACCCGGGTGCTGCGGCGCATGTGCTTCGTGCGCGAGAGCCAGAAGTACCCGGACGACGCATTGCCCAAGCACGCGTTCCGTACGGCGCGGCTGTTCTTCCCGCACTGGAGCCAGGAGCTCGCCGATCAGCTGATCGACGAGTTCCAGCTGCCGATGAAGAAGCGGATCAAGAAGCTCTCGCGCGGGCAGCTCTCGGCCGTCGGGGTGATCATCGGACTGGCCTCTCGTGCCGAGATCACGTTCTTCGACGAGCCGTACCTCGGACTCGACGCCGTCGCCCGCCAGATCTTCTACGACCGGCTCCTCGAGGACTACACCGAGCACCCCCGCACGGTGATCCTCTCGAGCCACCTGATCGACGAGGTCGCGAACCTGATCGAGAAGGTGCTCGTGATCGACCGCGGACGCATCGTCATGGACGAACAGACGGATGCCGTCCGCGACCGTGCCGCGACCATCGTCGGCGACGCGGCAGCCGTCGACGCCTTCGTCGCCGGCCGCGAGGTCATCCACCGCGAGAGCCTCGGTCGTGTGACCGCGGTCACCGTGCTCGGAGCCCTCACCGCATCCGATCGCGAGCGCCTCGCCTCAGCGAGCCTCGACGTCGCCCCCGTCTCGCTCCAGCAGCTGATCGTCCGCCTCACCCAGCACTCCGCGGGTGAGGCGGCGGCAGCCCTCACCGACGAAGGAGTACTGCGATGACCGCCGATGCCCCCTCTGCCCCCAGCTCGCTGACGAGATCGCCTCATCGCACGCTCAGCGTCGTGCGCATGCAGCTGATCAACCGGCAGACGTACATCTGGATCCCGCTCATCATCCTCGGCGGCGCCTTCGTGCTCGCCCTGGCGGTCTACGCGATCCTGGCCAACGCCGGGGTGGACGGCCCGAAGTACGGCGGCGGCGCCCAGGCGCCGCTCTGGTACTTCCTGGTCGTCGGCGTGCAGGCGCTGACCCTCACATTCCCGTTCTCGCAGGCCATGAGCGTCACTCGCCGCGAGTTCTACCTCGGCACCCTGCTCACGGCCGGGCTCACCTCCGCGATCCTCGCGGTGATCGCCGTGATCGGCGGCCTTCTCGAGCGCGCCACCGACGGCTGGGGTGTCAACGGCTGGTTCTTCGGACTGCCGTGGATCTGGGAGGCGGGGGCCCTGGGCGCCCTGCTGCTGAACTTCGTGGTGGCCATGCTGTTCTTCGTCATCGGCTTCTGGGCGGCGACGATCTACAAGCGGTTCGGTCCGCTGTGGCTGACGGTCGTGCTCGTGGGGATCGGCGTGCTGCTGGTGGCCGGAATGTGGCTGGTCGGACGATTGGATGCCTGGGCCGACGTGTTCGGCTGGTTCGCCACCGTGGGCGTGGTCGGGCTCTCCCTGTGGGGCGCGGTGCTCACCGCGGTGCTCGCGGCGATCGCCTTCCTCACCCTGCGCCGCGCGGTTCCCTGACGCACCCTTCCGGTCGCTGAGCTCGTCGAGGTGCCGCACCGACCTTCGACGGGCTGGGGGCGATCAGCGCAGCGGAACCTTGACGTCGATGCCGCCCTCGTGGGTGAGCCGTGCGCCCATCTGCACCAGGCTCGGCTGGTCGACGAAGCCGCCGGCGAACAGCGCCTGGCCCTGCGCGAAGCTCGGCGAGCGCTCGAGCAGCGATTCGGGCGCATAGCCGAAGACCTCGGACAGCTCCGTCAGGTCGCGCGGCGAGCTCATCCGCATCAGGGCGAGGTTGTCGCATTGCGAAAGCGCGTTCGGGTGTACCTTCGACGGACGTTGCGTCGACAGCAGCAGCCATAGCCCGTACTTCCTGCCCTCGGCAGCGATCTGAACGATGCGCTCGGTGAGGAGTCGTTCGAGCGGCGTCGCGGGATCGGGGGTGCACAGGTTGTGGGCTTCGTCGATCACGATGAGCCGGCCGATGCGCTGCTCGCGATGGTCCCAGAGGTGGTCGAGCACGGCGAGTGCGGCGGCCCGCGACTCGGGCTGCGTGGCGAAGCCGCCGAGGTCGACGACCGTGGCGTCAGGCTGGTCGTCGATGTCGTCCGTGACACTGCGCTGGCCCCACGCCCACAGCTTCCACTCCGTGACGCCGAGGTTCTCGAGCCGCATCGCGAGCTGATGGCGGATGCGGTCGGGGTGCGAGCGGATGAAGCCCACGAGGTCGTGGTCCTTCACCAGTGAAATGTCGGTCTCCATCCGCAGCATCGTGTTGTAGTCGTCCGCGTCCAGGACCGGATCGATCTGCAGGATCGCAGCGCGCGAGCGCAGCGGCATGGCCAGGAACGTCGCCCGCAGCGGTTCACCCGCACCCGTCGTCGAGCGGCGGACGCGGATGTCGCGCGTCGCGAGTTCCGCGGCGTCGGCGGCGGGTGCGTCCTCGTGCACTTCTCCGAGCCGCACGAAGTCCGAGTTCGGGTCGAGGATGACGACGGGCAGTCGGGTGCGCAGCAGGATCTGCTCGAGCGCGACTCCGAGTGCGTACGTCTTGCCGGAGCCGCTCTGCCCGCACCAGAACGTGTGCCGATTCAGCTTGGCCGCCAGGAGCCTGGCGGGTGCGGCGTTCTCCGATTCGAGGAGAGTGCCGATCGTGAGGTCGCTGGCCATGCGGTGTCCTGTTCGGCGAGGCGGATCAGAGTTCTTCGGCGGCTTCGACGTGGTGGCGGATGACCTCGGCCACGACGAATGTGAACCACTTCTGGGCGAACTCGGGATCGAGTTCGGCGTCGATCGCGAGCGACCGCAGTCGTGTGAGCTGCTGTTCCTCGCGAGCCGGGTCGGATGCCGGCATCCCGTGCTCCGCCTTCAACAGGCCGACCTGCTTGGTCGCCCGGAACCGCTCCGCGAGGAGATAGACGAGTGCGGCGTCGATGTTGTCTATGCTGCCTCGAAGCCGGCGCAGGGTCTCGAGCGCCTCGGTGTCTGCAGCACTGGGCCGAGACGTGTGATCGGTCATCAGGTTCCTCCTCGCTCCCCGACGATACCGCGCGAGGAGAAACCGTTGCCGAGCGGCGCCCTGACCGCCGCGGTTCGCGACCCCTAGAGTGTGTCCATGACCGATGGAACTCCCTCGCCCGAGCCGCTCGCGGTCAGCCCTGCAGCGGGTACTGACGCCGACGCGACGCGTCCCTCCGCCTACACCGATCCCACCGCATCGACCGTTCTGGGCACGCCTGGACAGTCCGTTCACCGTGGGATTCCTGCTGACCATCGGCGGCCTCGCAGCGTTCGTGCTCGGCGTGGCCGTCAGCAACATCGCCACCGTGATCATCTACATCGCACTCGCGATGTTCGCCGCCCTGGGGCTGGACCCGGTGATCCGATGGCTCGGCCGGCACAACGTCAAGCGGCCGTGGGCCATCGCCATCGTCTTCCTGATATTCGGCGTGCTCGGCGCGGGGCTCCTCTGGCTGGTCGTGCCCACCCTGATCGACCAGATCGCCGAGTTCATCGCCAGCATCCCCACGACGATCACCAACTTCGAGAGCTCCGACACCTACGCCTGGCTGGAGGGGATCTTCGGACCGGGCCTGACCACCCTGGTGGACGAGGTGCAGAAGTTCCTGCTCGACCCCGGGAACATCGCGGCGATCTCGGGCGGTCTGCTGAAGGTCGGCGTGGGAATCGCGACCGCGCTGTCGGGCCTGCTCATCATCATCGTGCTGACCCTCTACTTCGTCGCATCGCTCCCCGGCATCAAGGAGTCGCTGATGCAGTTCGCGCCGGCGCGCAACCGGCCGAAGGTTCGCAGCATGACCAACCAGATCACCGAGTCGATCGGCGGCTACCTCATGGGAATGGTCATCCTCGCCTTCTTCAACTCCGTGGTGGCATTCCTCCTGCACCTTTTCCTCGGCCTGCCCTACCCCCTCCTGATGGGCGTGCTCGCCTTCTCGATCACGATCATCCCGCTCGTCGGCCCGGTGCTCTACTGGATCTTCGCGACCACTCTGGCTTTGTTCACCAGCCCGATCTCCGCTCTGATCTTCGGGCTCGCCTACCTCGTCTACATCCAGATCGAGGCCTACGTGATCACGCCGAAGGTCATGAGCAAGGCCATCTCCATCCCCGGATCCCTCGTCGTCATCGGAGCGCTGATCGGCGGCACCCTGCTGGGCCTGCTCGGCGCGCTGATCGCGGTGCCGGTGACCGCCTCGATCCTGCTCATCATCAAGCAGGTCTTCATACCGCGCCAGGACGCGAAGCTCTAGTCTCCGCTGGTTGGCCGAACCCATACTTGCCGGGCGAACCCGTGCATTCCGGCGCACGAGAACACATGGGCTCGCAAGCGAGGTGTGGGTTCGCGGCCGAAGGTGAATCAGCGAGCCGGCAGCAGGCAGGTCGGTGTCGGGACCTCGGCGCGATGGCGCACTCCGTCCGGCACTCCCGAGCGCGCGTCGAGCGTCAGCGACACGACGTCGTCGGACCGCTGCCCGGCCACGAGCAACGTGTCGCGCACGACGAGATGATGCCGCGGCCAGTCCACGCCCGAGTCAGCGAGCGCGACCGGTTCGACCCGCTCCCCCGACCCGCGCACCCGCAGCGTCGCGATCGTGTTGCTGCCGCGCAGTCCGGCGTAGAGGAAATCGCCGTCGCGTGACCGGGCCAGTTCCGCCCCGGTGTCCTGGCCGCTGCCGGGAGGGCTGACCGCGACGCCCCCGATCAGCGACCAGCGCCCGTCGCGCCCCGCGCCGAGGGTGAACACCTCGCACGAGAACTCGGTCACGACGTGCAGATGCCCGCTGGGGTGCAGCACCATGTGGCGCGGGCCCGAGCCCAGCGGCAGCACGACCTCGTGGTCGAGTCGCAGTCCCGCGCCGGTCGGTCGCCAGATGCGGACCAGGTCGAAGCCCAGGTCGGTGGTCGCGATCCGCCCGTCCGGCAGGAAGGCCGCCGAATGCGCGCGCGAGACCCGCTCCGGGCCTGAGTCCTCGACCGTCGGTTCCCGCGCATCCGGTGCAACGTCCACCTCGTCGTAACCGGGAACGAGATGCGCGAATTCGTCACCCGCTGCCGCGCGCAGCGAGCGTGCCGCCGCAGCGAGGTCGATCTCCATGGCCGTGTCGCGACCCGCGAAATCCTGAGAGGCCGATGCGAAGGGATCCACCGGTCCGCCGAACGGGTCGGCGGCCGCGGCGCCGAGGACGGGCGCTGACGGGCGGCCGGCGGCATCGAGCGCCATACGCACCACCCGGCCGTCGCCCCAGCAGCTCGCGATGAGCGAGCCGCCATCGGGCGCGAGAGCGACGTGGCACACCGCCGCACCGGCTTCGACCGGGTTGCCGACGGGCGAGAACGTCGACTCTCCGGTGCGGACGAACGCCGCCACCGTCTGGGCGGCCTCCAGCGAGGCGTAGACGACGTCGAGAGTGGGATGCTGCGCCAGCCACGACGGAGAGTCGGCGGCCGCGGCTGTTCCGGTGAAGGAGAGCGCACCGCCCGCCGATCCGTCGTCGGCCGAGCCGGCCACGAGCGTCCCGATCCCGGACGAATGACCCTCCATATCGGCGGTGTACCCCCCGACCCAGAGGCGCATCAGTCGATGAGGTCGTGGCGGACGATGACCGCGTCGCGTGCAGCGCCGACACCGACCACCGAGATCCGGGTTCCGCTCATCTGCTCGAGCGCCAGCACGTAATCCTGCGCGGCCTGCGGGAGGTCGTCGAAGGTCCGGGCGCCCGAGATGTCCTCCTTCCAACCCGGGAAGAACTCCAGGATCGGCTTGGCGTGGTGGAAATCGGACTGGTTGACCGGAACCTCGTCGAACCGCGTTCCTTCGACCTCGTATGCGACGCACACGGGGATCTCGTCGAGTCCGGTGAGGATGTCGAGCTTGGTCAGCACGAGGTCGGTGATGCCGTTGATTCGCGTCGCGTAGCGGGTGATCGGCGCGTCGTACCAGCCGACGCGACGCGGCCGGCCGGTCGTCGTGCCGAACTCGAAGCCGCGCGAGCGCAGCCATTCGCCCTGCTCGTCGAACAGCTCGGTCGGAAACGGACCCGAGCCCACCCGCGTCGTGTACGCCTTCACGATGCCGACGATCCGATCGAGCCGGTTCGGTCCGACGCCGGCCCCGGTCGCCGCTCCGCCTGCCGTCGCCGAGGAGGAGGTCACGAACGGGTAGGTGCCGTGGTCGACGTCGAGCATCGTCGCCTGGCCGCCCTCGAAAACGACCACGTCCCCGGCATCCAGAGCGTCGTTGAGCAGGAGTGACGTGTCTGCGACCATCGGGCGCAGCCGCTCCGCGTACGAGAGCAGGTCCTCGACGATCTCGTCGCACGTGATGGCGCGGCGGTTGAACACCTTCACGAGCAGGTGGTTCTTCTGATCGAGAGCGCCGTCGACCTTCTGGCGCAGGATGTTCTCGTCGAAGAGGTCCTGAACCCGCAGCCCGACGCGGTTGATCTTGTCGGCGTAGGCCGGACCGATCCCGCGGCCGGTCGTGCCGATCATGCGCTTGCCGAGGAACCGCTCCGTGACCTTGTCGAGCACGCGGTGGTACTGGGTGATGATGTGGGCGTTCGCGCTCACCTGGAGGCGCGACGTGTCCACCCCGCGGGCGTGCAGCGCCTCGAGCTCCGCGAACAGGACCTCGAGGTCGACCACGACGCCGTTGCCGATCACGGGCGTGACGCCCGGCGACAGGATGCCGGAGGGCAGGAGGTGCAGCGCGTACTTCTCGTCACCGATGACGACGGTGTGTCCGGCGTTGTTGCCGCCGTTGAACTTGACGACCCAGTCCGTGCGGTCTCCGAGCAGATCCGTGGCCTTGCCCTTGCCCTCGTCCCCCCACTGAACTCCGACGATGACGATGGCGGGCATATTCACTCCTCGGGAAGGATCCGACGGTACACCCCATCCTATCCAGGCCCACTCCCGGAGCCCGGGGCGCGCGGCAACGACCGGTGCGGTGCGGCCGCCGATATGTTGGGGCGCATGCTACGCACCCCCGCCTGGGCACGCACCTGGTCCGTCCTGAGGCTCGTCATGGCCGCGGTCATCGCCACCGCGATCGTCGCTCAGCTCTCACTCTCGGTCGGGCGGGCGATCGAGAATGGCAACGATGTCCCGACGGTCATCGCGAACTTCTTCAGCTTCTTCACGATCCTCTCGAACGCTACGTCGGCCGTCATCCTCGTGTGGGCGGCGCTCTGGTACTTCACGCGCGGCACCCGCGCCAGGTCGGAGCCGCGCGGTCTCGCTATCGCTCTGGCCTCCATCACCACCTACATGATCGTGACGGGACTCGTCTACAACATCCTGCTCCGCAACATCGAGCTTCCGCAGGGCAGCGAGCCGATCCCCTGGTCGAATGAGACCCTGCATGTCGTCGCACCGGTCTTCCTCCTGCTCGATCTGTTCCTCGGCCCGCTTCGCCGCAGGTTGAACTGGAACGCGGTCGTCGCGATCGCCGTCTTCCCCATCGTCTGGGCGGTCTACACCCTGGTGCGCGGGCCCCTGGTGACCAGCCCGATCACCGGCAACCCGTACTGGTACCCGTACCCCTTCATGGACCCGAACAACTTCGCGAACGGCTACCTCGGCGTCTCGGTCTACGTCGTGGCGATCGCGATCGCGATCATCGCGGTCGGACTCCTGGTGGTGTGGATCGGACGACGCCGCGGAACTCGTTTGTAGACTTCACACAACCTTTCTGTCCCCCATTTGGGCTACTTCGCTGTTTGCGGTGCCAACATTCCCGTCGAGCGCACTCGCGACCACTACCACTTATCTCATGGGGATGCCACACACCCGGGGGAAAGTGAAAGGTCATCTAATGCATTGGTCATGGTTCAGGATCGCGGCGGCGGTCACAGCGCTGTCCGGCATCGTCGCCGGATTCATCGTCAACATCGACCGGGCGTCACGAGGAGAGCAGGATCTCGAGCTCGTGCTGGTCAACTACTTCAGCCTGTTCACGATCGTTTCGTCGCTGCTCAGCGTCGTGGCGCTGGTGGCGGCCGCGACGTGGTCGCAGCGGCACCCGGGAACGACGCGGGAGCCCTTGGGGATCGCCCTGGGCCTTGCGGCCGTTGCCGGCCCGGTCCTGCTCCTCGGCATCGTCTACAACGTGCTGCTGCGCGATGCCCCGAGTGGCATCGCCCTCGGCGACACTGCCGGAATCAGACTGCTGGACTCCTACGCGGTCGAGGTCCTGCACGTCGTACTGCCGATCTACTTCATCCTCGATCTGCTGTGGGCACCGCGACGTCGCGGGCTGCCGTGGTGGTCGCTCGCCGTCTTCGTCGGCTACCCGCTGGGGTGGACGGTCTACACGATGGTGCGGGGGCTGCGGGTCTCGAACCCCGACGGCAGCACGTCGTGGTGGTACCCGTACCCGTTCCTCGATCCGCACAGCGCAGGCTACGGGTCGGCCTTCGCGTACATCGGCGCGATGATGGTCGCATTCCTCGCGATCGGAGCGGTGATCATCGCGATCGGACGTCATCGTGAGAAGCGAGCAGCGGTACGCGCAGGAGCGGCCCCGGCCACAGGCGTCCTGCACGTCTGAGCAGTCTCGGCGATGCCGGGTCGGGTACCTCCCGACCCGGCATCGCTGCGTTTCCCGACGCGGAGGGCGCGCGGCACCGGCTCAGTAGGATCGAAGGATGTCGAAGGTTCTGCAGTCCCTCCCCGTCGGCGAGCGCGTCGGCATCGCTTTCTCCGGGGGACTCGACACATCCGTCGCCGTCGCCTGGATGCGCGACAAGGGCGCCATCCCCTGCACGTACACGGGTGACCTCGGTCAGCCCGACGAGGATGACATCGACGCGATCCCGGGGCGGGCGCTCGAGTACGGTGCGGAGATCTCCCGGCTGGTCGACTGCAAGACCGCGCTCGTGGAGGAGGGTCTCGGCGCCCTCGCGTGCGGCGCCTTCCACATCCGCTCGGGCGGCAAGACCTACTTCAACACCACTCCGCTTGGCCGGGCGGTGACCGGCACCCTCCTCGTTCGGGCGATGAAGGACGACGGCGTCGACATCTGGGGCGACGGCTCGACGTACAAGGGCAACGACATCGAGCGGTTCTACCGCTACGGCCTCCTCGCGAATCCGCGCCTGCGGATCTACAAGCCGTGGCTTGACGCCGACTTCGTCACCGAGCTCGGCGGCCGCTCCGAGATGTCGGCCTGGCTGGTCGAGCACGGCTTCCCGTATCGCGACAGCGCCGAGAAGGCCTACTCCACCGACGCGAACATCTGGGGAGCCACCCACGAGGCCAAGACGCTCGAGCACCTGGACGTCTCCCTTGAGACCGTGCAGCCGATCATGGGGGTTCGGTTCTGGGACCCCACGGTCCAGATCGCCATCGAGGATGTCACCATCACATTCGAACTCGGGAGGCCTGTCGCGATCAACGGCGTGGAGTACGCCGACGCCGTCGAGCTCGTGCACGAGGCCAACCGCATCGGTGGCCGTCACGGCCTGGGCATGAGCGACCAGATCGAGAACCGCATCATCGAGGCGAAGAGCCGTGGCATCTACGAAGCACCCGCGATGGCGCTGCTGTTCATCGCGTACGAACGCCTGGTGAACGGCATCCTGAACGAAGACACCCTCGCGACGTACCACGAGCAGGGCCGCCGGCTCGGTCGGCTCATGTACGAGGGGCGCTGGCTCGAGCCGCAGTCGCTGATGCTGCGCGAGTCGATCCAGAAGTGGGTGGGCTCGACGATCAACGGATCGGTCACCCTGCGCCTGCGCCGCGGCGAGGACTACACGATCCTCGACACGACGGGTCCGAACCTGTCGTACGCGCCGGAGAAGCTCTCGATGGAGCGCGTCGGCGATGCCGCCTTCGGACCGACGGATCGCATCGGCCAGCTGACCATGCGCAACCTCGACATCGCCGACTCCCGGTCGCGCCTCGAGCAGTACGCCGGCCTGGGCCTCATCGGCGGCGCCACGGGTGCCCTCGTGGGTCGCATCACGTCGGGCGAGGCGGACGAGATCACCGAATCGGCTTCGCCGGCGGACGCCGAGGCCGACGCGCTCGAGGGTGCCATCGAAGCGGCATCCGAGTCGGCCATGTACGACGCCGGAACCGACTGACCGACCCCTCCCGCGGATCGCCCGCCCCGTTGCCGGAAGCGTGGATCCCGGCCGCGTGCTTCGAGTCCGCCGAGAGGGGTTCAGGGTTGCCGCGTCTGCGGGTTACGATGCCTGACGGTGCTCGCGCAACCCGAAGGCGTGGGACCGAGGATCGCGACGCATGACATCGCGTCCCCACGCTGCCCACTCGAAAGTCCCTTCAATGTCGAAGACCGTTTCCGCACCCGTGACGATCGAGGCGCCCGTGCGGCCCCGGAAGCGGTCCGTGGGACGGGTCATCGGCGCAACGGTGTTCGGGATCGTCGCCGGCGTGATCGTGATCGCGCTCATCGCCGCCGGTTTCGTCGTGTGGACGATCCAGCGGTCGTTCCCGCAGCTGGAGGGGACGATCGCCGTGGAGGGCCTCGGTGGAGATGTGGACGTGCAGCGCGATGAGCTCGGTATCCCGACGATCACGGCCGCGGACTCCGACGACCTCTTCTTCGCGCAGGGGTACGTCCATGCGCAGGACCGCTTCTGGGAGATGGACTTCCGACGGCACGTCACCAGCGGGCGGCTCTCCGAGCTTTTCGGGGAGTCGCAGCTGGCCACCGACTCCTTCCTGCGCACGCTGGGGTGGCGAGGGATCGCGGCGCAGGAGGTTGCCGCGCTCGACCCGGCCGTCGCGGACTACTACGACGCGTACGCGGCGGGCGTCAACGCCTACCTCTCCGAGCACGATGGCGCGGACGTGTCGTTCGAGTACGCCATCCTCGGGATGCAGAACCCCGACTACGTGATCGAGCCGTGGACTCCCGAAGACTCGGTGGCGTGGCTGAAGGCCATGGCCTGGGACCTCCGGTCCAACGTCGAGGACGAGACCGAGCGGGCTCTCATCGCGGCGGACTTCACCTCGCAGCAGCTCGCGGAGTTCTATCCGCGATACCCGTACGACCGGAATCCGGTGATCGTGCCGACGATATCGGCGGTGCAGCCGGCCGGCGCGGCCGCGGCCGCCGAACCCGAGATCGTTCCGGCATCCATCGAATGGAGCGAGGTCGACGGCGTCGTCGCGGCCGTCGACGCGCTCATCGGCGACTCCGGCGAAGGCGTCGGGTCGAACTCCTGGGTCGTCTCGGGGGATCTGACCGAGAGCGGGATGCCGCTGCTGGCGAACGACCCCCACCTCGGCGCGGATCTGCCCAGCGTGTGGCACCAGGTGACCCTGCGATGCCGGGTCGTCAGTGACAGCTGCGCTTTCGACGTCTCGGGATTCGGCTTCTCCGGGGTGCCGGGCGTGATCATCGGACACAACGCCCGCGTCGCGTGGGGCTTCACGAACCTGACCACCGATGTCACCGACCTCTATCTCGAGAAGGTCGAGGGCGACTCGTATTGGCGCGACGGTGCGCTCGTCCCCCTCGAGGAGCGCACCGAGACGATCCGGGTCGCGGGCGGGGACGATGTCGAGCTGCGCATCCGCTCCACGGTCAACGGTCCCATCCTCTCGGGCGTCAGTGACGACTTCGATGCGATCGCGACCGATCCTTTCACGGGCGCTGCGGGCGTCGTCGCCGCACCCGTATCGGCCCCCGCGGGTGAGTACGCCGTCAGCCTGAAGTGGACGGCGCTGCAGCCGGGCACTGCGGCGGCATCCATCTTCGCGCTGAACCTCGCGCAGTCGTTCGAGGACTTCCGGGCGGCAGCCGAGCTGTTCGACGTGCCGGCGCAGAACCTCGTCTATGCCGACGTAGACGGCAACATCGGCTACCAGACCCCCGGCAAACTCCCGATCCGCGGGGCGGGGGACGGCTGGATGCCGCAGCCGGGCTGGGATTCGACCTACGCGTGGCAGGGCTTCATCCCCTTCGACGAGCTGCCGTACTCCCTCAATCCTGCCGACGGCTACATCGTCACGGCCAACAACGCCGTCGTCAGCGCCGACTATCCCTACCTCCTCACCCGGGACTGGGACTACGGATGGCGTGCCGCCCGCGTTCTGGATCTCCTGCAGCGGAAGTCCGCGATGGGCAAGCTCACGGCCGACGACATGCGCGACATCCAGGCCGACAACGAGTTCGTGATGGGCAAGGAGCTGGCAGCGGCATATATGGACGTCTCCACCGGCCGCCCCGGACCGGATGCCGCTCTCGACCAGCTGCGCTCGTGGGACGCGCAGAACACCGCCGAATCCGGTGCCGCGGCGTATGCGAACGTGCTGTGGGACCAGCTCGTGACGGATCTTTTCGTGACCGGGCGCGAGCACCCGGCACCGGTCACAGGTCAAGGCCGTCTGTTCCTCGTGGTCGAGCAGCTGCTGGAGACCCCCGACTCGGCGTGGTGGACGAACGCGGAGCTCGGCGTGGACGGTCAGGCCGAGATGCTCGAGCATGCCGCCGACGAGGCGTACGACCGACTCGTCGGGCTGCAGGGCGACAACCCGTCGCGGTGGAACTGGGGGTCGCTGCACGCGCTGTCGCTCACCAGCGCCACGTTCGGCCTGTCGGGCATCGCGCCGATCGAGATGCTCTTCAACCGCGGACCGTATCCGGTGGGCGGCGGCTCATCGGTCGCGAACGCGACGGGGTGGGACATCGGAGCGGACTTCGAGACGGTCACCGTTCCCTCGATGCGCATGGTGGTCGACCTCGCCGACTTCGACGCGTCGCGGTGGAATCACCTCACCGGCACGAGCGGTCACACGTACCACCCCAACTACGTCGACCAGACCGAGACGTGGCAGCGCGCAGAGCTCACACCGTGGCCGTTCACCGAGGCCGCGGTCGACGCCGCCACGACTCACCGGCTGACGCTGGTTCCCGCCGACTGATCGCCTCACCTCACCGGGAGACTCCACCCGCAGGTCGAGACTGCGGGTATCACCCTCAGTCTCGACGGGCAGTTGCAGTCTCGGCGTGGGCGGTGGGTGCGTGGGTGCGGGCAGTCGCCTCAGCCGCCGGCGGCGGGAGGCGTCTGCCGGGACTCGGCGAGCTCGTCCACGAACAGCGACTGCTCCTCGAGGGTTCCGTTGCGGTAGGCCTGGCGGCCGACCATGTGCGCCGACAGCGGAGCGGTGGCCAGCTGGATCAGCACCACCGGAACGAGGAACGCGACCACCGGCCAGGATCGCAGCGACAGCGCGATCGCGAGGCAGATGAGAATCAGCCCGAGCACCTGCGGCTTGGTCGCCGCGTGCAGGCGGGTGGGCACGTCGCGGAACCGCAGCAGGCCGATCGCCGCGGTCAGGCACAGCAGCGCACCCAACAGGATCAGCACGAGCGCGGCGCCGTTCAGCCAGGCATCCAGCGGGGTGGCGGCATCCGGCACGGGACTGTCGCCCACCGAGACGGCGGACACTGCGGATGCGGCGCGCAGAAGCATCGTCATCGGTCCACGTTGTCCCTTCTCGCGACGAAGCGGGCGATCGAGATCGTGCCGAAGACGCCCACCGCGGCGATGATGAGCAGCACGGGCAGAGTGCGCGTGTGCTGGTTGATCACCATCTCCGCACCGAGCACGCACAGAACCTCGGTGAGGAGCACGTCGGATGCCACCGCCCGGTCGAGGATCGAGGGGCCGACGACGATGCGCCACAGGGTGAGCAGCGCGGCGACGCCGAAGACGACGTAGATGACGAGAAGAAGTGCGCTCATGCGGGTGCACCTCCCTGCTGCGGCGTGTCGATCTCGGCTCTGCGGATGATCTCGAGCTGGGCACCAGATCCGACGGCGCGAACGATGCGGGCCTCCCAGCCCAGGATCGCGCGCCGCTGTCGTTCGACCTCCTCTTCCGAGGTCACGCCGATCACGTGCAGATACAGGATCCGCCGATCCCGATCCGCCTCGATGATGATCGACCCTGGTATGAGCGAGGCCGTCACGGCGGTGTGCGTCATGATCAGGTCGTCGTCGGTCCGCAGATGCACCGCGATGATGGAGCTGCCCGGCTGACGCCGGAAGTCGAGCACCTGCCAGGCGACCAGGAGCGAACCGCGCACGAGCGCCGCGAAGAACGTGAGGACGAAGATCAGTCCGTACCACAGGTTCACGCGGCCGGAGAGCTCGACGGGGGGCAATCGGAAAACACGCGTCACCGCCACGGCCGCGATCACGCCGGTGACGAACGCCACGAGTGTGAACTGACCCCACAGCAGCATCCACAGCGCGACGAGCCAGACGAAGAACGGCAGCTGCCGCCACACCTGCTGGAGCACCCCGCGCCTGCCCCCGATCGTCCCGTCTGAGGCCCGGCCGGCCGCATCGCGCGCGGGCTCGCCGGCACTATGACCGGCGCTGTGCCGGGGGCGCGAGGTGTGGTGGATCGGCGCGGTCATCGGCCCGCCTCATCTTCGAGCTGAGAGATGCTGACCGGTTCGAGCAGGCTCGCCCCGATCCGCGCGCACACCTCGTAGAGCGGTCCTGCGAAGAGCGTGAGCGACACCGTGACCGCGACCATGCCGGCCGTGGCCGCGGTCATGATGCGGGGGATGACGCGCCGCTCGGTCTCGATCGCGGCCGCCGGCGCGGAGCCGAGGTAGGAGATCCGCTCCTCGGTCTCGGCGGAGTCGTCCTCCTCCCGCCAGAACGAGAGGTTCCACGCGCGCATGAGCGCATACAGGGTGAGCAGCGACGTGAGGATGCCGCCGACGATGAGCACGATCATGATCGGCGTGCCGACTTCGGCCCCCGCGTTGAAGAGGGCGTACTTCCCGATGAAGCCCGAGAACGGTGGGAGCCCGCCGAGGTTGATGGCCGGGATGAAGTACAGGACCGCGATCACCGGCGCGGCGCGCATGAGTCCCTTGACCCGCAGGATCGAGGTGCTCCCCGCTCGTCGCTCAACGAGCCCGACGGCGAGGAACAGCGTTGTCTGCACCACGATGTGGTGGACCATGTAGTAGATCGTCGCGCCGATCGCTGCCGGAGTCGCGATCGCCAGCCCGAACACCATGTAGCCGACGTGGCTCACGAGGGTGAACGAGAGGATTCGCTTGAGCTCCGCCTGGGCCACCGCGCCGAGCACACCGACGATCATGGTTGCAAGCGCCACGATCATCAGCACGAAGTTGACGTCGTTCACGCGGAACAGCTCGGTCTCCGTGCGGATCATCGCGTAGACGCCGACCTTGGTCAGCAAGCCGGCGAACACGGCGGTGACCGGCGCCGGTGCGGTCGGATAGGAGTCGGGCAGCCAGAACGACAGCGGGAAGACGGCGGCCTTGATGCTGAACGCGAGCAGAAGCATCACGTGCAGCACGGTCTGCGTCTGCTGCGGCAGCTGGGTCATCCGCTCGGAGATCTGAACCATGTTGACGGTGCCGAGTGCGCCGTAGATCACGGCGATCGAGGCCAGGAAGAGGATCGACGAGACCAGCGAGACGACGATGTATACGACGCCTGTGCGGATCCGGGACTCCGTGCTGCCGAGTGTGATCAGCACGTACGACGCGACCAGCAGGATCTCGAATCCGACGTAGAGGTTGAAGAGGTCGCCCGCGATGAAGGCGGTGAAGATCCCCGCCGCCAGGATGAGGTACGACGGGTGGAAGATCGAGACCGGCGTGTCGTCGTCGCCGTCCGCAGCTCCCTGGCCGACGGAGAACAACAGAACCGCCAGCAACACGATGCTCGACACGACGACCAGCAGCGCGGCGAGCCGGTCGACGTACAGCACGATGCCGAACGGGATCGGCCAGTCGCCCACCGACACGGCGATCGGGGCGTTTCCGGCGTCGACCACGACCAGCAGCACGGCGGCGATCGCCAGCACCAGCGTGAGGGTCACGATCGACACGGCGACCTGTGTCTTGCGATGCCGGCCGGCGATGAGGGCGATCGCCGCTCCGAGGAGCGGCAGGGTGACCAGAAGGGGGACGAGGGCGCTCACGCGTCGTCCTCGCCTTCCGGCGGTCGGATGCGGCGCGGCGGCTCCTCGCGACGGCCGGCGGGGCGATCGGTCGGAGCGTCGTCGCGGATGCCGGCGAAGTCGCGGCTGCCCAGCACCGTGATCGGCGCCGTCGCGAGGCCGACGAAGTCGGTCACGGTGTCGTCGCTGACGAGCTCGGTCTCGTCGTCCATCGCATCCTCGGCGGCCACGCCGCGCGCGCGCAGCGCGAGGTCCTCGGCGTCATCCTCGACCGTGTCGGCCTGCCCGAGCTGCCAGGAGCGGTAGATGAGCGCGAGAAGGAACGCCGAGATGCCGAAGGTGATGACGATCGCGGTGAGGGTGAGCGCCTGTGGGAGCGGGTCGGACATCACCTCGGAGGATGCCGCCGCCCCGAAGAACGGTGCGACCCCGGGCTGGCCCATCACGATCAGAAGCAGCAGGTTGGTCGCGTTGCCCAGCAGGAGGAAGCCGATCAGCACGCGGGTGAGACTGCGCTCGAGCATCGCGTAGACGCCGCACGCGAACAGCACCGCCATCACGACGATCAGGACGAGCGAGACATCCATCAGACGCTCACCCCGCTCTGCCTGCTCGAAGTGGTGCCGGGCGCGGCGTCGCGCAATTCCTGCGTCTGCCGGTCGACCTCGGCGCCGAGGCTGCGCAGGACGTCGAGCACGAGGCCGATGACCACGAGGTAGACGCCGACATCGAACAGGGTCGAGGTGACGAACTCGAGGTGCCCCAGCAGCGGCACGTCGAACTCGAAGTACGTGCTCGTCAGCGGCGGAGCACCGAAGAACAGCGGCACGATCGCGCACGCGACCGCGATCGACATGCCGGCCCCGAGCAGCCGTCCCGCATCGGCCGGCGCGGCGGCGCCGAGTTCGTAGCGACCGCCCGCGACATAGCGCATGACCAGCGCCATTCCGGCGACGAGTCCGCCCGAGAAACCTCCGCCGGGAAGGTTGTGACCGGCGAACAGGAGGTAGAGCGAAACGATGATGATGGAGTGGAAGAGGACGCGCACGACCACTTCCAGCAGGATCGAGCGATTCTCGGGGCGCACCCGCTGGCCGCCCACGAGCCAGGCCATGCGCTCGGTTCCTCCGGTCTCCCCGCGCGGGCGCACCCCTTCGTCGGTCTCGACGAGCGGCTGCCGCGTGCGCGCCGCGGCGGGTGGAAGCGGGGCCGTCGAGCTGGACAGCGTGTCGGCGCGATGGGTGACGAACACCAGCGAGGCCACTCCGGTCGCCGCGAGGATCAGCACCGACAGCTCGCCCATCGTGTCCCAGCCACGCAGGTCGACCAGCGCCACGTTGACGACGTTCTTGCCGTGGCCGAGTTCGTAGGCGAGTTCGGGGAAGGACTCGGAGATCGGCTTCACGGAGCGCGCCGCCGTCGCGATGAGGGCAACGGCCGCCATGGTCGCACCGACTGCGGCGGCCAGCACCGCGCGCGCCACCGGCCAGACCGAGGCGTTGTGCTCCCCCATGCGTGAGGGGATGCGGCGCAGCACCAATGCGAACGCGACCAGCGTCACGGTCTCGACGAGGATCTGCGTGAGCGCCAGGTCGGGCGCGCCGCTCGTGGCGAAGAGCAGAACCATGCCCAAGCCGGTGACCGAGACGAGCACGACTCCGGTGTAGCGCTTCTGCGCGCGCACCGCGACGAGCCCGGCCGCGATCATGATGGGCGCGACCACGAGCTGCATCGGGGTCTGGTAGGCGTCGAGCTGAGCCTTCCAGTCCGAGCCCGCGAGCAGGGCGGTGCCCTCGGCGGCGACGAAGACGACGAAGATCGTGCCGACGTACACCGGAAGCGAGCCGCGCTGGGTGAAACCGGTCGTGAGAACCGACAGTCGGGCGATTCCGCGGAGCACCGCGTTGTAGATGTCGGCGGCCGTGAACGGAAGCACGCGCCGGTGCCATCCCGTCGCGACGGCCAATGCGAAGAGGGCGGCCCCGATGGCGATGGTGGCGAGTGAGATCCACAGGGCGGGCTCCAGCCCGTGCCACAGCGCGAGGTGCGCGGGCTCCGGGGCGGCGACCCCGGCAGTTGAGGCCGGCGCAAGAGCGGCGTACGGCGCCAGGACCACGTCCAGCAGCGGCGCGCCGAGCCCCGCCACGACGGTCAGCCCGGACAGCAGCACGGGAGCCCCGAGGAAACCCAAGGGCGGGTCGGGCCACTCGGTGCGCTCGACGGCGGCACCGTCGGCGCCGTGTTTGGTCGAGAACGCGCCCCACCAGAAGCGGATGCCGTAGGCGGCCGTGAGGATCGAGCCCAGGACGATGCCGACCAGCGCGACGATCCCCCAGATGGCGCCGCCCGCCGCCTCGTGAAGGAAGGCGGTGAGGATCCCCTCCTTCGCGACGAATCCGATAGTGGGGAAGACCCCGATCATCGACGCCAGGCCGATCGCGGAGAAGGTCGCCATCACCGGTGCCTGTCGGCCGACCCCACTGAGCTCGCCGATGTCGCGCGTGGACAGCTGGCGGTCGATGACGCCCACCACCAGGAACAGCGCCGACTTGAACAGCGCGTGGCTGATCAGCAGCGCGAGCCCGGTCAGCGCGGCATCCTGGGTTCCATAGCCGAGGACGACGGTGAGGAAGCCGAGCTGGCTCACGGTGCCGAACGCGAGGATGCGTTTGAGGTCGCTCTCGCGGAGCGCCTGCAGACCGCCGAGCAGCATCGTGAACACACCGAGCCCGACGACGATCGGGCGCCAACCCGGCGAACCGGCGAAGACGGGCGCCAGGAGGGCGATCAGGTAGATGCCGGCCTTGACCATGGCAGCCGCGTGGAGATACGCGCTCACCGGGGTCGGGGCGGCCATCGCGCCGGGCAGCCAGAAGTGGAACGGGAAGATCGCCGACTTGCTCAGCGCACCGACCAGGATCAGCACCAGCGCGGCGTCGACGACCGGGCCGGTCGGCGCCGCGTCGAGGATCTGCGAGATGCTCGAGGTGCCGGTGTCCACGACCAGCAGCACGACGCCGATGAGCATCACGAGGCCGCCCAACGAGGTCACCAGCAGCGCCTGCAGGGCGGCCCGGCGGCTCGCGCCGCGCCGGTTGTAGAAGCCGATGAGCAGGTACGACAGCACGCTCGTGATCTCCCAGAACATCACGAGCACGACGAGGTCATCCGTGATGACCAGGCCGTACATCGCGCCGGCGAACGCGAGCAGCACGGCCGAGAACTGGCCGACACCCTCGGTCTTGCCTCGGAAATACCAACGGCAGTACAGCATCACGAGCGCCCCGACGCCGGTCACGATCAGTGCCATCACCCACGAGAGGGTGTCGAGCCGAGCCGACAGCTCGATGCCGAGCGGCGGAATCCAGTCGAATGCCTCGAACGGAATATCTCCAGATAGCACCGCCGGGGTCTGGATCGCGGTGTACGTGAAGGCGGCAACCGGCAGCAGGGCAGCGAGGTAGAACGCGCGGGCCCCGAGGCGTCCGACGACCCACGGCAGAAGGAGCGGCAGGAGTGTGAACGCGCCGAGGAGGCTCAGCATGCGCGGTCTCCTCGGGGTCGTCGGCCGGACGTCGGGGGCGGCGGCTCGGGCGATCGGGGTGTCGGGTCCAGTCTATCCGCGCGCTGGATGCCCTCCCTCCGCGCGACTGCGGCGGCAAGCTGTGCTCAGGCGCGGGGTGCGGTGGTGTTGCCGACGCGGAAGACGCACGTGAACCGAATTGATGCTGCGGTCTCCCCCGCGAGCATCGCCGCCACGGCATGCCCCGCGGCTCGTCCCTTGTCGGCCGCGGGCTGCACCAGTGTCGTCAGCTCGTAGGGCGCGAGGCCGTCCACGACGATTCCGTCGAATCCCGTGACGCTCACGTCGTCGGGCACTCTCAGACCGGCCTCTTCCGCCGCGCGGATCAGACCTGCGGCGAGCAGGTCGCTCTGTGCGAGGACCGCGGTCGGCCCGGCGGTGGCGTCGGCGAACAGCACGCGGCCGGCCGCCAAGCCCTCGTCGATCGAACTGGCCGCCGCGCCGTACGCCGGGGCGTAGCGGAACACGTCGCGCGCGCCGGCGAGCCGTTCGCGGGTGACGTCCACGGTGATCGACTCGTCGTCGGCGACCCAGCCGCGCTGCCAGCCCGCACGGACAGGGAGCGTGACGATCGCCACATTCTCGTGACCGAGCGCGCGCAGGTGGCTGGCAGCCTGTCGCTGCGCCTCGCGGTTGTCCAGCTCGATCCGCAGGATTCCCTCGCCAGCGTCGCCTTCGATCACCACCACCGGGATTCCTCGTGCTGTGACGACGGCGAGCGATTCGCGCAGCAGCCCGCTGCAGCCCACGAGCACGGCGGCATCCAGTGGCGCGGTGGTGAGCGTCGGCTCCGTGCCCGGCGGTGCCTGATCCCGCAGCAGCAGGAGCCCGGCCCCGATCGACGCGACGCCGTCGGCGAGTCCGTCCATCATCAGGGTCTTCACCGGATCGAGGAACGCCGCGCCCAGGTGCTCTTCGAACACCACGCCGACGATTCCCGAGCGTCCGCGGCGCAGCGACGCGGCTCGGGGATCGGGACCCGTGTAGCCCAATGATCCCGCGGCGTCCAGGACGCGCTGCCGAGTGGCATCCGAAACGGCCGTCTTGCCGCTGAAGACCACGGATGCCGTCGACGGCGACACTCCGGCGGTACGGGCGACGTCGGTGATGGTGGGCCTGCGCGTGTTCATGACGGATCGATGCTACCTTGCGAAGATGACGCGAGTCGAATCGATTCGGACGCTCGCCGAAACGATTCGACAAGACGGGCACGATTCCGTAAATTGGCTGGCATGGAACTCGTCCTCACCCGCTCGCAACTGGTGCGCTGGCGGGCCGCCGTCTTCGCCATCTTCCTCGCGAGCGGCCTCAGCATCGCGACGTGGGCGTCGCGCGTGCCCGCCATCAAGATCGCGCTCGACGTGGACAACATCCAGATCGGCCTCATGCTGCTCGGCGCGGGGATCGCCTCGATCATCGGCCTGTCGCTGGCGACCGTCGTGCTGGCGAGGTTCGGAGCGCGTTCGGGAATGCTCGGCGCGATCCTGGTCTTCGCCGTGGGCGTCGCGCTCATCGGTGTGGGCACCGACGTCGCGCACTCGTTCGTGATCGTCGTCGGCGGTCTCGTGCTGTTCGGCCTCGGGAACGGCGCCGTCGACGTGATGATGAACGTCGAGGGCGCTGCGATCGAGAAGCAGGTCGGCAAGACGATCCTGCCGCTGTTCCACGCCTTCTTCAGCTTCGGCACGGTCATCGGCGCCGGGCTGGGCGCCCTCGCCGTCGTTCTGGGGCTCAACGTGCTGGTGCACACCTCCGTGATGGCTGTGCTGCTCGTCGTCATCGCCTTCGTGACGCACGCCAACGTCCCGGCGCGAGAGATCACGATGGACCCGGCCGACGAGGCCGAGAAGCGTCACTGGCGCGAACGGCTGCACACGGCGCTGTCGGCCTGGCGAGAGCCGCGCACGTACGCGCTCGGCATCATCATGCTCGGCATGGCCTTCGCAGAGGGCGGCGCGAACGACTGGCTGGCTCTCGGAATGGTCGAGGGCCATGGATCGACGCAGGCACTGGGCGCACTCGGCCTGACGGTGTTCTCGGTGAGCATGACCGTGGTGCGCATCTTCGGTGGCCCGCTCGTCGACCGGTTCGGCCGCGTCGCCACGCTGCGCGTGCTGGCTGCGCTCGCCACTGCGGGCCTGCTCCTGTTCATCCTGGCGCCGAGCATCCCGCTCGTGTTCGTCGGTGCCGCGCTGTGGGGTGCGGGAGTGTCGCTCGGCTTCCCGCTGGGCATGTCGGCCGCGGCTGACGACCCGGCCAAGGCGGCGGCCCGAGTGAGCGCGGCGGCGACCATCGGCTACATCTCGTTCCTGTGCGGCCCGCCGATCCTCGGCTTCATCAGCGAGAACATCGGCCTGCTCAACACGCTGTACATCCTCGTCGGCCTGGCCGTGGCATCCGGGCTGGCATCGAGCGCGGCGAAGCCGATCGCAGGCTCGGTCGTCGGAGCCGGGCACCCGCACAAGCGCGCCGAGCACGCCGACCGCCCCTAGGCGGTCGGGCCCGGCCGCCCGTCCGCGGCATCGAGTGCACGGTCTGCCGCCGAACGCACGACTTCGCGACGCGGGCATGCCGTGCACTGGGCGACCAGCCGTGCACTCGGCGCCGGCAGCGCGGCGTCGCGACCACGGGGCGCCGCATCCGCTCGCCCGGTTAGGCTCGACGGGTGCGCATCGTGATCGCCCACTGCTCGGTGGACTACACCGGTCGCCTCAACGCGCACCTGCCCCTGGCCACCCGCCTGCTCGTCCACAAGGGCGACGGCAGTCTGCTGGTGCACTCCGACGGCGGTTCGTACAAGCCGCTCAACTGGATGAGCCCGCCCTGCAGCCTGACGGTTCAAGCGCCGGACGACTCGGATGCCGAGGACGGCGTCGTCGAGCTGTGGAACGTGACCCACGCGAAGACCGGCGACGCGCTGGTCGTGCGCATCCATGAGGTGCTGCACGACACGTCGCACGAACTCGGCCTGGATCCCGGCCTGGTCAAGGACGGGGTCGAAGCAGATCTGCAACGCCTGCTCGCGGAGCAGGTCGATGTGATCGGCGACGGGCTCACTCTTGTGCGACGGGAGTTCCCGACCGCGATCGGCCCGGTGGACCTGCTGCTGCGGAATGCGGCCGGCGGAACCATCGCCGTCGAGATCAAGCGGCGCGGCGACATCGACGGGGTCGAGCAGCTGACCCGGTACCTCGAGCTGCTCGGGCGCGACCCGCACCTGGCGCCGGTCACCGGCGTGTTCGCGGCGCAGGAGATCAAGCCGCAGGCGCGGGTGCTGGCGGCCGACCGCGGCATCCGATGCCTCACCCTCGACTACGACGGGATGAAGGGCATCGACTCCGGCGCCCCGCGGCTGTTTTGACACGACTCACCTCGGCAGGAACGCCCGGCGGGCGCCCCATAGGCTGGTGCGATGGGGAGCCGATCACCGTGGACATGCATTCTGTGGGATGTCGACGGCACGATCGTCGACGCCTCGGACGGCATTCTGCGGCGCCTGAAGATCACGCTCGAGCACTTCGGCAAGATCGCACCCACGCGCGCCGAGCTCGTGCACTGGATCGGTCCGCCGATGTTCGAGTCGTTCCAGGTGACCGGCGGCATGACGCCCGACCAGGCAGCCGAAGCCGTCTCCTTCTACCGGACCCTCGGCAAGGCCGACGGCTACACGACCGGCGCGAAGCTGTTCACCGGCGTGGGTGAGCTCGTCCTCGAGATCGCAGCCGCCGGCGTTGCGCAGGCGACCGCGAGCTCGAAACCGGAGGTGCAGGTCGCGGCGCTCATGGATCACTTCGACCTCTCGCCCTGCTTCGCCGCGATCGTCGGCGCCACGGCTGACGAGCGCACCCTCGCTGCCAAGGCGGACATCGTCGCGGAGGCGCTGCGCCGCCTCGCCGCGGCCGGCGTCGACACGAGCCGCCCGGTGCTGATCGGCGATCGGCACCACGACGTCGAGGGCGGTGCAGCGCACGACGTGCCGGTGGTCTTCGTGCGCTGGGGCTTCAGCTGGCCGCACGAGGCCGCGGGCGCGCAGGCAGCCGTCGACACGGTCGCCGAGCTTCGCGACCTCCTCCTGGTGAGGGATGCCGATGGGTGAGGGTCTCGGCGGAATCCTGGCGTGGGCGGTGCCCGCCGCCGTGGTGTTCGGCGCCACGGCGATCGCCATCGCTGTGATCGTGTGGGCGGTCCGCGCGGTGCGTCGATCGCCTCGCCGTCGGGCCGCCGCGGACGCCGTCCGCGCGCAGGCGGGGGTCATCCTCGTGCAGCTCGACGACGCCGTCGACGAACTCGACCTCGAGGTCGGCCTCTCCGGCGCGCTGTACGGCGGCGGTGCTCCGGCATCCCTTCGCCGTGCACGTCTGACCGCGCAGCACGTGCGGGACGCATCGTTCGAGGAGTATCGCGCGATCTCGGACACCACGACGTCGCTCGAAGAGATCCGCCGGGTATCGGCGCGCATCGAGCGCCGCAGCACTGAAGCGCTGGCGGCGATCGCCGCGGCACGTGCCGAGCACGGCCGATGGGTGCTGGCCAACGTGTCGGCGGCGTCGCAGATCGCAGCCGCTCGCGAGCGCCTGGACGCCCTGCGCGCGACGATGGGCGACCCCGGGGCGCTGGTGGCGGAGCTTTCCGCGAGGTTCGCGGAGGACGAATGGTCGGACGCCGCGCGCGCCGCGCTGGCTGCCGTCGACAGCGCCGACCAGGCCGAAGGCCTCCTGCAGACCGCGGCGCAGACCGCGGACGACCCGACCCGCACCGCGCTCGCCGACCTCGCGAAGGCCGAGCGCGCGCTCCGTCGCGCAGAGGCCGAGGCGCGAACGCTCGAGGAGAGGCATCGGCTCATCACGCAGGCCGCGCAGGCGGTGCCCGGGGAGTTCGCCGCGGCGCGCACGGCCCTGCGCCAGGCCCTCGTCACGCGGGAACAGCTCGAGTCCGTCGATGCGGCCCGGCTCGGCGGCGAGCTGCGGGTCATCGAGGGCGAACTGACCGGGCTCGAGACGGATGCCGAGCGCCGCCCCACGCGCACCATCGACCGCATCGCACGCCTCCGCGATCGCCTCGACCTCGCGCTGGGCGACGCGCGCACAGCTCAGCAGCGGATCCGCGGAGCACGCACGGCGCTGCCCGGCACCCTCGCGGCGGCACGCAACGCGGTCGCTCACGCCGAGGCAGCCGTCTCCCACGCACGGGCCAGCGCCGACGCGAGATCGCGCCTGGAATCGGCCCAGCGAGAGCTCGCGGCCGCCCGTCAGGCGCAGGATCCGGTGGCGGCCCTGGATGCCGCGCGGCGAGCGATGCGCGATGCCGAGGACGCCGCGGCGCTGGCGAACTTCGATCGGCCCGCCGGGCACTGAGTCGCGAGGGGTCGCCGCTATCGTGAACGCCATGACCGACGTCCAGACCAGGCCCCGTCACCCCGTTCTGCGCGTCGTCGCGAGGATTCCCGCGACACTGTCGCTGGTCGCCGCCCTCCTCGTCGTCGGCATCGCGTTCGCCGGGTTGTGGAGTCCGTTCGAGGATTCCCCGCTGTTCGAGACGGTCGCGTACGGCCTGCCCGCGCTCCTGGAGGGGCGCTGGTGGACGCCGTTCACGGGCACGTTCTTCGTCAACCACCCGCTCGTGTACCTCTTCACCATCGCAAGCTTTGCGGGCATGGCCTACCTCGAGTACCGCCGTGGCTCGCGCGTGGCCGTCGCCTACTTCGGCGTCGGACAGCTGTTCGCGATCTTCGGCAGCGCGCTGCTGCTGTGGCTTTTCGCGATGCTGCCGTGGCCGTGGGCGCAGGCCGAGGCGCTGGCGCTGGACGTCGGCCCGTCGGGCGGCACCATGGCGTGCCTCGCCGCTGCGGCGGGTCTGCTCGCCGCTCCCTGGCGCGTGCGCGCATGGGTCGTGCTGCTCGGGTACACCGCGGTCACACTGTTCTTCTGGGGATCCCTGGCCGACCTCGAGCACGCCCTCGCGGTCGGTTTGATCCTCGTTGTCGACCGGTCGCTGCACATCTCGCGCATCACGCTGCGTGAGCAGCGACTCCTCGCGTTCGTCAGCATCCTCGCGCTGCTCGCGGTGGAGGTCCTGACCTTCCTCGTTCCGACCGACGGCCCGTTCGGTCACACCGACGCGGCCGACGGTTCGATCCTCGACATCGGCATCGACGTGGTGATCGTCCTCATCCTCGCGAACGGCCTGCGCCGCGGCAGGCGCTGGGCCTGGGTGCTGAGCGTCATCCTCGCCGTGTTCAACGTTCTGACGGGTGCTGCTCTTCCTCGCGCTTCTGTTCATCCCGGGTGCTCAGATCGAGAGCTCGGTCGGTGACGTGAGCGTCGCGATCGCGCAGTCGGCGCTCTGGGCGGTGCTGCTGGTCTATCTCATCTGGGTCCGTGGGGCGTTCCGCGCGCACCGCAAGGCCACCGTCGGCGCCGGCGCCGAGCCGTCGGTCGACGACGTCAAGGAGCAGCTGCGGGCTCACGGCGGCGGGACCCTCTCCTGGATGACGACCTGGGGCGGCAACAGCTACGTCAGGACGTCGGACGGGATCGTCGCGTACCAGAAGCGGGCGGGCGTGGCCATCGCGCTGGCCGATCCGCTCGGGCCTGCGGCATCCCGTGAGACATCAGTGCGCGAGTTCATCACGATGGCCGAGCGCGCCGGACTGATCCCGTGCTTCTTCAGCGCGAGCGATGCGACGAGGGATGCCGTCCCTCATACCTGGCGCCACCTCGTGGTCGCCGACGACACGATCGTCGACCTGCCCGGGCTGGAGTTCACCGGCAAGGCCTGGTCGGCGGTTCGCACGTCGCTCAATCGCGCGACGCGCGAGGAGGTGACGTTCCGGATGACGCGCCTCGCCGACGAGACGTGGGGCATCCAGCAGCAGCTGCGGGGTATCTCGGAGATGTGGGTCGGCGATAAAGGGCTGCCCGAGATGGGATTCACCCTGGGAACGCTGGACGAGGCGATGGACCCCGAGGTGCGGCTCGCGCTCGCGGTCTCGGCGAAGGGCGATGTGGACGGATTCCTGTCGTGGCTGCCGGTCTACGGCGGCGACGGGAAGGTGCGCGGCTGGACCCTCGACCTGATGCGCCGGCGCGACGGCGGGTTCGGCCCCGTGATGGAGTTTCTGATCGGCTCGTCGGCCAAGCACTTCTCCGAGGAGGGCGCCGAGATCATGTCGCTGTCGGGTGCGCCGCTGGCGCACGACTACCCGCCGGATGCCGGGGCCATCGCCAGTCTCTCCGACTGGCTCGCCGGCATGCTCGAACCCGTCTACGGATTCGGGTCGCTGCACCGCTTCAAGGAGAAGTTCCACCCGCGGTACGAGACCATGTATCTGCTGTTCCGCGACGAGAGCGACCTCACGCGCATCGGCGCGGGACTGACTCGCGCGTTCCTTCCCGATGCGACACTGCGGCAGTTCGCAGGCGCCGGGGTGGAACTGGTGCGGGGCGAGCGCGACTGAGCCCTCGAGGAACTCGTGTCGCGGCTCGCCCCGCGAAGGCGCGACGCCCGAGGCGCCGCGCGGTCGGTCTTAAGTCAGACCGGACGAATGTTCTCAGCCTGCAGGCCCTTGGGGCCCTGGGCTACTTCGAACTCGACGCGCTGGTTCTCTTCAAGCGAGCGGTAACCGCCCGACTGGATCGCGGTGTAGTGCGCGAAAACGTCGGCGCCGCCGTCATCGGGAGCGATGAAGCCGAAGCCCTTCTCCGCGTTGAACCACTTGACCGTGCCCTGGGTACTCATCTATTGCCGTTCTGTGGGGTGCCCGCCGCGCGAACTGCGTCGAGTCCCATCCAGGCTATCGAACCGCGGCCGGATGTGAAGATTCCGTCGAAAGAAGGTGACATAAACGTTGCACACAGCCCATCGCACGCCCGGGCTGAGAATAGACACTCGAAGCCCGGGCGTCGACGGATCCCCCCGGATAAGTCACGACAGGCGTGACACGGCACACTCTACCGATATATCACCTGTTCGGCGAGGGATCCTCGCCGTGAAAACGCTGTTGACAAAGCGCTCTGGCCGACGATCCGCCGCCGCCGTCCTCTTGGGTCTCAGGCGGGTTCGATGGGTCTATGCAACTGAATCGTCAGCCATAGAATGATGCGCGTCATGACAACGCCGTTCGCACCCCTCGAGCCGCGGGGAACCGTCCTCGGTGACGAGGTCTACACCCTCCTCGGCGAGGCCATTCTCGACGGTCGCCTCGAGCCGGGTGCGCGCCTTCGCGACCAGGAGCTGGCCGAGCGCTTGGGAGTTTCGCGCACCCCGGTTCGCGAAGCGCTCCAGCGCCTCGAGCGCACCGGATTGGTCGAGGTCTCTCCGAATCGCTACACGAGGGTGTCGGTGCCGAGCGAACGCGTGCACGCCGACACGCACGAGTTCTTCGTGTACCTCATGGGCAGCGCGCTGCGGATCGCGCTCCAGCGGTGCGCCGACGAGGATCTCGCCCAGAGCGTCGAGCACGTGGATGCGATCGTGGCGGCTTCCCGCGACGACGACCACGCCGGCATCATGACCGCGACATCACGGTTCTTCGACCGTGTGGTCCACCACACTGACAACCTCGCGTTCATGAGGGTCGTGCGCGAGGCGGAGCTCGCGATCCGCCGCAACCTGGCCGGGTGGCACCCCTTCGTCGAATGCCCGATCCGGCGGACCGAGGGCTACGTCGAACTCCGGGATGCCGTCGCCGCCCGCGACGGCGCGCGCGCGGAGGCGATCCTGCGGGATCTGCACGGCCTGATCTGAGCGGGACTTACGCCTGTCGCGGCCCGTCGATACCGTTGACGGCGTGGGGCACATCGAACTGCGCGACCTGGACGACGAGGATCTCGACGCGATCTTCGAGATGATGCGCGACCGCGCTCGCCGTGGAGATGGCGGCTTTCACGGCGGCCGATCCGGATGATCGCCACACGTTCGACGAATGGATCCGGCGCGAACGAGCAGCGCCGGATGTCGCGCTCTACGTCGTGACCGAGAGCGGCGGCTTCGCCGGCACGGCCGCGCTGTTCTCGGCAGAGGGCGACCGGGAGGTCACCTATTGGATCGCACGGCATGCGTGGGGGCGCGGCGTTGCGACCCAGGCGCTGCGCCTGCTGGTGTCGCGTGAGCCCGAGCGACCGCTCTTCGCGCGCGCCGCCGCCCACAACGCGGCATCCCTCGCTGTGCTGAAGAAGCTGGGTTTCACGGAGGTCTCTCGCGAGTTGGAGTACGCACCTGGCGTCGGACGCGACGTCGAGGAGATCGTGCTGGTGCTGCCGCCCACGTTGGAGTAATGGGGGGGCGACCGATCCGATCGTGGCGTGCGCGAGGGGGAGTTGTCCCCGCGTTGGGTTCGCAGCAGACTTCGCTCACGAAACGACGAAGGCCCCCATTCGGGAGCCTTCGTCGTTTCGTGCGCGAGGGGGGAGTTGAACCCCCACGCCCTTTCGGGCACTGGCACCTGAAGCCAGCGCGTCTGCCTATTCCGCCACTCGCGCGAGATGCAGCATCCGAAGACACAGCGCAACTCAACTTCCCGAGGATATCACGCAGCATCGCGGCCCTCGAATCGGGCTCGGAACCCTCCAACCCGCGTCCGTGCCTGCTCCACGGCTGCGCAGACGGGAGGAGATGCGCGAAGCGGCGGATCGAACACTGTCGCGTTCTCCTCCCGATGGTGCATCTCCTCCCCGGTGCCCGCGGGGCGAGCGCCGGGTCAGCCACGCGACCCGAGCGGCACCTCCGGGGCACCGCGCCGCGGCATCCTCACCGTCCATGACTGGCACAGACTCAGCAACTAGCATGTACGAACCGGTCTGCCCTGCCTGAGGAGTCGTGTGGGACTACTTGACAGCTTCGAGAAGGGTCTCGAGCGCGCCGTCAACAGCGCGTTCGCAAAGACCTTCCGCAGCGGTATCCAGCCTGTCGAGATCGCGTCCGCGCTGCGGAGCGAGCTCGACAAGAAGGCCGCCATCGTGAGCCGTGATCGCATCCTCGCGCCGAACACGTTCACGGTGCACTTGTCCGCGACCGACGACGAGCACATGCGCACGCTCGGCGGGGCGCTCGGCCACGAGCTGGACTCCCTCGTGCAGAAGCACGCCAAGTCGCAGGGGTACACCTTCGCCGGACCGGTCTCGATCACCCTCGAGCGAGACGACCAGCTGTCCACTGGCACGCTCCGCGTCGAGTCGTTCACGGCGGAGGGCCGGGTCGCGTGGCGAGGAGTGCTCGACGTCGAGGGGAAGCGGCATCCGATCGTCAAGTCGCGCACCGTCATCGGGCGCGGCAGCGACGCCGACATCACGGTCGCCGACTCGGGCACCAGCCGCAAGCACGTCGAGATCCTGTGGGACGGCGAGCGCGCCATGGTGCGCGACATGCAGTCCACCAACGGCACCCTCCTGGACGGCCGCAAGATCACCGAGGCCGCGCTCCCGCCCGACTCGACCGTGACCATCGGCCGCACCGACATCGTCTTCCGCGTCGTCGCCCAGGCGGCGCCGCCGCGTCCGCCGCGCCCGGCCGACGACGCCACCCGCGTATTCGACGTCCGCGACGGAGGGCCGCTGCGTTGAGCGAGCTGACCCTCCTGCTGCTGCGCGTGGGATTCCTCGTGCTGCTGTGGTTCTTCGTGTTCGCGGTCGTCTACTCGCTCCGCGCCGATCTCTTCGGCGTCAAGGTGCGACGGATGCCGGAACCGGCGGCGGCGCCGCAGGCTCCCGCGCCTCGTGCATCCGCCACGGCGCCGATCGCGTCGTCGAAGCCCGCCCCGCCCGCCGGCAAGGGCGGCCTGGCCACGACCGGCTCGGCGTCGCGCATCGTGATCACGAGCGGGCCGAAGGCGGGTCTCGAGCTGCCGCTCGGGTCCGAACCGCTCACCATCGGGCGCTCGAGCGAGTCGGGCCTGGTGATCCGCGACGACTACACGTCGAGCCATCACGCGCGTCTGGTGCTGTGGGGCGAGCAGTGGATGCTGCAGGACCTCGACTCGACCAACGGAACATGGCACGACGGCGCGCGGGTGAGCACTCCGGTGCCCATCAACGTCGGCGCGCCGATCAAGGTCGGGGCGACGACCTTCGAGCTGCGGAAGTAGCGGACCCCGGACACATGGTCTTCCAGGGCTCGAGCGCCGCCATCTCGCACACCGGCAAGGTGCGCTCCAACAACCAGGACTCCGGGTACGCCGGCTCCAACCTGTTCGCCGTCGCCGACGGCATGGGCGGGCATGCGGGCGGAGATGTCGCATCGAGCCTCGCGATCGCCCGCCTCGAGCGCCTCGACCGCCCCTTCGAGTCCACCTCGGCGGCCGAGCGCGCGCTGCGGGATGCGATCGCCGACGCCGCGGTCGAGCTGATCGACACGGTGCACCTCAAGCCCGAGCTCGCGGGCATGGGCACGACGGTCAGCGCGCTCGTCATGGTCGAGGAGTACGCGGTGATCGCGCACATCGGCGACTCGCGGATCTACCTGTACCGCGAAGACGCGCTGACGCAGATCACGACCGATCACACGTTCGTCCAGCGCCTGGTCGACTCGGGCCGCATCACACCGGAGGAGGCCCGGTTCCATCCTCGCCGCTCCGTGCTCATGCGCGTGCTGGGCGACATGGACGCAGACCCGGAACTCGACACCTTCATCATGCCGACGCAGCCCGGCGACCGGTGGCTGCTCTGCTCGGACGGGCTGTCGGGTGTCGTGGACGACGCGCACACGGCGAAGGCACTCGCCCTCGGCCTCGCGCCCGGACGCACCGCCGACAATCTCCTCAAGCAGGCTCTCGACGGGGGCGCACCTGACAACGTGACGATCGTGCTCGTGGACGTCGGAGGGCAGCATCCGATCTTCTCCGGCACACCCACGATCGTCGGGTCGGCGTCCAACCCGATGGGCATCGAGGTTCCGGCCGCCCGCTCGGGCCGCGGTGGATGGCTGCACCCGAACCGCCAGGCTGCGAACGAGCCCACCCACTTCGAGCCGGCCGCCGAGTTCCTCGAGGAGCTCATCGAGGAGGACCGCCGTCGCTCGAAGCGCAGGCGCGTGGGATGGATCGTCGGTCTGGTCATCGTTCTGGCCCTGATCGCGACGGGACTGCTCGTCGCGTACAACTGGACGCAGACGCGGTACTTCGTGGGGGCCGACGAGGACACCGTCGTGATCTACCAGGGGATCCAGCAGAACATCGGGCCGATCGCGCTGTCGACGCCCTACGAAGACACCGAGATCGCCCTCGCCGACCTCCCGTCGTTCAGCCGCGCGACGGTCGAGCGCACGATCTCGGCGCGCTCCCTCGCCGACGCGCAGGCGATCGTCGACCGGCTGCGCAGCTCCGCGGAGGCCACCCGATGAGCGCACCTCCGAGCAACACCGAGGCGATCAGCGCCGACACATCCGTCCTGCGCGCGTTGCGGAAGATCCGGGTGCCGCAGACGCAGCGCAACCGCGAGCTGTTCCTGCTGCTGTTCGCGTTCGTGATCAACGCATCGACGATCGCTCTGGTCCAGCTCGGAGCGCTGGGCGCGATCGATGTGACCTTCCTGTTCTACTGCGGCGCGCTGACCGCCCTGGTCTTCGCCCTGCACATCGTCCTCAGGTTCCAGGCGCGGGATGCCGACCCCTTCGTGCTCCCGATCGCCACCGTGCTGACGGGCCTGGGCATCTCGATGATCTACCGCATCGACATCGCCGTGGAACTCCAGGGCTGGGACGCGTACTCGACGAAGCAGATCGCGTGGGCGGGCATCGCGATCGGCGGCGCGATCGCGGTCGTGGTGCTGCTGCGCAACTACCGCGTGCTGTTCCGCTACACGTACATCGCAGGCTTGACCGGCGTCGTGCTGCTCGTGCTGCCGATCATTCCCGGCCTGGGAACCGATGCCAACGCCGACGTCTGGGTCTCGCTGGGCTTCTTCTCGTTCCAGCCCGGTGAGCTCGCCAAGATCGCCCTCGCGATCTTCTTCGCGGGGTATCTCGTCCGAACGCGCGAGAGCCTCAGCTCGGTCGGAACGCGCTTCCTCGGCATAACGTGGCCGCGGGCACGCGAACTCGGCCCCCTGCTGGTGATCTGGCTGATCTCGCTCGGGATCATCGTGCTGCAGCGCGACCTCGGCACCGGCCTGCTGATCTTCGGGATGTTCGTGGCGATGCTCTACGTCGCGACCGGCAAGACGAGCTGGGTGCTGCTGGGAGTCGTGCTCGCCGCCGCCGGCGCGTTCCTGGCGTCGCGCGTCCTGCCGTACGTCGGCGGGCGCTTCTCGAACTGGCTCGACGCCTTCAACCCCGAGGTGATCGAGCGCAGCGGCGGCAGCTACCAGCTCGTCCAGGGCATCTTCGGGCTCGCGCAGGGCGGGATCATCGGCACCGGCCTCGGCCAGGGCCGGCCGTACATCACGCCCCTCTCGCAGAGCGACTACATCCTGCCGAGCCTCGGCGAGGAGCTCGGACTCATCGGCGTCTTCGCGATCCTCTGCCTTTACATGGTCTTCACGAGCCGCGGCATCCGCATCGGCCTGGCCGGCCAGGACGACTTCGGCAAGCTGCTGGCGACCGGCCTGTCCTTCACGATCGCGCTTCAGGTGTTCATCATGGTCGGCGGGGTGACGCGCATCATCCCGCTCACGGGTCTGACCACGCCGTTCCTCGCTGCCGGCGGCTCGTCGCTCGTGGCGAACTGGCTGATCGTCGCGATCCTGCTCCGCATCTCGGATGCCGTCCGCAGCCGTCCTCGGGTGGTGATCGGATGATGCGCGCCGACCATACCCGCGAGACCGCAACCGCACGTCGAGACTGCGGGGCAACCCCGCTGTCTCGACGTCCCGGTGCAGTCTCGCGGTCGGGAAGGGGCGGCAAGCGATGACGAAGGAGCTGCGGCGCCTCAGCATCCTCATGCTGTTGATGTTCCTCGCGCTGTTCGCCTCGACGAGCGTGATCCAGGTCGTGCAGGCCGAGGCCCTCGCCGAGAACACCCGCAACACGCGCGCCCTCTACGACTCGTACGAGGTGCAGCGCGGGTCCATCATCGCCAGCGGTGCCGCGATCGCCACGTCGGTGCCCTCCGACGATGTGTTCACCTGGCAGCGGGTGTACCCCGATGCCCCCATGTGGGCGCCGGTCACCGGGTACATCAACCCCGCCCTGGGCGCGGCCACCGGCATCGAACAGGCGATGAACCAGGAGCTGAGCGGCACCGCGGGATCCCAGTTCCTCGACCGCATCGAGCGGATCTTCACCGGCCAGCCGCCGCGCGGCTCGAATGTCGAACTGACACTGGATGCCGCGGTGCAGCGCGCCGCCTACGACGCGCTCGGCAGCCTCCAGGGCGCGGTCATCGCGATCGAGCCGGCGACCGGCCGGGTGCTCGCGATGGTGACCAGCCCCAGTTTCGACACGAACCTGCTGGCATCGCACAACACGGCCGAGGTCAACGACGCGTACGAGGTGCTCGAGGCCGACCCCGCGCATCCGTTGTTCAACCGCGCGATCGCCGGCAACCTCAACCCTCCGGGATCGACCTTCAAGCTCGTCGTCGCGTCGGCGGCGCTCGCCTCGGGCCAGTGGACGTCGGCGTCGACTCTGCCGAATCCGGCCTCGTACCAGCTGCCGCAATCCAGCAGCGTGGTCTTCAACGCCAGCGGCGGCGCGTGCGGACCCGGCGACACCGTGACGCTCGCAGATGCCCTGCGGCTCAGCTGCAACATCCCGTTCGCAGAGCTCGCGGTTCAGCTGGGGGACACGGCGATCCGCGAAGAGGCGGAGAAGTACGGTTTCAACGCATCGTTCTCGATCCCGCTCGTGTCGACCGAGTCGAGCTATCCGCGCGGACTCGATGACGCGCAGACCGCCCTCAGCGGGTTCGGACAGGGGCAGGTGACCGCAACCCCGCTGCAGATGGCCATGGTGTCGGCCGGCATTGCGAACGAAGGAGTCGTCATGAATCCGCGCATGGTCGATCAGGTCATCGGCGCCGATCTTTCGGTGCAGCAGACGTTCGAGAACACCGAATTCGGGCGCTCGCTCGACGCTGCACTGGCCGCCGAGCTGGCCGCGATGATGGTCGCCAATGTCAATGACGGCGCGGCCTCGGGTGCAACAATAGACGGGGTCGATGTGGGCGGTAAGACCGGCACTGCGGAAAACGGAGCTGACCAGCCGTACACACTGTGGTTCACCGGGTTCGCACCCGCAGTGAATCCGGAGGTGGCGGTTGCGGTCGTCGTCGAAGACGGCGGTGGTGAGGGTCAGTCGGGGAGCGGCAACACGATCGCGGCTCCGATCGCGAAGAAGGTCATGGAGGCGGTGCTGGGCAGATGAGACCGACGCAGGGAGTGACCTTCGGCGGCCGCTACGAGCTGGACTCGCGGATCGCGATCGGCGGTATGGGCGAGGTGTGGGAGGCGACCGACCACGTCATCGGCAGGACCGTCGCCATCAAGATCCTCAAAGACGAGTACATGGGCGACCCGGGCTTCCTGGAACGCTTTCGGGCCGAGGCACGCCACGCCGCACTCGTGAACCACGAGGGCATCGCGAGCGTCTTCGACTACGGCGAGGAGAACGGCAGCGCGTTCCTCGTGATGGAACTCGTGCCCGGCGAGGCGCTCTCCACGATCCTCGAACGCGACGGCTCGCTCTCCACCGACAAGACGCTCGACATCGTCGCGCAGACCTCGGCCGCGCTCCAGGCGGCGCACGCCGCCGGACTCGTGCACCGCGACATCAAACCGGGCAACCTGCTGATCACGCCCGACGGCCGCGTGAAGATCACCGACTTCGGCATCGCGCGGATCGCCGATCAGGTTCCGCTCACCGCGACCGGCCAGGTCATGGGCACCGTCCAGTACCTCTCGCCCGAGCAGGCGTCGGGGCACCCGGCATCCCCGGCGACCGACACCTATTCGCTGGGCATCGTCGCGTACGAGAGCCTGGCGGGCAAGCGCCCCTTCACTGGCGAGTCGCAGGTCGCCATCGCGATGGCGCAGATCAATGAGCAGGCGGCCCCGCTGCCGCCCACGGTCGCGGTGCCGGTGCAGAACCTCGTGATGGCGATGATCGCGAAGAAGCCGGAGGAGCGGCCCGCTTCTTCGGCGGCGGTCGCACGCGCGGCGACGGCGCTGCGTCGAGGGGATGTCGCGGCTGCCGCTGCGGCGGTGCCCGCCATCGCGACCGGCACCTCGGTCGGCGACGACATGACCCAGCTGCTCACGCCGGCGGGTGAGACCGCCGCGGCGACGCGCATCCTTCCCGCGACCGCGGCCGTCGAGGAGCAGACGCCCGAGACCAAGAAGCGCAGCCCGTGGACCTGGCCGCTCATCGCCTTGATCGTGCTGCTGCTGCTGGTGCTCGGCGGGACGATCTGGGCGTTCGTCGCGAACCAGCAGCCGACCCCGGATCCGACTCCCTCGTCGGCCACGCCGACTCCGACGCCCACCCCGACGCCGACGCCGACCACGTCGACCATCGCGGTGGACACGCTCGGCCTCCAGGGCATGGACTGCACCGCGGCGGCGACCGCGGCTCGCGACGCCGGCGTCGACGCCGTCGACTGCGTCGGGGGCGATCCTGCTCCGACGGCGGACGACGTGAACAAGGTCTACCGCGTGAGTCCTTCCGGGAACATCCCGCCCTCGCAGCTGCTGACGCTGACGTTCTACGTGGATCAGGTGGCGATGCCCGCTCCTGCCGCCCCGACGATGGCTGCCACGGTCGTCGCCGGCGAGCAGACGCAGGTCTCCTGGCCGGGCTACACGTGCCCGTCGGGAACGGGACAGGTCAGCGCGTACAACCTCACGGCCGTGCAGGGCACGTTCCCGAACTCGGGCCAGTCGACGGCCGCGTTCGGTCCCAACGACCGCAATGGTCAGCTGCTCGCCGACAACAGTCCCGGCCAGACGATCATCGTCACCTACACCGTGACGTGCTCGGGCGGTTCCGCCGGGCAGCGCGACTCCGGCCCTTCGGGTGAGGCGACTTCGCAGATCGAGTCGACCGAACCTGAACCCCAACCCACCCCGACCCCGTAGCACGCGATTCAGTGAGACGAGTCGGCAGCGGTTAGGCTGACTCTGTTTCACCCAGGGAGTAACCGTGACAGCTGAGCCGCGCGTGCTTTCGGGGCGCTACCGAGTCGATGAGCTCATCGGTCGCGGTGGCATGGCCACGGTCTACCGCGGCTACGACGTGACGCTCGGCCGCCAGGTCGCCATCAAGCTCCTCAACCGCGACCTCGCAGGCGACAACGCCTTCCGCACGCGTTTCCGCATGGAGGCGCAGGCCGCTTCGCGGATGGCGCATCCCACGATCGTGCGCGTCTTCGATGCCGGGGAGGACACCGAGACGAGTCCCGACGGCACCGTTCGACCCGTTCCCTACATCGTGATGGAGCTCGTCCACGGCGCGCTCCTCAAGGATGTGATCGCGGCCGGACCCGTGCCGGTCGGCGATGCGGTGCGCTACGTCGACGGCATCCTCGAGGCCCTCGAGTACTCGCATCGCGCCGGCGTCGTGCACCGCGACATCAAGCCCGGCAACGTCATGGTGACGGATGCCGGTCAGGTGAAGGTGATGGACTTCGGCATCGCGCGTGCCGTGTCGGACTCATCCTCGACGGTCGCCGAGACCACCTCGATTCTCGGGACCGCCGCGTACTTCTCGCCCGAGCAGGCCAAGGGTGAGCCCGTCGATGCCCGCGCCGACGTCTATTCGTCGGGTGTCGTCCTGTACGAGCTACTGACGGGTCGTCCGCCGTTCCGCGGCGAGTCGCCGGTCGCGGTGGCCTACCAGCACGTCAGCGAAGCACCGGTCGCTCCGTCGGAGGTCATGGAGACCGTGCCGCGCTCGCTCGACACGGTCGTGCTCCGCGCTCTTGCGAAGGACCCGTTCCAGCGCTACCAGGACGCGGGCGCGTTCCGCGAGGCGCTCGATGCGACCGTGGGCGGCAAGGTCCCCTCCAAGCGCGCGGTCGGTGCGCTGACCAGCGAACTGTACGGGCCCAATCCCAAGCAGGCTGCCGAGACCGCGCGGTCGCTGCGTCAGCTGAGCACCGACACCACGATGAAGCGCACGCAGGCGGGTCCTCCCGTCGTGTGGATCTGGGCGGGCGTGGCGATCCTCGCCGTCCTTCTGATCTCGGTGCTCTTCTGGGTGATGTCGATCCGGCCCGGTGGCGACGTCCCGACGACCGCGCGCATCGTTCCCGATGTCACGGGAATGACCTACGAGCGGGCGAGTGTCGAGATCGGCGGTGCCGACCTCGTCTCCTTCCGCGTCGACGAGCCCAACGCAGACGTCGCCGTCGGCAACGTCATCCGCACCGATCCACAACCGGGAGCGTCCGTCAGCCCCGGCCAGGAGGTTCGCGTCTACGTCTCGACGGGGCAGGAGACCACCACGGTTCCGGCGCTGGAAGGACTGGGACAGGATGCCGCGACGGCGGCTCTCGGCGCAGCCGGCCTGACGCTCGGGTCGGTCACACCGCGCAACGATCCCGCGCTGGGCGGGGGAACCATCATCTCCACCGATCCCGCGACCGGGTCCACCGTCGCGGTCGGCGCGACGATCAACGTGGTGGCCGCGACAGGCCGCGTCGTCCTCAATGACGTCACCGGCTACACGATCGAGGCGGCGACGCGCGAACTCGAGGGCCCCGACTCCCAACTGATCGTGATCCCGCAGGAGGACCCCTCGTGCACCGCGGCGGACCCGCCGATCGTGACCACGCAGTCCATCGCGCCGGGTGAGGCGCCGATCCACGCCGAGGTCGTCCTCACCTACTGCTCCGGACCGTAGCCCCGCCGGCCCGGGACCTGCCGCCTCGCCGACCCCGCGGCACGGGCTCGCCGTCTCAGCGACGCGGGTGGAGCGCGGCGCCGCGCGCCCCGGCATCCGCGAACCCGACCGTTTCGAGCCAATTGCCCAGCAGGCGGTGTCCACCCTCGGTGAGGACCGCCTCAGGGTGGAACTGCACGCCCTGGATCGGTGACGTGCGGTGCGCGATCCCCATGATGACCCCGCTGTCGGTGGAACTCGTCACCACCAGCTCGGCGGGAACCGTGCCCGGCACGATCGCGAGCGAGTGGTAGCGGGTGGCCGTGAACGGATTGGGAAGCCCCTCGTACAGCGCACCGCCGTCGTGCTCGACGAGCGAGGTCATCCCGTGCATCAGCTCGGGTGCGTGCGACACGGTCGCGCCGTAGGCCTCGGCGATGGCCTGGTGGCCCAGGCAGACGCCGAGCAGAGGGGTTCCGGCGGCCGCGGCCGCCCTCACCACGGCGATCGATGCGCCGGCGCGCGCGGGCGTCCCCGGTCCGGGTGAGATGAGCACACCCCGGTAGCCGGCGAGAACGGACGACGCAGCATCCGTATCGATCGCGTCAGCCTCGATGAGGTCGGTGTCGGCGCCCAGCTCGTGCAGGTAGCCGACGAGTGTGTGCACGAAGCTGTCGTGGTTGTCGACGACCAGGATCGGTGCCTGGCCGATCATCGTGCCCGCTCCGACGGAGCCTTACTCAACGGTGACTTCCTGCGGGTTCACGAGCTGGCTGATCCACGGGAATCCGAAGACGAACAGCCCGTACATGACCGCGACGATCAGTACGACGAGGATCAGCACCCGCACCCACCACGGGCCGGGCAGGGCGTGCCACAGTGCGGCGTACATCAGGCGGCCACTCCGTCCGTCAGCGCGGCAGGCGCTCCGGCCGCCCGCGCGGTGAACGACTCGAACACGCCGTAGGCGACGATGCGCTCGGTCATCGCGAACATCGGACTGCAGCTGGTCAGCGTGATGTAGCGGGAGCCGGGCGGGGCGTCCTCGACCTGAGGTACCGGCAGAAGCACCTCCACCTCGTCGGGAGTCACGTACTCGAGCGTGCGGAAGCGGTAGGTGTACCAGCCGTCGGCCGTCTCGACGATGATCGCGTCGTTGATGTGCAGCTCGGCGATGCGGTTGAACGGCTTGCCGTAGGTCGTGCGGTGCGCGGCGACGGCGAAATTGCCGACCTCGCCGGGCATCTTCGTGCCGGGATAGTGCCCGATGCCGATGGGGTCGAGCGTGCGTGCGCGGCTGACGCCGCCGGCCATGGGCACCTGATAGTCGGCGCCGAAACGAGGGATGTGCATGATGCCGAAGACCTCGGCATCGGCCGGTTCGGGCAGGACGACCGGCTCGACTGCGACCGGCGCCTCCGGCGAGGGCGCGTCGCTCGGCACCGGGTCGCTCGCTGCCTCGCTCGGCGCCGGAGCCGCGTACTCCTGCTCCCATTCCTCCGACAGCTCCTGCCCGGTGGCATTGCGCTGAGCACCGTAGATCAGGTCTCCGATCCACAGCTGCCACCCGACGTAGAGGAGGGTGATCACGCCCGCAGTGAGAAGCAGGTCGCCCAGCACTCCGGTCACCGTGATGCGCCGACGCGTGGGAGTTCGGGTCTCGTCCGCGCTCTCGATCGTCGCCTCGTCCACACGTGGATTCTAGTTCGCACGGGCTGTGGCCCCGCTGCCAGGGGCCGGCGCGCGGGTGCGACGCGGGCCGCCTGGCAGGGGTACGGCTGAGAGGTAGGATGTGACGTATGGCACGACCCGGCAAAGACGACGACTCCTTGGTGGAGCGCACCGAAGGCGAGGCGGCACCGAATCCGGTGTGGTTCAAGCCGATCATGATCGGCCTCATGCTGGTCGGACTCGTCTGGGTGCTGGTGTTCTACCTCAGCGGCAGCAACTTCCCCATCCCCGGCATCGGGGCATGGAACCTCGTCATCGGCTTCGGCATCGCCTTCGTCGGCTTCTTGATGACGACCCGCTGGCGCTGACGCTCCTCTCGTCGTCCGCGGTTCCCGCCGCGCCGAATTACACGAGTGTGATTCATCCCCAGGTGTGGATAGATCTGTGGATAAGTGTCGCGTGAGCGCCCGGGGCAAGGTCGAGTAGCGCGCGAAGCGCGCGTATCGAGACCTAGATGATCCAGGTCACCCGTAGATCAGCGGCGGCACCAGCAGTAGGGCGACCAGTCCGGCCGCGACCGCGACCAGCAGCCACACCTGGAGCGCCCGCCGCCGCACCGATCGCGTCCGCGCATAGATCAGACCCACCAGCGCACCGATCGCCAGCCCGCCGAGGTGCGCCTGCCAGGCGACTTGGAATCCGGGCACGAAGCCGATGACGAGGTTGATCCCGAGAATGATCAGGATGCCGCGGATGTTCGCGCCGATGTGCCGGCCGATCACGAGGAGCGCTCCGAGCAATCCGAACACCGCTCCGGACGCGCCGACCACCCACACGTTCGGTGCGATGAGAGCGACGCCCACCGACCCGCCGAGGCCGGACAGGAGGTAGAGGGCCAGAAAACGCCAGTGCCCGAGCAGTGGTTCGAGGCTGCGTCCGATCATCCACACGGCCAGCATGTTGAGCCCGATGTGGAAGAACCCGCTGTGGACGACCAGCACCGTGAGCAGACGCCACGGCTGGAACGGCGCGACGCCTGCCGAGGGCATCACGAACAAGCTGTTGAAGGCGAGCAGCTCCTGCACCGGCAGGCCCGGAATCAGCTGGGTCACATATACCAGAGCCGTGACCGCTATGATCCCGTAGGTGACGAGCGGTCGGGAGTCGCGAACCGCGACGGCGACCGGCCGCGACCACCTTCGCTCGGCCTTCTTCTGGGACGGCGTCTGCGACTGCTGCTGCTCGGCCATGCACTCGGGGCAGATCACCCCGACGGCGCCCTGCGTCTGACATTCCGGGCAGATGGTGCGCAGACATCTCTGGCACAGCACGAAGCTCTGCCGGTCGGGATGCCGGTAGCAGAAGTTGTCGCTGTTGCGGCGGAAGTCGGTCGAGGTCACGGGCGAGCGAGCGCCCTACACCGAGACGACGTCGATGGAGGTGATCACAACGGGCTCGAGCGGGCGGTCGCCGGCCGCAGTGGGCAGCGCGCTGATCTTGTCGACGACGGCCTTCGAGGCGTCGTCGGTGACCTCGCCGAAGATGGTGTGCTTGCCCTGCAGCCACTCCGGACCGCGGCCCCCCTGACCAGGGACGGTGATGAAGAACTGCGATCCGTTGGTTCCCTCGGAGCGACCGGTCAGCGCGTTGCGACGCAGGCCCGCGTTCGCCATCGCGAGCTTGTAGGGAGCGGTGAAGGTCAGCTCGCCGTTGATCTCGTCGTTGAAGTTGTAGCCCGGACCCCCGGTGCCGACGCCGAGCGGGTCGCCGCCCTGGATCATGAACCCAGAGATGATGCGGTGGAACACCACGTCCTTGTACAGCGGGCCCTCGCCGGGCTTGCCGGTGCCCGGGTGGGTCCACTCCTTGGAGCCGTCCGCGAGGCCGATGAAGTTCTCGACGGTCTGGGGAGCGTGATCCCCGAAGAGGTTCACGACGATGTCGCCGTGGTTGGTGTGCAGGGTGGCTACGGCTGTGTGCTGAGGCATGTCGTCCATTCTCTCAGAGTTCGGTGGGAAGGCTCCCGTCCGCGATGCCGTCTGGCAAGATGGGACAACTACAACCCCGGCCTTTGGGAGGGCAACGTGAGCCTCAACCGCAAGCGCAAGAAGGAACTCCACCGACTCCAGGTGCAGGCCAACAACCTCTGGGAGTCACAGCAGGTGCTCGTCGGCGAAGCCGCGAACATCGCGCGCGAAGCGACGCGGCAACTGGGACACTTCAACCGCGAGCAGGTGATTCCCTCGGTACAGGCGAGCTATGGAAGATACGCCGGCCCCTATGTCGCCAAGGGCAAGCAGTTCTCCAAGCAGGTGCTGAGCGACAAGGTCGTTCCGACGGCAGGTGCCGTCGTCGGATCGGCGCTCTCGGTGTGGGATGCCGCCAACGACACGCGCTCGCGGCTCGCCTCGGGCAAGGGGTTCGCATTGCCCGACGCGGCGACCTACGCGAAGAAGGCCGACAAGTACGGCGCACAGGCGTCGAAGCGGCTGGCGCAGAAGCTCTCGGTGCTCGACCCGCCCAAGCAGGGCATCGGCGCCGGCGGCGTGATCGCGATCATCCTCGGCGTCGCGGCTGCGGCCGGAGTGCTGTATGCGGCGTGGCAGACGCTTCGCGCCGACGACGAGCTCTGGGTTGCCGACGACCCGCTCAGGGCGCCCGACGCTTGACGTGATCTTCCACGAAGAGCCCCGCCGCCCAGCGGGGCTCTTCGTCGTCGGTACCCTGGTGCGATGACCGACGCCACCGACCCGCTGGAGCGCGTCCGTGACGCGGCATCCGCTCGCGGGCTGGAGATCGAGATCCGCGAGCGACCAGCGGCCCGCAGCTTGACCGAAGCGGCGGAGCTTCTCGGCATCCCATCGGCGGGAATCGTGAAGACCCTCGTCGTCAAGCGAAGCGACGACACCTATCTGTTCGCCCTGGTTCCCGGGGATCGCGCCATCTCGTGGCCCAAGCTGCGCGCGGTCGTCGGCGTCAACAAGCTGCAGCTGCCCGATCCGGCGCGGGCGCAGGACGCAACGGGCTACGAACGCGGCACGATCGTGCCGATCGGCAGCTCGCACGAGTGGCCGATCTTCGCCGACCATCGGATCGTCGGCGAGCGGATCGCCATGGGCGCCGGTGCCCACGGCTACAGCCTGTTCGTCGACGCGGACGACCTGGTCGCGTCATACGGAGCGACCGTCGCAGACATCTCGCAGGCGATCGATTGACGAGCGGATGCCGCAACCTCGGCATCCGGCACGATCAATCTCGCTGAGCCATCCGCAGCGCGATGTCGACGAGTTTGACGCGCTGCAGGCTCGGCACGGTCGAAAGCGCAAACCACTCCGCCCGATCGGTGGAGCCGTTCGTCTCGTTGCGCAGGCGCCCGCCGGTGATGCGTGCGCGGTAGACGATGCGGAGGGCGTGCAGCGGACCGCTGGCATCGGCCGCGAGGCGACGGCCCGCCGGAATGACGCGGGAGTGGATGCCGAGGAGTTCGCCCACTGCCGCACGGTAGCCCGTCTCTTCGCGGATCTCGCGCCGGGCCGCGTGCTCGGGGTCTTCGCCGGGATCGAGTCCGCCGCCCGGCAACGTCCATGCCGCGCGGCGACCCTCGTTCCAGTGCGCGAGCAGGATGCGGTCGTCGGCGTCGATGATGACCGCGTATGCCGCGACCCGCGTATCCATGCGTTCGACTCTATCCAGCCGACAGCGAGAGTCCCCGTATCCGGGGAAGCAGAAAGCGCCGACCCTGTTCGGACCAGCGCTTTCTGCGTCTGTGGAGCCTAGGAGATTCGAACTCCTGACATCCTGCTTGCAAAGCAGGCGCTCTACCAACTGAGCTAAGGCCCCGGGGCTGTGGGGCTACCAGGACTTGAACCTGGGACCTCTTCATTATCAGTGAAGCGCTCTAACCGCCTGAGCTATAGCCCCGTTTGGTGCCGGCGCGAGCGCCGTCAACCTCCAAGACTTTACCTGAACGCCCCGGATTTCACGAATCCACGGCACCGCCGGCGAGCGGTGCGATTCGGCCTGGATCCGTCTCGCCCCTAGTTGGAGGTGAAGCCCACCAGCAGGCCGCCGGTGACCTTGACGGCGAGGTTGTAGATCCCGGCCATGACCGCGCCGAGCACGGTGACGACCACGAGGTTGAGGATCGCGACGATCGCCGCGAACGCCATCACCTGCGGCAGGCCGACGAACGCCGTGATCGAGATGCCACCGTCGGAGAAGCTCTGGAAGAACTCGTCGACCTTGCCGATCAGGCCTGTCGTCTGAACGATCAGGTAGACCAGGAGGAAGCTCACCACGGTGACGATCGCCAGCGCGATCGCGGCGAGGAAGGACAGCTTCACGGCCGACCAGAAGTCGACGTACACCAGGCGCAGGCGCACCTGCTTGGCGCTTGTCTTGTGGCTGGACTTCCTGGCGAGCTTGTCAGCTACCGTGCTCATGCGTCAGTACTCTCTTCGGGGATCTCGGAGGAGGCTTCGGGTGTGCCGGACACGGTGTCTGTCTCCGTGTCGGGTGCCTCTGATGTCTCGGCGAGGCCACGCTCTCCGTTGCGCGCGATCGCGATGATTCGATCATCGTCGTCGGCGCGGGCGAAGACGACACCCATGGTGTCGCGGCCCTTGGCGGGGACCTCGGCCACGGCAGAGCGTACCACCTTGCCGCTGGCAAGAACCACCAAGACCTCGTCGTCGTCGGCGACGATCAGGCCGCCCGCCAGGACGCCTCGGCCGTCGCTGAGACGTGCCACCTTGATGCCGAGGCCGCCGCGCGTCTGGCCTCGATACTGCTCGATCGCGGTGCGCTTGGCGTACCCGCCGTCGGTGACGACGAACACGAAAGCGCCCGCCTGCGCGACGGATGCCGACAGCAGACTGTCGCCGTCGCGGAACGACATTCCCTTGACGCCCTCGGTGGAGCGTCCCATCGGCCGCAGCGAGTCATCGGTCGCCGTGAAGCGCAGGGACATGCCGTGACGGCTGATCAGCAGCACGTCATCGCCTTCTTCCACGAGCAGCGCGCTGGTCACTTCGTCGCTGTCACGGAGCTTGATCGCGATGACGCCGCCCTGGCGGTTCGTATCGTACTCGGTGAGTCGCGTCTTCTTCACCAGACCGCTGCGGGTCGCGAGCACGAGGTACGCCGCGACGGTGTAGTCGCGGATGTCGAGGATCTGGGCGATCTCCTCATCGGGCTGCAGCGCCAGCAGGTTCGCCACGTGCTGACCCTTGGCATCCCGGCCGGCCTCGGGGACCTCGTACGCCTTCGAGCGGTAGACCCGACCCTTGGTCGTGAAGAACAGCAGCCAGTGGTGAGTGGTGGTGACGAAGAAATGCTCGACCACATCGTCGGCGCGCAGCTGAGCGCCCTTGACACCTCGCCCGCCGCGATGCTGCTGGCGGTAGTTGTCGCTGCGGGTGCGTTTGATGTAGCCGTCGCGGGTGACGGTGACGACCATCTCCTCTTCGGGGATGAGGTCTTCGACCGACATGTCACCGTCGTATCCCGGGAGGATCTGGGTGCGACGGTCGTCGCCGAAGCGATCCACGATCGAGGTCAGCTCTTCGCGGATGATCGACCGCTGGCGGGTGGGGTCGGCGAGGATCGCCTTGAAGTCGGTGATCTGGGCTTCGAGTTCGGTCGCCTCGTCGATGATCTTCTGACGCTCGAGCGCCGCAAGACGGCGCAGCTGCATCGCGAGGATCGCGTCGGCCTGGATGTCGTCGATTTCCAGGAGCGACTTCAGTCCGTCGCGGGCGTCGTCGACGGTCGGAGAACGACGGATCAGGGCGATGACCTCGTCGAGCGCGTCGAGCGCTTTGAGGTATCCGCGCAGGATGTGCATGCGCTCTTCCGCCTTGCGAAGGCGGTACCGCGTCCGGCGGACGATGACTTCGATCTGGTGATCGATCCAGTGCGTGATGAATCCATCGAGCGGGAGCGTGCGCGGTACACCGTCGACGATCGCGAGCATGTTCGCGCCGAAGTTCTCCTGCAGCTGGGTGTGCTTGTACAGGTTGTTCAGCACGACCTTGGCGACGGCATCCCGTTTCAGGACGATCACCAAGCGCTGGCCGGTGCGGTCGGAGGTCTCGTCGCGGATGTCGGCGATGCCGGTGATCTTGCCCTCGCGAGCCAGATCGCTGATCTTCACCGCGACGTTATCGGGGTTGACCTGGTACGGCAGCTCGGTGATCACCAGGCACGTGCGGCCCTGGATCTCTTCGACGTTGACGACTGCGCGCATCGTGATCGATCCACGGCCGGTGCGGTACGCGTCCTTGATGCCGCGGGTGCCGAGGATCTGCGCGTGGGTGGGGAAGTCCGGCCCGGGGATGCGCTCCATGAGGGCTTCGAGAAGCTCCTCGCGTGAGGCATCCGGATTCTCGAGCGACCACAGCGCACCGCTGGAGACCTCGCGCAGGTTGTGCGGCGGGATGTTGGTCGCCATGCCGACCGCGATTCCGACCGAGCCGTTGACGAGGAGGTTCGGGAAGCGGGCGGGCAGCACGACCGGCTCCTGGGTCTGCCCGTCGTAGTTGTCCTGGAAGTCGACGGTGTCTTCTTCGATGTCGCGCACCATCTCGAGCGCGAGCGGAGCCATCTTGGTCTCGGTGTACCGCGGGGCGGCGGCACCCTGGTTGCCGGGTGACCCGAAGTTGCCCTGACCCTGCGCGAGTGGGTAGCGCAGCGACCACGGCTGGACGAGACGCACGAGGGCGTCGTAGATCGGGGCGTCGCCGTGCGGGTGATAGTGACCCATCACCTCGCCGACGACGCGGGCGCACTTCGAGAAGGACTTGTCCGGGCGGAATCCTCCGTCGTACATGCCGTAGATCACGCGTCGGTGCACCGGCTTGAGTCCGTCTTCGACGCGCGGCAGGGCGCGCCCCACGATCACGCTCATCGCATAGTCGAGATAGCTGCGCTGCATCTCCGACTGAAGGTCGACCTGGTCGATGTGACCGTGGTTGTGCACGGGGGCGGGGCGTTCTTCGTCAGTCATGCGTGTGTCTCCAAGTCCGTCGTCGTTTCGTCTCGCTTCGCTCGGAGCGCGGCGACGAGGCGAAACGCATCAGGTTGTCTAGATATCGAGGAACCGGACGTCCTTCGCGTTGCGCTGGATGAATCCGCGGCGGGACTCGACGTCCTCGCCCATCAGGATCGTGAAGATCTCGTCGGCAGCCGCGGCGTCGTCGATGGTGACCTGCCTGAGAGTCCGAGTCTCCGGATCCATCGTCGTCTCCCACAGTTCCTTGGCGTTCATCTCGCCCAGGCCCTTGTAGCGCTGGATGCTGTTGTCCTTCGGGATCCGCTTGCCGCTGGCCAGGCCCTCGGCCAGGAGCGCATCGCGCTCCCGATCGCTGTACACGTATTCGTGCGGCGCGTTGGACCACTTCAGGCGGTACAGCGGGGGTTGCGCGAGGTAGACGAAACCGGCCTCGATCAGACCGCGCATGTAGCGGAACAGCAGGGTCAGCAGCAGGGTCGTGATGTGCTGTCCGTCCACATCGGCATCCGCCATCAGCACGATCTTGTGGTAGCGCGCCTTGTCGATGTCGAAGTCCTCCCCGATGCCGGTGCCGAAGGCCTGGATCATCGCCTGGACTTCGCGGTTGCCGAGCGCACGGTCGAGGCGCGCGCGCTCGACGTTGAGGATCTTCCCGCGCAGCGCCAGGATCGCCTGGGTGTGCGGATCGCGGCCCTGCACCGCCGAGCCGCCGGCCGAGTCGCCCTCCACGAGGAAGATCTCGCTGATCGACGGGTCCTTCGAAGTGCAGTCCTTGAGCTTGTCGGGCATCGCCGCACTCTCGAAAACGCTCTTGCGACGCGCGGTCTCGCGGGCCTTGCGCGCGGCGAGGCGCGCCGTCGCGGCGTCGATCGCCTTGCGGATGATGTTCTTGGCCTGTGCAGGGTTGCGGTCGAACCAGTCGCCCAGCCGGTCGCCGACGACCTTCTGGACGAAGGCCTTCGCCTCGGTGTTGCCGAGCTTGGTCTTGGTCTGCCCCTCGAACTGGGGTTCGGAGAGCTTCACGGAGATGACCGCGGTGAGACCTTCGCGGACGTCGTCACCGGAGAGGTTCTCCTCCTTCTCCTTGAGCAGGTTGTTCGCCCGGGCGTACTTGTTGACGAGCGTGGTCAGCGCCGCCCGGAAGCCCTCCTCGTGTGTGCCGCCCTCGTGCGTGTTGATCGTGTTGGCGTAGGTGAAGACATTCTCGGTGTAGCTGGTGGTCCACTGCATGGCCACTTCGAGCGCGATCTTGCGATCGGTGTCTTCGGACTCGAAGTCGATCACCTCTTCGTTCACGTGCTCCGCCTTGCGGACACGGTTGAGGTATTCCACGTAGTCGACCAGACCGCGTTCGTAGAGGAAGCTGTCGTTGCGCTGCTGCAGCACGATCTCGCCCGGCTCGATCTCCTCCTCGTATGCCGATCCCGCGCGCTCGTCGCGCAGCTCGATGCGAAGCCCCTTGTTGAGGAACGCCATCTGCTGGAACCGGGTGCGAAGAGTCTCGTACTCGAAGTCCACCGTCTCGAAGATCGCGTCATCCGGCCAGAAGGTGATCGTCGTTCCGGTGACCGTGCTCGGCTCGGCGCGCTCGAGCGGCGCCTGCGGAACGCCGCCGTCCCGGTAGGACTGGCGCCAGACATAGCCCTGGCGGCGAACCTCCACCTCGAGCCGACTCGACAGGGCGTTCACCACCGACGACCCGACACCGTGGAGGCCGCCCGAGACGGCGTAGCCGCCTCCGCCGAACTTTCCACCGGCGTGGAGCACGGTCAGGACGACCTCGACGGTCGATTTGCCCTCGGACTTGTGCATATCCACGGGGATGCCGCGACCGTTGTCCTCGACGCGCACCGCCCCGTCGGGCAGGATCGTCACGACGATCGTGTCGCAATAGCCGGCGAGGGCCTCATCGACGGAGTTGTCGACGATCTCCGACACAAGGTGGTGCAGTCCCCGCGGGCCTGTCGACCCGATATACATGCCGGGCCGCTTGCGAACCGCTTCCAGACCCTCGAGAACCTGAATCTCGTCGGCCCCGTACTGCACGTGAGTCCGTTCGGCTGGATCTGGTTCCGCGGAGAGCTGTTCGGGTCGCTCGGGCAGGCTGTCGGCGGTCTCAGACGTCATATTCTCGGTGCGCTCCACATCGTGATTCGGGGCCACCTCAGCCTACCAAGTAACCCGTCCTCGCCGCGCCATGTGCGCCCCTGTGGCGGCCTGAATTCCCGCCGGATAGGACTCGAGGTGTCTCAGCCGTAGGTATCGCGTGGACCACGCCCTGGAGTCGTTCTGGGACCCCATTTCCAGGAGGGGACGTCAGGCCCCAGAAAGCGGATGCCGTCCACACCCGCCTCGGGGAACCGCTGCACGATCTCCGACAGGATCTGCGATCGCATCAGCTGCAGCTGCTTCGCCCACGCTGTCGAGTCCGCCTGAACGGTCAGAGTCCCCTGCGTGAATGCCACTGGACGAGTGTGCCGGGCGGTGTCCTCACCCGCGACCTCGGCCCACGTCCGCACCACGTCCTCACGCGCCAGCTGCGAGTCCCATCCCGCGTCCCGAGTGAGGTCGGCCAGGACGTCCGCCACCCCCTTCGGGTCGCGGCCGGGAGTGAACGGTGCGTTCTCGTCGTCATTCCCGCGGCGCCGACGCTTCCGATACGCGCGCGCAGAGGGTTCCAGTCCACGCAGTCGCAGATACGTGGCGACGGTCTCCGGGATGCTCTCGGCGGCCGGATCCGGGGGCGTGGCGGGAGTCCGCTGCGCCTCGGGTCCGGATGCCGCGCCGGTCTCAGGCATCCGTCGCCTCCAGAATGCGGCCGGCCTCGACACGCACCACGCGGGCCCGGAGGCCGAGCGGCACGTCGTCCTCGACCGCAGCTGTCACGATGACCTGTTCGTATCCGGCGGTCAGATCAGCAAGGCGGGCGCGGCGATCGGTGTCGAGCTCCGCGAACACGTCGTCGAGGATGAGGACGGGATCGCCCAGCCGCGAGTCCGCCCGCAGCAGCTCGGCCGAGGCGAGCCGAAGACCGAGCGCGACCGACCACGACTCCCCGTGCGAGGCGTATCCCTTGACCGGCAGACCCCGCACCCGCAACAGCAGATCGTCCCGATGTGGGCCGACCAGCGTCAAGCCACGGTCCAGCTCAGCCGAGCGGCGGGCCGCGAGCGCCTCGCGGAACAGATCCTCGACTTCCGGTGCGGGCGCACTCGCGGACGCGATGTCGGCGTCCTCCTCGGGGTCGCCGCCGCGGATGGAGAGGAGCCACTCGAGTTCGGGATGATGATCGGCGCCGGCGATCGACGCGTACGCGGCCGTGAGAGGACCCTGCAGAGCAGCGGCAAGTGCCAGGCGAGCTCTGATCAGCTCCGAGCCCAGAGCGACGAGCTTCTCATCCCAGACATCCAGCGTCGACAGGCTCTCCCCGCGCAATCCCCGGGCGCGGGCGGACTTCAGCAGCGCGCTGCGCTGCTTCACGACCCTCTCATAGTCGCCGATCACGCCGGCGAGCCGGGGTGCGCGCTGCACGAGGAGCTGGTCCATGAAGCGGCGGCGCGCGGAAGGGTCCCCGCGCACCACCTGGAGGTCCTCGGGAGCGAACAGGACCACCTGGGCGTAGCGCGGCAGATCCGAGATCTTCACCGGCGCCCCGTTCACGCGGGCCTTGTTCGCACCCTGCCGGTTGAGCTGCGCCTCCAGCAGCACGCGCCGGTCGCCATGCGCCAGCCGGGCGCGGATGATGGCGGCATCCGCCCCATCCCGCACCATCGGCGCATCGGTCGACACGCGATGCGATCCCAGTGTCGCGAGGTAGGCGATCGCCTCGGCGAGATTCGTCTTCCCCTGTCCGTTTCGACCGACGAACACATTGGGACCTGGCCCCATCGAGACGTCGGCGACCGTGTAATTACGGAAGTCGACGAGATTCAGGTGCTCCACGATCACTGTGTCACCCTAATCCGCTGGTCTGACCACGCTCCCCGAGCCTGTCGAAGAGGCGCCGCCTCGGCCGACTCGTGTCCGAACGGGTCAGCGAAGGAGAAGGTTGGGTTGCAGCAGGTACTTGAAGGACTCGGCGCCGGCCTTGTCGACGGATGTCTGAGGGGTGATGAGCACCGGGCTGAGCTTGTTCGCATTGTCGCTCGAGGTGAACGTGATCCGCACGAACTCGCTCTTGACCGCCCCGAGCGATTCGAGCAGGTACTGCGGGTTCAGCCCGAGGGTGACATCCTCGCCGACGAGGTTCGCGTCGACGGATTCGGTGGCCCGCGCCTGCTCCGTGCCGGAGGCATCCATCGACACGCTGTCGGTGGTGAACGTGAACCGCAGCGGAGCCGACCGGTCCAGAACCAGCGACACACGACGGACCGCTTCGGCGAGCTCGGCGGTGTTCAGGACCGCGTGGTGCTCGGTCTGCTCGGGGAACAGCCGGCGAACCGGCGGGAAGTTGCCCTTGATCAGGAGCGACGTCACCGTCTTGTTGCCCGCGGTGAAGGCGATGATCTCTCGGTCGCCCGAGCCGGAGAAGGCGATCGAGATGTCGCCGCCGTGGGCGAAGGTCTTGCCGACCTCGGTCAGAGTGCGCGCCGGCACGAGTGCGGTGGTCGACTCTTCGGATGCCGTCGCCCCGCCATCCCAGGGGATCTCGCGGAGGGCGACGCGGTAGCGGTCGGTGGCGACGAGGCTCAGCTGGGTGCCGGATGCCTCGAGCTGCACACCTGTGAGCACCGGAGTGACGTCGTCGCGGGACGCAGCGAACGCAACCTGCGCGATCGCGGTTGCGAAGTCTTCGGCCGGAACGAGCCCGGTGTCGCCGGATACCTCCGGAATCGCCGGATACTCCTGCACCGGCATCGATGCCAACGTGAAGCGCGCGGATCCGCATGTGAGGACGATCCCGCCGTCGTCATCGACCTCGACTTGGATCGGGGCGTTGGGGAGTCGGCTGGCGATCTCCGACAAGAGGCGGCCGTGCACCAGGATCGTGCCCGGATCGTCGACCGTCGCCTCGATCGTCGTGCGAGCCGATGCCTCGTAGTCGAACGCCGCGAGTGAAAGTCCGTCTTCGGATGCCTCGATCAGCACGCCGGCCAGAATCGGCTGGGGGTTGCGCTGCGGCAGGAGCTTGACCACGAACGACACGGCTTCGCTGAACACATCGCGATTGACGTGGAACCTCACTGGCGCTCCCTTGACATCGGCTTGGGCTCTCCCATGCTAGTGCCCTGCGTGGCGAGCACCCCAAGACCGCAGCGCGGGTCCGGCCCGCTCCGTTCAGGTGATCGAACCGGTTTCATTAACTGTTTCTCTGTCATCTTCTTAACGCCTGTGCGAACTGTGGATAAGTCGGTCGATGCGTGTCGGGACACCGAAACTACAACCGTGTGAGATGTGGAGCGGCTGCGGAGGGAGTTATCCACAGCCATCCGCCGGAAGGCCTGTTTCCACAGTTCTCCACAGGCCCGCCCGATTTCTTCCTTGAGTTTCCGCAGGGCCGCGGAGTTATCCACAGGTTTTCCACACTGTGAAGAACGCAGATGATGCCCCCGCGACACCGTCCTGTCAAGGACTTCTTGCGGCATACGTCGGATTGCGGGTGAAGGTCGTGGAATGAGTCCGCTGGCGGAGTGGGCTCGCGTGGACGCAGCCGGGTCAGCGGGCGTTGCGTCCGAGCTGGGCGGTGATCTCGGAGACCTGGTTGTAGATCGACCGGCGCTCCTTCATGAGGTCGCTGATCTTCTTGTATGCGTACATGACCGTCGTGTGGTCACGGTTGCCGAACAGCTGACCGATCTTGGGCAGCGAGAGGCTCGTGCGCTCCCGGCAGAGGTACATGGCGATCTGCCGGGCGGTGGCCACGGCCTGCGACCGACTCGACCCGTAGAGATCGTCGACCGTGAGCTTGAAGTACTGTGCCGTGGCGGTGATGATGTCGGTCGGAGAGATGACGTTCGCGTCATCCTGGTCGACGATGTCCCGCAGCACGGTCTGAGCGAGCGACATGTCGAGGGTCGACCGGTTCAGGCTCGCGAACGCGGAGACCCGGATGAGTGCACCCTCCAGCTCGCGGATGTTCGACGAGACCACCGTGGCGATGTATTCGAGCACCTCGTCGGGGATGTGCAGCCGCTCGCTCTGCGCCTTCTTCCGGAGGATCGCGATGCGCGTCTCGAGGTCGGGCGCCTGCACGTCGGTGATCAGGCCCCACTCGAAGCGGCTGCGCATCCGGTCTTCGAATCCGGTCAGGTGCTTCGGGGGCACGTCGCTGGTGATGACGACCTGCTTGTCGTGATCGTGCAGCGTGTTGAAGGTGTGGAAGAAGGCCTCCTGGGTCTCGGCGCGACCCTGCAGGAACTGGATGTCGTCGATGAGGAGGATGTCGACATCCCGGTACCGCGCCTGGAAGGCGGACCCGCGGTTGTTCGCGATCGAGTTGATGAAGTCGTTCGTGAACTCCTCGCTCGAAACGTACCGAACCCGGATGCCGGCATAGAGGCTGAGCGCGTAGTCGCCGATGGCATGCAGCAGGTGCGTCTTGCCCAGACCCGAGTCACCGTAGATGAAGAGCGGGTTGTACGCCTTCGCGGGCGCCTCGGCGACTGCGACCGCGGCGGCATGCGCGAACCGGTTCGACTGGCCGATGACGAAATTGTCGAACGTGTACTTCGGGTTCAGGCGGGTGTCGCTGCGCGAAGCCGCGGATGCCGCATCGATCGTCTCTGCGATCGGCTGACGGGCCGGCGCGGACGGGGAGCTCGATTGCACCTGGATGGGAGCGGTCAGCCGGCTGTCGGCGAGCTCGGGATTCACGACGACGCGGAAAGCGGTCGCCGACGGGTCGTGCTGCTGGTGCTGGTCGACCCGGGTGAGTGCTTCCATGATCGGCGCTCGCATGCGCTTGTTGATCTGTGCAGCGGTGAGGTCGTTCGGAACGTCGAGGTAGAGGGTTCCGCCCATCACTCCCTGGGGCACGGCGAGGCTGAGAAAGCCCTGCAGTTGGGGAGTGACGCGGTCGTCCCCGGCGAGCTCATCCAGCACGGCTGACCAGACAGGAACATCTGGAACTTCGTGCGATGACATGGCCCCCCCGGGAGTGTTGATGATCCGCAGGTTCGAACGGAGATAGGCACGCCGAACCTGTGGATAACTGCCCGAGCCACGCTAGTCAGCGGGCGTCACGGGAGCAAACTCCACTGTAAGACCGCATCGCGTGTCATTGCCAGGAGTCTTCGAATGTATTCGGGATAATGGCGGGCCGGTTCCGCTCAGTTTGAGTTCTCGACTCCGGGAACGTAACCTTAATCGGTTGACTTATGCCTTGACGGCAGTCCCGTAGCCACGTCCCCGGTCTGAGCGTCCCGGTGACACCTGATCCGGAAGTGATCTCATGACCAAGCGTACGTACCAGCCCAACAACCGCCGCCGCGCCAAGAAGCACGGTTTCCGTGCTCGCATGCACACCCGCGCGGGCCGTAGCATCCTCTCCGCTCGCCGCGCCAAAGGGCGCACCGAGCTCTCCGCCTGACCCCCCGGCGGTGCTTGCGAGGCCGAACCGACTCACCCGCGGAGCGGACTACAGGGCCGTCGTCCGCAGGGGTCTTCGCTGTGCCGGCGCGCACACCGTGATGTACGTTCGCAGCTCCGTCGAACAGCGGCCCGCGAGATTCGGCTTCATCGTGAGCAAGCAGGTCGGTTCGGCGGTGGTTCGGAACACCGTTCGCCGCCGTCTGAAAGCCGTGTGCCACGACGAGTTGACGGCCGTCCGCCCAGGCTCGGACGTCGTGATCCGCGCATTGCCATCCGCAGCGAACGCCGAGTTCAGCGTCTTGCACGACGAAGTGTCCCGCTGCATCGCCCGGAGAGCGGCATGAGTTCCACCCTGCCCGTCTCGGCCACAGGACACGGTCACTTCGAGGCATCCGCTGCTCTGCAGTCGATACCGCTTCTTCCCCGCAATGCCGTGTTGAGCTTGCTCCATGGTTACCGTGCGACGATCTCCCATACGTATGGGGATGTCTGCAAGTACTACCCATCGTGCTCGGCCTACGCGGTCGGCGCGGTTCAGCAGTATGGCGCCCTTAAAGGCGCCGTCATGGCGGCGGCTCGTATCGCCCGCTGTCACCCGTGGGCCGAGGGTGGCATCGACGATGTACCCCTGCACAAGAACTTCCGTTACGAATTGACCCCGTGGGGGTTCGTCGTACCGGGCCCCCTGAGAAAGGACTGATCCGTGCCGGATCTGATCGGAATCATCCTCTGGCCACTCAAATGGCTGGTCGAGCTGGTGCTCGTCGCGTGGCACGCCCTCTTCACGGCGATGGGGCTGCCCGCAGCCGCCGGCGTCACGTGGGTGCTGGCGATCGTGGGACTGGTGATCGTGGTGCGATCCGCCCTCATTCCGCTGTTCGTCAGGCAGATCAAGAGCCAGCGGAAGATGATGGAAATCGCCCCTGAACTGCGGAAAGTTCAGGAGAAGTACAAGGGGAAGAAGGACCAGCTCTCTCGCGAGGCGATGAGCCGCGAGACGATGGGGATGTACAAGAAGCACGGTACGAGCCCGTTCGCGAGCTGTCTGCCGCTGCTGGTGCAGATGCCGGTGTTCTTCGCCCTCTTCAGCGTCCTCAACGGCGTCCAGACCATCAAGACCGACCCGAGCCACACCGGGGTCGGGCCCCTGAACAACGAGCTCATGACCGAGTTCTACAACGCGAAGCTCTTCGGAGTCGCGTCCCTGCACGACACGCTCATCGGTGCCTGGGAGGCGCAGGCGACGGGCTGGCAGGTCACCGTCGGCATCCTTCTGGTGCTGGTCGTCCTGATGATCGTCTCGCAGTTCTTCACGCAGCTGCAGATCATCTCGAAGAACCTCTCTCCCGAGGCCAAGACCGGCCAGGCGTACCAGATGCAGAAGATCATGCTCTGGGTGCTGCCGTTCGCCTTCGTCTTCTCGGGTGTCTTCTTCCCGCTCGGCGTCGTCATCTACTGGTTCACGAGCAACGTGTGGACGATGGTCCAGCAGTTCGTGGTCATCCGGAACCTCCCCACGCCTGGCTCCGAGGCCGCCAAGGAACGCGAGGAGCGCCTGGCGCGCAAGGGCAAGGCGCTGGATTCGTCGGGCAAGATCATCCCGATCGAGAAGTACCGGGCCGAGCAGCAGCGTCTGTACGAAGAGGCGGAGCGCGCGAAGGCCGCGGCGCCCAAGCGCCAGCAGCCCGTCGGCAAGCAGCGCGCGAAGAAGCAGGCTCAGAAGCAGCCGGGCGACCGGAGTTCGAAGCCCGGTGACACTCCTCGCGGCGGATCTACCGATCCCGCCCCGGGCGCTGCCGGCGCGTCATCCTGACCCTTGCTCTCCATTCCGATCGATCTTGAGGACCCGATGACCAGCACTCCTGACCTCTCCCCCGTCGAGCACGCCCCGGTGGAGCGTGCCGCGGCGACCGTCGAGCAGCTCGAGCAGGAAGGCGACATCGCCGCGGACTTCCTCGAGGAGCTCATGGACATCGCCGACATCGACGGCGACCTCGCGCTCGATGTGCGCTCCGGCCGCGCTTACGTGTCGCTCGAGTCGGATTCGCCCGGTTCTCTGTCCCTCCTGTCGGATCCCGACACCGTTCAGGCTCTGCAGGAGCTGACCCGGATCGCCGTGCAGAACCGTACCGGCCGCTTCTCGCGGCTGATCCTGGACATCGGCGGGTCGCGCGACACCCGTCAGCGCGAACTGGAGACCCTGGTCGACCGCGCGGTGGCGCGCCTCGAAGAGGGTGCGACGCAGGCTTCGCTTCCTCCGATGTCGAGCTATGAGCGCAAGCTGGTACACGACATCGTCGCCGATCGCGGTTTCACCTCGGAGTCGTACGGCGAGGGCGCGGATCGCCACACCGTCATCAGCCGCGGCTGATGTTCCACGTGAAACATCGATGACCGAAGTCGAGCCGGAGCCGGCCGCAGCGGCCGAGATCTTCGGCGCTCGAATCGACGTCGCCCGCCAGTTCACGCACGCGCTGGCCGAGCACGGCGAGGAACGCGGTCTCATCGGCCCGCTGGAGCCACCCCGCCTCTGGTCGCGTCACATTCTGAACAGCGCTGTGGTCGCTCCACTCTTCTCGGGACGTGTCGGCGACATCGGCTCCGGCGCCGGTCTTCCCGGTCTTGTGCTCGCAATCGCGCGTCCCGACGTCGAGTGGATCCTGATCGAGCCCATGGAGCGTCGCATCGCCTGGCTGAACGAGCAGGTCTCCGAACTCGGCCTGGACAACGTCGAAGTTCTGCGTGCGCGGGCGGAGGATTGGCGGCGTGGGCCGGTTCTGGATGCCGCGACCGCCCGCGCGGTCAGTGCGCTGCGCACCCTGGTGCCGCTCACCGCACCGCTCGTGCGCGACGGCGGCGAGCTGATCCTGTTGAAGGGCACCAGTGCGTCGAACGAGATCGCAACCGCCGAAAAGCAGCTGCGCAAGTATCGCTTGAGCAACGTGCGTCTCGAGATCGTGGGCGCGGGCCTGCTCGAGGAGCCGACGCGGGTGGTTCGAGCGACCGTTCGCGGTTGAGCCGCAGGGGTCGAGCCACCTCCCGCCCGTCCGGTGATCCAGTAGCCCGCGAAGCGGGCGTATCGAGATCAAGCGGGTCGCGCAGGCCGGACAACCGTTTCACGTGAAACATGCTGCGAATCAAGCGGTGATCCAGTGGCCCGCGAAGCGGGCGTATCGAGATCACCGACCAATCAAGAGACCGCCCTCATCGCGATTCCGGCACAGGCGCCGGCTGAACAGCGGCATTCCCAGCCACACTTGCCTCGCTCCGCCACCCGCAGGCCCCCCACACCCCCGGGAAGGCCCTTCATGTACATCCTAGGAACGCGCGGACTGGGCGGATCAAAACGCCACCTGGTGCGAGTCACGACGGGCATCCGGTGCTGTGGTCTCGATACGCGGCTTCCCCGCTACTCGACCGGCCGGTGTCACTCGCCGCGCCATGTTTCACGTGAAACATCGCTAGGTGGTCTCCATGCGGCGGCTCGGCCGCATGCTCGACCGCCGCGGCCCGATTCGGCGGAGGGGAGGGGTCGCGGCGGAAGGGGGAGGATGCCGCGACTAGAGTGGAACGCGATGTCCGTCGGCGCGCGAAAGGGAGGCTGTTTCACGTGAAACATCCCGAGGACGCCGGATCTCCGACATCCTTCTCGCTCGACGACAGCCCCATCGCCCGCGAACTGGCCGATCTGACCGCCCGTCGCCGAGTGCTGGAGGACGTGACCGTGCGGCTGAGCGGCCGCACCCGCGTGATCACCGTCTCGAACCAGAAGGGCGGCGTCGGAAAGACGACGACGACCGTCAACATCGCCGCTGCGCTGGCCTCGGTGGGTGCCCGGGTGCTCGTGATCGACCTCGATCCGCAAGGAAACGCCTCCACAGCGCTCGGCGTGCCGCACACCGCCGATATCCCGAGCATCTACGACGTTCTGATCGATGATCTCCCGCTCGCGGACATCATCCAGCCGAGTCCCGAGTCGACCACCCTGTTCTGCGCGCCGAGCACCATCCACCTGGCCGGTGCCGAGATCGAACTGGTGTCTCAGGTTGCGCGCGAACACCGGATGCGCACCGCACTCGACGAGTATCTCGACCACCTCGAGGAACGCCTGGACTTCGTGCTGATCGACTGCCCGCCGTCGCTCGGGCTGTTGACGATCAACGCGTTCGCAGCCGCACACGAGCTGCTGATCCCGATCCAGTGCGAGTACTACGCGCTCGAAGGGCTGAGCCAGCTTCTCGGCACGGTCCGCATGATCCAGAAGCACCTCAACCCGCGGCTGCGACTCTCCACGATCGTGCTCACGATGTACGACGGACGCACGAAACTCGCTCAACAGGTCGCCGAGGAGGTGCGCCTGCATTTCCCCGACGAGGTGCTCGGCACGGTGATTCCGCGCTCCGTGCGCGTCTCCGAGGCGCCGAGCTTCGGTCAGACCGTGATCGCCTACGATGGGCATTCTGCCGGCGCCGTCGCGTATCGCGAGGCCGCCGTCGAGATGATCCGCCGAGACAGCGCGGATGCCGAAGCGAAAGACCACGGGAATGCCAGCGCACCCGCGAACGAAGGGGGCTCCTGATGGCCAAACGAACCGGCCTGGGGCGGGGGATCGGCGCCCTCATCCCGACGAGTGAGCCCTCACTGGAGGGGCGTCCGGTCGACGTCTTCTTCCCCGGGGCTCCCGCGGATGAGACCGAGGACCTCCTGGAGGTGCCCGGGGCGCATCTCGCGCACATCGACCCGCACGCGATCGTCCCCAACCCCCGGCAGCCCCGTACGCACTTCGACGCGGACGACCTGGCCGAGCTCGTGCACAGCGTGCGCGAGTTCGGTGTGCTGCAGCCCGTCGTCGTCCGCGACGTGGGCGACGGCACCTTCGAGCTGATCATGGGCGAGCGGCGCACCCGTGCCGCACGTGAGGCCGGGCTCACCTCGATCCCGGCGGTCGTGCGCGACACCGCCGACGAGCACCTGCTGCGGGACGCGCTGCTGGAGAACCTGCACCGCTCCGAGCTGAACCCGCTCGAGGAGGCCTCGGCGTACCAGCAGCTGCTGTCGGACTTCGGCATCACCCAGGAGGAGCTGTCGACGCGGATCGGCCGATCGCGGCCCCAGATCAGCAACACCATTCGACTCCTGAAGCTGCCTCTGCCCGTTCAGCAGCGGGTCGCCGCCGGCGTGCTGACCGCCGGACACGCGCGGGCGATCCTGTCCCTCGACGACGCAGAGGCGATGCAGCGTCTGGCCGACAAGATCGTCAATGAGGATCTTTCGGTGCGCGCGGCCGAGGCCGCCGCCAAGCTGCCGGATGCCGCGCGCGAGCGGCCGTCGAGACCACAGGCCGGCGCGCGCCGGGCCCACCTCGACGAGGTCGCGGAACGGTTGGGTGATCGGTTGAACACTCGCGTCAAAATTTCGCTTGGCGCGAGAAAAGGCCAGATCAGCATAGATTTTGCCAGCATCCAGGATCTCAATCGCATCCTCGATGAATTGGGCGAGTCGACCTACAGCTCCCTCTGAGCCATCCTCGCCCTGAGGTCCTCGGCCCGTCGCCGCAGAACGGTGGCCTCCGCGTCATTGCCCGGCAGATCCGCGGCCGCGAGAAAGGCGTCGGCCGCAGCATCCGATCGACCGGTCTGCTCGAGCAGCTCGGCTCGCACCGCATGCAGTGGGCGGAACTCGGCGAGTTCTCTCGCGAGTTCGTCCACCTCGGCGAGCGCCGCGTCGGGCCCGTCGACCATTGACACCGCGACCGCACGGTTGAGCCGGATCACGGGCGACGGAGCGAGCGTCTCGAGTGCATCGTAGAGACGGACGATGCGCCGCCAGTCGGTGTCGGAGGCTGTCTGCGCGACGGCGTGGCATTCCGCCACGGATGCCTGGAGGCCGTAGTACCCGAGCCCGCGGTCGAAGGTCTGCGATCTGGCCAGTGCGGCCCGCCCACGTCCGATGGCAGACCGGTCCCAGCGCCGACGGTCCTGGTCACCCAGCGTGATCGGGAGGCCTGAAGCATCCACACGGGCAGCGAAGCGAGACGACTGGAACTCCATCAGCGCGATGAGGGAGTACACCTCTGGCTCGGCGGGCATCAGCGCGGACAGCTGCCGCGCGAGGCGCACCGCCTCGCGGGCGACATCGGGACGGATCGGGTGCTCGCCGCCGCCGGCCGCGTACCCCTCGGTGAACAGCAGGTAGATCACCTGCAGCACGCTGGCGAGTCGGGCTGGTCGGTCGGCCCGGTCGGGCACCTCGAAGGGCACGCCGGCCTCGGCGAGCGAGCGCTTGGCACGCACGATCCGCTGCTGCACAGCGGGAACCGTCATCAGCAGCACGCGGGCGATCTGCTCCGTCGTCAGTCCCGCTACGGTGCGCAGAGTCAGGGCCAGGCGGGCCTGCGCGGGCAGCACGGGGTGGCACGCGACGAAGACGAGCCGCAGCACGTCGTCGTCGATCCGATCGGGGTCGCCGAGCTCGGGCACCGCGTCCCACTCCTCGAGGATCCGCAGGTCACCCGCAATCAGCGTCTCGCGCTCGGTGAGCCTTTCGCGCCGTCGCCATCCGTCGATGGCACGACGCTTGGCGACGGCGAGCAGCCAGGCGCCGGGATTGTCGGGGATGCCGGACTCCGGCCATTTCGAGAGGGCCTCCAGCAATGCATCCTGAGCGAGATCCTCCGCCCATCCGAAGTCGCCGGTGTGGCGGGTCAGCGCCGACACGATGCGGGCCGATTCGCCGCGCCATACCGCCTCGGCGGCTCGGCGCGCAACTGCATCGGTCATGCTGCCAGCGTAGGCGCGCGAGATGCCGCCCCCGGCGATTCGCATCGTAGGGTGGATGAATGGCGATGCACGACGAGGCCCCGCGGCGACGGGCCAGTCTCGAGCTTCTCCGGGCCGAGGCATCCGATGAACTGTCGGTGCTCGTACACGAACGACTGCGGGCGGGCGAGGACCCGTGGGAGTTCATGGAGGACCTGCCCACCGTCGACGAGCTCGTCGTCCTGACGCTCCGCGCGGAGAACATCGCCGCCAACGGCGGGGCGCGCCCGAATGCCGCCCGGCATTACCGCGTGCTGCGCCAGATCGCGCTGGACTACCCGGCGCTGACGACCGCCGTGTGGCGACTGATCGGAGACGGGGGCTCGCACCGCGTGTGGGATGCCGCGGTGCGAGCCGACGCGTCCTGACGTCACGATTGGGCGGCGCGATACTCCTGTGCCTTCTGCAGCCACTCGTTGTCGTCCGGCAGATCGATGTCGGTGAACTCGTTGACCCGGCGCACCTCGAGACCGACTCCCGGGCCGAGGGGGCATTTCTTCGCCCAGTGTTCGGCCTCCTCGCGGTTGGCCACCTCGATGATCCAGAATCCCGTGAACACCTCGCGGGCCTCAGCGTAGGGTCCGTCGGTGACGACCGGCGGCGTCGATGAGAAGTCGACGCGGAACCCATCACTCGCGTCGCTCAGCCCTTCCGCGGTGAGGAAGACGCCGGCCCTCTGGAGGTCTTCGTTGTAGGCGCCCATGGTGGCGACCACCTGTTCCATGTCGAGGTCCTCCGCCGCCCGCGCGGCTGCTTCGGGCTCCACCTGCATGATCATCATGTAACGCATCTTCGTCTCCTTCTGGACGTACGAGCCACTGCTCGGAGGGGGCGATCGCCTGCCTCACCCTGTACGTCGAACGTGTGCGGCCCAGATCGACAGTCTGCGCGATATCCGTTCGGATGTCGATGGATGCCGAATCGCGCATATACCGCAAAATCCCCGGTGAGCCGTGGAAAGGGCCGACCGGGGATCGCGTAAGGACGAGGGGCTCAGGCGAGGTACGCGGCGAGATCCTGTTCGATCGCGTATTTCGGCTTCGCGCCGATGATCGTGGTCTCGACCTGGCCGTTCTTGAACACCTTCATCGCGGGGATCGAGGTGATCTGGTACTTCATCGCGAGGTCGGGGTTCTCGTCGACGTTCAGCTTCAGCACGGTGATCTTCTCGGGGTTGGCGGCCTGGATCTCATCGAGAACCGGCGCGACCATCCGACACGGTCCGCACCACGCTGCCCAGAAGTCCACGAGCACGGGACCCTCGGCCTGCAGGACGTCCTGTTCCCAGGTTGCGGATGTCGTCGCCTTCGCGGTCATGTTGATATCTCCTTGTTCGGAAGTCTGTCAGGGGTGGAAACACCGATGACGCCGGGATTGTTCCGGCGCTCGGAGGACTTTCAGGCGGCTGGGACGCCGGTCTCCGCCTCGTCGCTGGCACGACTCGGCGTCTCGGTCGCGACCTCGATGTCCTCCGCGACCTGCGGGTCACCGGTCTGCTCGAGCGCCGCGAGGAAGTGCTCGGCGTCGAGGGCCGCGACCGTGCCGCTTCCGGCAGCAGTGACCGCCTGCCGGTATGTCGGGTCGACCACGTCGCCCGCCGCGAACACACCGGGCTCGGACGTGCGCGACGAGCGCCCGTGCACCCAGATGGTTCCTTCGGGCGTGAGCTCGAGCTTGCCGTGCACGAGGTGCGTGCGCGGGTCGTTGCCGATCGCGACGAAGAGGCCGTCGAGCGGAAGCTCACGCGTCGAGCCGTCCACCGTCGAGCGAAGCAGCACCCCGTTGACGGCATCTTCGCCCAGGATGTCGGCGACCTCGGTGTTCCAGACGAACTCGATCTTCTCGTTCGCGAAGGCGCGCTCCTGCATGATCTTGGATGCGCGCAGGGAGTCCTTCCGATGGATCACGTACACCTTGCTCGCAAAGCGCGTCAGAAAGGTGGCCTCCTCCATCGCGGAATCGCCGCCGCCCACGACGGCGATCGTGCGCTCTCGGAAGAAGAAGCCGTCGCACGTCGCGCACCACGACACTCCGTGTCCTGACAGGCGCTCTTCGCCGGGGATGTCAAGTTTGCGGTACGCGGATCCCGTCGCGAAGATGACGGACGACGCCTCGTGCACAGCGCCGCTGCCGAGCTTCGCGGTCTTGACAGGGCCTGCCAGATCGAGCTCGATCACATCGTCATAGAGGATCTCGGCACCGAAGCGCTCGGCCTGCGCCTGCATCTTCACCATGAGATCGGGACCCTGGATGCCGTCGGGGAAGCCCGGGAAGTTCTCCACATCGGTGGTGTTCATGAGCTCGCCGCCGACCTCGACCGAGCTCGCGACCACGAGCGGCTCGAGGTTCGCGCGGGCCGCGTAGATCGCAGCGGTAAAGCCGGCCGGACCTGACCCGATGATGATGACCTGACGCACGTGCGCCCCCTCTTCCGTAGCTCCGCATCCTTCAACACATGGTAACCGCGCGGCATTCCGAGGCCATCGCGGGTTTCGGGGAGTGGAAGACTCTGCGCCGGCCCTCAGCGTCGGCCCGGCAGAACGCGCCGCGCGAGGGCCATCGCGGGACCGAGCTCGGGCGCGCGCAGCAGGGCGAGGAAGCCGCCGTAGACCAGCAGTGACACGATCCCGATGAGCGCGGCGCCGAGCGCACCGAGCAGCTTGTCCGAGACCGTCCATCCCTCGACTCCGCCGAGCAGCAGGAAGGTGAGCCAGCCCGCGCCCGCCGCGGGCACGGCGGCAAGTGCGAAGCGGCCCAGGGAGCGCATCCACGACCCCACGCGCAGGCCGCCGAGCCGTCTCTGCAGCAGCCAGGTCGCGACGACCACCTGCACGATGCTCGCGAACGACTGGCCGAGGGCGATGCCCGCGGCGATGTACTCCACCGGCAGGTAGGAGGCCAGCACCGCCATCACCGCCACGAGCGCGCACTGCAGCAGCGTGAAGAAGAAGGGCGTGCGCGTGTCGTGGTACGCGTAGAACGTGCGCTGGATGACGAACAGCACGGCGAGCGGGATCAAGCTGATCAGGAAGCAGAGCAGGACGACGGCGGCGTCCACCGCCTCGGCGCGACTGTCGGTGAAGATCCGCGACGCCGGCACCGCTGCGGCGGCGAGTGCCGCGGTGGCGATCACGATGAACACGCCGAGCGTGCGGATGCTGCGCCCCACGTCCCCGCGTACGTCGTCGTCGCGGCCGGCGGCGGCGTGCTCGCTGAGCTGCGTGAAGTACGGCGTTCCGATCGACAGCACGATGATCGAGTACGGGAGCATGAACAGCAGCCACGCGTTCTGCGAGACCAGGACGCCGGGGTAGTCCTGTGCGGCCTCCGACAGGACCCGCGACTGCACGAGGCCGGCGAGCTGGCCGGCGACGACCATGAGAAATGTCCAGCCCGCGAGGCGTCCGATGTGGTCGAGCCCGACGCCTCGCCATCGGAAGTCCGGGCGCACGTGCAGACCGGTTCGGCGCCAGAACATCAGCAGGATGACGGCCTGGATGACGATGCCGAGCGTGGCGGTGCCGGCCAGCAGCGCGATCATCGCCGGGGTCCACTCGTCGACGGACGCCGTGGAGCCGAACAGCAGGATGAACACCACGAATCCCGCGATCGAGACGACGTTGTTGACGATCGGCGCCCAGGTGAACGGACCGAACACGCGACGCGCGTTCAGCGCCTCGCCGACGAGCGCATAGAGGCCGTAGAACAGAATCTGCGGCATGCACCAGTAGGCGAACGCGGTCGCAAGCGCCTGCTGGTCGGGAGGGAAGCCCGGCGCGTAGAGCTGCACCAGCCACGGTGCGGCGATCGTGGTCACAGCCGAGACGCCGATCAAGGCGACCGTGCCGAGGGTGAACAGCTTCGAGACGAATGCCCGCCCGCCGTCGTCGTGACTGGCCGCCTGCACGATCTGCGGCACGATCACGGCGGTGAGCAGGCCGGTGGAGATGATCGCGTAGATGTTGTTGGGGAGCTGGTTCGCGATCGCGAAGGCGTTGCCTGCCCCGGTGGTGGCCCCCACCGCCGAGACGAGCACCACGGCGCGCAGGAATCCGCTGAGGCGCGACACGATCGTGCCGGCGCCGATCAGCACGCTGGCCCGCCCGATGCCGCTCACCGCTGCCCCTCGCCCGCGTCGGTCGCATTCCTCGCGACGGCGGTGGCGGTCGGCTCGACGCCGGGGTCGGTCGGCTGCTCGCCCCCTGCGGCGTCGGCATCGTCCGAGCCCGCGGTCGCGGCATCCGTCGCCTGTCCGCGCCGCGCCCGGCGGCGGCGCCGCAGTCGCAGGATCGTGCGCACCACACCGAGCAGGATGAAGCCGCCGACCAGCAGAGACAGGACGACTATGCCCGCTCCCTCCCAGTCGGCACGGACGTTCACGGTGACCACCTGCGGTGCGCCGATCGGCTCGAGGGTGCGGCTGCGCAGCTGCAGCTGCACGTCGACCTCTCCGTTGCCGACTCGCGACTGCACCGGCACCTGCACACGCGTGTTGCTATCCGGGCCCGCGGTTGCCTCGGTCGCCTTCGCGATGTCCAGTCGCAGGTCGTCGGGGGTCGCGTACAGCACCACGGTGACCGGATAAGGCAGGTCGTTGCGCACCCAGACGGGAATCGGCGCGCCCGCGCTGAACAGGTTGAGCGGGCTGGGTGGAAGGATCCCGACGCTGTCGAGGGTGGTCGCGGTCTCCGCGTAGTGCAGGTCGACCGCCGTCTGCCATTCGACGGGTGCCGGCAGCCAGCCCAGGCCGAGCAGCTGGAGGATCTCGGCGCGCTCGGGCCCCGTGAGCAGCGAGGTGTCGTCGAGGATCGTGGCGAAGCGGGCGATCTGCGCCTCGCCCGCGACGAAAGCGGATGCCGCGGCCACTCGTGCCTGATCGACCGGCGCGTCGATTACCTCGGCGCTCGCAGGGTCTCTGGTCGCCACGCCGCCGAGCGTCAACGGGATGGCGCCGGGAGCCTCGGTCGCAGATGTGATCGCCGTGCGCAGGGCGACCCGCGAGCGGTCGGCGCCGCGGTCCACGGTGACGACGACAGGATCGCCGCCGGCCTCGGCGACGGCGAACGACAGGTATGCGGCGGCGGCGGTCAAGGGCGCACCGCGCAATGCCGTCTCCTCGACGATGGATGCGCCGTGCAGCTCGCGCGAGATGTCGGCGTCGTAGACGATCAGTCCGGCGCTTCCGGCATCGGACCGACCCGGCGTGGTCGCACCGGATGCACCGGCGGCCGTCGAGGTGGACGGAACGAGGGTGAGTGAATCGCGATCATCGGCGACCAGATCACCGAGGGCTGCGACGACCGCGGGGGTCGCCGTCCCGGTGGCCGGCCAGAAAATCCCGGCACGGGCACCGCCGATGTCGACGAGCTCCGCGAGGCTGGGCGTGGTCGGCTCGCTCGGTGCGGCGGTGGCTGTCGGCGACGGGGTCGGGGTCGTGTCGGGCGCCGGCGTCGCGAAGTTCGCAGGGTCGATGTAGGCCTGAAGCGACAGTGGGGGAAGCGGTCGGCTCAGACCGGCCTGCATCTGGGCGGCGACGTCCGCGTCACCGAATTGCAGGGCGAACCGGGAGTTCGCGAGCGACTCGAGACGGACGAGCCATTCGACGGCGCTCGCCGGCGCCGACGAGCCGAGTACGCGGATGGCGGCGAGGATCGCCGGGTCGATTGCGAGGATCGCGGCTGTGCCATCGACGGCGTCGAGCTGATTCGTGAGAGACCCGGTGGGCGCGGTCAGCTCGGTGAGCTCGGTCGCGGTGAGCAGACCCCCCGCGGTCGCGTCCGCGGTGATCGGCACGATCACGCCGATTCCGGCCTCGGCGCCGCCCTCGGGCGGAACGATCATCGTGCTGGTGGACGTGACCGTCCCGGCCGCGGATTCATACGACGCCGTCAGCGGATACACCCCCGGAGCGCGGCCTGCCAGGACAGGATCACCGGCGGCGATCACGATGCCGTTGACCTGCTCGGCACCCGGCAGCACCGCCTCCAGTGCGGTCGACCCGACGGGGGTCACCGGCACACCCGCGGTGTCGCCCGCCAGCCATGCCGTGAGCGCCGCGCGATCGGGAAGCGGCGCAGCGCCCAGCGACAGCGTCACCGCCGCAGGCGCGGTCGCCACGGCCGTCCCGTTCTGAAGGGTCACCGACACGGCGAGCCCCTCGCCGGGGAGCACGATTCCGTTGGCGACGGGAGAGATCGTGAAGGCCGTCACACCCGTCGGCACCTCCGGGGTCGGCTCGACCGGAGTCGGCTGGGGCGCGGCGAAGCGTGCCGCGGCCGCTGGTGCGGCGACGGGCAGCGCCGCGTGCGCCGGCGCGACGGCCAGCGGCGCGCCCACGACGAGCAGGGCCGCGATCGCGATCACCCCCCGCACGCGTGCGCGGACACCGCGTCGAACGACGCTCGGTCCCGAAGGCGGGGAGGTGACGGTCATGTGGGATTTCGCTCCTGTGCGATTCATGACCGCACGATCTGGTGCGATTCTACGGTCCGAGTCTCCGAGGAGCCCGTGCCGCGCCCGCGCGCTCGACGGCGCCGTCGAGCCTGAGCGCGGCAGGGTGAGGGGGTTGAATGGACGCGTGCTTCCTGAACCCGACCCCGCGCTCTGCCGCGCACTCGCCGCGGACCTGAGAGACGCGGGCTTCGGGTCCGACGCGCTGCGCGCCGCCTGGGGCGACACCGCCGACACGGCCATAGCCCGCGGCCTGCGCAGCCCCGCCGCGCGGGCGCTCGACGCCAGACGGGACCCGCTGGCCGTGCTCGGCCGGCTCTTCGTGCTCGGGATGCCGCAGCCCGAATCGTCGGTGACTTCGGCGCTCCCGCGCACCGGGGCCGACGGGCTCGCCCGGCTCGGGCTCGCCGCCAGGATGGACGGCGACGTCATGCCGCGGGCGATCATCCGCCCGCAGTCGTTCGCGGACGACCGCGGAGCGGGGCAGTGGTGGATCGCGAGCGACCTCGATGAGGCCGCACTCGGCGGTGCACTGCCCGAGGACCACGTTCTCGGCGTCGGCGGCGCCTCCCTCACCCTGGCAGCGTTGCAGCTACCCACCCGAGTGGCCCGCGCGCTCGACATCGGCGCCGGGTGCGGCATCCAGGCTCTGCGTTCGCGTCGCGACGTGGCGCACGTCGTCGCCACGGACGTCTCCGAAGCGGCGCTGCGGTTCACCCGCCTGAACGCCCTCCTCAATGACGTGCCCGGGATCGAGACGCGACGGGGGTCGCTGTTCGCTCCGGTCGAGGGTGAGCAGTTCGACCGGGTCGTCTCCAACCCGCCGTTCGTCATCACTCCGCGAGCCGATGGCGTGCCCGCGTACGAGTATCGCGACGGCGGCATGCAGGGAGACGACCTCGTCGCGGCCTTCGTGTCGGGGGTCGGTGCGCATCTCGCGCCCGGCGGCGTTGCTCAGCTGCTCGGCAACTGGGAGAGCCATCCCGGCGAGCGGGGGATCGACCGGGCGCGAGGCTGGGTCGAGGCATCGCCCGTCGCGCTGGACGCCTGGGTCGTGGAGCGCGAGTCGCTCGATCCGCTCTCGTACGCAGAGCTGTGGATCCGGGATGGCGGCACGCTCGCCGGCACCCCGGAGTTCGCGGCCCTCGTCGACGCGTGGCTCGAGGACTTCTCCGCTCGCGGTGTCACCGAGGTCGGGTTCGGCTACGTTCTGCTGCGCCGACCGGCCGGCGGTCGGCCGACGCTCCATCGGTACGAACGGCTGCCGCACGCGCTCGACCCGCGCACCGCGCTCGGGTCGCACTACGCCGCCGCGCTCGCCGCTCACGACCGGCTCGTCACCCTCGACGACGAAGCGCTTGCGGCATCCGTCCTGGTCGTCGCGGCCGATGTCACCGAAGCGCGCCACCACCTGCCGGGCGTCGAGTCGCCGAGCGTGATCGAGCTGCGGCAGGGCGGCGGCTTCGCGCGCACGAGAACGGCCGACCCAGGCTTGGCCGCCCTCGTCGGCGCCTGCGACGGCGACCTGCCGGTCGGTGTCCTGGTCGATGCGATCGCGTCGCTGCTCGAGGTCGACGCGGCTGAGCTGCGCGGCGAGCTGCTCCCGGCCGTGCGGGAACTCGTGTTCACCGGCTTCCTGCGCTTCGACGAGTGAGCGGGCGGGTTCGCTGCGCATCCCCTGGATAGGCTCGAACCATGCTCAACATGGCCGACGGTGTGGCGCGCCTGGGCGCGCTCGCCGAGTCGCGGATCGTCGCGGAACTGGCGCGCGCGTTCGCCGATGCGGGACACGAGCTGGCGATCGTGGGCGGTCCGGTGCGCGACGCACTGCTCGGGCACGCCACCCACGACCTCGACTTCACGACCGACGCCCGCGCCGACGACATCCTGCGGATCGTCCGGCCGATCAGCACAGCGCAGTGGGACATCGGCCGCGAATTCGGCACGATCGGCGCCCGCATCGCCGGCGAGCAGGTGGAGATCACCACGTACCGCGCCGACAGCTACAACGGGGTCACCCGCAAGCCGACCGTCGAATTCGGAGACACGCTCGAGGGCGACCTGGCGCGCCGCGACTTCACGGTCAACGCGATGGCGCTGCGCGTGCCGGGCCGGACGCTCATCGACCCGAGCGGCGGAGTCGAGGACCTCGTCGTCCGGCGCCTCCGCACGCCCGCCGATCCCCGCGTCAGCTTCGGCGATGACCCCCTCCGGATGCTGCGGGCGGCCCGCTTCAGCGCGCAGCTCGGATTCGACGTCGATCCCGCCACCGTCGAGGCGATGACCGCGCTGCGCGAGACGCTGTCGATCGTGAGCCCGGAGCGGATCCAGGGTGAGCTCGTGCGACTTCTGCAGACCGACGACCCGGTGCGCGGCATCCGCCTGCTCGTCGACACAGGCCTCATGGAGCAGTTCCTGCCCGAGATTCCGGCGCTGCGTCTCGAGGTCGACGAGCACCACCATCACAAGGATGTCTACGAGCACTCGCTCACCGTTCTGACGCAGGCGATCTCGCTGGAGACGGCGAGAAATCCGGATGCCGCGCCCGACGTTCCACTGCGGCTCGCGGCGCTGCTGCACGACATCGGAAAGCCCGCGACGCGACGCCTCGAGCCGGGCGGCGGAGTCACGTTCCACCACCACGACATCAAGGGGGCGCGGCTGGCGCGCAAGCGCCTGCAGGCCCTGCGCTTCGACTCCGACACGATCGCCACTGTGACCCAGCTCATCGAGCAGCACCTGCGCTTCTTCGGCTACGCCGAGGGCGCCTGGACCGACTCGGCGGTGCGGCGATACGTGCGGGATGCCGGACAGGAGCTCGGGCGCCTGCACATCCTGACGCGGGCGGACGTGACGACCCGCAACAAGCGCAAAGCCGCGCGGCTCGCCGGGGCCTACGACGACATCGAGCGCCGCATCGCCGAGCTGGCCGAGCAGGAGCAGCTCGGCGCGATGCGGCCCGAGCTCGACGGCAACCGCATTCAGGAGGTGCTCGGCATCCCGCCGGGGCGCGAGGTCGGCGAGGCCTACCGATTCCTGCTCGATCTGCGGCTGGACGAGGGCATCCTCGGCGAAGACGAAGCGGAGCGCCGGCTGCGCGAGTGGTGGGCCGCACGCGCCTGAGCTCCGGACGCGGCGGCGTGGGCAGGTGCCGCCGCCGTCCGCGGCCGAACCCATGTGTTCGTCGCGAACCCGCACGCCGCATGAGCATTCTGCGCATGGGTTCGCGCGGAAGGGGTGGGTTCGCCGGATCCGAGCGCGCCGGGCTGGCAGGATCGAACGAACACGTGGGGAGACGCGCATGACCGAGGACATCCGCACTGACGACGCACCTGCACCGGCGCTCACCGCACTGGCGGAGGCCTGCGGCGTGGCCACCGAGTACTGGTCCTTCTTCGGCGATCGGGTGCATGTGCCGGCGGCCACGCTCCGGGCGATCCTGCACGCGATGGGCGTCGACGCGCAGACGGATGCCGAGGCTGAGGCAGCACTCTCGGATGCCGAGGATCGACCCTGGCGCCGGCTCGTTCCGCCGTCGGTGGTGGTGCGCGAGGGCTCGGGCGTGCTGCAGGTGCAGGTCGCGGACGGCCACGACGTGTCGCTGCGCGTCATCCTCGAGGACGCGTCGCTGCGCGACATCCCGATCCCGGCGCAGGAGGCCGAGGCCCGCACGGTCGACGGCGTCACGAGGTGGCGGCTGCACGTGCCTCTGCCCGCCGACCTGCCCCTCGGCTGGCACACCATTCGCGCGGCGCAGCGCGCGCATGGCGCGAACGAGCCGGACCTCACCGCCGAGTGCGTCCTCATCGTGACGCCCGAGTCCCTGGCGCCGCCGCCGTCGCGCCCCGATCACGGCGGCCGGGCGTGGGGTCTGATGGCACAGCTCTACTCGGTGCGGTCGCGCGCCTCCTGGGGCGTCGGCGACTTCGCCGACCTCGGCGATCTGGCGTCCATCGCGGGCGAGCGCGGGGCGGACTTCCTGCTCGTCAACCCGGTGCACGCCGCCGAGGTCACCTCGCCGATCGAGCCGTCACCGTACCTGCCGGCGACGCGGCGCTTCCTCGCCCCCCTGTATGTGCGTCCCGAGGACATCCGCGAGGCGGCGTACCTCCCGGCATCCGACCGATCCCGGCTGGACGGACTTCGAGGGCAGGTCGCAGCGGCGGACACCGACGCCGAACGCATCGACCGCGATGCGTCGTGGGCCGCGAAACGCGCGGCGCTGGAGCTCGTCTTCGCCGTGCCGCGGTCGCCGGCGCGTCAGGCCCTGCTCGATGAGTACGCGGCGCGCGAGGGACAGCCGCTGCTGGACTTCGCCCTGTGGTGCGCCCTCGAGGAGCATTTCGCCGCGACGCTCGGCGCCGGGCAGGAGCGCCCCTCCGAAGCCTGGGATATCGCATCGCCCCTTGTGGCGCAGCTGCGCGAGGACCTGACGGACCGCATCGCGTTCCATGTCTGGCTGCAGTGGATCGTCGACGAGCAGCTGGCCGTCGCGCAGTCCGCCGCCAAGGCAGGCGGCATGCGCATCGGCATCATGCACGACCTCGCGGTCGGGGTGCATACGCGGGGATCGGACGCCTGGTCGCTGCGCGACATGTACGCGTCGGGCATCACGGTGGGCGCGCCGCCGGACATGTACAACCAGCAGGGGCAGAACTGGAATCAGCCGCCGTGGCTGCCGCATGCGCTGGCCGAGAGCGGCTACGCACCGCTGCGGGACATGATCAGGACGCTGCTGCGCAACGCCGGCGCGCTGCGCATCGACCACGTGATCGGATTCTTCCGGCTGTGGTGGATCCCGGCGGGTCTCGGCGAGGCCGCGGGCACTTACGTCCGCTACGACCACGAGGCGATGATCGGCGTGCTCGCCCTCGAGGCGCATCGCGCCGGCGCCGTCGTCATCGGCGAAGACCTGGGCAACGTCGAACCCTGGGTGCGCGACTACCTGTCGTCGCGCGGGATCCTGGGGACCACCATCCTGTGGTTCGAGTACGAGAACGACGGCTTCAAGCCGCCGGAGCACTATCGGCGGGCGGTGCTCGCGACGGTGAACACCCATGACCTCCCACCCACGGCCGGGTACCTCGCGGGAGAGCACGTCGACCTGCGCGCGCGGCTGGGGCTGCTCGCCGAGCCGGTCGAGCAGGCGCGCGCAGAAGCGGTAGCCGAGCGCGATGCCATGCTCGCGATCCTGCGCGAACGCGATCTCATCGGGCCCGAAGCCACGGAGCAGCAGATCGTGGAGGCCCTGCACCTGCACCTCCTCGCATCCCCTTCCCAGCTGCTCGGCGTCGCCCTCGTGGACGGCGTCGGCGAGCGCCGCGTGCAGAACCAGCCCGGAACCGAGAACGAGTACCCGAACTGGCGGGTGCCGCTCGCCGATTCCGACGGCACGGCTGTCGTCCTGGACGACCTCACGGCGAACGAGCGCTTCCGGTCGCTCACCGACAAGGTCGACGCAGCGCTGCGCCGCTGAACCGGTCGAGGACCCGGCCGTTTCGGTTCGCTGCGCTCGCTCGACGACCGGACGGCTGCGGGGAATCGGCTCCTGAACCGGGCGGGGTTACTCTTCGTCCTCGACGGCGGGTTCGCGCAGCAGCAGGAACAGGCCGCCGTAGGGCTCGAGGTGCACCACGAAGCTCTGCAGGTCGTCGACGTGCCCGATGGTCTCGCCCGTCGTGGCGTCGATGACGTCGTGCTGTGGCGGCAGCTCCTGCGAGTGCACCGTGCCGTCGACGACCTCGTCGGTGAAGTTCAGCACCGTCAGCTGGATGGGAGCGTCCTCGTTGCCCCGCCCGTCGTCCAGTCGATTCACGAGCACGAGCATGCCGGCGTGCGCGACATCCGGAACGTCGATCTGCGTCGCGACGGCGACGCCGTGCTCGCGCCGCACGGCGAGGACATCGGCCAGGCGGCAGGCGAACGAGTCGGGCGACCCGAACTGCGTGGGCAGCGAGCCGTACAGCGAGCGGCCGCGCGGCATACCCGAGACCGATCGCGTCGCGCCGGGGTCGGCGTCGGTCAGATCGTGCGCGCCGCGTTCGATCCATCGGGTGTCGCCCGTTGCGATCAGGTCGCGCACCTCCTCGGCGGGGACGGTGAGCATCCCGGTCAGATCCCAGCCCGAGAGCGCGAAGACGCCCGGCTGCCACGCGTTGTACTTCGCCAGGAGGATGTGCGCGTCGCAGATGGCCGGCACATCGGCCTCGGTGATCTCGTGGAGAGTGGCGAAGCCCTGCGTGGCCGCGATCACGGACGCCGTCGTGCAGGCTATTCCGTTCTGCGTGAATACCCTGTTGAAGTCGGCCGTCCCGGTCAGCTGCTCGGTGAGGTCGGCGCGGATCGCCTCCGCGATCTGCGCACCCGTCATCTCCTCGTGCCGGAACGAGTACACATCGTCGCGGTGCAGCGTCGCCCAGTGCACGAGCTCGTACGTCAGCTCGTCGTGGTTCTGCATGCCATGGACGAGGCTCACCGGCTCCACGCCGACCTCGAGCGACTGCCGCAGAGCCAGTCGCAGGAACTCGGTGTTGCGGGTGGCCAGCGCGTGGTGATACCCGGGTCGGCTCACGAAGTCGTAGGACAGATCGGCGCCGACGGCGCCGGTGTCGCGGATGTCCTCCATCGCGAGGTTGAGCTCCTGGAAGGTGAAGCCGCCGACCTTTCTCACCATGCCCGCGATGACGTGATTCGCGGCGTGCGAGAGAGGATGGCCTTCGGACCAGCCCGGCAAGCCCTCGGCGCTCCGCTCGACGCCCAGGAACCCGTTGGCATCCAGCCGCAGAGCGCTCGTTCCGAGGTCGCCCAGGGAGTGGAGCGCATCCCCGATCACCAGGCGCATGCCCGCGAACGTCGGATCGAGCCAGTTGATCGAGGGCTGACCCTCCTTGAAGTAGTGCAGGTACACCCAGCGACGGGTGTGGCCGTCGACGCCGATCACGGCGTCGGTGACGCTCCAGTTGGTCTCCTTCACCCCCGGCATGTAGAAGATGACGCGCTGCAGCTCGCCGATGATGAAGCCCAGCTGCGCCAGCTCGTGCTCGGTCGCGGCATCCAGGTTGACCGAGTCGCGACCCTCGGGCACATCGGGCAGCAGATGCCAGTCCTCGGGCGGGATCTCGATCATGTGGTAGATCCCGGGGTAGTCCTTGAACGCCATCTCAGCAAGCCGGAAGTCGGCGCCCTTGCCGGTGTGTCCGGGCACGATGTCGTCGATCACGCTGCCGCCGTGGGTCTCCGCGACATCCGTCAGCCGTCGGAAGGCCTCTTCGTCGCCGAACACCGGATCGATCTGCGTCGAGATCCGGTCGAAATGCCCATCCACGCTCGGGGTCTCGCGCCATCCGACGATCCCGCCCGCACGCTTGACCGGGCCCGTGTGCACGGCGTTGATGCCCACGCGCTCGAACGCGTCCCAGAGGTCCGCCTGCCCGAGCGCATCGAGGAACGACTCGCCCGGCCGGGTGATGAGCGAGATGGGATAGGCGGTGAACCAGACATCCGCGGTGTGGATCGCGCGCCGCGCGTCGGGGCGCGCGTAGGGATTGCGCCACATGCTGGGCTGGCCGGACAGCTGACGGCTGAGCACGTCGGCGTCTTTCAGCATCGCCTGGCGGACCAGCCACTCGACGTAGGAGGGGTTGGTCGCGGTCGCGGTGCGCGGGTCGATCGTCACGCGGCGGACGTTGCTGCGGCGGAGCTGATCGCGTGGGCGGAGCCGGCGGGGGCGCGCGGGATAGCGCTGCTCGTCGTACGTGATCTCCGGCAGCGTGTCCACCGGCGCCGCCGCGTCGTCGGCCGGCATCCGAGGCAGGTCCGAGGCCGACCCGGCGACCGTCGGGGAGTCCTCCGACGGGATGATCTCGGTGATGCCCGGCACGGCTTCGTCCATCGGCTGCCTCCTCGTGCTTCTACAAACGGATGCGCCTCACGTTACGCACCACTGCGCGCCCGTCAAGACCGTGTGGCCGGAGCGCGCCGATGCTAGGGAGCGAACAGCGCGAAGCCCCCGAGCTGGGTGAAGAGCCAGAACAGCACGACGGCGCAGACGGCCACGATCGACACCCACGAGACGCCGCGTGTGAGCCGCCGGCCGGATGGGGCGACGCCGGCCGGTGGGCGCAGCAAGCCCGGCGGTGCGGCGAACGGCAAGGCCGTCCCCGATGCCGTAGTCGCCGAAGCCGCGAGCCCTCCGCCGTCCGCCTTCGCCGCGCTCTCCGGGCTCGCACCCACGGCGCCCGGCATCGCGGCCGCCGCAGCTGCGGCATCCGCCTGGAGTCTCTCATCGCGCCAGCGCGACCACTGCGCGAACTTGTCGAGCAGTGCCGCGACGACCGAGAAGAGCCAGGCCCACGTCGCGGGGTCGAGGCCGGAGAACTCGCGCTTGCCGTAGAGGAAGAGCCAGTCGTCGACGATCTCGACGTCGAGGGCGGCGGCATTGTCGATGAAGCGCGCCATGATGTCGGGCGTGAAGAGGTATAGCGCATCGCGCTCGTACCCCTCGGGGCAGTACAGCGAGAAATGCTGGTCGAAATCGCCCTCGAGGCTCAGCCGCTGATCCTTGTCGAACGTCGCCGGAAGGTTGGAGCCGAACAGTCCGTTGTTGCTCCTGGCATCGAGGACGATGTGGGGCAGCGGCACGTCGAGCTTGATCGCCACGTAACCCCAGCGATGCGTCGTGCGGTTCTTGCCCGAGCCCGTCGTGTACTGGTAGTTGGCGAACTCCACGAACCGCGGCTGCTCGCCGCGCACCAGGTCGCTCGCCGCGCGCGAACCGCCGACGCTGAAGATCATGCCCGGCAGTGCGGGCGAGGCGACTGCGAACGGCATGTAACCCATGCCGTTCGCAGTCGCGAAGCGGTCGAGGCGGTACCAGCGCTCTTGCCGGCGGAACGTTCCGCGCGTCAGGTAGACGATGACCGCAGCCAGCGCGCCACCCACGACCACGATCGGCAGCAGGGCGCCGAACGCGGAGAACAGTACGGGCACACCCATGTCGCCCGCCGTGGCCGATGCCAGCGAACTGATGATCGACCCGACCACCGTGAGGAAGACGCTGCCGAACACCACGAAGAACGCCGCGCCGATCACCACCGGCACGACCGTGGCCGCGGACCCGAACGGACTGCCCACCATCCCGCTCTGCCGAAGGCGCTGATAGTAGGCGCGCACCGCGCTGCGGTCGACCGGATCCACCAGAGGTCGAGGATCGAACGACACGGATGCCGCGGGCCCGCTCATCTGCTGTCCCCGGCCTCCGGCGTCCACACCATGGGCCCACGCTACCGGGCAGGACGGCGGCTGCGCGGCGTGCACAACTCCTCCATTTCGGTCGTCCTCGGGCACGGACGGACGGAAACCGGGCCTCCCCGGCGAGGATAGGAGGAGTTGTGCACGCGACGAGGAGGTCAGCTGATGGCGCAAAGCGACTCGGCCCGGGACGCCGACGATCTCGAAGGCCTGCGGACGGCCTCCGACATCCTGGGCATCGACGCGCTGCTGACTGACGACGAGCGAGCAGTGCGCGACCGCGTGCGGTCCTTCGTCGATGCGCGAATCCGCCCGCACATCGCCGACTGGTTCGACCGGGCGCAGTTTCCTGCCGAGCTCGCGCCGGCCCTCGGCGAGCTCGGCGTCCTCGGCATGGAACTGGAAGGATACGGATGCCCCGCTCGCAGCGCCGTCGAGTATGGGCTCGCGGCCCTCGAGCTCGAGGCCGGCGACTCCGGAATCCGTACATTCGTGTCGGTGCAGGGCTCGCTGGCGATGGGCTCGATCCACCGCTGGGGCAGCGAGCAGCAGAAGCAGGAGTGGCTGCCGCGGATGGCGCGCGGCGAGGTCATCGGCAGCTTCGGTCTCACCGAGCCCTCCGCGGGCTCCGACCCCTCGAGTATGAAGACCTTCGCGCGCCGCGATGGTGAGGACTGGATGCTCACCGGGTCGAAGCGCTGGATCGGGCTCGCGTCGATCGCTCAGCTGTGCATCGTGTGGGCCCAGACCGAAGACGGCGTGCGGGGCTTCGTCGTGCCCACGGACTCTCCGGGCTTCCACATCGCGGTGCTGGAGCCGAAGCTGTCGTTGCGGGCATCGGTGCAGACCGAGCTGCAGTTCGAGGACGTGCGGCTGCCGGCATCCGCAATGCTGCCGGGCGCCCGCGGCCTGCGCGGTCCGTTCTCAGCGCTCAACGAAGCCCGGTACGGGATCGTGTGGGGCGCGCTCGGCGCCGGCCGCGACAGCTACGAGGCCGCCCTCCGCTACGCACTGGCGCGGACGCAGTTCGGCCGACCGATCGCCGGCTTCCAGCTCACGCAGCAGAAGCTCGTCGACATGGTCGTGGAACTGCAGAAGGGGGCGCTGCTCGCGCTGCACCTGGGCCGTGCGAAGGACGCGGGAACCCTGCAGCCCGTGCAGATCTCCCTCGGCAAGCTCAACAACGTGCGCGAGGCGATCGCGATCGCCCGCGATGCCCGCACGATCCTCGGCGGTAACGGCGTGCTGCTCGAGCACTCCCCGATCCGCCATGCGGCCAACCTCGAGTCCGTGCGCACCTACGAGGGCACCGACGAAGTGCACACCCTCGTCCTGGGCGAACACCTGACGGGTATCGGCGCGTTCCGCTGACGAAGGGATGCCGGCCACGCGGGTTCGGTGTCGTGCATCGGATCCGGTAGACTGTCCAGGTTGTCCGGTTGCAGCTGTGTCTGCGTGAGTCCGAGACGACGTGCACACACCCTCCTGCTGTCGGGAAATGCCCGGCAGCCGTTCTAGTCCGAAGGAGGTGGGTCAGTGACGCACCAGTACGAACTCATGGTCATTCTGAGCCCCGAGATCGACGAGCGCCAGGTCGCTCCGACGCTCGACAAGTTCCTGAAGGTCATCACGAACGACGGTGGCTCGATCGACAACGTCGACATCTGGGGCCGCCGCCGTCTCGCGTATGAGATCCAGAAGAAGACCGAAGGCGTTTACGCCGTCGTGGCCTTCACCGCATCGAGCGCTGCCACGCAGGAGCTCGACCGCCAGCTCAAGCTCAACGAGCAGGTCATGCGCACCAAGGTCCTGCGCGCCGAGGAAGCGATCGCCCTGATCGAGTCCGAGCGCGTGCGCGCCGAGGAGAAGGCGGCCCGAAAGGCCGCTCGGCCCGCCAAGCCCGTCAAGCAGGACGCGTAGCGACATGGCCGGCGAGACGATCATCACCGTCGTGGGCAACCTCACGGCCGATCCCGAGCTGCGGTACACGCAGAACGGACTCCCCGTCGCGAACTTCACGATCGCGTCGACGCCGCGCAACTTCGACCGCCAGGCCAACGAGTGGAAGGACGGCGAAGCGCTGTTCCTCCGCGCGAGCGTGTGGCGCGAGTTCGCCGAGCACGTGGCCGGCTCGCTGACGAAGGGCTCCCGGGTCATCGCGACCGGTCGCCTCAAGCAGCGCTCGTACGAGACCCGTGAGGGCGAGAAACGCACCGCCATCGAGCTCGAGGTCGACGAGATCGGCCCTTCGCTCCGCTACGCCACCGCTCAGGTGACGCGTGCGGCCGGCGGCGGGCAGTCGCGTGGCCAGGTCGCCTCGGACGAGCCTTGGTCGACACCCGGCACACAGGCTGCTCCGGCAGCCGGCGGCGCTTCGAGCGGCGACTCGTGGGCCGCTCCCGGCGCCTACGGCGACGACACCCCCTTCTGACCATCACACTCCGGATGCTGCGCGCCGAGCGCTCGTGCTGAGCCGCGGCATCCGTCATTCACACGTAAGGAAAAACCATGGCTGGAAAGTCAAGCGGCGACCGCCGCAAGCCGCGGAAGGGCGCGAAGAACGCAGCCCCGGCGAAGCCGACCCGCGTCGGCGTCATCGACTACAAGGATGTCGCCACCCTCCGCAAGTTCATCTCGGAGCGTGGGAAGATCCGCGCCCGTCGTATCACCGGTGTCTCCGTGCAGGAGCAGCGTCTCATCGCCCGCGCAATCAAGAACGCGCGCGAGATGGCGCTTCTGCCCTACGCCGGCGCCGGCCGCTAAGGAGCACCATGTCGAAGCTGATTCTCACGAACGAGGTCGCCGGGCTGGGCAGTGCCGGTGACGTAGTCGAGGTCAAGGACGGGTTCGCCCGCAACTACCTCATCCCCCAGGGCTTCGCCGTGGCGTGGACGCGCGGTGGCGAAAAGCAGGTCGCGTCGATTCGCGCGGCTCGTGACTCGCGTGCGATCCACGTGCACGAAGAGGCCGTGGCTCTCAAGGACGCGCTCGAGTCCAACAAGGTCAAGCTCGCCGTCAAGGCGGGCGCCGAGGGCCGCCTGTTCGGCTCCGTCAAGACCGGTGACGTCGCCGACGCCGTCAAGGCAGCGGGCCTGGGCGATCTTGACAAGCGCAAGATCCACATCACCTCGCCGATCAAGTCGGTGGGCGAGCACGAGGCGACCGTTCGCCTCCGTGACGACCTCACCGCCGTGATCACGCTCGTGGTGGTTGCAGCCAAGTAGCAGTTCGAACTCCTGCGCCCGTGCGCAGGGTGCGACGGATGCCGCAGACCCCCTCTCGCGAGGGACCAGGTCTGCGGCATCCGCTTTTTCAGAGCTGCGCGGCGGGAGCGAGCCGGGCCAGGCGCCCGGCCCATCAGCAGTGCCACAAGCACGGTGTCGGGCGATGTGAGGGCCGCGGACAGATCAGAGGTCGGCGAGAGCCAGGTTGTCGCGCCGGTGAGGAACGCGGCACGGGCCAGAGTCTGCCCAGGGTTGCCGGCGGCTTCGAGGAGCGCACTGCCGGTCGCGCCGGCGAGCGCGCCGTTCAGGGTCGCCCCGAGAGCATTCACCCCGGGGGTGCCTGGAGCCATGACGCTAGCCCACACCGCGCACCGTGTCTACTGCATGTGTGACGGAGGCCGAACCCAGCGCGGAATTGTGCACAGGTAGCAACGGTCGGCGACAACCTTCAACCGTGACTTCAAGCACATCTCAATCCACAAGCCGTGCCCGGAGTAACCCCAGGTCACGCTGAAGAAAACCATCAGTATCATGGCCGCTGACGGATTTCTCCACAGACGTTGTGCACAGGCTTGTCGGCGTTTCGCGCAGGCTGTCCACAGACTTATCCACAAGCGCTGTTGCAAGTCGGAAAGCGCCTCTCTAGCGTTGGGTGCGGCCCACGGGGGGATCGGCGCGTCGCACGTCAACGCAGACGATGTCTGGCGTTCGTGTTCTGCTGAGGTCGGACGAGAGGGATGCCGAGGCATCAGGACTCGTCTCATCGGCGCGCGTTCGCGCGCGCAGGCGAACCCCCCGAGACGCAGCTTTGCCGTGGCCGAAGACGTGGAGGACAGTGCAAATGTCGATTGCCGACATCTCGGACGAACGGCTCGGTGGGGCGCGCCGCGAGCACGAGCGCACCCCGCCGCACGACCTTCTGGCCGAGCAGAGCGCGCTCGGCGGCATGCTTCTGTCGAAGGATGCCGTCGCCGACGTCATCGAGACGCTCCGCGGCGGTGACTTCTACGTTCCCAAGCACGAGCTGATCTTCGAGGCCGTGCTCACGCTCTACTCGCACGGCGAGCCGACCGATGTCGTGGCGGTCACCGATGAGCTGATCAAGACCGGGGAACTGCAGCGCGCGGGCGGCGCGGACTACCTGCACACCCTCACCTCGATCGTGCCGACCGCGGCGAACGCCGGCTACTACGCGTCGATCGTCTCCGAGCGCGCCCTTCTGCGCCGACTCGTCGACGCAGGTACGCGCATCGTGCAGATGGGGTACTCGGGCCAGGGCGAAGCGCTCGATCTGGTCAACAATGCGCAGGCCGAGATCTATGGGGTCACCGGCGCGGACGCAGCCGAAGACTATGTGCCGCTCGAAGTCGCCGTCGAGCGCAGCGGTCGACGAGATCGAAGCTGCGCGCGGACGAGACGGTCTGATGACCGGCATCCCCACCGGTTTCTCGGGTCTGGACCAGCTGACCAACGGACTTCACGCCGGGCAGATGATCATCATCGCTGCTCGACCCGCGATGGGTAAGTCGACTCTCGCCCTGGACTTCGCCCGGTCCGCCGCGATCAAGCACAACTTCCCGACGATTCTCTTCTCCCTGGAGATGGGCCGCAGCGAGATCGCGATGCGTCTGATGAGCGCCGAGGGTGCGGTGCCTCTGCAGAACATGCGCAAAGGAACGCTCGATTCCCGTGACTGGACCACGATCGCGTCGACGCGTGGCCGCATCAACGATGCACCACTGTTCATCGACGACAGCCCCAACATGACGCTGGTCGAGATCCGAGCGAAGTGCCGCCGCCTCAAGCAGCGCCAGGGGCTGAAGATGGTCATCATCGACTACCTGCAGCTCATGACGAGCGGAAAGCGCGTCGAGTCGCGTCAGCAGGAGGTGAGCGAGTTCTCGCGTGCGCTCAAGCTGCTCGCGAAGGAGTTGCAGGTTCCGGTCATCGCGCTGTCGCAGCTGAACCGCGGTCCCGAACAGCGGGCTGACAAGAAGCCGGCGTTGTCGGACCTCCGCGAGTCAGGGTCGATCGAGCAGGATGCCGACATGGTGGTGCTGCTTCATCGTGAGTCCGCCTACGAGAAGGACAGCCCACGCGCGGGCGAGGCCGACCTCATCGTGGCCAAGCACCGCAACGGCCCGACTGACACGATCACGGTCGCGTTCCAGGGTCACTTCTCGCGCTTCACCGACATGGCGGTCGGGCTCTAGCGCGGCTGTAGGGGACGGTTGAAGATGTCCGATCGTCCAAAGGGGAGCAACGAGATGAGACCACTTCGATACTCGATCAATGTCACGCTCGACGGCTGCTGCCATCACGAGGCAGGGCTTCCGCCGGACGAGGAGTCGATGCGCTACTGGACCACCGAGATGGCACGGGCCGATGCCCTGCTGTTCGGCCGGGTGACCTACGAGATGATGGAGTCGGCGTGGCGGAAGCCGCCCACGGGCGCGTGGCCTGACTGGATGGATGAGTGGGAGGTTCCGTTCGCTGAGACCATCGACCGGGCCAAGAAGTACGTCGTGTCGAGCACGCTGAGCGGGGTCGATTGGAATGCCGAGCTGGTGCGAGGCGACTTGGGGCAAGCGGTTCGGCTGCTCAAACAGGAGCCAGGAGAGGGCCTGTTCGTGGGCGGAGTGACGCTCCCCCTGGCGCTGGCAGATCTGGGACTGATCGACGAGTACGAGTTCCTTGTGCAGCCGGTCCTTGCCGGACACGGGCCGACCCTGCTCGCCGGTCTGCGCGAGCGCATCAAGCTCGAGCTTGTGGATCGCCATGAGTTCCGGTCAGGTGCGGTCGCCCTGCGCTACCGGCCCACGCGAGTAACGGCTTGACGTTGTTCGTCAGCGCGTATGGTGGTCGGACCCATCGTCGCGCCGCTTGGGCCGGGGCGATCGCGGGGCAAGCGCAAACTGGTCGCCGTTGGCGTATTGCGTGAATCGGCCGAGCACCATCGACCAGGCGACCGTCAGAAACTGCGCCTGCGCGGCATCCTGCGCCTGCTGGTGTAACTCGAGATGGCAACCCGAGGCGGAGGGCGTGAAGCGCAGATGGCCGACGAGCTGGGACCCCGGCATCGGGATATCGTCATCGTCGAAGTCCCAGCGCATCGCGATCAGATCTGGGGGTGCCACTACCTCGTAACGCCCACGCACACGCGTACCCCACTCGAGCCGGGTTGCGAATCTTCCGTCCTCGATCGTGACGGGCACCCCGAGCCATTCGGAGTAGCGCTCGCCACTGAGGAAGCACGCGAAGGCATCCTCGCGCGGCATCCGAACGGTCGTGGACACGGTGACCCATCTCGCCGGAGGAGCCGGCGCAGTCAGAGACGTCTTGGGCTCTCTCCAAGGAGGCGAGGATGACCAGTTACCTCGTGCTCTATCGTTCGTCGGTCACGGCCCGTGATCAGATGGCCAACGCGTCGCCCGAGCAAGCGCAGGCCGGGATGGATGCCTGGACATCGTGGGCCGGCAAAGCCGGGTCCGCGATCACCGATATGGGCAGTCCGGTCTCGCTCGCTGGAACGGTTGGAGCCGCACGACAGGGCGATGATTCGATCGGCGGATACTCCGTTATGGACGCCGATTCCTTCGAGGCGCTTCGCGCGCTTCTTGATGGCCATCCGCAACTGGTGATGGACGGCGCAACCATCGAGGTCCACGAGATCCTGCATCTTCCGGCGACTTGATTGCCGTCTCAAGCACCGCAACGGGCCGACTGACACGATCACGGTCGACTTCCAGGGTCACTTCTCGCGCTTCATCGATATACGGCGGGCTCTGGCGCAAAATGTGACCTACCCGCCGAGGGCGTGCTTCAGTGGCGTA
>CAVYXT010000006.1:0-103676 GCA_963772625.1 uncultured Actinomycetota bacterium | reverse complement strand
TAAGTTTCTGCCTGAGGAGCGGCAACGAGCCTGCTCGGGTTCCGCGAGAGAGGCGGGTCCGATGAGCTTCAAGATTTCGACGGCGAAGGTCGACATCACCCCACAGCCGGGTGTCAATCCGTTCATGGGCGGTTACGGCGTGCAGGGCGGGCCGCGTGAAGTGAACTCCGACGCACCGTATTCGCAGCCGCTTTTCGCCCGTTGCATCATCCTCTGGGATGACGGCCATCCGTTCGCCCTGGTGTCGCTCGACGTCCTCGGAGTTCCGCGGGCGGTGCACCTTGCCGTGCGAAGCCGCCCTATCCAGCTGGCCTCGTGGCAGTCGTCGGACATCGTGCTTCTGGCCAGCCACACACACAACGGACCCGTGATCGGGCGGACTCTCGACCCGTTCATCACCTACGACATCGGCCCGGCGGAGCTCGTGCTGGTGGACGCGTATACGGAGTGGCTCGAGGACCGGGTCGTGGCGGTCGTCGCAACCGCACTCGCAGCTCCACGTTCGACCGTGACCCTGGAGTACGGGTCGCATCAGCAGGCTTCGCCGTCAATCGAGTGGGGCTGCCGACCGTTGAGACGGATGTCCCCGTTCTCAGCGCGCGGCGCACCAATGGCGCACTCCGCGCCGTGATCTTCAGCTACGGCTGCCATCCGGTGAGCGCGGGATGGCAGGAGAGGTGGGATGGCGATTGGCCGGCGGAGGCGTGTGACGTCGTCGAGGATGAATCCGGGGCGTTCGCGCTCTTCGTCCCAGGCCCTGCAGGCGACCAGGACCCGGCGGGAGTGCGCAGCTGGGCCCTCCGGGATGACCACGGCAATACGATCGGCTACACGGTGCTGGGGGCGGCCGAGTCGCTCGGCCGGAAGCTCACCGGCCACATGTCGTCGGATCTCCGTGAGGCGACACTGCCGCTCGACATCGTCGAGACACCCGGCAATCTGGCGGCCGTGCGTGCTGCATTCGAGGTGCGGATGCTCAACCCAGCGGGTCTGCCGGCCTGGTACCAGCGGCACGGCCAGGCAATGGTCGCCCGGATCGACAACGGCACCTACGCGACGAGCGTGCAGAATCCCTCACAGGTGTGGCGGATCAGCGGAAACCCGGGTCTCCAGCTCGCGTTCGTCGGCGGCGAGCTCGTAAGCGGGTACGGCGCCTACTTCAGACAGCGGTTCGGTGGAGCCGAGGAGTTGATGATCGGCGGATACGCGAATGAGACGAACTCCTACATCCCCGCGAACAACTTCCTGCTGCCGCTGGCGCCCTCCTGGGGTAGCTACGAGGGCGGGTGGGATTCCGATTCGCCGGGGATCGCTGGCGGCAGCATGACGATCTATCCGCAGATCGCTCATTTCCGCGCAGGCCCTTCCGGCGTGGAGGCCGCGTTGATAGACACGCTCAGCGAGCAGCTGTCCTGACGGAAGTAGCTCACCGTCCGTGCCATGCTCTGTCAGATGGGGTCGAGCGTCCTGGCCATTGCTCGGCGGATGTCCAGGACTAAGCTGTCATCGGCGGTATGGGGCACCGTGGGTCTCGATGACCTGCGCGAACCAAGCGGGAGGGGCCGGTTGGATGAGCTTTCAGATCGCGACCGCGAAGGTCGACATCACACCCACGGCGGGTGCGAACCCCTACATGGCCGGCTACGCGGTGCAGACCGGGCTGCGCACGGTGGCCAGCGACACCCCGCATACCGGGCCCTTGTTCGCGCGATGCGTGATCCTCTGGGACAACGGCAAGCCGCACGCCATCGTTTCCCTCGACATCCTGGGGATACCGCGCAATGTGCACCTGGCGCTGCGTCCGCGTCTGATCGCATTGGCGAGTTGGACCTCTCCGCGCATCGTCCTGGTCGCCACCCACACTCATAACGGACCGGTCATCGGCGATTCGCTGAACCCCTTCACCGCCTACGACATCGTCGACATGGACCGCGTCCGCCAGTACACCGCCTGGTTGCAGGACCGGATCGTCAACCTCGTGAAGTCCACGCTCGCCGCCACCCGCACGACGGTGACGCTGGACTACCGCATCGCCGCGGCGAACTTCTCGCGCAACCGCGCTGGGCTGCCGACGGTGGAGACGGCCGTGCCTGTCATCACGGCGCGGCGCAGCAACGGCACCTTGCACACGGTGATGTTCAGTTACGGGTGCCATCCCGTCAGTGCCGGGTGGCAGGAACTCTGGGACGGGGATTGGCCGGCCCTCGCGTGCACGGTTGTCGAGAGCCAGACGAGTGCGTTCGCAATGTTCCTGCCCGGAGCGGCAGGAGATCAGGACCCGGAAGGTGCGCGCGGCTGGGCGCTCAGAGCCGAGCACGGCCAGGCGCTCGGGGGCGCGGTGGCTACGGCGGCGAAGGCGAACGGGCGCAGCCTGCCGGGGCCGATCGCATCCGCCATCCGGGAGATCACGCTCCCGCTGGACATCACACCTACGGCACCCAATCTCGCCGCCGTGCGGGCGGCATTCGTGGACCGGATGGGCAACCCGCGCGGCCAGCCCGCGATGTACCAGCGCCACGCGGAGATGATGATCACCAGGCTCGACTCCGGCGGCTATGACATGGCCGTCCTCAATCCGTCTCAGGTTTGGCGCATCGCCGGAAGCCCGGAGCTGAAGATGGCCTTCGTCGGTGGCGAATTGGTCAGTGGCTACGCAGCGTACTTCCGCGCGCGTCATGGCGGCCCGAACGGGCTGTACATCGGCGGGTACGCGAATGAGGTCGAGTGCTACGTCCCTGCGAACGATCTGCTTCCCCCGCTTGCGCCGTCCTGGGGGAGCTACGAAGGCGGGTGGGACTCGGATTACCCCGGGATCGCTGGAGGGAGCATGACCGTCTACCCACGGATCGGGCGCTTCCGCGCTGGATCGAACGGCGTGGAGTCCGCCGTCATCTCTGCGGTCACAGCCCAGCTGAGCTGAGGCGAGATCAGGCGGTTTCTGCGAGCCAGTCGGCGAACAGCCCGGCTTGTGGTGCATCCGGTGCCAGGGCCAGCGAACCTGCGATGACGGGCCGACCGAACTCAGCAAGCTTCTCATCGAGCCGTGACTGTTCGACGCGGGTGCTCGCCGTCAACACGAGGAAGAACGTGCGCTCGCGGTCACTGACGTCGCCGCCCGCCTCGGCGACGACGTCCACGATCGCCGACTCCTCAGCGGTGAGCGCGAACTGTCCGAAACCCACGTAGGAGACGACGCAGCCGGTGAAGGTCATGTAACGCGGACTAGCCCACACCTCTTCCAGTCTCCCCAGTGGCGCGAACGCAGGCACTGGTGTGATGCAGTTGAATCGGTAGCGCGGCGCCAGTGGTGCTTCTGAGGACGCCGACCGCGTGGCGGCTCGGACCTCTGGAATTCCCACTGCGCTCGCCCGGTCGGGTACCAGCACCAGTGCGCTGAGCGACGCGCTTCCGGCGATGGCCAGCTTGAGCAATGTGCGCCGTGTGACGAGGTGCGGCAGCGGAGGGTTAATCACGGGCTCCTCGCCTCGAGTTCGTCCTGCACGAGGCCGGAGTGCGGCGCGTCCGGGCAGAGCTCCAGCGTCGCGCGCAGGAGGGAGGTGGGCATTGTGGATAGTGGTTGCGTGCTGGTCGGCGCGACTCGCACGCACGTCGCGAGGGTCAAGAGGTACAGATCGACGGGATCCTCATCAGGAAGGTCGGCTGACGCCGTCTCGGCGATGCTCGCTTCCTCCGGAGTCAACTCGATCGGCTGGCTCGTCGCGCCGGATGCCGTGCAATGGTCGATGCGCACGTAATTCGTCGAGGCCCAAGCCTCCTCGAGCCGCGTGAACGGGCCGATGACGCTGCCGTCCAGGCCCACGCACTCGATGAGGAAGCGCACCTCATCCGACGGCGATGGCACCGGCGTTGCCGACGGCGACGTGGCCGACGGCGAGACATCCGTGCCCGCCTCGGGGGCGCAACCGACGAGGGTCACGGCCAACCCCAAGGTGAGGACGGCGAAGGCGGATCTGAGGAGGCTCACGCGATTATCCTCATCCCCTCCCAGCCACTGCCGATCTGCCGCTGGGCGCCCCAGCCGCCGGTGCCGTCGCCAGGGTACAGCCACAGCAGCCCACTGGTGTCGCGGGCGATGACGTCGGCCTTGCGGTCGCCGTTCCAGTCACCGGGTCCGAAGATCGCGTTCATGATGTTCCAGCCGGTGCCGATCGAACGCTGGGTGCCCCAGCCGCTGGTGCCGTCGCCGGGGTACAGCCACAGCAGCCCACTGGTGTCGCGGGCGATGACGTCGGCCTTGCCGTCGCCGTTCCAATCGCCCGGGCCGAAGATCACGGTCATCACGTTCCAGCCGCTGCCGATGAGGCGGGGACTGCCCAATCCGCCCGCTCCGTTGCCGGAGTGGAGCCAGAGGTTTCCATTGGTATCGCGGGAGAGCACGTCCGCCTTGCCGTCACCGTCCCAGTCGCCTGGACCGAAGATCGCTGTCATGGAGTTCCAGCCCGTGCCGACGACCGATGACGTTCCGAACCCGCCCGTGCCGTTGCCTGGGTAGAGCAGCAAGGCACCTGCGGTGTCCCTGACAAGGAGATCCGGCTTCGCGTCACCGGTGAAATCGCCGGGCGTAATGAGCGCGGTAGCGTTCTGGGCGTTGCTCAGGACCACCTGCCAATCGAGCCACAGCCCCGCGCCATCGCCTCGGTAGAGCCAGATTCTCCCGCTGCCGTCGAGGGCGACGACGTCAGCTTTGCCGTCGCCGCTGAAGTCGTGTGGGGGGACTGCCGCCCCGGGCGGGGGCGTGGGCGTCGGCGTGGGTGTGGGTGTCGGTGTGGGGGTGGGTGTGGGGGTGGGTGTGGGGGTGGGTGTGGGGGTGGGTGTGGGGGTGGGTGTCGGGGTGGGTGTCGGTGTGGGGGTGGGTGTGGGTGTGGAGGTGGGTGTCGGTGTGGGGGTGGGTGTCGGCGTGGGGGTGGGTGTCGGAGTCGGTGCGGGGGTCGTGAGGTCGAGCACCGCTCCGGTGCCTGTCACCACGGGCGAGGCGACCAGACCGGGATCTTCGGCAGCGAGAATCGTCGCGCCGCGCACGGCAAGCCCTCCTACCCGGGTGAACCCGGTCGCCCATGGTGCAGTGATTCGTCCGTTGGCGGTCTCGACGCGATTGATCGTGTCTCCGCCGGCCGCCGTGGCGGCCGCCGTGCCCGCGTAGAGGACACTGGTGGTGGGATCGAACAGGAGCCGCGCGACCGCACCGAGAGAATAGGCCGCGGTCGCCACCCCGCCGGAGCGCCCGTCAATCGGGGGTCGGTACTGAGTGAGCGAGGAGCCGTCCGCGATGTACAGCAGAACGCGGCCGGACGCGTCGGCGGCGCCGGCGGCCACAGCGCGGGCTCCGCTCGCAGCGACGAATCCGACCGTTCGGATGCTCGGCTGAGCCGCCGTCGGATCCAGGATTCGCACGATGCTGCGCGCACGCTCGAAGACGACGTACGCGGAAAGGTCCGCGCCGACCGTCACGGCGGATGGACGCAGGTCGCCTCCATACAGAGTGAGCGTGCTCGCGTAGCTGAACGTGCGGGACGACGGGGTCCATCGAGCGCGGATCAGGCGGACCGATCCTGCTGAGGCATCCGGGATCAACGCCATCTCATCGCCGCTGCCGCGGCTTGACGGCGTCGGGTCCGCGAGCGCGGACGAGCCCGGGAGAATCGGCCCGTTTTGACCGTTGGTTCCGGCACCGCCAAGGCAGGTGTTCGACTCGATGGAGCCCGCGGTGGAACCTGAGGGTTCGGTGACTCGGCAGAAGCCCTTTGAGCGCATCGGACACCCAGATCCGCCCGGCCGGGTCGACGAGCAGACCACCCGTGTCGGTGACGCCCCGGGCGATGATCAGGCGAGTCTCGTCCGAGATCGCGGCGGGTGCCGCGCCCAGCACGGGACCCACGATGAGCGCCAGTCCCGCGAGCATGGCGACCATCGCTCGCAGCGACGTCCGCCACTTGTAGTGAGCGCGTCCGCCATCGCCAGCGGAACGCGAAAATGCGAGTGACACTCAGACTCCCAGTCGAACCGCGCGCGTGCCTTCTCCACTCGACCGCCCGCCAGCGGGGCAATCATACGCCCAGCGCGGCCCGGCGAGGGCCAGGCCAGCGACGGCCGCGTTGGCGCACTCCCGGCTTGCGGACGCTGTTCTCTGTGGGGCTACGCCCCACGCCCCGGCCTGGGGGTCAGCGTGCACGGTTCTCGACGGGGCACCGCCACACCCCGGCCTGCTTACGCACCGCCCTACACTCGAAGCATCCCTCCCGCATACGCAGGAACCACTCCGCGCCAGGATTCCGCCGTGACCTCAGCCCCCGCAGCCCGCACCTTCGAGGTGCGCCATCTGCAGCTCGCGCGAGCCGCGATCGCGGCGATCACGGCAGTGATGGTGACCTTCTCCCCCGACCACTCCGCTGCGGTCGGCCTCGCGATCTTCAGCGGGTTCGCCTTCCTCAACGCGCTCGTCCTGCTCATCGCGTCGCGCACGACCTACCCGGCGGGTCGGCGGTGGCCGGCGGTGACCCTCGGCGTCCTGTCCGCGATCGCGGGATTGGCCGCGGGAATCGCGCAGCTGCGCACCGTCCCGATGTTCTTCGTCATCGTCATCGCCTGGGCGCTCGCGACCGGGATCATCGAGACAGTCGCGGCCGCGCGCGCACTGCGTGGCTCGCGTCGGATCCAGACAGCGGATGCCGCGCGCTCCGAGTCTCGCGACGGCCTGACGATCGGCATCCTCACCATCGTGCTCGGCATCGCGCTGCTGCTCGTGCCGACGCAGTACGCCCTGCAGTACACGATCGACGACGCCGACGCGACGTTCACCCTAACCGGGATCATCATCGCCGTCGGCATCTTCGGCGGCTACGCGGCGATCGTGGCGGTCTACCTCGCCATCGCGGGGTTCTCGCCGCGCAAGGCGATTCCATCCGGCGGCGTCGACGAGCTCGGGGCCGCTCCGACCGATAGGGCCCCGTCGGCCGGGCAGAGCCCGAACTCGTCGACCGGTCCGGCCGCCGCCGAGCCCTTCCGCACGGCGAACGACAAGAAGGGCCAGGCATGACCGACGACAAGCCCACTCGCCGCGACCTGATGAAGCCCGTCCAGCTGCTCGGGCTCGCGTTCGGCGCCGCGCTCTTCGCCGGCATCGTGACCCTCGTCTCCATGGGATTCTTCCAGCGGCGCAGCCCCGAGCAGGCGCCGGCGGCGCTCCAGCTCGCCCTGATCGTCGCGGGCATCACGTTCATCGTCGTGCTCGTGATGGTCGCTCTGCTGCTGCTTGCGGTCGATCCCGCGCAGGTCAAGAAGCAGGTCGATCGGCCGGTGCTGCTGCCCGAGGATGACCCCGATGCCACCGCGGGTGGCAGTTCCGCGAGCGACTCCGGACCGGATGCCGGGACCTCCGGCGACGCCGCCCCCGACGACCCCAAGGCCTGAGCCGCGTCGAGCACCCTCCGGGAGGTTCGCGGGCGCGGCGCCAGCTGCCGCGCACTTCACGGCGTCCGCCGCACCTACATTTGCGGCTGATGCCGGAAACTGCGGCAGACCGGCGGCCGCGAGCGCCGACCGCGGCTCAGAGCTCGTCGACCAGCTTCGATGCGAGGCCGGTGTAGGTCGACGGAGTCAGCGCGAGGAGGCGCTGCTTGGACGCGTCACCGATGTCGAGACCCTCGACGAACTCCGCGAGCTCCAGGCCGCCGACGCGGCGGCCTCGCGTCAGGTCTTTCAGCAGCGCGTACGGGTCGGAGATCGACGAGCGGCCGGCGGCGATCTCGGCGCGCACCACGGTCTGGATCGCCTCCGCCAGCACCTCCCAGTTCGCGTCGAGGTCGGCATCCAGCACAGGCTGGGCCAGCGAGATCTCTCCGAGCCCGCGCTGCAGGTTGTCCAGGGCGAGCAGCGAGTGCCCGAGGGCGACGCCGATGTTGCGCTGCGTCGTCGAGTCGGTGAGGTCGCGCTGCAAGCGGCGAGGTGACCAGCGTCGACGCCAACGTAGACAGCAGACCCCCCGAGATCTCCAGATTCGCCTCGGCGTTCTCGAAGCGGATCGGGTTGATCTTGTGCGGCATGGTCGACGAGCCGGTGGCACCCGCGACCGGGATCTGCGAGAAGTAGCCGAGCGAGATGTACGTCCACACGTCGGTGGCGAGGTTGTGCAGGATGCCGCCGGCGTGCCGCACGCGGTCGTACAGCTCGACCTGCCAGTCGTGGGATTCGATCTGGGTGGTCAGCGGGTTGAACCCGATGCCCAGCTCCTGGATGAACGCCCGCGAGATCGCCGGCCAATCCACGTCGGGGTCGGCGGCGAGGTGCGCGGACCAGGTGCCGGTCGCGCCGGAGAACTTGGCGAGGTACTCGGACGCCCCCACTTGGGCCGCGACGCGCTCCAGGCGCCACACGAACACGGCGAGCTCCTTGCCCATCGTCGTCGGCGTCGCAGGCTGGCCGTGCGTGCGCGAGAGCATCGCCGCATCCCGATGCTGTTCGGCGAGCGCGCGCAGCGAGTCGATGACGGCATGCAGCTTGGGCAGCCACACTCCATCGATGGCGCGCTGGACGGTGAGCGCATACGAGGCGGAGTTGATGTCCTCGCTCGTGCACGCGAAATGCGTCAGCTCCGCGATCGAGTCAAGGCCCAGCGCCGAGAGCCGATCGCGCACGAGGTACTCGACGGCCTTCACGTCGTGACGGGTGACCGCCTCCTTCTCGGCGAGCCAGTCGATCTCGGCCTGACCGAAGTCGCGGTACAGGGCGCGAAGGCGGTTGCGGTCGGCATCCGTGAGGGGCGATGTGCCGAACAGCGAGCGATCCGTGAGAGCGAGAAGCCACTCGACCTCGACCTCCACGCGCGCGCGATTGAGCCCCGCCTCCGAGAGGAACTCGGCGAGCGGCTCGACGGCGGTGCGATAGCGGCCGTCGAGCGGGCTCAGCGGCCCGGCCGGGAAGGACTCGGAGGGGGAAGACGACACGGGACTCCCGTCGGAACGCGGCCGGACCGTCGGAGTCGACGGATCATTCGCGAGGCGGATCACGGATTCGAGTCGCCGGAAGAGCTCCCGGCGCGCGGCTCCATCATACCGAGCAGGGCGCGAACGCCCTCGGCCCGTCGCGTCATCGGGCGTTCGCGCGCTCGTCACCTGGGAGGGCGTTCCGTCTCGCGCGCCGGGGCGATCCTGCCCCCTACGGCGCCGGGCGGATCGCGGGCTCGAGCTGCCGGAAGAGTGCCCGGCTGCCGCTCTCGATCATCATCAGCACCTCGTCGAACATGCCGGGACCGGCATAGTACGGATCCGGGATGTCGAGATTGCGCGCGCCGCGGGTCGAACGACATCAGCAGAGCGATCTTGTCGGCATCCGCCTCGGTGCGCGCCCATCCGCGCAGGATGCGCTCGTGGCTGCGATCCAGCGCGACGACCAGGTCGTTGCGCTCGAAGTCGGCATGCGTGAACTGGCGGGCGCGGTGCCGCGTCCCGTCGTAGCCGAGCCGGCCCAGCGCATCGATCGTGCGCACGTCGGCTCGCTCGCCGACGTGCCAGTCGCCGGTGCCGGCGCTCGTGGAGGCGACGCGGTCGCCCAGGCCGGCGGCCTCCGCGAACCAGCGGAACACGACGTCCGCCATCGGTGACCGGCAGATGTTGCCCGTGCACACGAAGACGACGTGGAAGGGCTCCACGGCGCTCGCAGTCATGCGTACATTCTGCGGCCGCCGACAGGCTCCTGCACAACACGCGTCAACGGGAGCTTCTCCACATCGCCCGCCCCTGGGCGTCGCGGGTGAATCGCCGCCCGCGAGGGTGGATCCATGATGATCGCGTCCGCTCTCGCCGACGTCGAGGCGCTGGCACACCCTTGACGTCGATTCAGCGGCAGCTGGACGACGCTGTCGACCGCATCGCCGATGCAGCCGGCCGCTCCGTCCGCCTCGCCGAGCAGACGGATTGGCGCACCGACGCCGCCACGGCATTCCGCACCGGCGCGGATCGATGGCGCCGCGACGTCGCGACGCTCTCGCACCGACGTCCAGCTCGCGCGGGACGACGTGGAGCGGGCGTGCCGGCGGATCGGGGCAGGCGCCGCGGGGTTCGGGATGTGAGCGACGATCTCGACATCCGCGGCGGCGGCGCGGTCGACGTCGACACGGCGACCCTGCGGACGGCGGCGGACGGGTTCGCGGCGCTCGCCGCGGAGCTCGAGGAGATCGCCGCGCGGGTCGGGTCGGCAGCCGTCCGGCTGTTCGCCGTATCGGACACCGCGTGGGCGGTGTCGAACAGCCTCGAGGTCACTCGCCGCCGCATCCTCGCGGTCGCCGACGATGCGCGACGCCCTGACCGGAGCGTTGCGTGGCTCCGCCGCGGTCTACGAGGTGGTCGAGCTGCGAGCCGAACGGGCTCTTGCGGATGCGGCGGGCGACTCCGGGGCCGTTGCACGCATCGATGCCCGCATCGCAGCCGTCGGTCGCGAGTACCCCGAGGCCGACCTGCAGGCCACGCTCGGCATCCTCGGGCATTGGGTCGCCTGGCCCGGCGGTCTGGCAGAGCAGGCGCCGGGTGCGCTGTGGTGGCTCGTCCCGGGCTTCCATGCAATGGCGATCCCCGCCGCGTGGGCGATGCAGCACGTGGTCGGCACCGTGGGGGCGGGCACCGTCCGCGCGCGACGGCGCGACTGCAAGGTCGGGCGAGCGCTGTCGTCGTCACGCCGATCGCGCTTCACGGACCCGCGACCGCGCCTACATCTCTGTCCGGCGCGGTGGCGCGGATACCGCGCAACGGCGATGCGCGGATCAGAGTGGAGCGGTACACGATGCCCGACGGCTCGCGCCAGTTCGCCGTCTACGTCGCCGGCACGCAGACGGCCGCTCCTCATACGGAGGAGCCGTTCGACATGGGCTCCAACCTCGAGCTGTACGCCGGAGAGCGCTCGGCGTCCTACGACGCAGCACTGGCGGCGCTTCGGGATGCCGGTGCAGGAAGCGGCGACGTCGTCCACGCGTTCGGTCACTCGCAGGGCGCGATGGTCGCGGCGCACGTGGCGCTGGAGGGCGGATTCGACACCCGAACCCTCGTGTCATTCGGGTCGCCGATCGAGGCTGACGTCGGCGATCGCACGCTCAGCATCTCGCTGCGCCACAGCGATGACCCGGTCGCCGCGCTCGCGGGCGGGGGTTCCGCGGGGGCCGTGGGCGCGCCGGGCAGCTTCATCGTGTCGCGTACAGCCGATCCGGCATCCGGTCTCCACGACTTCCAGCTGCCCGCCCACGGCATCGATGAGTACGCGCGCACGGCGATGCTGCTGGACGACTCCGGTGATCGCACGCATGGAGGCGGTGCGGGAGCTGTTCGATCAGCTCGGCGCCGCGACATCCGTCGAGATCACGGAATACGCTGCTCAGCGCGTGGTGGAGAGGCCGCAGCCGCGACCCGGCCCGGAGCCGACCGTTGCGGTCAGTCCTTATTCCGGGGCCGGAGGATGATGCCGAAGATCCAGTTGATGAGCGAGATGATGATCGCCGCGACCACGCCCCACCAGAAGTCCTCGACGCGCAGTCCCCAGCTCCAGAAGCTGGTGATCCAGGCCGTGAGCCACAGCAGGAACGCGTTGATGATGAGACCGATCAAGCCCAGCGTGAGGATGTAGATCGGGAACGCGAGGATCTTGATGACCGTGCCGATGATCGTGTTCACGAGTGCGAAGATCGCCGCGACGACCAGCAGCGTGAGGACGAACTGCAGCGTCTCGCCCGGCGGGAATGCGATGACGGTGACCTGCAGCGCGGGGATCAGCGTCACGACCCAGATCGCGAACGCGTTGACGACGACGCGGATGAGGAAGCCCATAGCCCGTCAGTCTGCCAGAGCCAGCGGTGGGGGCGCATTGTGGGGCTCCGCCCCACACCCCCGGCTCGCTGGCGCGCGGTCCCTTGTGGGGCTCCGCCCCACACCCCCGGCTCGCTGGCGCGCGCCATAGACTCGGCAGGGTGACCGACGCCCCTGTTCCGCCCGATGACACCAGCATCCCGGTCCGGGTACGGGCCGAGATCGCCGCTCTTCCGCCCTACAAGCAGGGCAAGCAGGCCGAAGCCGGCGGATTCAAACTGTCGAGCAACGAGAATCCCTTCGACCCGCTCCCGGGTGTCGTCGAGGCGGTCCGCGCCGCGAGCGCGCTGAACCGATACCCGGATGCCACGGCTGCTCGTCTCTGCCGGCGGATCGCCGAGCGCTTCGATGTCGACGTCCGAGCGGTCCACGTCGCAGCCGGCAGCGTGTCGATCCTCGCGCAGCTGGTGCTGGCGACCTCGGGCCCCGGCGACGAGGTCATCTTCGCCTGGCGGTCGTTCGAGGCGTACCCGTGGCTGGCGATCGTCTCCGGCGCCACACCCGTGCGCGTTCCGTTGACCGAGGATGCGCGTCACGACCTGCCGGCGATGGCGGCGGCCATCACTCCGCGCACGCGCGCGATCATCGTCTGCAGCCCGAACAACCCGACAGGTCCGATCGTCACGCAGGGCGAGTTCGACGAGTTCCTCGCCGCGGTCCCCGGCGACATCCTGATCATTCTTGACGAGGCATATGCAGAATTCGTGACCGATCCCGATGCCGTGGACGGCATGCAAGTGCTCGGAACGAAAGGTCATCCGAATGTCGTGGCGCTGCGCACGTTCTCGAAGGCGTTCGGCCTCGCCGGTCTGCGGATCGGCTACGCCATCGGGCATCCGCGCATCCTCGACGCCGCGCGCAGCACCAGCATCCCGCTCTCCGTGACCGCGCAGGCCGAGGAGGCCGCGCTCGCGAGCCTGGACGCCGAGGAGGCGCTGCTCGAGCGGGTGCACACCATCGCCGAGCGCCGGGACCGCCTCGCGGCCGCGCTGCGGGCAAGGGGCTGGCGGGTGCCCGCGGCTCAGGGAAACTTCGTCTGGCTCCCCGCCGGCGCCGAGACCCTGGAGGTCGGGGCGGCGTTCGATGAGGGCGGACTCATCGTGCGGCCCTTCGCCGGCGACGGATTGCGCATCACTGTGGGCGAGGAAGAGTCTGTCGAGAAAGTCCTAGCGATCGCGGCATCCGTTGTGGAAGACCTCCCAGAGGCTCATCCGGGGCGCGGGCTAGCGTAGAACGGTGACTTCGCCACAGAACGCCGTGACGGGTGACGCACCCGAGCTCGTCCGCGTCCTCGCCGCCGACGGATCCGTCGCCCCCTCCCCTGCCGCCGAGCCGTACCTCGACATCATCGAGGCGCTTGCCGACGCCGACCTCGAGGGCTTCTACCGCGACATGTTCGTCATCCGGGCGTTCGACCAGCAGGCGACGAACCTGCAGCGTCAGGGTCAGCTCGCGCTGTGGCCGCCGAGCTTCGGGCAGGAAGCGGCTCAGGTGGGTTCGGCCCGCGCGGCGCGCGCCCAGGACCACCTCTTCCCGTCCTATCGCGAGCACGTGGTCTGCACCATCCGCGGCGTCGATCCGGTCGACATCATCCGGCTGATGCGCGGGCTGACCCACGGCGGCTGGAACCCCGCAGACCCGAAGAACGGCAACACCCACATCTATACGCTCGTCCTCGGCGCGCAGACCCTGCACGCGACCGGACTCGCGATGGGCCTGGCTTTGGACGGCAAGTCCGGCACGGGCGATCCGGAGCGCGACGAGGCTGTCATCGTCTACTACGGCGACGGCGCGTCGAGCCAGGGAGACGTGCACGAGGCGATGGTGTTCGCCGCGAGCTACCGCACCCCGGAGGTGTTCTTCCTGCAGAACAATCAGTGGGCCATCTCGGTGCCGGTCGCCACGCAGTCCCGCTCGCCGCTGTATCGACGCGGCGAGGGTTACGGCATCCCCAGCGTCCCGATCGATGGCAACGACGTCCTCGCGAGCTACGCGGTCACCCGCGTCGCGCTCGACGAAGCCCGCTCCGGGGTCGGACCGCGCGCGATCGAGGCGATGACCTACCGGATGGGCGCGCACACCACGAGCGATGACCCCACGAAATACCGCACCTCCGACGAGGAGCAGTCCTGGGCCCGGCGAGACCCGATCGCGCGCATGCACGCCTACCTCCGGGGTCGCGGCGCGTCGGACGCCTTCTTCACCCAGGTCGAAGCGGAGGCGGCCGCCGTCGCCGACGACGCCCGCGTGCGCACCGGCGCACTCGGGTCGATCCCGACGGATCTCATGTTCGACCACGTGTACAGCGAACCGCACCCTCTCATCGCCGAGCAGCGCGCCTGGCTCGCCGACTACGAGGCGTCCCTCGAGGAGGGATCATCGTGACAGACACGATCCAGACCGGCTCGGCGCCCGCGGCGCAGACCCCGATCGAGACGATGCCCTTCAGCCGCGCGCTGAACGCGGGCCTCCGTCGCGCACTCGGCGAGAACGACCGCGTGCTGCTCATGGGCGAGGACATCGGACGCCTCGGCGGCGTATTCCGGGTGACCGAGGGACTGCAGGCCGAATTCGGCGACCGGCGTGTGCTGGATACCCCGCTGGCCGAATCGGGGATCGTCGGCACCGCCATCGGCCTCGCGATCGGCGGCTTCCGTCCCGTCTGCGAGATCCAGTTCGACGGGTTCGTCTTCCCGGCGTTCGATCAGATCACCTCGCAGCTGGCGAAGTTCACGAACCGGCACGAGGGAGCGCTGAGCATGCCCGTCGTGATCCGCATCCCCTACGGCGGCCACATCGGCGCGGTCGAGCATCACCAGGAGAGCCCGGAGGTGTACTTCACGCATACCCCGGGCCTGCGCGTCGTCAGCCCGTCCACGCCGAACGACGCCTACTGGATGATCCAGGACGCGATCGGCTCCGCCGACCCCGTGATCTTCCTCGAGCCGAAGAGCCGGTACTGGCAGAAGGGCGAGGTGGATGCCTCGGCCCGCGCGCTTCCGCTGCACGCGAGTCGTCTGGTCCGCCGCGGCACCGATGTCACCCTCGTCGGGCACGGCGCGATGGTCACGACGCTGCTGCAGGCTGCGGCGCTCGCCGAGTCGGAGGGGACCAGCTGCGAGGTGATCGACCTGCGCTCCCTGTCGCCCGTCGACTACGGTCCGATCCTCGACTCGGTGCGCCGCACCGGCCGCATGGTCTACGCGCAGGAGGCCCCGGGGTTCACCTCGCTGGGGTCGGAGATCGCGGCGACCGTGATGGAGAAGGCGTTCTACTCGCTCGAGGCGCCGGTTCTGCGCGTGTCGGCCTTCGACGCCCCGTTCCCGCCGGCAAAGCTCGAAGGCACCTTCCTCCCGGATGCCGATCGCATCCTCGAAGCGGTCGACCGCACCCTGGCGTACTGATGACCCCCGACTCCGCCGCGAGACTGCATCGCCACGTCGAGACAGCGGGTATCACCCGCAGTCTCGACCTCCGGTTGAAGTCTCGCGGACACAGGTCGGGCGGAAAGGACCACGCATGAGCACCCAGACTTTCCTCCTCCCCGACGTCGGCGAGGGTCTCACCGAAGCCGAGATCGTCTCGTGGCGCGTCGCGCCCGGCGACCCGGTGGCCGTCAACGACGTGCTGGTCGAGATCGAGACGGCCAAGTCGCTGGTCGAACTCCCCTCCCCGTTCGCGGGCGTCGTCGGCGACCTCCTCGCCGCCGAGGGCGACACGGTCGCGGTCGGAGCCGCCATCATCACGATCGCGGGGGCTGACGCGTCAGCCCCGCCGACGACCACGGGCCAGAGCGAACACGGCGAACCGCACGAGCCGGATGCCGGGGGTGCCGTCCTCGTCGGCTACGGCAGCGGCGGTCACGTGCAATCACGCCGCCGCAAGCCGGCCGAGCGCCCGGTCGCGGCATCCGTCGGTGTCGTCGCCAAACCCCCGATCCGCAAGCTCGCGCGCGATCTCGGTGTGGACCTCGCCCACGTGGCGCCCAGCGGCACCGCCGGCGAGGTGACGCGCGAGGACGTCCTGAAGCAGGCGTCGCAGGCGAGCGTGTTCCGCAACATCGAGACGCCGGAGTGGGGCGATGTCCGCGAGGAGACCATTCCCGTCGCGGCGCCGACCGCCGAGGCACCCGCCCCCGCGGCGACGCCCGCCGCCCCATCGGCCGCCGGCGGTCGGGAGGAATCGATCCCCGTGCGCGGTGTGCGCAAGGCCACGGCCAGCGCCATGACCAGCAGCGCCTACACCGCGCCGCACGTGTCGGTATGGGTCGACGTCGACGCCTCGCGCACGATGGAGCTGGTCAAGCGCCTCAAGACGTCTCCCGACTTCGCCGACGTCAAGGTCTCGCCGCTGCTGATCATGGCGCGGGCGGTGATCTGGGCCGTCCGCCGCACTCCGATGGTCAACGCCGCATGGATCGACGAGGACGGAGGCGCGCAGATCCGCGTGCGCCATTACGTGAACCTCGGCATCGCCGCAGCCACCCCCCGCGGTCTGCTCGTGCCGAACATCAAGGACGCGCAGGATCTCAACACCCGCGAACTCGCTCGCGCGCTCGAGAAGCTCACGCTCACCGCCCGCGAGGGCAAGACGACTCCCGCCGACCAGTCCGGCGGCACGATCACGATCACCAACATCGGCGTGTTCGGCGTCGACGCCGGCACCCCGATCATCAACCCCGGCGAGGTCGGCATCGTGGCCCTCGGCGCCATCCGTCAGAAGCCGTGGGTCGTGGACGGCGAGGTGCGGCCGCGCTGGGTCACGACGGTCTCCGGATCGTTCGACCATCGCGTGGTCGACGGAGACGGTGTGTCGCGCTTCATCGCCGACATCGCCTCCGTGCTCGAGGAACCCGCTCTGCTCCTGGACTGAGCTCGCCGTCGCCGGCCCTTCGGAGCGGATTCATAGGCACGGCCTCATACGATCGCTGCGACAAGGGGAGTACTCCCGTCCGCAGCGGACCCGTCACCACGGACTCGACGTCGCGTCCCGGCCCGCTGGCCCGCTTGCGGGTGGAGGAGACCTTGGCCGGGTTTGAGAACGATTATCAATAGCGTTAGTCTCGAGGTGTGACCTTTCTGCGCCTTGCTGCTCCCGTCTGGCTCGCCACGGTATCCGCCCTCCTTCTCTCGGGCTGCGCGGGTGCGACGAGCGCCGAGGATGACGGCCGTATCGTGATCGTGGCCTCGACCGACGTGTACGCCCAGATCGCCGAGGCGATCGGGGGTGACTTCGTGGATGCGACGGCGATCGTCTCCTCGTCAGGGCAGGACCCGCACTCCTTCGAGCCCAGCGCCCGCGACCAGCTCACGGTTCAGCGCGCCGACCTGATCATCGAGAACGGGGGCGGATACGACGCGTTCGTCGACGCGCTCATCGAGGCCAGCGGCTCGACCGCGCCGGTCATCACCGCGGTCGAGTTCTCGCACGAGTGGCCGGACAACCCGGGTCACGGAGCCGGGACCGCCGAAGGCGAGCACTCCGAAGACGAGCATTCCGAGAAGGAGCACGGAGACGAGGAGCGCGAAGACGAGGAGCACGCGGATCACGAGCACGTCGAGGGATTCAACGAGCACGTCTGGTACGACCCGCACACGATGCAGCACCTCGCGGAGGAGATCGCGCACGAGCTCGCCGACCTCATGCCCGCCGAGGCGGCCACCTTCGAGGACAACGCGACAGAGTTCGCCGCAGGGATCGCCGAGCTCGAGGCGGCGCTCGGCGAGATCGACGCCGCGCACGCCGGCGCCGAGGTCTTCGTCACCGAGCCGGTGTCGCTGTATCTGGTGGAGGCGGCGGGACTGGTGAACGTCACTCCCGATGCGTTCAGCGAGGCGGTGGAGGAAGGGCAGGATGTCGCACCCTCGACCCTGCTCGACTCGCTCAAGCTGCTTCGCTCGGGCAATGTCGACGTCGTGATCGCCAACACGCAGACCGGGGGCGCGGAGACGACAGACGTGCTCGCCGAGGCTGAGGCGCTGCCGATCCCGGTGGTCGAGTTCTCCGAGACGGTCCCCGACGGTGCGACGTATCTCTCGTGGATGCAGGCGAACATCGATTCTCTGGCCGGAGCGCTCGCACCATGACCACAACTCTGCAGATCACGGGTGCTGCCCTCCGCCGCGGCGACCGCGAGCTGTGGAGCGGGCTCGACCTCACCGTCCAGCCGGGCGAGCTCATCGCCGTGCTCGGTCCGAGCGGCTCGGGCAAGACCACCCTGCTGCGGGCGATCCTCGGGCTCGAGCGACTGAGCGCCGGTCGCATCGAAGCGCTCGGTCAAGTGGTGCGGGGTCGCGGCAATCGACGGATCGGGTATATCCCGCAACAGCGTCCGCTGCCGCGGGACACCGCCCTCCGTGGGCGTGACCTCGTCGCCCTCGGCGTGATCGGCCACCGTTTCGGCCTGCCGATCCCGCGTCGCAGCGATCACGAGCGAGTTGACCGGCTCATCGACGCCGTCGGCGCGCGGGCCTTCGCCGAACGGCCGGTCGGCCTGCTCTCCGGTGGCGAGCAGCAGCGGCTTCGCGTCGGACAGGCGCTTGCGGACGACCCGCGCCTGCTGCTCTGCGACGAACCGCTCACGAGCCTCGACCTGGCGAACCAGCAGGCCGTCATCGGACTCATCGACCGGCATCGCAAGGACACGGGCGCTTCGGTTCTGCTGGTCACCCACGACATCAACCCGCTGCTGGGCAAGGTCGACCGGATCCTCTACATCGCGAACGGACGCTTCACGCTCGGCACGCCGACCGAGGTGCTGCGCTCCGACGTGCTGACCGACCTCTATGGCGCGCACGTCTTCGTCCTGCGCGCCGGCGACCGCCTGGTCGTCGTCGGGGCGCCCGACGCCGAGGAAGCGCACCACCACCACGACGAGGATCACGAGTGAACTGGCCGGACGTGTGGAACGCGATGTTCGGCGGCCTCACCGACTACGGCGAGATCCTCGCGCTCGTATCGAACTCGGTGGTCGCCGGTGCGGTGCTGGGGCTCGTCGGCGGGCTGGTCGGCGTCTTCGTGATGCAGCGGGACATGGCGTTCGCGGTGCACGGCATCAGCGAGCTGTCGTTCGCCGGAGCGGCGTTCGCGCTGCTCGTCGGGTTCGATGTCGTCACGGGCTCGATCGTCGGCTCGCTGCTCGCCGCGGCGATCATCGGCGTTCTCGGTGCGCGTGCGCGCGATCGGAACTCCATCATCGGCGTGCTCATGCCGTTCGGACTGGGCCTGGGCATCCTGTTCCTCTCGCTGTACGACGGTCGCAGCGCGAACCGGTTCAGTCTCCTGACGGGTCAGATCGTGTCGGTGCAGAGCGGCCAGCTCGGGTGGCTGATCGTGATCAGCGGATTCGTCCTGCTCGGGATGCTGCTCATCTGGCGCCCGCTGCGGTTCGACTCGCTGGACCCGCAGTCGGCCGCGGCGCGCGGCGTTCCGACGACCGCCGTCTCGCTCGCGTTCATGCTGCTGCTCGGCCTCATCGTCGCCGTCAGCGTCCACATCATCGGCGCGCTGCTGGTGATGGCCCTTCTGGTGACGCCGGCCGCGGCGGCGATGCGCATCGCCACGGGGCCGATCGCGGTCCCGGCGCTCGCCGCGGCGTTCGGTTTCGCCTCCGCCGTCGGCGGCATCCTGCTCGCGATCGCCGGAACGTTGCCGGTCAGTCCCTACATCACGACGATCTCGTTCGTCATCTATCTGGTCTGCCGGGCCATCGGCGCGCGCCGCGACCGCGGGACGCGCGCGACCGAGCGCTCCCCTTCCCGGCGCCCACTCAGAGCCGCTCGGTAGAATCCGGCATATGGCTCAGCGCAACACATGGCAGCGCGATCGGGTGCGCGAGGCGCTCGGCGACGCTTCCGGCTTCGTGAGCGCACAGAGTCTGCACGCCACGCTGCGCGAGGAGAACACCGGCATCGGCCTGGCGACGGTTTATCGCGCGCTCGCCGGGCTGGCCGCGCAGGGCGACGCCGACTCGCTGCAGAGTCCCGACGGCGAGAGCCTCTACCGCGCCTGCAAGACGCCCGGTCATCATCACCACCTGATCTGCCGTTCCTGCGGACTGACCGTCGAGATCGAGGCGACCGACGTCGAGCAGTGGGCGCGCAAGACTGCGGCGCTCCACGGGTTCAGCGAGGCGGAGCACGTGGTCGACATCTTCGGGCTGTGCACGCCGTGCGCGCATGCCGGGGCGATCGAGCGTGGTGAGTAGGGCGCGCGCCAGCAAGCCGGGGGTCTGGGGCGGAGCCTCAGTGGGCACGATCCCCGTGGTCGCGCGTACGCGCGGTCGAGGGGCGTTCGTCGCGATCGGCATCGGCGTCCTCGTCATCGGCGCGCTGTTCCTGATCGACGCGCTCGCCCCGACGTTCTTCCCGTCATCGCTTCCTACGCGCGCGCAGGACGGGCTGACGCTCGCCGTCAGCGTGCTGATCGAATCACTGCCGTTCGTCGCGCTCGGCGTCGTGCTCTCGATCGTCGTGCAGGTGTGGGTGCCCCCGGGGATGATCGAACGATGGATGCCGCGCCGCGCGTGGGCGCGCAGAGCCGTCCTGTCGCTGCTGGGCATGCTCGTGCCGGTGTGCGAATGCGGCAACGTTCCGTTCGCGCGCGGCCTGCTGATGCGGGGATTCAGGGTGCCCGAGGTCCTGACGTTCCTCATCGCGGCGCCGATCGTGAACCCGATCGTGATCATCACGACGCATCAGGCCTTCGGCTTCAGCGACGGCATCCTGATCGCACGGCTGATCGGCGGCTACGCGATCGCGAACCTCATCGGCTGGCTCTACAGCCGCCACCCCGACCCGGATGCGCTGCTGACCGACCGGTTCCGCGAGACGTGCGCGCTGGTCGTGGACGAGCCCGGCGGACGCGGTCGCCGCAGCCTCGCGCAGTTCGTCATCGAGCTGCGTGCGGTGATGCCCGCCCTCGTGATCGGCTCCGCGCTCGCCGGCGCAGTGCAGGTACTCATTCCGCGGGAGGCGCTGCTGGCGATCGGGTCGAACCCCGCCCTGTCGATCGTGGCCATGATCGCCCTGGCGATGGTCGTCTCGATCTGCTCGAACGTCGACGCGTTCTTCGCCCTGTCGTTCGCGTCGACGTTCACGCCGGGCTCGATCGTGGCGTTTCTGCTGGTCGGTCCGCTCGTGGACATCAAGATGCTCGCGCTGATGCGCACGACCTTCACCACTCGAACGCTTGCGGGCATCGTGGTCGTGGTCCTCCTTTCCGCATTCGCGATCGGCACGGTGGTGAACCTCCTTGCGTAGCGCTGGTTTCGTCGGAACGAGGTGGCTCGGCGTGGGCCTGGCCGCAGTCCTCGCCGTGGTCACCCTCGGGCTCGCCCTCACCGGTCGGCTCGGGCTCTACATCAACCCCGAGTCGTCATGGTTCGCGGTCGTCATGGCGGTGGTGGTGCTGGTGGGCGCCGCGCTGAGCTTCGCCCTGCCCCTGGGCGCGGAGGCCGACCACGGTCACGACCACGGCGGCGACGACCACCGTGACCATACGCCGGTCGCCGAGCCCGTCGGGGCGTCGACCCTTCGACAGGCTCAGCGACCGATGCCCCAAGCCCTCGACGGTGATCACCAACCGCACCCGGCGGCGCTCGCTGCCACCATCGTCGGCGGCGTGGCGGCATCCGGTGTCGTGCTCCTGACCCTGGTGCTGCCGCCCGCCTCGCTGTCGGCCGAGCTCGCGATGTCACGCGACGTGGGCGCGCCGCCGCTGTTCGCGGGGGCCGATGCCGTCACCCTGGCCGCGACCGGCGACACGGCGTCATTCGGTGTGGGCGAGTGGGCGGCGGTCTTCGCGACGGCCACGAACCCCGATGCGTTCGACGGCGACGCCGTCACCCTGACCGGGTTCGTCACCCCGGGCGACGCAGGTGAGCAAGGCGGCGGGTTCGATCTGACCCGGCTGGTGATCACGCACTGCGTCATCGACGCGCAGCCGGCGAGCATCTCGGTGGCGGCATCCGGACCCGTGCCCGAGACCGGCCAATGGGTGACCATCACCGGCACGGTGAGCTCGACCGCCGAGGGACTGCTCGAGCTGGACGCGACCTCGGTCGAGGCGATCGACGAGCCCGAGGACCCGTATGAGTACTGAGGGGGACACCCGCCGCGGGCACACCCGCAAGCGCCGGAGCCGCCTGTTCGTCGCGAGCTTCGCGATCGTGGTCGCAGTGCTCGGTGCCGCCGGCCTCGCGGGTGCCGCCGCGGGCGTCGCGCAGGGTCCGCGCGTCTCGTCGGTGCAGGTGGACCCGGCGGCAGCGGCCGCGGCATCCGGATCGCGTCTCATCGTGACGACGTCGCAGTCTCTGCAGGAGGTCGACGCGAGCCAGGTCACGGTGAGCCCGGCGGCGCCGTTCTCGGTGGACACGTCCGGGCGGAGCGTGGGCGTGCGCTTCGGTCTGACGCTGCATGACGACACGGAGTACACGGTGCGGTTCGCGGACGTCCGCGGGCTCGGCGGCGGACCGCCCGTCACGATCACCCAGACCTTTCGCACGCCGGAGGCCGATGTGTTCCTGCTGCAGCGCAGCTCGAGCGGCGACACGATCTTCCGAACCGACCTCGCCGGTGAGGAGGCGATCCCGGTGTTCCGCAACGACCACATCGAGGACTTCCGCGCCACCTCCAGCCACCTCGTGGTCTCGGTGCGCGCCGACGATGCCGCTCAGCTGATCGTCACCGACCTGGACGGCGGCTCGGAGCGGACGCTGCCGCTGCCCGGCGAAGGCAACGTGACCAACCTGCAGAGCGCCGACCGCGGCGAGCTCATCGGCTACACATTCTCGGATGCCGATCTCGACGAGACCGGAGGCCTGGAGAGCGCGCTGTTCACGGCATCCCTCAAGGAGAGCGAAGCCGATGCGGCGCCGACCCCGGTCGTGGTGACCGGCGCCGAGCCACGCGTGGCCGAATGGCGCTTCGTCCCCGACACCGACAGCGTTCTGATGCTCACCTTCGACGGCTCCCTGCTGCTCACCGGACCGACCGGGGAGGATGCCACGGCCCTCGGCTCGGCGATCAGGATCGCCGGTATCGCCCGCGGTTCATCCGAGGTGATCGTCGAGCGGGGCCAGGGTCCGGTCGTGCTCGATCTGTCCGACGCGAGCGAAGCCCCGCTCGTCGCCGCAGCCGAGCCCCTCGGCCGGCTCGCCGCGGTGACCGCGGTGCCCGGCGGCGGCACCGTGCGGACGGCCAGCCCGGTCGACGGGTCGGGGATCCCGATCGGGACCACTGTCGCCTTCGTGGCGCGAGGACGGCGCGACCGACGTGCTTCTGGATGTGCCCTCGAACGACGCGACGCTGCACACGTGCGTGTCGCCCAGCGGCCGTTACGTCGCGGTGCTCCTCGCGCCGGAGGTCGTGACCAACCGGTCCGACACCTACCAGCTCCCGCTGCCGGAGCGCGTGGAGTCGCGGATCGTGGAGATCGCGACCGGCGAGGAGCGGGTGGCGCTCTCGGGCTTCGACATCTCGTGGTGCCAGGTGCCGCCGCGATGAGCGCGGCCGTGCTCCGACCGGCCACCCGCAGCGACCTGAGCGGCCTCCCCCTGGAGGTCGCGCCGCGGCTGCTGGGCGGCGTGCTGACCACCGCCGTCGCCGGCGAGACGGTGGCCGTTCGGCTCACCGAGGTCGAGGCCTACCACGGTGCGGGCACCGGCGAGATCGCCGATCCCGGGTCGCACGCTCGCATGGGCCGCACGGAGCGCAACGCCACGATGTGGGGCGAGCCCGGGCACCTCTACGTGTACCTGAGTCACGGCATCCATTCATGTGTGAACGTCGTCTCCGGCCCGCCGGGTATCGCCGGCGGGATCCTGCTGCGCGCCGGAGAGGTGCTGCAGGGACGGGATGCCGCGGTTCGCCGTCGTCCGGCGGCCCGCACCGACCGCGAGCTCGCCCGCGGTCCGGGACGACTGGGCGCGACCGTTGGTCTCCGGCATCCGCTGCACGACGGCATCGACGCGATCACCGGCGCCGAGCGGGCGGGCGCGGTGGCTCGGCTCGAACTGCTTGCGACGCCCCTCGATGCGGTTGCGACAGGGCCGCGCGTCGGGGTGGCCGGTGTCGCGGGGACAGGTGCCTATCCCTGGCGCTTCTGGATCGCTGGCGATCCGACCGTGTCGGCCTTCCGATGGGGCCGCGGCGCGGCGGCCGGAGAATAGAAAACCGGCCGGGTGCGAGAAACCGACCGGCACGGACTACAGCGTCCGAGTTCGCAAGGACTCAGGCGATCAAGCCCAGCAGCCAAGGGAGCCACTCCCCGATCTGGCCACCCAGCCAGCTCAACCATTCCAACATCGATGTTCCCCTCTCTCGGTCGATCAGGCGAGCCCCGATCGGGCTCAACGTAACGTGCCGACGGCGGCCCGCACCAGATGCACGTGTGCGGCGCTGCTGCGGGCTCGGTCAGGGCGCGGCGGATGGCGCGGCAGCGCGCATGCTAAACTGACTCCTTGTCTGCGCGCACTCCAGCACGCAGTTCGTACCCTCCCGCGAAGCCAGGCCGGAACGGCCGTCTTCTTGGTGGGTGCAGACAAGGGATCTTGGGTGGAGCCGTCCGGTTCCACGGTATTAGGAGGAGCAAACCATGGCAGCAGTGTGCCAGGTGACCGGAGCGGTTCCCGGCTTCGGTCACAACATCTCGCACTCGCACCGCAGGACGAAGCGCCGCTTCGACCCGAACGTGCAGAAGAAGACCTATTTCGTGCCGTCGCTGGGCCGCAACATCCGGCTCAACGTCTCGGCCAAGGGCATCAAGGTCATCGATGCCCGTGGCATCGAGGCCGTCGTCCGTGACATGCAGGCGAGGGGTGTGAAGCTCTGATGGCCAAGAAGGCTCAGGACGTCCGTCCGATCATCAAGCTGCGCTCGACCGCCGGCACGGGGTACACCTACGTGACGCGCAAGAACCGCCGCAACAACCCTGACCGCATCGTGCTGAAGAAGTACGACCCCGTCGTGCGCAAGCACGTTGATTTCCGAGAGGAGCGCTGACATATGGCTAAGAAGAGCAAAATCGCGCGCAACGAGCAGCGCAAGGTGGTCGTCGACCGCTACGCCGCGAAGCGCGCAGAGCTGAAGAAGGCGCTCGTCGACCCGACCAGCACCGACGAGCAGCGCGAAGCTGCGCGCGTGGGCCTGCAGAAGCTGCCCAAGAACGCGTCGCCGGTGCGCGTGCGTTCGCGCGACGTCATCGACGGTCGCCCCCGCGGTGTGCTGACGAAGTTCGGCATCTCGCGCGTGCGCTTCCGCGACATGGCCCACCGTGGCGAGCTGCCCGGCGTGACCAAGTCGTCCTGGTAGCACTCCGACAGGCTCGGCAGCCGTCGAAGAGGCGGATCCCCTTGCGGGGCTCCGCCTCTTCCCTTCTCCCGGTGCATGCAGCCCCCGCGCGAAGAGCGCACGCGCTGACCGCTCTACACTCGGAAACCGGCGGAAGGGAGTCGCGATGCCGCTGGATCCGTTCTTCGCCGAGCGACTGCATGTGCACCGGCGGTACCTGCTCGGGCGGGCGCTCACCGGTCTGCGCACGCGCATCGCCGCCCTGTGGAGCTTCGGCCGCAAGCCGGAAGCTCCCCTCGGACCCGCAGCGGCGGCATCCACCGTTCCGGCCCGAAGCGGAGCGGGTCCGCGCGCCCGAGCCCGCGCGAAGCACCGGAAAGCCGCGCGCGCGTGGGATCGCACGGAGCTCGAGACCGTCGGGACCCCGGGCCCCGATCTGCGCACCGCCGAGCACGAGGTGCCGGTCCCCGGGTACCCGTCGGTGCGCGTGCGGGTCTACTACCCGCCCGATGCGGCGGACGGCCCGGTTCCGGCGTGCCTGACCTTCTTCGGGGGCGCGTTCCGCATCGGCGGCATCGACTACCCCACGACGGATGCCGCCTGCCGGCGCCGGGCCGCGGACTCGGGAGTCGCGGTGGTCGCGGTCGACTACGCTCTGGCGCCCGAGCATCGGTTCCCGACGCCTGTGGAGCAGGCATACGCCGCACTGGAGTGGCTGTTCGCAACCGCCGGAGAGCTCGATGTCGACGCGGACCGCATCGGGGTCGCGGGGACGTCGGCGGGCGGGAACATCGCCGCCGCGCTGACCCTGGTCAACCGCGATCGCGGTCGTCTCCCGCTGCGCCTGCAGATCCTCGAGGTTCCCGTCCTCGACCTCACCGGCCGGCATCTCGAGCTGAGCGCGACGCGCGCCCTCGGCATCCCGAGCTTCATCGCCCTGCGTGAGCTGCGCTCGGTCGTGCGCACCTACCTGACCACTCGGGCAGAGGCCCGCTCGGCGTACGCGTCGCCGATGCGCGCGTCCTCGCTCGAGGGGCTGCCGCCGGCGGTCATCCTCACCGCCCAGTACGACCCGCTCCGCGGCGATGGGGCCGCCTACTTCGCGGCGCTGCGCCGTGCCGGAGTGGAGGCCAGCGCTGTGCAGTACCTCGGAGTCACGCACGACACCCCGATCTTCACGGGAGCGCTGCCCGCCGCACGTCGGTGGCATGCGGACGTCGTGACGGCGCTGCGCCGGCTGCACGAGCCCTGACCCGGTCGCGCGCCGCCGCAGTCGTAGCCCTCGCCGGCCCCCGCCACACTCCCGCGAGACTGCAACCGGGCGTCGAGACTGCGGGTATACCCCGACGTCTCGACGTGCCGTTGAAGTCTCGCGGGAAAAGACGAGCGGATGCCGCGCCTCTCGGCTCACCGGGAGCCGAGAGGGCTTCTCGCGCCACATCGGCCCCATGCGTCACACCGGCCCCACCGACACGCCGGTCGATTACGTCAAGGGGCTCGGAAATCCGCGGAATTCCGCGGAAGGTGGGTATATTCGGGGGCGGTCGATCCGACCAGCCGAGGGCGATCGCCCTTCGGTCCGAGCAATGAAAGGCGGCGCTTCCGCCGCCTTGGAGGACAACCACATGGCCGACAAGTCCATCACCAAAACCGAACTCGTTGCGAGCATCGCGAGCGCCACGGGCCAGAGCCAGTCCGCCGTGTCGGGCGTGCTCGACTCCCTCTTCTCCACCGTCTCCGAGGCGGTCGCCAACGGCAGCAAGGTGTCGATTCCCGGCTACCTCTCGTTCGAGCGCGTCGCGACCTCGGCTCGCACGGGCCGCAACCCGCAGACCGGCGAAGAGATCAAGATCCCGGCCGGTCAGCGCGTCAAGGTCACCGCGGGCTCGAAGCTGAAGGCCGCCGTCAAGTAAACGCGACTCGGAAGGGGGATGCCGCACCCGCGGCATCCCCCTTCTGCGTTCCCGCAAGACCGCCGCCACGAGTTGCGGCGAACGGCCGCGTGTAAGACAGCGAAGGCCGCCGGATGCCGCAACTCGGCGAGGTCGGTGCCCGACCGGCCGCGTGAGGGCTCGACGTAGGCTTGAAGGGTGATCCCGGCCTCCACTTCACGCGACGCCCGCGCGCCGCGCGGAGACGCGGGCCGCGGAGTTTCGCCCCGGGCTCTGCGGGCCGCAGGCCCCGCGATCCTGGTGATCGTCGCGCTCGCGACGATGACGTGGGCGCTGGCGTTCGGCGGCGGCGCGGCGCCGTTCGCGATCGGCGATCCCGGTCCGCTCGTGCGGTGGGGGCTCCCGACGGCGACGCTGGCCGTCAATCTCGCGGCGGCGGGCATGGTCGGTGCGCTCGTGACGGCCTTGTTCACCCTTCAGGCAGGTGAGCGCGAGTTCGATGCGGCGCTCGACATGGCATCCGTCTCGGCGGCCGTCTTCACCGTGGCAGCGGCGACGACCGGCTTTCTCACCTTCGTCAACACCTTCAATCCCGCGGTCGGCCTAGGGCCCGAGTTCGGAGCGCAGCTCGGCCGGTTCCTCGTCGAGACCGAGGCGGGGCGCACGTGGCTCCTCACCGCCGTGGCCGGCGCCGGGATCACGGTGCTGACCTTCGCGGTCCGCTCGTGGACGCCCACCCTCCTGGTGGCGATCCTCGCGATCGCCGCGGTCGTGCCGATGGCCACTCAGGGTCACTCCGGCGAGGAGGCGAACCACAACGAGGCTGTCATGGCGCTCGTGCTGCACGTCATCGCCGCCGCGGTGTGGCTCGGCGGCCTGATGCTCATGGTCGTGGTGCGCCCGATCATCAGCCGCGAGGCGATGGCGACTGCGATGTCGCGCTACTCGAGCATCGCGCTCGCGGCATTCGTGGTCGTCGCGATCTCCGGCACCGTGCGGGGCACGATCGCCGTCGGAGCCTGGGAGAACCTCGCCTCGCCGTACGGCGTGATCCTCCTGATGAAGGTCACCGCGCTGCTGGCGCTCGGCGCCCTCGGCGCCTGGTACCGCAGGCGCCTGATCGGCGGACTTCGGGAGGATGCGGCATCCCGTCGATTCTGGGGACTCGTCGCTCTCGAAGTCGGGTTCATGGGTGTGGCCAGCGGAGCGGCTGCGGCCCTCGCCCGGACCGCGCCGCCGACGACGGCCAACCTGCCGGAGGTGCGTTCGCCCGCCGAGATCCTCACCGGAGCCGCGCTGCCGCCCGAACTGTCGCTGGACCGCTGGTTCACGGAGTGGAGCCTCGACCTGCTGTGGGCGTTCGCCGCGGGCTTCGGGATCTTCCTCTACCTCGCCGGCGTGTGGCGGCTGCGCCGCCGCGGCGACCGGTGGCCGCTCTACCGCGCCATCCTGTGGGTCGCGGGTCTGCTGCTGCTCTTCTGGGTGACGTGCGGCCCGGTCAACGCGTATCAGGACTACCTCTTCAGCGTCCACATGGTCGGGCACATGCTCCTGACGATGGCGATCCCGCTGCTGCTGGTCGCCGGCGCCCCGGTCACGCTCGCCGCGCGGGCCATCCGCCGCCGCGACGACGGGACGCGCGGTGGCAGGGAGTGGATCCTGTGGGCTGTGCACTCGCCGCTGGCCCGTGTGCTGACGAACCCGTTCGTGGCAGCGGCCCTGTTCGTGGGCTCGCTCTGGGTGTTCTACTTCACCGACCTGTTCCGCTGGTCGCTGTACGACCACCTCGGGCACGAGTGGATGACGGCGCACTTCCTGATCACGGGGTACCTCTTCGTGCTGACCCTGATCGGAATCGACCCGGTCGAATACCGCCTGCCGTACGCAGGCCGGCTCGTGATGCTGATCGCCGTCATGGCGATCCACGCGTTCTTCGGCATCGCGATCATGATGCAGTCGGGCCTGATGGTGTCGGAGTGGTTCGGAGCGATGGGACGCACGTGGGGTGCGACGCCCCTCGAAGACCAGTACATCGGCGGTGGGGTGGCGTGGTCGATCGGCGAGCTGCCCACCCTGATCCTCGCCATCACGGTCGCGATCCAGTGGAGCCGCAGCGACGAGAGAGCGCAGAAGCGGGCAGACCGGCACGCCGACCGCACCGGCGACGCTGAGCTGGAGGCCTACAACGCGCGGCTGGCCGCGCTCGCCGAGCGCGACGCGCGCGGCTGACTCACGCCTCGGGGGGCGGCTCTCGCGGGAAGTCCGGCCGATCGTCCCACTTCGTGCCGTCGAGGTCGCCGCGCAGCCTGCCGGTGAGGTCGTCGACAGCGGCGCCGACGGTGGCCGCGAAGCGGTCCGGCGTGAAGCGCTCGGTCAGGCCGTAGCGGCGGAGCACGTCGATGACGGGATCCTTCATCTCGGCGAGGATCAGACGGATGCCGTTCGTCGCGAGGTAGTCGTCCAGCTCGATCAGCTCGTCCATCGCCGTCGTGTCGATGTCGGTGATGGGCTCGGCCGCGAGGATGACGGTGTGGATGCCCGGGCCTGCGGCATCCACGCGGGATCGGACGTAGTCGTCGAAGATGGCGCCGTTGGCGAAGAAGAGGGGAGCGTCGAAGCGCACGATGACGATCCCCGGCAGCCGTTGCCCCTCCGGGTACCTGGAGAGGTCGTGGTATCCGCGCAGGGCTGCGACCCGGCCGAGTTCAGCCTTGTACGGCCGCCACGATCGCTGCACGAACGCCAGCAGCGAAAGCCCGATCGTCACGACGATGCCCTCGAGCACGCCGAACACCAGCACGCCGACGAAGGCCGCGAGTGAGAGGCCGGCGTCGACCTTGTCCATTCGCACCAGGCGCACGAAGCCTCGCACGTCGATGAGGCTGACCGCGGCACTGATGACGACCGCCGCGAGCGTCGCCGATGGGAGGTACGCGGTGAGCCCCGGCGCGAGCAGGATGAATGCGATCAGCAGCACGGCGCCCACGACGCCGGTCAGCTGGGTACGCGAGCCCGCCTGCTCGGCGACCGGGGTGCGCGAGGAGGAGGCTGACACCGGAAAGCCGCCGAGGAGGCCGCCGGCGATGTTCGCGAGCCCGATCCCCGACATCTCCTGGTTGCCCGACACGCTCTCGCCACGACGCGCGGCGAGGGAGCGCGACAGCACCGCGGTGTCGGCGAACGCGACAAGTGCGATGCCCGCCGCAGGAAGCGCGAGCGAAGCGACGTCCGCCCACGTGAGACCTCCGAGCGCGGGTGCCGGCAGGCCCTGCGGCAGCGCTCCGACGACCGGCAATGACCCTGACAGCCCGAAGATCGCGGTGATCGCGGTCGCGACGACGACCACGACGAGCACACCCGGAACGGGCGACCGCAGCAGTCTGAGCGCGAAGATGACGACGAGCGAGCCGATGCCGAATGCCATCGCAAGCGCTTGGACCTCGCCCGCCGCGACGCCTCTCACGATCGACACGACGTCCGGCAGGGGCGACAGAGATTCGATCGAGAAGCCGAGCAGCTTCGGCACCTGCGACACGATCACGAGCAGCGCGACCGCGTTGAGGTACCCGACGCGAATGGGTTTGGACAGCAGATCCGTCACGAAGCCCAGGCGCAGAAGGCCGCCCAGCAGGAGGATCGCGCCGACCATGATCGCGAGCAGTCCCGCAAGTGCGACCGCGCGGTCGTCGCTGCCCAGCGCGAGAGGCAGGACGGACGCCGCGATGATCGGCGCGAGCGCGGAGTCCGGTCCTAGGACCAGAACGCGGGACGGACCGAACACGGCATAGGCGAGCAGGGGAACGATCGTCGCATAAAGGCCCGTCTCCGGTGGCAGACCGGCGGCAGCGGCGTAGCCCATGCCGGCGGGGATGAGCAGCGCCGTCACGACGATGCCGGCCCGGACGTCGGGCCACAGCCATGCTCTGCGGTAGTGGCGGGCCACGGCCACGCCGGGCAGCCACCGCGCGATCCCCGTCGGAGTCATCCCGCCACGGCATCCCTCATTCGGGACCGCTGACCGTAATCGAAGCCTTGCCATCGGGGAGGATCGCGATGCTGCCGGTGACCGCGAACGCGACGTCCTCCGACACGTGGCGGACCGTTCCATCGAACAGCGACCGGATGTCGACCTCGATGTGGGCTGTGGCATCGACTGCAGGGATGCTCCAGCCCGCTCCGTCGGGGACGACGGCGATGGTCGGCTGCGCGGCGATCGACCACTCCGGGGGCGAGACGATGCGGTCCTGCACGACGAAGCCGAAGGGGCAGGCGGTCGGCTGCAGGACGTCCTGCTCGGCGCACGAGACCAGGAACTCCTCGACGCGCTGCTGCACGATCTCGACGAACTCAGGAGTCGCAGTCGCCTGGATGTCGACCGGCACCTTCGCAAACGGGCTGTCCGAGAGCACTGCCACGCCCCGGGTCGACGATATCTGCGTGTCCACCGAGACGGAGTACACACCCGGAGAGAACACGAGCAGTGACACGGCGGCCTGCGGATCGGCATCCGCACCATCGGGCGAGACCTGCCGCTTGTCGATCGAGAAGCCGTTGACGTCGAAGGTCATCGAGCCTTTCACCGTGAGGTCCATCAGTGCGAGCGGGCTCGTCGCGAACCGCCACGTGGGCGCGAGTCCCACGGTGCCGTCTCGCAGCAGCCCGAACGTGGTGGTGCCGGGAAAGGCACCGGCGTGATAGGTCGCCGTCACGAACACCACGCCGTTCTCGTCTTCGGTCTCCGAGGTCACCTCGACGTTCGTCAGCGTGGCGAGCGCGTCACGGCGCAGCAGGGCATCCGACGCCGTCGCCGGAAGACCGGCCGCCTCGAGTTCGGCGGAGTCGACCGCCACGCCGGGCACCGCCAGAGCATCGGCGGCGCGGCCGTCGGCGAGCATCCCGAGGTAGCGCTCGACGAATGCGGTGGGGCTGTAGAACTCGCGGTACATCGCGGCGGCGCCCGCCAGAACGGCGGCGATCAGCAGCACGCCGACGATGCCGAGCAGTGTCAGGTCGACGGCCAGTCGCCGACGGCGAGCGGATGCCGCGGGTGCGGGTGCCGGCTCGGCCTGCCGCGGGCGCACTCCGACAGGCTTCACCGCCGCCGTGTCCATCGCCCCCCGGTCCACGGGTTCAGTCTAGGAACTCGGCCGTCAGAGCGGACGGGTGCGGTCATCCGGAGGAATGCACAGGTGGGGCTTGCCGCGCGGCGGGCTGGCTACCATGAATCGGTGAACACACCTCTGCTCTCGCCCGAGCAGGAGGCGCTCTTCCGACTCATCGAAGACACCCGGGAGCACGTCTTCGTGACCGGGCGCGCGGGCACCGGCAAGTCGACGCTGCTGCAGCACCTGGCCTGGAACACGTCCAAGCAGATCGCGGTCTGCGCCCCGACCGGGGTCGCGGCGCTCAACGTCGAGGGCCAGACGATCCACTCGCTGTTCCGGCTGCCGATCGGGCTCATCGCCGGCGGCCAGATCGACCAGTCCGACGCGACCCGCAAGATCCTCAACGCGATCGACACGCTGGTCATCGACGAGATCTCGATGGTGAACGCCGATCTCATGGACGCGATCGACCGCGCGCTGCGCCAGGCGCGCGGCCGGAGGGCCGAGCCGTTCGGCGGTGTGCAGATCGTCATGTTCGGCGACCCGTATCAGCTCGCGCCGGTTCCGCCGCGGGGTGACGAGGCGCGTTACATCCGCGACCACTACCGCTCGTTCTGGTTCTTCGACGCGAAGGTCTGGGTCGGCACCGTCGGCGGTGACGGCATCATGGACATCGGAGCGTACGGTGCGGACCTCCACATCCGCGAGCTGATCGACATCCACCGTCAAGCCGACCCGGCGTTCAAGGCGATGCTCAACGCGGTCCGCTACGGCCGGGTCACCGCAGACATCGCCCAGATCCTGAACGACACCGGGGCTCGCACACCCCCCGATCCGGTCGACGGCGAGCACCCGATCATCACGCTGGCGACCCGCAACGACATCGTCAACAGCATCAACCGTCGGCACCTGACCGAGCTGCTCGGTCGCGAGCAGACGGCGACCGCCGAGATCAGCGGCGACTTCGGGCGAGGGGATGCCTCATACCCGGCCGACGTCGATCTCAAGCTGAAGGTCGGAGCGCAGGTGATGTTCCTGCGGAACGACACCGCTTCGTACGGCGACCCGCCGCGGTGGGTCAACGGCACGATCGGGATGGTGACGCGGATAGCGGGAGGCACTGTGCGCGTCGAGGTCGAGGGGCAGGAGTTCGACGTGGAACCGGCGGTCTGGGAGAGGTTCCGCTACGCGTACGACGCCGGGTCGAAGTCGCTCACACGGGAGATCGTCGCCGAGTTCACTCAGTTTCCACTGCGGCTCGCCTGGGCGGTGACCATCCACAAGTCCCAGGGCAAGACGTATGAGCGAGCCGTGATCGACCTCGGCTCCGGGGCATTCGCGCCGGGTCAGACATATGTGGCCCTGTCGCGGCTGACGTCGCTGGAAGGTCTGTACCTGTCGCGGCCGCTCCGGCCGAGCGACATCCGCGTCGACCCAGACGTCCAGCGATTCATGCTGGCGCGATCCGGTGCGGATCGAATCGGCTGATGAGGCGCATACACTACGGATCGCCGTGACCGGTACGCCAGTTCAGTGTGTTTGAATTCATTCCATACACCTGGGGGGTGAAGAATGCGGGTTCGACCCACACGACGGCGTGTTGCGCTCGCGCTCACCGCCGCCGTCGCGATGACTCTCGCCGTGTCGGCGTGCTCGCCGGACGCGCACGTCGAGATCGATGTGCCCGCACAGGTCGATGCGCCGTTCCCGGAGGCGACGGCGCAGCAGCTTCAGGACGCCGTCAGCCACGCGATGGTCGCGGCCGGCGCATCGGGGGCCGTCGTGGGCGTCTGGGCGCCGTGGAGCGGGAGTCTCGTCACCGGGCTGGGCGTCACGTCACCGGCCACGGGCGAAGCCGTCACGCCCGACATGGAGTTCCGCGTCGGACAGATCACCCGGCCGATGATCTGCGACGTGCTGTATGCGCTCGCCGATGAGGGCACCGTGCAGCTGAACGATTCCCTGACGAAGTGGGTGACGGGTCTTCCTGATCTCTCCGAAGTGACCCTCGGACAGCTGTGCGACAGCACTTCGGGCCTCGGCTCGTATCGACCCCAGCTGGCGCCGCTGTTCCTGTCGAATCCGACCCGGGTGTGGAACCCGCGCGAGCTCGCGAGCTATGGCATCGGCCAACCTCGCGACGCCGCACCCGGAGCCGCGTATCGCGACTCCGACGCGGGCTATCTGCTGCTCGGAGTCGCCCTCGAGCGAGCGACGGGGCGCAGCGCCGCCAGTCTCCTCGAGCACTACGTCTTCGACCCGCTGGATCTCGCCGCCACTCGGCTGCCCCCGAACTCGGCGGCGGAGCCGTCCGAGTCCGGCCCGGTCCTGAACGGCTTTCACTCGCTGCCCGACGCGGCTGGTGCGTTCAACTGCGCCGAGCCGCTCGATGTGACGATGTTCTCGGCGAGCAGCGGTTTCACCGACTCGGGCGTCGTCTCCGACATCCGCGACCTCGGCCGGTACGTCCAGGGCCTCGCCGCGGACGCGATCGTGCCCGAGGGTGCGGGGCGCTTCGACCAGCCGGTCGCCGTCTACAACGGTGCGCCCTCCTGGTACACGACACGGGGTGGCGCAGTCCAGGCCGGATCGCTCATCGGCCAGTTCGGATCGGTCCCGGGCTACATCACCGCGGCATTCTCCGACCCTCAGTCCGGGCTCACGGTGGCCGTAGCGCTGAACAACTCGGCCGGGGACAAGGGCATGGCCGCGTACCTGGCCTGGGAGCTCGCCGCCATCGCGTCGAAGGCGCCCGCCGCCGACGGCGCCACCGCCCCCGCCGCCGGGCTTCCGTGGACGGCACAGCAGTATCACGACACGATCGCCGCCAGCGCGATCTGCTCGGCACCCGCCGCGTGACCCGACGGTCGTGAGCCGCCGCCTGGGCACGACGCCTGCGATCGCGCTCGTCGTCGTCGGCCTGGTGTGCCAGGAGGTCGGGGCATCTCTCGCCGTGCTGCTGTTCCCGCAGGTCGGACCGCTCGGGATGGTGATGCTGCGGCTCGTCTTCTCGGCGATCCTGCTGCTGCTGATCGCCCGACCCCGCGTGCGCGGTCACTCCCGGAACGGCTGGCTCGCGGTCGTGGGCTTCGGCGTCGTGCTCGCGGTCATGAACGGGCTGTTCTACCTCGCGCTTGAGCGCCTGCCGCTCGGGGTGACGGTCACGATCGAGGTGCTCGGCCCCCTGGTGCTGTCCATCGTCGCCAGCAGACGTCTGTCGGCGTGGCTGTGGGCGCTGCTCGCGCTCGCCGGCGTCGCCGCGCTCGGCGGCGGTGGCTGGGATCGCCTCGACCCGCTCGGCGTCGCCTTCGCGCTCGGCGCCGCGGCCAGCTGGGCTTTCTACATCCTGGCGTCGGCGCGCGTCGGGCGGGAGTTCCCGCGGCTGGACGGCCTCGCTCTCGCGATGACCGCAGGTGCCCTGATCGCCCTGCCCTTCGGCATCCTGTCGGCGGGTTCTGCGCTGCTTCGACCCGACCTGCTGGCACTGGGCGCCGCCGTCGCGGTGCTCTCATCGACGATCCCCTATGCGCTGGAGCTCATCGCCCTGCGACGCCTGCCCGCGGCGGCCTTCGCGATCCTGATGAGCCTCGCCCCGGCGACCGCGGCGCTCGCCGGGTGGCTGCTGCTCGGGCAGGAGCTGGTCTGGCTGGAGGTGCTCGGCATAGCCCTGGTGATCACAGCGAGCATCGGCGCGGTGCGGTCTGCGAGCATCGCGGCGCGGGAGGCCGCGGCATCCGCTGCCGTCGAGGTGAGAGCCGCGGACCGCGGTTCCGACGTCGAGGAGCCCTTCGCCGGGCCGCTGGCGTGACAGCGCGCGCGTGCTGTGGCACGCGGCTCTTGCGATAAGTCCCGGACGCGCAGGGCGAGCAGGTCGTAGCCTGAGGCACGGAAGCGTCGGAGTTCCTGCCCCGAGGCTGTCGATGACGGAAGGGATGCACCATGTGTCGCTGGCTCGCATACCGGGGAGAAGCGCTGCAACCGTCCCTGCTGATCCTGGACGCGCAGCACTCGCTGGTAGCCCAGTCGCTGAACTCGCCCCTCGGCGCCGAGACGGTCAACGGCGACGGGTTCGGCTTCGGCTGGTACCCGGCCGATGCGGCGGAGGGCGGCATCCCGGCCGTGTTCCACAGCATCGAACCGGCGTGGCATGACCAGAATCTGCGCGAGATCAGTGCGGCCGTGCGGAGCCCGCTGTTCTTCAGCCATGTCCGCGCGGCCGGCGGGCCGCCGATCCAGCAGACGAACTGCCACCCGTTCCGCTACGAGAACTGGCTGTTCATGCATAACGGCTTCCTCGCGGAGTTCGTGAAGGTAGGGCGCGACCTGACCTTCGCGATCGACCCGTCGCTGTACCCGCACGTGCGGGGGACGACCGACTCGGAGGTGCTGTTCCATCTCGCGCTGACTTTCGGGCTGCAGGACGACCCGGTTCTTGCGATGACGCGGACTGTGCAGCTCGTCGAGTCCGTAGGTCGCGCTCACGGAGTGAGGTTCCCGATGCAGGGGACGATCGCCGTGTCGGACGGCTCGACCCTGTGGACCTTCCGGTACTCGACTCAGGGCCGATCGCGCTCGCTGTTCCACTCCGTCGACATTCCGACGATCCGCGAGATGTACCCGGATGCCGAGCGGCTGGCGCTCTTCGGAGACGATGCGCACGTCGTCGTCTCTGAGCCGCTCAACGATCTGCCCGGCACATTCGTCGAGGTCCCGGAGTCGACGGTCGCGATCCTGGATCCGAGCGGGTATCACCACCAGCCGTTCCTCGCCTCCGCGTAGTGCGCGTGGGGCAGAAGTCGACCGAGTTCCTCGACGGAGCGCGGGCGACTTTGGCGGCGATTCCGGGCGTGAGGAACATCGTGGTGAACCGCCAGGTCAGTCCGAAGAGCGACCTGCGACACCAGTGGATCGGCGAGGTCGCGGAGTTTCAGGAGTACGACTTCGTGGAGCGGTGAGTGTGTGACGCGGAGGGGATGACGGGAATCGAACCCGCGCTATCAGCTTGGGAAGCTGAAGTTCTGCCATTGAACTACATCCCCGGCAGGCCTTTCGGCGCGGAGCCAGCATAACAAACGCGGCACGAGGCGACGGGCGACGCGGCTGCGGATGCTCGCCTGTCACGACACGCCGGGGCAAGTCGCAGTTCGTGACAGGGGAGCGGCACGCGACCGGCCTCGGACGGATGCTCGCTAGGCTTGCGGCGTGCTGCTCTCAGACCGCGACATCCGACTCGAGATCGATGCGAAGCGGATCGGGCTCGAGCCGTGGGAGCCCGAGATGGTGCAGCCCTCGAGCGTCGACGTGCGGCTCGACCGCTACTTCCGGCTGTTCGACAATCACAAATACCCGTTCATCGATCCGGCCGAGGACCAGCCCGAGCTGACGCACCTCATCGAGACGCCCGCCTTCGAGCCGTTCATCCTGCATCCGGGCGAGTTCGTGCTCGGCAGCACGTTCGAGCTCATCACGCTTCCCGACGACATCGCCGCACGCCTCGAGGGCAAGTCCTCTCTCGGCCGCCTCGGATTGCTCACGCACTCGACGGCAGGGTTCATCGACCCCGGCTTCACCGGCCACGTCACCCTCGAGCTCTCGAACGTCGCAACGCTGCCCATCAAGCTGTGGCCGGGCATGAAGATCGGGCAGCTGTGCTTCTTCCGCCTCTCCTCGCCCACCGAGAACCCCTACGGCTCAGGCCCCTACGGCAACCGGTACCAAGGACAGCGTGGGTCCCACGGCATCCCGTTCGTTCCAGAACTTCCACCGCAGTGACGTGGGCATAACGGATGCCGGGGCCTCCGGCCGCTGAACCGCCGCGGCACCGCGCCGGTGCGGAGGACGATCTTCCGAGACGAGGATCATTCGCGAAGCGGAGTACTCATCTCGGCCGAGTCCCCTCGCGCCGGCAGGAAGCCCGGCTGCGGCCGCAGCAGCGGCGGTAGCCCTCAGTGGGCGGTCGTGACCCCGACCAGGTCGTGGACGAGCACCGCGGCGGCCCGCGCACCCTGTCCGGCCGCGACGATCAGCTGCTGCGGACCCGGGGCGGCGGCATCGCCCGCGCCGTACACGCCCGCCACGCTGGTGCGTCCTGACCGGTCGACGAGCAGGTGGCCATCGGTGTCCACATCGACGCCCAGGCCCCCGAGGAACTCGAGCGCGGTGTGCCACCGCGGCCGCACGAATCCGCCATCGACGGGCACCGCCGTGCCGTCCGCCAGTCGCACCGCGATGATGCGGCCGCGATCCCCCTCGAGGTCGGCGATCGGCTGCCGCTGGACGCGGATCCCGGATGCCGCCAGCTCGGCCTCCTCGACCGCGTCGATGACGTCGGCGCCGTTCGTGAAGACGGTGAGGTCGTGCGTCCACCGCGCGATCAGCCGTGCGCGGGCGGGCAGGTCGGGCGTCTCGCCGATGAGGGCGAGCGGGCGATCCTGCAGCTCCCACGCATCGCAGGCCGCGCAGCTGAACAGCGACATCCCGTAGAACGCCCGGATGCCGGGCACGGCGGGCAGCGTCTCGCGCAGTCCGGTGGCGACCAGGACGGCCTGCGCGCTCACCTGCGCGGGCGCGCGGCGCCCGTCGAGCTGGAGCGCGAACCGCGCCGGTGCACCCGCCGCCTCGATCGAGACCACGCGCGTGCGGCTCAGCATGCGCACCTGCGGGTACGCCTCCAGTTCAGTCCGCGCCAGGCGGCGCAGCTCGGCGGGCGGAACGCCGTCGCGCGTGAGGAAGCCGTGCGAGTTGAGTGTCGCGGCGTTGCGCGGCCTGTCGGCGTCGACCACCAGCACCCGCGCCCGCGCCCGTCCGAGGTTCAGGGCGGCGGACAGGCCGGCGGGCCCCCCGCCGATGATGACGGCGTCGAAGGGCGCGTCCTCGACGAGATCGTGCGCGGACTCACCCATGGGTGGATGCCTGCGGGGGCAGTGCCGCGATCAGGGGATGGTCTTTCGCGTACACGCCGACCTTCGCGGCCCCGCCCGGCGAGCCGATGTCGTCGAAGAACTCGACGTTGGCGCGGTAGTAGTCCTGCCACTCATCGGGCACGTCGTCCTCGTAGTAGATCGCCTCGACGGGGCAGACGGGTTCACAGGCACCGCAGTCCACGCATTCGTCGGGGTGGATGTACAGCGAGCGGCCGCCCTCGTAGATGCAGTCCACCGGGCATTCGTCGATGCACGCGCGATCCTTGAGGTCGACGCAGGGCAGCGCGATGACGTAGGTCACGACAGGGTGAGGCTGTCCGCGCGCGAGACCTCGACCTGCTCCTCGCGCGGCACCACCTTCACGCGCTCGCGCGTGTGCCGGTGCGCGGCGCCGAGCGCGCGTTCGTGCGCATCGAGGGCGAGCCAGCCGTCCCACGTCGTGTACTCGACGCCCTGCTCGTCGAGGAAGGCCAGGACATCGCCGTCAACGGAGGGCGCGGGCAGCGCTCCGGCAGCCGCGTCGGCCACGAGGTGGGCGATCGTCTCCATCGCGTCGGACTTCGTGTGCCCGATCAGGCCGACGGGCCCGCGCTTGATCCAGCCTGTCGCGTAGAGGCCCGGGATCGGCGCCGGCTCGGCGCTCGGATCCAGTTCCGGCGCGATCGAGACCACACGTCCCTCGATGTTCGGGATGACCCCGCGCGCGGCGTCGAACGGCGCGTCCACGACCGGCGTGCCGTAGTAGCCGACGGCGCGGTAGACCGCCTGCACCGGGATGTCGCGCAGCTCGCCGGTGCCGCGCACGATGCCGTCCGTGCCCGCGGCGGTGCGTTCGAAGCGCAGCGCCTCGACCCGCTCCTCGCCGAGGACGGCGACCGGGGCGTGCCAGAAGTGCAGGTGCAGACGCCGGCTCGCACCGGTGGCGCCGCGCTCGCGCCACGCCTGGAACGTGCGCAAGATCACCTTGAGCTGGTTGCTCGAGCCCGCGGCCAGCTCCAGCTCGGCGAAGTCCTCGTCGGCCAGAACGATGTCCACGTCGGGCACCTCGCCCAGCTCGCGCAGCTCGATCGGCGTGAACTTCACATCCAGCGGCCCGCGTCGCCCGAACACGTGCACATCGGTGACAGCGGACCCCTCGAGACCGGCCAGCACGTTGTCGGGCACCTCGGTCGAGCGCAGGTCGGCGGCGTGCTTGGCGAGCACTCGGGCCACGTCGAGGGCGACGTTGCCGTTTCCGATCACGGCGACCTCGGATGCCTCCAGAGGCCATTCGCGGGGCACGTCCGGGTGCCCGTCGAACCAGGCCACGAAGTCCGCGGCACCGTACGAGCCGGGCAGGTCGATGCCCGGGATGTCGAGCGCGGCGTCGCGGATGGCACCGGTGGCGAGGATCACGGCGTCGTAGCGCTCCTGCAGGTCTTCGATCGCGAGGTCGCGTCCGATCTCGACGTTGCCGAGGAAGCGGATGCTGCCGGCGCTGAGCATCTCGTGCAGCGAGTTCACGATCCCCTTGATCCGGGGGTGGTCGGGAGCGACGCCGTAGCGGATCAGACCGTAGGGCGCGGGGAGCGAGTCGAACAGGTCGATCGCGACGGTGCCGCCCGCGGCGCTCACGGTGTTGGCGAGGATGTTGCCGGCGTAGATGCCCGCCGGGCCGGCGCCGACGATCGCGACGCGCAGGGAGGGAGAGGTCACGGATGGCCTTTCGGTTCGGAGGAAGCGGGGGTGTCAGCAGAGGTCGCTACGCGCCGCACGATGCGGCGCGAGGTGACACTTCTGCGATGGATGGGGGAGCGTACGGGCTCAGCGAGACGACATCGCCGACGATGACGACCGCAGGCGAACGCACGCCGCGCAGGGCCGCCTGGTGAGCGATCGTCGCGAGCGTGCCGACCGTGACGCGCTGACCGGGGCCGTAGCCGTCCTCGATGATCGCAACGGGGCACTCCGCTCCGCGGTCGCCCCGCGAGAGTGTCATCGCGGCGTGTGCGAGAGTGCCGATGCCCATCAGCAGCACGACGGTGTGGTCGCGTCCGCCGCCGAGCTCTCGGATCTGGTCATGCCCGGTGACGACGGTGAAGGCGGTGGCGAGGCCGCGATGCGTGACCGGGATGCCGGCGATCGCGGGCACCGAAATGGCGCTGGAGATCCCGGGTACGACCTCGACCCTCACGCCGGCCTCCTGGCAGGCGGCGAGCTCCTCGAGGCCGCGGCCGAACACGTAGGGGTCGCCGCCCTTGAGTCGCACCACGTGCTTGCCCTCACGGGCCAGGTGCACGAGGAGTGCATTGATCGCGTCCTGCGGCACCGCGTGGTGGCCGGGGAGCTTGCCGACGTCGAGGACCTCCGCGGGCAGTTCGATGCCTTCGGCGGCGAGGCCGACGAGGACGCCCCGCGCGCCGAGCCGATCGGCGACGATGACGTCGGCGGACTCCAGCGCGCGCAGTCCTCGGACGGTGAGCAGGCCGGGGTCGCCGGGGCCGGCGCCGACCAGCGTGACCTTACCGGTGAGGGCGGTCATCGGGCGCCTCCCGACAGCAGGAGACCTCGGCGTCGCAGCATCCGTCGTTCCAGCGGACCGAAGAAGAGCAGCTCGATGAGGATGCCGATGAACAGGATGAGCAGGATCGTGGCAAGCACGCCGGCGAGATCGGCGAGTTCGCGCGACTGCTGAAGCATCGAGCCGAGACCGAAGCCGATCGAGCCGCCCGTCGCGATGATCTCCGCGGCCATCAGCGACCGCCAGGAGAACGCCCAGCCCTGCTTGAGCCCCGCAAGGTACCCGGGAAGCGCAGCAGGGAGGATGACCGCCGTGGCCAGCTGAACTCGCGACGCACCCAGCACGGTGCCGACGCGTCGCAGCTGCGGCGGCACCTGATCGACACCCGCGATGAGTCCGTTCACGATCGACGGGATCGCGCCCATCAGGATCACGAAGTAGACGGTGGCATCCGACAGGCCGAACCAGATGATCGCCGCGGGCACCCAGGCCACCGAGGGCAGAACCTGCAGGCCGGAGATGATCGGTCCGACCGCACGCCGCAGCGGACGCACCTCTGCCAGCAGGAGGCCGAGCGGAGTCCCGATAGCGATCGCGATGAGGAAGCCGACGACGCCGCGTTCGAGGCTCGTGGCGACCGCCTCCTGCAGGCGCCCGGTCTGCCACGCGTCCGCGAGTGCCAGGAAGACGTCGGCGGGGCTCGGTGCGCGGTCGGGGCGCGGGTCGGCGATGACCACGTACAGCTGCCACGCGACGACCAGCAGGACGACGAACAGGACCGGTGGGACGACGCTCGTCCAGAAGGCCCGCCAGCGGCTGGGACGGTGCTCCTCGTCGGTCTGCAGCCTGTCGAGGCCGGCCTCGAGACTGCGAAGGTCTTCCGAGCGAGCGGATGCCGGGGGAGCGGCATCCGGTTTCTCCGAGCGCGAGGCGCGGGGTGAGACGCGCTCGGGGAGGGTGTGCGTGCCGTCGCTGTGGTCGTCGCGCAGCGACCGGGTGGGGGCGTCGGTGTCATGCGGCATTGCGGCGGATCTCCTTCCGCAGCTGGTCGGTGATCTCGACGGAGAGCGCCGCCACTTCGGGTGACTCGATCCGCCGCCCGACCGTGTGGGCGATGCGCCACTCGTCGACGACGCGACCGGGGCGGCTCGAGAGCAGCACGACGCGCTGCCCGAGGCGTGCGGCCTCGCGCACGTTGTGGGTGACGAAGACGATGGTGCGCCCGGTGGCGCGCCAGACCCGCTCGAGCTCCTCGTGGAGGAGGTCGCGGGTGATCGCGTCCAGCGCCGCGAAGGGCTCGTCCATGAGGAGCACGGGGCGGTCCTGGGCGAGTGCGCGAGCAAGCGCGACGCGCTGTCGCATGCCGCCGGAGAGCTCATGCGGGCGCTTCTCGGCCGCGTCCGCGAGGTTCACGGTGTCCAGCAGCTCGAGGGCCTTCTCGCGCCGCTCGCGACGAGGGACGCCGCGAAGACGCAGCGCGAGCTCGACGTTGCGTCGTGCGCTCAGCCACGGCATGAGCGCCGATTCCTGGAACATGACAGCCGAGCCTTCGGCGGGGGTCTCGATGATGCCCGTCGTCGGCCGGTCCAGTCCGGCGATCAGGTTGAGAAGCGTGGACTTTCCGCATCCGGATGCGCCGAGCAGGCAGACGAACTCTCCCGGCGCGATGTCGAGGTCGATTCCGTCCAGTACCAGCGGCCCGCGACCGAACCGTTTCTGCACGTTCTCGATCCGCACCGCGGGCCGGCCTGGCCCGGCAGGCGGCCGCGGCGGTGCGCTCTCGTCGAAGCTGGGTCCGAGCAGATTGGGCACGCCGACCCCCGGCGCCGTGGCGGCGACGCCGGGAGTCGGTGCGGACGAAGTCATGTCAGTCCTCGCCGAGCCCGGCAGCAGAGACGGTATCGAGACCGTCGGCTTCCAGGATGCCGTTGAGCAGAACGAGATCGAACAGCCCGTCGATCGAGCCGTCCTTCTGGGTGCCGGCGGCGAGACCGTTCTTTACGAGCTTCTCGAATGCGTCGGCGTGCGGGTCGAACGAGAACGTGACGTTCTCGAGGGCTCGTTCGATGACCTCGTCGGCCAGGGGCTTGCCGGTCTCCTTCTCGATCGCGCCGTTGATGACGCCGGCCGCGTCGTCGGGGTTCTCCTCGAGCCATTGCACGGCGGCGACATGGCCCTGCAGCAGCTCTTCGGCCACGTCCGGGTGCTCGTCGAGGAAGTCGGCGCGGACCAGCAGCACCGTGGTGGGGAACTCGCCGTCCTCCCACAGGTCTGCTTCGTCGACGAGCACGGTCGCGCCGGCCTCGATGACCAGTCGCGACACCCACGGCTCCGGGAGCCACGCGCCATCGATCTGCCCGTCTTGGAACAACTGGAGCGTCTGGGCGTTCTCGGTGGGTGTGATGGTCACGTCACCGCCACCTGTGGTGGAGGTCTCGAAGCCCTCGTCGGCCAGCCAGGTGCGCAGCGCGACATCCTGTGTGTTGCCCAGCTGGGGCGTTGCGAGCGTCGTCCCCTCGAGGTCGTCCGGGCTGTCGATGCCCTCGCGCACCACGAGGGCGGCGCCTCCGGTGGTCGCGCCCGCGATCACGCGTGCCGACTCGCCGCCGGACTGGATGAAGGTGTTGATCGACGGGTTGGGGCCGATGTACGTGGCGTCGATCGCTCCCGCCGTGAGGGCCTCGATCGCCGCCGGACCCGCGTTGAAGACCTGCGTGGTGATCTCGACACCGGGGAGCGCGTCCGCGAACAGCCCCTCCTCGAGGCCGACCAGCGCGGGCGCGTGCGTCACGTTGGCGAAGTACCCCAGACGCAGCTCGTCGATCGAGGGCGCCCCCGCGGAGTCGTCCGCGGGGGAGGGTTCGCTGACCGGCGCTCCGGCGGCGCTCGCGCAGCCGGCCATCATGGCGGCCAGCAGTCCCAGGGTGGTGATCGTCGTCGTGGTGCGGATTTTGTTCACGGTTTCGCCTCCTTCAGTCGGCAGTGCTGTCTTCGTTGCGCGACTGGTCAGTCGCGCATGATCCCGGCGGCGAGTGTTGCGCCGTCGGACGGGTGGATGACCAGGAACGAGCCGCCCGCGCGATTGGCGCTGTACGGCTCGAGCGGGATTTCGGCGGCCAGTCGCAGGCGGACGCGCCCGATGTCGTTCGCCTCGAGCGCCTCGGCGGGCTCGTGGGCCAGTGTGTCCAGGTCGTATCGCGAATCGATCTGAGCGATGAAGGCCTGCACGGTGGCGGTGCCGTGCTTGACGAGCACGCGTGAACCGGTCGTGAGCGTGCGCGCGTCGAGCTGGAACAGCTCGGCGTCGATCTCGCGCCGCGCGGTCGGGAGCGTGCCGGCGGCGGCGATGACGGCACCGCGCGCGGCGTCGACGTCATCCGCGAGCTGCAGCGACACCGACTGCGGGACGGTGGCCTGCGATACCGGCTGCCCTGCGACCGCGATCGCCGAGACCGTGGTGCGGATGCCGGACGGGAAGATCTCGACGGGGTCGCCGACGCGCACCGTGCCCGACGCGATCCGGCCCGCGGACGCACGGAAGTCGCGCAGCGCGTCCGCCTCATCGGGCGTCACGTCGGGAGAGAGCCCGCCCTGTGGGCGGAGCACCAGCTGCACCGGGAGCCGGAAGTCGTCGAGCGACGACTCGAGCTCGTCCTGGCCGGGCAGCGCTTCGAGCAGCTCGAGCAACGCGGGACCTTCGTACCAGGGCGTGTGCTCGGACCGACCGACGATGTTGTCGCCCTCGAGGGCCGACACGGGCAGCACATGGAGATCCTCGATGCCGAGGTCGGCGGTGACGGTCTCCACCTGCGCGCGGACCCGTTCGAAGGCATCCTGCTCGTAGCCGAGCAGATCGATCTTGTTCACGGCCACGATCACGTGCGGCACACGCAGCAGCGCGATGACGGCCAGGTGCCGTCGCGTCTGCTCGAGCACGCCCTTGCGCCCGTCGATGAGCACCACCACCGCGTCGGCGGTGGTCGCACCCGTGACCATGTTGCGGGTGTACTGCACGTGCCCGGGGCAGTCCGCCAGTATGAAGCTGCGGTTGCCCGTGGAGAAGTAGCGGTACGCGACGTCGATGGTGATGCCCTGCTCGCGCTCGGCGCGCAGACCGTCGGTCAACAGCGCGAAATCCAGGCCGCCGCCGTGCGCGAAGCCGCGCTCGGCCGACGTCCGTGCAACCTGCTCGAGCTGATCCGCGAGGATCGCCTTCGAGTCGTGCAGGAGGCGCCCCACGAGCGTGGACTTCCCGTCGTCGACCGAGCCGGCGGTGGCGAAGCGGAACAGGCTCGCGTCTCCGTGAACGGACGGAACATGCCGTGTCGCGTCGGCGTCCAGCGGCGTGTCGCGTCCGTTCACGGGGGACGATGCGAGATCGACCATCAGAAGTACCCGTCCTTCTTGCGGTCTTCCATCGCCGCCTCCGAGATGCGGTCGTCGGCGCGAGTCGCGCCGCGCTCGGTCAGGGTGGAACGGGCGATCTCCGCAACGATGGAGTGGAGGTCGGCGGCATCCGATTCGACGGCGCCGGTGCAGCTCATGTCGCCGACGGTGCGGTAGCGGACGACGCGGCGCTCCACGCTCTCGCCGGCGCGGGGCGGTGAGAACTCGCCGGTCGCGCGCCACATGCCGTCGCGGGCATACACCTCGCGCTCGTGTGCGAAGTACAGCGGTGGAAGCGGGATCTGCTCGCGCTCCAGGTACCGCCATACATCGAGCTCGGTCCAGTTCGAGATCGGGAACGCGCGCACGTGCTGGCCGGGCGTGTGGCGGCCGTTGTACAGGCTCCACAGCTCTGGACGCTGATTGCGCGGATCCCACTGGCCGAATTCGTCGCGCAGCGAGATGATCCGCTCCTTCGCGCGCGCCTTGTCCTCGTCGCGGCGGGCGCCCCCGAAGACGGCGTCGTGCTTCCCGGCGGTGATGGCGTCGAGCAGAGGCATCGTCTGCAGCGGGTTGCGCGTGCCGTCCGAGCGCTCGTGCAGGCGCCCGTCGTCGATGTAGTCCTGCACGCGCGCCACTTCGAGCCGCACGCCCAGTCGCGCGACCGTCTCGTCGCGGAACGCGAGGACCTCGGGGAAGTTGTGGCCGGTGTCGACGTGCAGAACCGGGAACGGCACGCGCCCCGGGAAGAAGGCCTTCGCGGCCAGGTGAAGCACGACGACCGAGTCCTTGCCGCCCGAGAAAAGCAGCACGGGGCGCTCGAACTCCGCGACGACCTCGCGGATGATGTGGATCGCCTCGGCCTCGAGGATCTCGAGGGTGTCCAGGCGGGTCCCGGTCCGCGGTCGCCGCGGCGTGAAGCGGTCGGCGAGCTCAGGGACCGGGCCGCCGAGGATCGTGTCGGTCATAGGTGAAGCCCGCATTCCGTCTTGGAGAGCCCGGCCCAGCGGCCCGACCGGGGGTCGTCGCCGGGCGCGACGGCCTTCGTGCACGGCTCGCAGCCGATCGAGGGGTAGCCGTTGGTCACGAGCAGGTTCACGGGGACCTGGTGTGCGCCGGCGTAGTCGAGCAGGTCGTCGAAGGTCCAGGCGGCGACGGGATTGACCTTGACCAGCCCGTTCCGCTCGTCCCACGTGACCAGCGGCGTGGTCGCCCGGGTCGGCGCCTCCTCGCGGCGCACGCCGGTGAACCACACCTCGTACCCGCCCAGCGCGTCCTGAAGCGGCGCCACCTTGCGACGCGCGCAGCACAGGCCAGGGTCGCGGGCGTAGAGCTTCTCGCCGAACGTCGCGTCCTGCTCGGCGACGGTCTGCTCCGGCAGTACGTCGACGATCCGCACGTCCAGCACGCGCCCGACCTCATCGCGGGTGTGACGGGTCTCGGCGAAGTGGTAGCCGGTGTCGAGGAAGAGCACGTCGACGCCGGGCAGCTGCTCTGCGACCAGGTGGGGCAGGGCCGCATCGGCCATCGAGCAGGCGACGGCCGCGGCATCCGCACCGAAGTGGCGCGCGACCCACGCGACGACCTCCGCTGGGGATGCCTCGTGCTCGGTGAGACTGCCGAGCTCGACGTTGCCTGCTTCGGCGAGTTCGCGCAGTTGGTCGGGGCTGCGGCGCGTCTTGGCGCGCGGGGCGAGCGATACGGTCATCGCGGTACTCCGATCGTGGGGGCGCCAGCGCGCCGCGCCCCTCGAGGGGCGCTCATTGGAGGCTCTCCTCTTCGGCGCGATGCGCCCACGAGGCGAACGTCTCGTCGGCTGCGGAATCCCTCTCATCGAGGAATCGCAGCACGACGCGTTCGACGTAGTCGGCGATGCCCTCGGCGGTGACCTTGAGGCCGCGGACGGTGCGGCCCAGGCCCGCCTCCTCGCGGTCCTGCGAGGCGAGACCGCCGCCCAGGTGCACCTGGAATCCCGGGGTCTGACCGCCGTCGCCGTCGGGGAGGAGCTGGCCCTTGAGCCCGATGTCGGCGGTCTGGATGCGCGCGCACGAGTTCGGGCAGCCGTTCACGTGCAGGCTGAGCTGATGCGGCAGATCGAGGCCGGCGAGCCGGTCCTCCAGCTGTTGCACGGCTGCCGCGGCGGTCACCTTCGTCTCGACGATGGCGAGCTTGCAGAACTCGATGCCCGTGCAGGCGATGGTGCCCCGGCGGAACACGCTCGGACGAGCCGAGAGGCCGAGTGCGTCGAGACCCGCGATGAGCGGCTCGACGTGGTCTGCGGCGACATCGAGGACGACGAGCTTCTGATGCGGGGTCGTGCGCAGGCGGCCGGATCCGTGTGCCTCGAGCAGGTCGGCGAGCGCGGTCAGGGTCGGCCCGGACACGCGGCCGACGACCGGCGTCACTCCGATGAAGAAGCGGCCGTCCTTCTGGGCGTGCACGCCGATGTGATCGCCGGGCGTCTTCGGCTTCGCGGGGGCGGGGCCGTCCGGCAGCGGCGATGCGAGGTACTCGGTCTCGAGGATGGTGCGGAACTTCTCGGTGCCCCACTCTGCGAGGAGGAACTTCAGGCGGGCCTTGTTACGCAGGCGCCGGTAGCCGTAGTCGCGGAAGATCTGCGCGACCCCGTGCCACGCTTCGGCCACGCGGTCGGGCGACACGAAGACGCCGAGGCGCTCACCGAGCCGCGGCGCGGTCGACAGAGCGCCACCCACCCACAAGTCGTAGCCGATGCCCAGCTCGGGGTGCTCGACCGCGACGAACGCGACGTCGTTGATCTCGTGGACGACGTCCTGGCTGGGGTGCCCGGTGATCGCGGACTTGAATTTGCGGGGAAGGTTCGCGAGCGATTCATCTCCGATGAAGCGGCTCGTGATCTCGTCGATCTGCGGTGTCGGGTCGATCAGCTCCTCGGCGGAGACGCCGGCGACGGGCGAGCCGAGGATGACGCGCGGCACGTCCCCGCACGCCTCGGTTGTGCCGAGGTCGACCCCTTCGAGTCGCCGCCAGATCTCCGGCATGTCCTCGACCCGGATCCAGTGCAGCTGGATGTTCTGCCGGTCGGTGAGGTCGGCGGTGCCGCGCCCGAACTCGGTGGAGATGGCTCCGATGATCCGCAGCTGCTCGGTCGTGAGCTGGCCGCCGTCGATCCGCACGCGCAGCATGAAGTACTCGTCTTCGAGCTCGTGCGGCTCGAGGGTAGCGGTCTTGCCGCCGTCGATCCCGGGCTTGCGCTGCGTGTACAGACCCCACCAGCGGAACCGTCCGTGCAGGTCGGTGGGATCGATGGACGCGAACCCGCCCTGCGCGTAGATGTTCTCGATGCGCTCGCGGACCGCGAGCCCGCCGTCCGCCTGCTTCCACTCCTCATTGCCGTTGAGCGGCGTCCGGCCGTCGATCTTCCACTGCCCGTTCGGCTTGGAGGACGGACGCGGAGGTCGCACGCGCGCTCCCTCGGCGGGCGCGGCGCGCTCCGCTCGCGGACCGCCGGTAAGGCGCGCATCTGTTTCGCTGATCGACATGGGGGACCTCCACAGCTCCCAGGCAACGCCCGGGCAGGGCCCGGCCGAGCCCATTCCGTGAGGTTAGGCGGATGCCGGGGCTGCGGCATCCCTCGGTGTCACGCACCGGAACGGGGCGTAACCCGGCGTCACAGACTTGACAGCTGCGCCGGGGTGACGGGGCTAGCGTTTCGGAGCGGTCTCGAGGTAGCGATCTCGGACGATGTCGACCAGGGGCCGCGGCGGCGGGTCGTCGTCGAGGAGGGGCCGCGCCACCGGGCTGCCGTCGGCGAGGCGCACGGCGAGATCGTGGAAGTAGCCCGGCGCCAGAAGATAGTTGGCCACGACCACGCGTCGCGCGCCCTGGCGGGCCGCCGCCACGGCGTCACCGAGCCGGGGCTCGGCGGCGGCGAGGAAGCCCACACCGACGTCGCGCCCCAGACGCTCCGAGAGCATCCGCGCGGTCACGCGGCAGTCCTCGTTCGCGCGGTCGTCGCTCGAACCGGCGACCGCGAGCACCACGGCATCGTCCCCGTCCGGGCGGAGGGCGCTCAACCGGTCGGCGAGCACGTCGACGAGTCGCGGATCTGGACCGAGTGCGGGCGAGATCGCGACATCCGCGTGACCTGAGGACTGCTCGCGGAGGTCCACCCGCACGTGGTAACCGGCCGAGAGCAGCAGCGGCACGATGACGGCCGGCTGATCGGGCGGAAGGGCGTCGAGGGATGCCGCCACGTCGGGCTGCTGCACGTCGACGTGGCCGAGGCGCACCGCAACCTCGGGAAGCCGCTCGGCAACGGCGGCCACGAGCGCGGCGACGGCGGCCTGACCGGCCGGAGACGCCGTGCCGTGTGAGATCGCGAGCAGAGCGGGATTGGACATCCCACCCATTCTGCTCACAGGACGCGCACCTTCCGATCCGCGGGGCCGAAGATGACGAAGGGGCACGACCCTTCCGGACCGTGCCCCTCTCGAACCGGTGTCAGACCGTATCGGCCCCGGCATCCGCCGGGTAGCCGGAGCGGCCGCGGGAGAAGCCGGCGTCGAAGCCGCGCTCGTAGGCGCGCTCAGCCCGCCGACCGGAGCGCTCACGACGACCGCGGGAACCGCCCTCGTGGTGGCCCCGGTGGTGCGAGCCGTGGTGATGAGCCTCGTGCTCCGCCGGGTCGCAGTGCGCGCCGCCGAAGTGGCTCGGACCGAAGCCGCGGCCGAACTCGGGGCCGAAGCCCGCGCCCGGACCGAAACCTCGACCGAAACCCGGACCGAAGCCTGCGCCCGGACCGAAATCTCGACCGAAACCGCGAGCGGGACCGAAGCCGCGTCCGCGGCCGAATCCGCCGCGCGGCATCCGGACGCTCTCGTCCCACCCGAGCTCTCGGGCGATCGCCTCGAGCGAGGAGAGCGTGGTCGCGAAGTCCTCGGGTGAGACGGCGCCGGCGACGCGGGAGCGGATGCCGTCGACGATGGTGCCGAGCCGCTCCCTGGCGGCGCGACCCTCGTCGGTGAGCACCCACGTGCCGTCACCGGACTCTTCGGTCCAGCCGCGCTCCTCGAGAGCGCTCAGACGCTTGCCCTTGCGAGCGAAGCGCTCGAAGGCCGGCAGCGGAGCGCCGCCGGAGAGCGCGTTCAGCAGCATCCAATCCCGGCGGGTGACGCCGGCGCCCTCGAAGGCGACCGCGAACTCGCGGGTCAGCAATGCGTCGACGGCGCGCAGCCAGTAGCCGAGCGGTCGGTCTGCGGGCGCGCTCTCGCGAGGCGCGCCGTCGCCTTCCTCTGCGGAGGGCTCGTTGAAATCTGTGTGTTCGTTGTTCATGAGAAGTCCTTTCACGGGGCGGCGCGGGATGGCCGCCGAAGTTGCATGTAGAAGAACATGTATATGTAGTGTGACATGCTTTTGAGAAATATGTCAAGTCACATGTAAATTCGAGCCATGACCTCCGCCTCGCCCGACCCGGCCGACGCCATCGCTGCCGCCCTGGCGCGATTGCGCGGGCGACGGATGCCGCGCCCGCCGTGGGAGGGCGGTCACGGGCACGAGCATCACCACCAGCACCACGGCGATCCGGGCTGGATGCGGGGCGGCCCGCACGGCGGCATGGGCGGTCCACCGCCGTGGGGAGGGGGACCGCGCCTCGGCGGGCCCGCGCGGCTGAGGCTGCTCGAGGCGCTGGCCGCGGCATCCGGGCCGCTGTCGGTGAGCGAGATCGCCGACGCTGTCGGCGTGGATCAGCCGAGGGCTTCGCGGCTCGTGCAGCAGGCGGCGCAGATGGGGCTCGTGCGACGTGAGGCGGACGCAGACGACGCCCGTCGCACCCGCGTGGCACTCACCGACAACGGGCTCGCCATCGTGCGCGGATTCCGCGGCGAGCGACGCAGCGCGATCGATTCGGCGCTCGGCGCCTTCACCGAGGAGGAGCGCGCGGAGCTCGCGCGTCTGCTCACGAAGCTCGCGGACTCGTGGCCGGGTTGAACAGCCTCGTCGCCGCGCACGACGTCAGTCGCGCAGCCGCTCCTGCACGGCCTTCACGGGGATGAGCAGGGCGAGACCGAGCGCGAGCACGAGCACGATGCCGAGGATGCCGAAGTAGGCGGCCCCGCCCACGCTCACGAAGATCGCGAACATCAGGGGCGCGAGGAACGACACCGCCCGGCCCGTCGTGGCGTACAGCCCGAAGACCTCGCCCTCACGGCCGGGAGGGATGATCCGCGCGAGGAAGGTGCGCGACGCCGACTGGGCCGGCCCGACGAACAGGCACAGGGCCAGCCCCGCGGTCCAGAAGACGATCTGACCTCCGTCGTGCAGGAAGAACACGAGGAGCCCCGATACGATCAGGCCGATCAGGGCCGCGATGATCACGGGCTTCGCGCCGAGCCGATCGTCGAGCGCCCCGACCGCGATCGTCGAGACGCCGGCCACGACGTTCGCGGCGATCGCGAAGATGATCACCTCGCCGGCCGAGAAGCCGAAGACGGATGCCGCCAGCACGCCGCCGAATGTGAAGACGCCGGCGAGCCCGTCGCGGAAGACCGCGCTGGCGAGCAGGAACCAGACGGTGTGGCGCGACTCGCGCCACAGCTTCGCGATGTCGCGGCCCAGGCGCGCGTACGAGGCGAAGAAGCTGACGCGCTCGCGCTTCACGCCGGTGCCGCGGTACTCGGGCACGGCGAACAGGACGGGCAGTGCGAACAGGCCGAACCAGACCGCTGAGACGACCATCGCCACGCGAACGGGGAGGCCGTCCTCATCGGGCACCCCGAACAGACCCTGGATGAAGCCGAAATACACGATCAGCAGCAGCACGATGCCGCCGATGTAACCCATGCCCCAGCCGAAGCCGCTCACGCGCCCGATCGAGCGGGGAGTCGACACCTGCGACAGCATCGCGTTGTAGTTGACGCCGGCGAACTCGAAGAGCACGTTTCCGGCTGCGACGAGGAGCAGTCCCACCCAGAGGAACGAGGGATCCGGCTGGACGAAGAACATGGCCGCGGTCAGGGCGACGACGAGGTAGGTGTTCACTGCGAGCCAGAACTTGCGCCTGCCCGAGGTGTCGGAACGCTGGCCGGTGACCGGCGCGAGCACGGCGATCAGCAGTCCGGCTGCGGCGAGCGCCCAGCCGAGCTGCGCTTCGACCGTCCCTTCGGGACCGAAGCTCGAGCTGGTGAGGTACACCGTGAACACGAAGGTGGTGACCACCGCGTTGAAGGCCGCAGAGCCCCAGTCCCACAGTCCCCAGGCGAGCACGACCCGTTTGCGCGTGCTCGACGGCCCCTCCGCGCCCGCGGCCTCGGCCAGCGAGTCGGTCGGGGTGAGCCCTGCGAACTGCGGCAGATCCGGCTTCATGCGGGGCACGTCGGGATCGTTTCTCTCAGTCACGCTGGGTCCCTTCGGGTGGCAGGGGGAGCGACGACGCACGCACGCACCGGGCAGCGCGGAGGTCGTCGCCAGGCTACATCCGCGGAGCCCGTGAATCGCCGTGCCGCGGGAGGTTCGGCATCCGATCTGGGGGTGGTGCTGGGCGGGATGCCATGATGTACGCATGCCCGCCCACGTCGAGCGCACCGAACTGCCCGGAATCGGTGTCCGCCATGACATCGTGACCGATCAGGGACGGCGGCTCTCGGTCCTCAATCTCCGCGAGGGGGGCAGAGAACTCGCCCTCGCCGACGAGGACGACCCCGACCGCGCCAGCGAGACGATCGAGCTGAACGACGATGAGGCCATCGCCTTGTCCGAGGTGCTGGGCGGCTCGCTGATCCTGACCCAGCTCGCCGGCCTGCGCGAGCAGGTCGCGGGCCTGTCGATCGAGCAGATCCCGGTCCGCGCGGACTCGCCGTTCGTCGGCCGCCCGCTGGGCGACACGAAGGCACGCACGCGCACGCGGTGCTCGATCGTCGCGATCGTGCGAGAGAGCGAGGTGCTTCCGGCTCCGGGGCCCGCAGATCTTCTGCGCAGCGGAGACACGCTCGTCGCCGTCGGCACCCGCGACGGCCTCGACCACCTCGTCCGCATCGTCGGCGGCAGCTGACGTCCGAGGATGGACCACGGCGCGCTCGTCCTCATCGAGATCGGTGCGCTCATTCTCGGGATCGGCCTACTCAGCCGGCTCGCGGCGTGGATGGGGATCTCGCCGATCCCGCTGATTCTGCTGGGCGGCCTCGCGTTCGGCGAAGGCGGATTGATCCCGTTCTCGGCGGGCGAGGAGTTCATCGAGATCGGCGCCGAGATCGGTGTGATCCTGCTCCTGCTGATGCTCGGCCTGGAGTACACCGCTCAGGAGCTCGTCGGCAATCTGAAGGGGTCCAGGACGGCTGGCCTGATCGACATGCTGCTCAACGCCGCGCCGGGCGCACTGATCGCTCTTCTCCTGGGCTGGGGGCCGGTCGCCGCGGTGGCCATGGCGGGCATCACGTGGGTGTCGTCCTCGGGCGTCATCGCCAAGGTGCTGCAGGATCTCGGCCGCCTCACCAACCGTGAGACCCCCGTGGTCCTTTCGATCCTCGTCATCGAGGACTTCGCGATGGCGTTCTATCTGCCGGTGCTCACCGCGCTCCTGATCGGGACCAGCCTCGTCAGCGGCACGATCTCCGTCGTGATCGCCCTCCTGTCGGTCGTTCTCATCCTCTACATCGCGCTGCGACACGGCAGATTCGTGTCGCGGCTCGTCTGGTCGAAGGAGGCCGACGTCCTGCTGCTGTCGGTGCTCGGCCTGGGCCTTCTCGTCTCGGGCCTCGCGGCCGGTGCGAACGTCTCATCCGCGGTGGGCGCGTTCCTGGTCGGCATCGCGATCTCCGGCCCCGCGGCCAAACACGCGCAGCGCGTGCTCACGCCGCTGCGGGACCTGTTCGCCGCTGTGTTCTTCCTCTTCATCGGCCTCTCCACCGACACCCGCGAACTCGTTCCGATGATCGTGCCGGCGATCCTGCTCGCGATCGTCGGGATGGGCACCAAGCTCCTGACCGGCTACTACGCGGCCCGGCGGGCGGGCATCGCCGAGCCCGGCCGCTGGCGCGCCGGATTCGCGCTCATGCCGCGCGGGGAGTTCTCGATCGTGATCGCCGGGCTCGCGGTGGCGGCGGGGGTCGATCGCTCGCTGGCCGCGCTCGCGACCGCCTACGTGCTGATCACGATGGTCGTGGGTCCGCTCCTGGCTCGCATTCCGGACGCCGAGCGGTTCAAGGCGGCGACGCGGCGGATCCAGGCGAACCGCCGCGCTCGCGAGGCCGCCGCCTAGTTCCCGAGATCAGGAGATGCGGCGAAATCAGACGATTCGCCGCCGATTCTCCTGACTGCGCCGATTCTCCTGATGCGGCACATCCCTTCGGCCCCACCTGCGACCGCGACCCCGGCCCTCAGGTCAGCTCATCCACTCCTGCTCGAGGATGCCGTAGATGCCGGTGTCCGCCCAGTCGCCCTTGAACCACATGTGCTCGCGGAACTGCGCCTCGTGCCGCATCCCGAGGCGTTCGCACAGGGCGACGGATGCCACGTTCCGCGGGTCGAGCTCGGCGTAGACGCGGTGCAGGCCGAGTTCGCCGAACGCAAGGTCGAGCAGCAGGGCCGCGGCCTCACGGGCATATCCCCTGCCCGTGAAGCGCGGGTCCAGAAGCCACCCGATCTCGGCGGACTTGTCATCGACACTGGCGAGCTTGAGATACATCGTGCCGATCAGCCGTCCGGTCGAGTCCCGGATCGCCGGCTGCACGAAGTCCTCGGGATTCTCGAGGCGGGTGGCCGCGGCGTCCCGTTCGAGCACCTCGTGAACGCGCTCCGGCGTGCGCGGCTCGTACAGCAGGTACCGGCACACCTCGGGGTCGGATTGGATCGAGTACAGCGCTTCGAAGTCGTCCGGGCGCAGCAGCTCGAGGCTCACTCGAGGCCCCGCAAGCGGCTGGAATTCCCAGGGCAGCGCCATGCGCCCATCCTCGCAGGCGCCGCCAGCTCGCGTCGGCGGATGCTGCGCATAAGCTCGTGGCACTTACGGGGACGATTTGCGGTGTGCCAAGGTGAACCATGAATGCAGAGCCGGGGTCCGAGACCAAGTTCAACGGCCGGCTCGCGATCCTGCTCGCGATGGCCATGTTCGTCCTGGTCTTCGACACGTCGCTCATGAACGTGTCGATCTCGGCGGTGGTCGCCGATCTCGGCACGACCGCGAGCGGGGTGCAGGGTGCGATCGCCCTCGAGGCCCTGGTCTCAGCGGCGTTCATCTTGATCGGCGGCAAGACGGGCGATCTCATCGGCCGCAAACTCGCCTACATCCTCGGCCTGCTCGGGTATGCGGTCGGAGCGATCGCGATGACGCTGGCGCAGGATCTCACCGCGGTCATCATCTTCTGGGCCCTCGTCGGCGGTCTCGGCGCTTCGCTGCTGCTGCCCTCGATGCAGTCCCTCATCCACGGCAACTTCCAGGGGGCGCACCAGAAGCGCGTCTACGCGCTCGTCGGGGCGTCGGCGGCGATCGCGGCGGCGGTCGGCCCGCTGCTCGGTGGGTTCATCACGACGTTCCTGTCGTGGCGGGTGGGCTTCCTGCTCGAGGCGGTCATCATCGCGATCGTGCTGGCCGGCATCAAACTCGTCAAGGACGTCCCGTTCACGGGCGACCGGTCGATCGATCTGGTCGGCTCCGCCCTCTCCGTGATCGGCATGGGCGGCGTGGTCCTGGGCATTCTGGTGTGGCAGGAGGGCGGCGGCTACGTCGCGCTCATCATCGGACTCGGTGTCGTGGCCCTCGGCGGACTCGTGTTCTGGCTCAACTCGCGCAAGAAGCGCGGCAAGCCGACGCTGATCGATCCCGCCCTGTTCGCCTCGAAGCCGTTCCGCGCCGGCGTGAGCGGACAGCTCCTCCAGCAGATCGCCCTGGGCGGCACGATGATCGTCCTGCCGCTCTACCTGCAGATGGTGCTCGAGTACAACGCCCTCCAGGCGGGACTGTCCATCGCTCCGCTCTCACTGAGCATGTTCGCCGTTGCGCTGATCGCGGGCCGCGTCGCCAAGGGTCGTCCGGCGAATCTCATCCTGTGGGGCTTCGTGCTCACCGTCATCGGGCTGGTCGTCATCGTGCCGCTCGTACCCATCGCCGACTCGGGCTGGTACCTCACCGTCCCGCTGCTGATCAGCGGGAGCGGTCTCGGGCTGCTCGTCTCGCAGCTGAACAACTACACGCTCTCGCCGATCACCGATGAGCGGGTGAGCGAAGCGGCCGGCGTGAACTCGGCGGCCGGATCGTTCGGCCTGTCGTTCGGGCTGGCTTTCGCGGGCGCGATCATGCTCGCCACCCTTGCTGCGGGCTTCACCGCGCTCGCCGACTCGTCCAGCGTGCTGACCACCGAACAGCAGCAGCAGGTCTCCACGGTGCTCGAAGACGACGCTGAACTGATGTCCAACACCGGGCTCGAGGAGCTGCTGGCCGACGAATCGCCGGAAGTCTCGGCGGAGATGATCCGCATAAACACCGAGGCGCGGCATCTCGCCCTGCAGGTCGCCCTGCTGATCCCGATCCTCTCGGGTGTCGTCGGCATCCTGAACGGGTTCCGGATGCGACGGCTGCCCGACCCGGTGGCCGCGGGATCGGGCGACACGCTCCTGGGCTGAAGTCCCGACGTCTCGATAGGCCGCCGGCGGCGCTACTCGGCCTTCGCGTGAAACCTGAGTCGACTCATATCAACTTCATTTGACACGCTCAGCGCGCCTCCATTAGGGTTGAGTCATCGCGGCTCAACATCTCGATACGCGGCCTGACGGCCGCTGCTCGATGACCGGGTCAGCCGCCCCAGACATCAGAAAACCCCGGGGTCCGGCATCCGTCCGGCCCCTGAACAAGGAGAGAACACATGCCCCGTGCTGTTGGAATCGACCTCGGAACCACGAACTCCGTCGTGAGCGTGCTCGAGGGCGGCGAGCCGAAGGTCATCGCGAACGCCGAAGGCTTCCGCACGACCCCGTCGGTCACCGCATTCACCAAGGACGGCGAGGTGCTCGTCGGCGAGACCGCGAAGCGCCAGGCCGTCACGAACGTCGAGCGGACCATCTCGTCGGTCAAGCGCCACATGGGAACCGACTGGAACTTCTCGGTCGACAACAAGAAGTGGACGCCGCAGGAGATCTCGGCACGCATCCTCGGCAAGCTCAAGCGCGACGCCGAGGAGTACCTCGGCGACACGGTGACGGATGCCGTCATCACCGTTCCGGCGTACTTCAACGACGCCGAGCGCCAGGCCACCAAGGAGGCCGGCGAGATCGCGGGCCTGAACGTGCTGCGCATCATCAACGAGCCGACCGCGGCCGCGCTCGCCTACGGCCTGGACAAGGGCAAGGAGGACGAGCTCATCCTCGTCTTCGACCTCGGTGGCGGAACCTTCGACGTGTCCCTGCTCGAGGTGGGCAAGGACGACGACTTCTCGACGATCCAGGTGCGTGCCACGGCCGGCGACAACCGCCTCGGCGGCGACGACTGGGACCAGCGCCTGGTCGACTACTTCATCAAGCAGTTCAAGGACACGACGGGCGTGGACGTCTCCGGCGACAAGATCGCCCTGCAGCGCCTCAAGGAGGCTGCCGAGCAGGCGAAGAAGGAGCTGTCCAGCTCGATGTCGACCTCGGTCAACCTGCCGTACCTGTCGCTCACCGACAGCGGCCCGGTGTCGCTGTCCGAGACGATCACGCGCGCGAAGTTCGAGGACCTCACCAAGGACCTGCTCGACCGCACCAAGAAGCCGTTCGAGGATGTCATCCGCGAGGCCGGCATCAAGGTCGGCGACATCGACCACGTCGTGCTGGTGGGTGGCTCGACCCGCATGCCCGCCGTCGCCGACCTCGTCAAGCAGGAGGCCGGCAAGGAGCCCAACAAGGGCGTGAACCCTGACGAGGTGGTCGCCGTCGGTGCGGCCCTGCAGGCCGGCGTGCTGCGCGGTGAGCGCAAGGACGTGCTGCTGATCGACGTGACGCCCCTGAGCCTCGGCATCGAGACCAAGGGCGGCATCATGACCAAGCTCATCGAGCGCAACACGGCCATCCCGACCAAGCGCAGCGAGACCTTCACGACCGCCGACGACAACCAGCCATCGGTCGCGATCCAGGTGTTCCAGGGCGAGCGCGACTTCACGCGCGACAACAAGCCGCTCGGCACGTTCGAGCTCACCGGCATCGCCCCCGCCCCGCGGGGCATGCCGCAAGTCGAGGTCACCTTCGACATCGACGCGAACGGCATCGTGCACGTGTCCGCGAAGGACAAGGGCACCGGCAAGGAGCAGTCGATGACGATCACGGGCGGCTCCTCGCTGCCCAAGGAGGACATCGAGCGCATGGTGCGCGAAGCCGAGGAGCACGCCGCCGAGGACAAGAAGCGTCGCGAGTCGGCCGAGGTGCGCAACCAGGCCGAGCAGCTGTCGTACTCGATCGACAAGCTCATCAAGGACAACGACGACAAGCTGCCCGAGGCGGTCAAGACCGAGGTTCAGGCCGACGTCGACGCGCTCAAGGCCGCGCTGGCCGGCGACGACGACGACGCGGTGAAGACCGCGTTCGACAAGCTGAACCAGAGCCAGGGCAAGCTGGGCGAGGCGATCTACGCGTCGAGCCAGGCGTCGCAGGCCGCTCCGGATGCCGCGCCCGAGGCCGCGGCGGATGAGTCCGCGTCGGCATCCTCCGAGGAGGACGTCATCGATGCCGAGGTCGTGGACGACGAGGACGAAGAGAAGAAGTAGTCATGGCCGACAAGAACTTCGAAGAGCACGGCCCTGATGAAGTGCCTGGCGACGAGGTTCGACCGGATGAGGAGGGCTCGGACGCGCCGCGGGACGACAACGCGGACGCATCCGGCCCCGACTCGCAGCCGGACGGATCGGTCGATGACTGGACGGTCGACGACATCCTGAGCGCAGCCCAGAACATCGACGCCGCAGCGGAGGACGCCGTCCTCGCCGACCTCGAGTCGGCGCTGCTGAACGACCTCAAGCGACTGCAGGCCGAGTACGCGAACTACCGTCGGCGCACCGAAGAGCAGCGTGAGCGCGAGATCGAGCGCGCGAAGGGCGAGGCCGTCAAGGGCCTCCTCCCGGTCCTGGACGACCTCGATCGGGCCGAGAAGCACGGCGATCTCGTCGAGGGAACCGCCTTCGCCGCGATCGGCGACAAGGTGCGTGCCGTGGCCGAGAAGCTCGGCGTGGTGTCGTACGGCTCTGCGGGCGAGCCGTTCGACCCGCAGCATCACGAGGCGATCTTCCAAGCACCGACACCGGGTATGACCGAGCCGACGATCCTCGAGGTCGTCGAGGTCGGCTACCGACTGGGTTCGGTTGAGCTGCGACCCGCCAAGGTGGTCGTCGCGGTGCCGGCCGAATAACCCGGAGGGAGCACCGCATGGCCAGTCAAGACTGGTTCGACAAGGACTTCTACAAAGTCCTGGGAGTCGAGAAGAACGTCAGCGATGCCGACCTGAAGAAGACGTACCGCAAGCTCGCCCGCAAGTACCACCCCGACTCCAACCAGGGCGATGCGAAGGCGGAGGCGACCTTCAAGGAGGTCAGCGAGGCGTACTCGGTGCTCTCCGACCCCGAGCAGCGCAAGGAGTACGACCAGATCCGCGCGATGGGATCGGGCGCCCGCTTCACCGCGGGCGGGCAGCCCGGAGGGTTCGAGGACGTGTTCAGCATGTTCGGTCAGGGCCGCGGCGGCCGTCAGTCGCCCGAGGACTTCGACGACATCTTCAGCATGTTCAACCAGCAGCAGCCCGGTGGCTTCGGCTCGGGCCGCTTCGGGCAGCCGTCCGGCGGGTTCCGCGGCTACGGGGGCCCGCAGCGCGGCGCCGACGTGACCGCGCGGACCACGATCGAATTCATCACCGCCACCAAGGGCGAGACGATCACACTGCAGGGCGAGGACGGCAAGCCGTTCAAGGTGAAGATCCCCGCGGGTGTGTCGGACGGGCAGAAGATCCGCCTGCGGGGCCGGGGGCGACCGTCGCCGGACGGCGGCGAGACAGGAGACATCGTGGTGCAGGTGACCGTTCGACCCCATCCGGCGTTCACGCGCGAGGGCCTCAACCTCCGCGTCACCGTCCCGGTGACGTTCACCGAGGCGGCGCTCGGCGCCACCATCGAGGTTCCGACACTGGGCGGCGACCCGGTCAAGCTGCGCGTGGCACCCGGGACGCCCTCCGGTCGCGTGCTGCGGGTCAAGGGGCGCGGCGTGCAGACGTCGAAGGGCACCGGCGATCTGCTGGCGGAGGTGCAGGTGGCCGTGCCGTCGCATCTCGACGAGGCGGCGCGCGAGGCCCTCGAGCGGTTCCACGAGCTCGAGCCGAAGGACAACCCGCGCGCCGACCTCATGGCCAGAGCCCGGGGTTGAGTGGTATGCCGGTCGTAGGGCGAGAGCCGAAGGCTCGAGGCGAAGCGGGAAGACGGATGCGTTCCGTCCCCTCATTCGGCTCCTCGCTCGACGACCGGATCATGTGGAGGTGAGAAGGGATGCCGGACCGAGAGCTCGATGAGGACGCGCCGATCTTCGCGATCGCCGTGGCTGCCGAGCTCGCGAACATGCACCCCCAGACGCTCCGTCAGTACGACCGTCTCGGGCTCGTCGTCCCCGCGCGCACCCAGGGCGGATCGCGGCGCTACTCGACGCGCCACATCGAGCAGCTGCGCGAAGTCGCCCGCCTGTCCTCGGACGGCATGAGCCTGCCCGCGATCGCCCGCATCATCGAGCTCGAGGATCGCGTGCGCGAACTGCACCTGCGCGTGCACGATCTCGAAGCCCGCGTGCGCAGCGAGCTCGAGAGCAGGCCGGGAGCGCGGGTCTTCGCGGCCGGCGCGACCGGGTCCGTCGTCACGCTGCGGCAGGGTCGGCGGGTCCGCCGCGCGACCGACATCGTCGTCTGGCGCCCGCGCCTGGCCATCGAGCAGGATCCGTCCCCGTCCGCCGAGCCGGACGACTCCGCGAGCTGAACGAACCCGACCGCGAGACTGCAACCGCAGGTCGAGACTGCGGGCTGAACCCGCAGTCTCGCCGCCCCGGTGCAGTCTCGCGGTCCGAGCGGAGCGGGTCGGCGAGGAGATCTAGACTCGCAGGAGCGCCGCGGAAGGGGACTTGGTGACAACGAGACGTGCCGTCGTCGTTCGAGGCGGCTGGGAAGGTCATCACCCCGTCGAGGCGACCGAGCTGTTCCTGCCGTTCCTCCGCGAGAACGGGTACGACGTGCTGGTCGAGTCGTCACCGGCCGTCTACGCCGACTCCGACACGATGGCCTCGACCGATCTGATCGTGCAATGCGTGACGATGTCGACGATCGAGCGCGACCAGGTCGCGGGACTTCGTGCGGCCGTCCAGTCGGGTACCGGCTTCACCGGCTGGCACGGCGGCATCGCCGACTCTTACCACGAGTCGGCCGAGTACGCGCAGCTGGTCGGCGGGGTGTTCGTGTCGCACCCCGGCAAGGAGCCCGAAGCCCTGACGGGCGGCCCCAGCGACAACTTCCTCGACCACAGAGTGCAGTTCACTTCGCTTGCGGCCGAACACCCCATCACCGCCGGACTCGATGACTTCGAGCTCACGACCGAGCAGTACTGGGTGCTGCATGACGATCTCAATGACGTGCTCGCGGTGACGACGCATCCGGCACCCCCGTGGCACCCCTGGCACCGGCCCATCGTCTCGCCGGCGATCTGGACCCGCAGCTGGGGTCGAGGACGCATCGTCGTCACAACCCCGGGTCACTCACTCGAGGTGCTCCAGCACCCCACTGTCCGCACAGTCATCGAAAGGGGAATGCTGTGGGCGACGCGCCGCGCATAGGAATCGTCGGAGTCGGAGTCATCTCGGGGGCGTACCTCAAGACCCTCGAACCGCGGTCGGACGTCCAGGTGGCGGCGATCGCCGATCTCGACGCCGCACGCGCAGCCACCGTGGCGGAGGGCATCCCCGGCGCGCGGGCGCTGGAAGTGGCCGCGCTTCTCGCCGATCCCGACATCGATCTCATCCTGAACCTCACGATTCCCGCCGCCCACGCCGAGATCGCGCTGGCGGCCATCGCGAACGGCAAGCATGTGTACGGCGAGAAGCCGCTGGCGGTCGATCTTGCGGGCGGGCGGGCGGTGTCGGATGCCGCGGCCGCCGCCGGCGTTCGGCTCGGGTCGGCACCGGACACGGTGCTCGGCACCGGGACGCAGACCGCCCGTTCCGTCATCGACGAGGGCCGCATCGGCCGCCCCATCGCAGCGACGGCGGTCATGGCCAACCCCGGCCCGGAGCCATGGCATCCGAACCCCGACTTCTACTTCCTCCCCGGCGGCGGTCCACTCATGGACATGGGCCCCTACTACATCTCCGCGCTCGTCCACCTGCTGGGGCCGGTGACCGCGGTCGTCGGGGCCGCCAGTCGGCTGCGCAGCGAGCGCGTGATCGGCTCCGGTCCGCGCGCGGGCGAACGCATCCCGGTCGGCGTCGACACGCACGTGAGCGGCATCCTGGAGCACGCGAGCGGGGCGCTGTCGACGCTCACGACGAGCTTCGACAGCGTCAAGACCAGCGCCGCGCCGATCGAGATCCACGGCGAAAGCGGGTCGCTCTCGGTTCCCGACCCCAACATGTTCTCGGGCGATGTCTTGTTCTGCGCGCTCGGGTCGACGGAATGGGAGCCGATCGGCGACCGCGCGGGCTACGTGGACGCCGCACGCGGAATCGGCCTGCTCGACATGCTCGCCGCCCCGGACGACGCGCACGTGCGGGCATCCGGTCGTCTCGCGCTGCACACGCTCGAAGTGATGACCGCCGTGCTCGCGTCGGCGCGCACAGGCGTCCGCGTGAGCCTCGACACCACCGTCGAGCGGCCGCCGCTCGTTCCCCTCGGTCTGCGGTTCGATCTGCGGGAGCTGTAGGCCCGATTCCCCGTTCGCCGCGGTCGGGCTGGTGAAGCGCCGACGGCCCCGGCAGACTGATCGGATGCCGACCCTCGACGACGTGCGCGCGATCGCGTTGAGCCTGCCCGAGACGGTCGAGAAGGTCGACGGCCACCGTGGCGGCCCCGGCTGGCGCGTCGCCGACGGCCTGTTCGTCTGGCAGCGAGGTCCGAGCAAAGCCGACATCTCAGCGCTCGCAGCGCTGGGACGCACCTGGCCCGACGGACCCGTGGTGGGAGTGCGGACGGAGGGGCTCGAGGCCAAAGAGGCGCTTCTCGGCTCCTTTCCGGACGCCTTCTTCACGATTCCGCACTTCGACGGCTACCCGGCGGTGCTGGTGCGCCTCGACGTGATCGAGCCGGACCTGCTGCGCGAGGTTCTCACGGACGCCTGGATCGTCAAGGCCCCGAAGCGGCTTTCGAAAGTTTGGCTCGCCGAGAACGGATGACCCGCGCAAGGCCTGACTCCCGCCGCGCGGCGCGTCCCCGGCAAGCACAGCGGGTCGGCAGGGTCGGGGAATGGTTCGCCTCTAGAGTGCAGACGTGACCACCGCAGCGGAGCCCGTGGCAGCAAAGGGCGAGACCGCGCGCTACGAGCGCTGGTCCCAACTGACCTACTGGCCGCTGGCGATCGCCGCCGCGGTGTTCCTGATCACCTACACCGTGCACGTGATCGGCGATGTGCAGGGCGGCGTGCTCGTGGCCACGACCGTGATCATCGGGCTCATCTGGATCATGTTCATCGTCGACTATCTCGTGAAGCTGCGCCTCTCGCATCCCCGCCGGCTGTGGTTCCGAACCCACAAGCTGGATCTCGTGCTGGCACTGATCCCCGCCTTGCGCCCGGTGCGACTGCTGGACGCGTTCACGAGGATCGCCACGTTCACCCGCACCAGGGGCGGCTCCATTCGGGCGCGCCTGCTGATCTACGGCGTGGGCGCCGCACTGCTGTTGGTCTGGTACATCTCGCTCATCGTTCTGCAGTTCGAACGACATGCCCCCGGCGCGACCATCACGAGCTTCGGCGCGGCGGTCTGGTGGGCATTCTGCACGGTGACGACGGTGGGTTATGGCGACTACGTTCCGGTGACGGTACCCGGCCGCGTCGCGGCGGTGTTCCTCATGGCGGGCGGCGTCGTCGTGGTCGGTCTGGTGGTCGCCACCATCTCGTCGTGGGTCGTCGAACGCGCGACGCGCGGCCATGACGACGCCGTGCCGGCGAGCCGAGCGGACATGCGCGCCTTGACCGGCGAACTGCGACTGGCCGCGCAGCGTGCGGGCGTTGAGCGCAAGGGGCCCGAAGCGTCCGGCCAGGCCGCACCTCCTGGGAAGGCGTGATCGCATGAGGCATCGCGATCCTCTTCCTGACCGCTCGCCGGCCTCTGCCCCGCTTCCGCCGATGCTGCGGGTGCTCCTCGGCCTGGCCGCCGCGGTCGTCGCACTCGCCGGCCTCTTCTTCGCTCGCGAGCTGGTCGGCCCCCTCGTCCTGGCAGCGGTGATCGTCATCATCTGCCATCCGGTGCGGCATCCGCTCGATCGGCTCGGGTGGCCGCGCTGGGCCGCGACGACCGCTGTAATCGTCGTCGCCTACCTGATCCTCGTCGTGCTCGGACTGCTGCTGTTCTTCGCCGGGACACAGTTCGCGCGGCTGGTCGCCGATTACGCGGACGAGCTCCAGGCGTCGGTGCAGGCGTTCATCGGGTGGCTCGGGTCCGTGGGCCTGGACGAACAGGCGTCGGATGCCGCGGCATCCGCCTTCGAGCCTGCGACGATCGTGTCGTTCGTCGCCTCGCTCGGCGGCACCGCGATCGGAATCCTCACGGCCCTGTTCTTCGTCCTCGCGTACGTGATCTTCATGGCGGCTGACGGAGCCCGCTATGCCCGGGCTGAGGCCTCCTTCGGCGCGACCGCCCATTCGGCGATCCGCCGGTTCCAGGAGTTCAACTCCGGAGTACGACGTTATTACGTCGTCAACGCGAGCTTCGGCGCGGTCGTCGCGATCATCGATGGGCTGGCGCTGTGGGCCATCGGCGTCCCGGCGCCCGCCGTGTGGGCCATCCTCGCGTTCGTCACCAACTTCATCCCCAACATCGGCTTCGTGATCGGGCTGATCCCGCCCGCGCTGCTGGCGCTCGTGGTCGGCGGGTGGCCCCTGATGCTCGCCGTGATCGCGATCTACTCGGTCGTCAACGTGCTGCTGCAGGTGCTCATCCAGCCGAAGTTCGTGAGCGACGCCGTCAACCTCAGCCTCACCCTGAGCTTCTTCTCGGTGATCTTCTGGACGTTCATCATCGGCCCGCTCGGGGCGATCCTGTCGATCCCCCTGACGCTGGCCGTGCGTGCGCTCGTGGTCGATCCCGACCCGGGCGCGCGATGGCTGCGCTGGCTCTCAGGGGATGCCGTGACAGCTGCACCCGACCCGCGCGACGGCACCGGCTGACGGGATGGCGCGGGATCAGGGCTCGATGCGCAGCACCGTCGGAGACTCACCGAGTGCGAGGTCGTCGACGATCCGCAGGGTGCGGGCGAGTTCGTCCACCGCGCCGATCACCGTGCCGAACCGCTCCCGGTCGCTGCACACCGCCGTGACCGTGACGAAGTGCGTTCCAGTGTCCCACGTGTAGGTGGCGAACGGCGGCGTGCGGTGATCGGCGGGCAGCGGCATCGCGAGCTTCTCGCCGACGCCGAGGTAGGTTCCGCGGAACGTCTCGGTGTCGTCGTACTCCATCGGCATGCTGGCGCGCGCCGCTCGCAGCTGCGCTGTCGCCTCGCGCACCTGCGCCATGACGACGAGCAGCTCGGGATCGGCCTTCCAGACCCAGACCAGCACCCGACCCGCGGCCTTGCGCATGAGGAGCGGCGTCGCCTGGCTCATCGCCCAGGCCGCGAAACCTCCGCTCGGGCGCTCGGCGACCCCGAGCGCGCGATTCGCCTGATTCAGGAGCATCCGGATCGCCGCCTTGCGGTGCCGGCGCCCACCGAACACGAGTGAGTCGGTGACGGCCACCCAGCGCTTGGCGTCGGCATCGGCCTGAAGTCGGGGCATGCGTCCAGCGTACGAGAGGCTTCGCCCGACGCCGCCCGCGAGCGGTCGCGGGGCGGGTCGAGGGCCCTCGGGTACAGTTGGAACGCGCATGCACCCCTCTCGTGCCACCCGCCCCCCGCGCAGAGATAGGCAACCAGCATCCCGTGACCCCGTCCGAGACGCCCGACGATCACCGCGCCGCCGCGCCGGACCCGAAGCGACCCCTGACCGTGGTCATCGGCGCCGACACCTTCTCGCCGCATGTCAACGGTGCCGCGCGATTCGCCGAGCGGCTGGCCGCCGGTCTGGTCGCCCGCGGGCACGAGGTGCACGTCATGGCGCCGAGCGCGACGCACTGGAGCCGGGGAACGGCGATCGAGATCATCGAAGACCAGCCGATGACCATGCACAGACTTCCGTCCTGGCGCTGGTTCCCGCACGACTGGCTGACGTTCGTGCTGCCGTGGATGTCGAAGCACCACGCACGACGTGTGCTCGACTCCGTGAAGCCCGACGTCGTGCACATCCAGTCGCACATCGTGATCGGCCGGGGCCTGGCGCGCGAGGCGCGCAAGCGCGGCATCCCGATCATCGCCACCAATCACGTGATGGCCGAGAACATCCTCGACTTCACGACGCTGCCGCATGCCCTGAACGACGTGTTCCTGCGGCTCGCGTGGGCCGACGCCAAACGCACGTTCGACATGACCCGCGCGGTGACGGCGCCGACCCGCAAGGCCGCCGACTTCCTCGAGGCGACGATCGACATCCAGAACGTCATTCCGATCAGCTGCGGGATCGACCGCGCCAACTACACGCCCGATCTCGGTCCGCGCGACGCCAACCGCATCCTGTTCGTCGGCCGGTTGACCACCGAGAAGCACATCGACGTCCTCCTCAAGGCCGTCGCATCGCTCGACCCCGGTCTCGACGTGCATCTCGACCTCGTCGGCGAGGGGGACCAGCGCAAGAACCTCGAGGTGCTCGCCCATTCGCTCGGGCTCGACGCGCGAGTCACGTTCCACGGACACGCTCCCGAGGCCCAGCTGCGCGAGCTGTACAGCCGCGCCAGCCTGTTCGCCATCGCCTCGATCGCCGAACTGCAGTCGATCGCGACCATGGAGGCGATGGCGTCCGGGCTGCCGATCGTGGCGGCGAACGCCGTCGCCCTGCCCCACCTCGTGCACGACGGCGAGAACGGGTATCTCTTCGAGCCGGGCAACGTCGGGGAGCTCGCCGCCCGCCTGACCGACGTGCTCACCGCGGAACCCGGGGAGCGCCGGCGCATGCAGCAGGCCTCGCTCGACGGCGTGGCGATCCACGACATCAACCGCACCCTCGACACCTTCGAGGCCCTGTATCGCGGCGAAGCGCTCCCTGCGTAGCCGATGCACGTCGTGATGTTCGGCGACCAGCACGTCGAGTCACTCGGCGGGGCGCAGGTGTCGATGCGCCTGCAGCGCCGCTTCCTCGAGCGCGCCGGGCACACCGTGACGATCGTCGCGCCGAGGATGCACGGGCCGCGGGCCGCAGGCGGCGACGAGGCGCTGGTCGATACGCCCTCGATTCCGATCACGCTCGACCGGGAGTACTCGCTTTCGTGGCCGGGCACCCGAACCGACCGGTTCGTCGATGCCGCGCTCGCAGGCCGTCCCCCCGTGGACGTGGTGCACGTGCAGGCCGACTTCTGGGGCGCACTCACCGGCCACCGATTCGCCGCCCGCCACGGACTGCCCGTCGTCCACACGATGCACAATCGCGTCGACGTGGGGATCGAGGCGACCGCTCCGTTCCCGAGTCTCGTCCTGCGGGTGCTGAATGCGTGGCAGCGGCGTGCCCTGCGGCGCACGGGAAGGCGGCTGCCGGGCGGGCGTGACGGCTGGTCGTACCTGCGCCGCTTCGCCGCCCTGTCGCGGGCGGTGACCGCGCCGTCGTCGCACTTCGCCCGCCGACTCGAGCAGCACGGCGTGGTCCCCGGCGTGGCTGGAGCCGCATCCGATGTCGACGTGGTGTGGAACGGCATCGACGACGACGTGCTGGATGCCGCACTCGCGGCCGAGCAGTCCGAGCGCGGTTCCGGCAAGCCGCGCTTCGTCTGGCTCGGCCGGATGAGCCCCGAGAAGCGTCTTCTTCCCTTCCTCGAGGCCCTGGCTGAGTCGGGAATTGATGCTGACGTCGAGATCGTCGGGGGAGGCGGGCAGGAGAAGGCTGCGCGTCGTCTGGTCGAGAAGCAGCGGCCCTCGGCATCCGTCGTCTTCGCCGGTCGCCTGCCGTATGCGGAGACGCTGCGCCGCATCGCCGCTGCGGACGCGGTCGTGCAGACCTCGGTCGGTTTCGAGACGCAGGGGATGACCGTGTTCGAGGCTGCCTCGCTCGGCACGCCCGCCGTCGTCAGCGACCCTGATATCGGAGCCGAGCTCGGCTCGGGCTACTGGGCGGTCGCGGACGCGTCGACCTTCGCCCTGGCCGAAACCCTTCGCACGGCCGCGGGGCAGATCGCGGCGCGAACGGCTCCGACGCCGGATCCGTCGATCCGCGAGCGCTTCCGGCAGTCGTCGCGGACCGCCGCGATGGTCGACGTCTACAAGCGCGCCGGCCTCTGAAACCCTGTCTCCTGCGCGAGAACACGGAGGTGCACCGGGACGCGTGAACGGGCGGTGCACCCGCGCGTGCTCGCGCAGGTGGCGAAGGCGCTCAGGGGAGGCGACTGTAGTCGGTCGGCACCGGGTGGTACCCGTCGTTGGTGAGAGCGACGACCGAGGCGCCGATCGCGTAGGCGGCTAGGGCTGCGAGAACAATCATCATGAACATGGCAGAAACGCTACGCTTGACGGGATACCGCCACGAGTGGCAGGATGGACACACAGCGTACGAAAACTGCCATGCCTGCTGCATCCGCCACCGTCGTCCGAGGAGCCCCAATGAGAACCATCGCCGTGATCGTGCAGGACGGGTTCGCCCCCTTCGAATTCGGGGTCGCGTGCGAGGCATTCGGCCTCGATCGCACCGACGACGGCATACCGAACTTCGACTTCCGGATCGTGACACCCGAGCCGGGTGTGGTGCAGTCGAAGCTCGGCTTCTCGATCAACGTCGACAACGACCTGTCCTTCGCCTACGAGGCCGATCTCGTGGTGGTCTCGCCGACGCCGCGGGAGTGGTGGGGGCGCACCGACCCCCGGGTGCTCGAGGTGGTCCGTCATGCGGCGGCTCGCGGTGCGTGGCTGCTCAGCGTCTGCAGCGGATCGTTCATCCTGGCTGCGGCCGGCGTCCTGGACGGGCGTCGCGCGACGACGCACTGGATGTACGCCGAGACGATGGCGTCGATGTACCCCTCGATCGACGTGGACCCCGACGTCCTGTACGTGCAGGACGGGCGCATCATCACCAGCGCCGGAACGGCGGCGGGCCTGGATGCGTGCCTGCACCTGCTCCGGCAGGAGCTGGGCGCCGAGATGACGAACACGATCGCCCGCCGCATGGTCGTTCCCCCGCAGCGCGACGGCGGTCAGGCCCAGTTCATTCGACGTCCGCTGCCGGAGGTCGCGAGCCTGTCGCTCGCTCCCGTCACCGACTGGATGCTGGAGAACCTGCGGATGGACCTCACGGTCGACCAGCTCGCGACGAAGGCGCACATGTCCCCGCGCACGTTCGCCCGCCGGTTCAAGGCCGACTACGGCACCACGCCCGCCGCGTGGCTCGGGCGCCAGCGCATCATCCACGCGCAGCGACTGCTGGAGCAGACCGACCTCGGCCTCGACCGCATCGCGTACGAATGCGGCTTCGGATCGGCATCCGTCCTTCGTCAGAACTTCTCGCGCGTGCTCGGAACCACTCCGACCGCCTATCGGGCCACGTTCTGCTGCGAGATCGGGATGGGCGGCTCGGCGCTCGAGCGCCGCGAATCCGAGCGCGAGGCGTCGGCAGTGCCGGCCGCCTGACGGCGCCGGTGCCGGTCGTATGATGGCGGCCGCGACGGAAACGGCCCGGCTCACCCATGTCTGGGCCACCGGCGTTCGATAGTCTGCGCCACCGACGTTCGATAGCGTGTGACCGTGCGCGCGGCCCTGCGGAAGCTCTTCTCTCGCAAGACGATCGGCAAGGATGCCGTCTCGGGCCTGGTGCTGGGCATCGAAGCCGTACCGGACGGACTGGCTGCCGGACTGCTTGCGGGCATCAATCCGCTCGCCGGCCTCTATGCGTACCTGTTCGGGATGGTCGGCGCGACCTTCCTCACGAGCAGCACCTTCATGGCGGTGCAGGCCACCGGGGCGATGGCGCTGATCGTGTCGGACTCCGACCTGCAGAGCCGCGCCGACCCCGACCGCGCGCTTTACACTCTCGCGATCATGACGGGCATCGTGATGATCATCGCGGGTCTTCTGGGCGGCGGGCGGCTCGTGCGATTCGTGCCCACGGCCGTGATGACCGGTTTCATCACTGCCGTCGGCGTGAACATCATCCTCGGGCAGCTGTCGAATTTCACCGGCTTCGCCTCGCAGGGCGCGAACCGGCTCACGAAGCTCTTCGACCTGCTCCTGCACATCCCGCAGTGGCGCCTCGCTTCGGTCACGGTGGGACTTCTGGTGATCGGTCTGATCTACCTGTTCCGGCTGACGCCGGTGGGCTCGCTCGGTCTGGTGGTGGCCGTCGTTCTCGGATCGGGCCTGGCGGTTCTGCTCAACGTGTGGCTGGACAGGTCGGTGCTGCTGCTGAACGACATCGTCGAAGTTCCACGGGGGCTGCCTGCCCCCGTGCTCCCGAACATCGATGACGCGCTGTTCCTGATCGTGCCGGCCTTCTCGCTCGCCTTCATCGGAGTCGTGCAGGGAGCGGCGGTCTCGGGCAGCCTCCCCACTCCGGATGGGAAGCCCGCCGACACGTCCCGGGACTTCATCGGGCAGGGCGTCGGCAATCTGGCGTCCGGGATCTTCCAGGGGATGCCGGTCGGCGGGTCGATGTCGGGCTCGACGCTGATGGTCGCGGGTGGTGCCAAGACACGGCTCGCGTTCATCTTCGCGGGGGCCGTCATGGCCTTGATCATCTTGTTCGCGTCGGACCTGGTCAGCTACATCGCGATGCCCGCGCTCGCCGGACTGCTGATCGTGATCGGCATCGGGGCGATCAAGCCGAGCCGCATCTACTCGGTGGTCAAGAGCGGACCGCTGCCGACCGCCATCATGGCCGTGACGTTCGGCCTCACGCTCCTCATCCCGCTGCAGTACGCGGTGCTGGTCGGCGTCGGCCTCGGCATCATCCTCTTCGTCGCGCAGCAGTCCAATCGGGTCCGCGTGCGACAGGTGCACGTGCTCGACGGCGGCCGGATGCGCGAGACGCAGCCGCCGCTGACGGTGGCAGGCGACTCGGTCGTGATCCTGCAGCCCTACGGCAGCCTCTTCTTCGCGAGCGCGCCGATCTTCGAGCACCAGCTGCCCGAAGTGACCACGGAATCGCAGAACGCCGTGGTCATCGTCCGGCTGCGCGGAACCGATCAGATCGGGCTCTCGCTGATCGAGGTACTGCGGCGGTATGCCAACGACCTGCGCGCCGCCGGCTCGTCGCTCAAGCTCGTGATCAGCGAAAAGCTCGTCTTCGACCAGGTCCAGGTGAGCGGACTGGCCGACGAGCTCGGCGCCGGCAACGTCTATCGCAGCACCGAGTGGATCGGCGAGACCGTGCGGCGGGCGTACGCCGACGCGCTCGAAGAGCAGGCGACTCGTTGACCGGCATCCGGTTGCTGGGGGCGTTTGCGACCCCCGTGTGTTAACTCTGTTAACTCTGGATTTCGCCGCGTCGTCGCGGCGTTCCGCTGCCATACACTTCTGAAAGCCCGTTCCTCACGTCCTTCCGAGGGACCCAGCAGCTCGCAGCGCTGCTCCGTCCGACCCGCTGGGAGAGCCTGGAAATGAGTACTCCGTTCTATCTTGCCGTCGACATCCGAACGGACACGACCACAGCCGCCGTCGCCGTCGGATCCGACGGCGACGCCATTCGTGTGTCCGGCCTCACGTTGGGGATCGGTAGCACGATGCCGACCGCGGTCTACGTCGGGGCGGAGGAACTGTACTTCGGGGAGTCTGCGGTCGAGCGCGGAGCTGACGACCCCGAGCGGCTGATCCGTGACTTCCTCCCCGGTGAAGGCGCGCTCGACACCCCGATCGTCGTGGCAGGCGAGGACTTCTCGCGTGCCGATCTCTACGCCTGGACGGTCGACGCGGTTGCGAGACGAGTCGCCGGCGAGCGGGGCGCGGCGCCCTCGGGCATCTGGCTCGTCGTCCCAGCAGTCTGGAGTGATGCTCACCTCCAGGTGATCGCGGACGCGTTCGACCGGGATGGGCAAGCCGTCGACTTCATCGCTGCGCCGGAAGCGCTCGCCGCCCGTTACTCACAACTCGATCCCGCCGACGCCGACCTGACGCTGGTCCTCTGCGATCTCGACGAGCGCACGCTGGCAACGTCGATCGAGCGAGCTTCTCCTCGACGAGGTTCTCGGCCGCTCGCCGCTCCGATTCTGGCGCCTGTCCTTCACGACGGCGTGGGCAATGCCGACCTCGACCAGCACGCGATCGACTCGATCGCGCGCGGACTGCAGGATGCCGGAGTCGAACTCGGCGAGGTTGATGCGATCGTTCTGAGCGGCGTGTCGGAGCGCGTGGGGGAGTTCGAGAGCCTCCTCGTCGACAGATTCGGCGATCCGATCGCAACGGACCCTCACCCGGCCTTGGCGTCCTCGCTCGGCGCGGCGCTCCTTCTCGCACGGGAGGCTGGCGCAGTACGCGCGGCGGCCGCGTCGACGCCCGCGGCAGCGCTCGCAACCGTCGCGTTGAGTGCGCCTGCCGCGATCGGCGTCACGCACTCCCCGCAATCCGCCGGCACCGGAATCGCATCGAAGTGGTACCGGCGACCTGTGGGAGTGGTGGCACTGGGTGTTGGAGTGCTGCTCGCGGGTGCCGCTACCGTCGGAGGCGCCTACGCGATCGGCGGCATCGGCTCGTCCGTCGAAGACGCGCGCGTCACTCCGGGCGTCACCGAGGTCCAAAGGGCGGATGATCCTGCCGATATACCCGCGCCCTCAACCTCCCCGACGACCGTGCCCGAGCCCGTGCCCGTGCCCGAGCCCGTGCCCGTGCCGCCGACCGCGAGTGAGCCGGAGGACGATTCGTCTGCGCCCGCGAACCCCCGGGTTCCGAACGCCCCGGCGCCCCGCGCGCCGGGCACTCCCGGTCCTGTGGCCGACCCCGAGCCGGCGCCCGCCGAGCCCGCGCCCCCCGTCGTGACGCCTGAGCCGACGCCCGACCCCGTCCCTACGACCACTCCCGAACCGGAACCCGAACCGACCGAGGAGCCGACTCCGACGCCCGAGCCGACTCCCTCCGAGTCGTCGTCGCCGACGCCTTCACCGACTGAGACCGACATTCCCTGACCGGCCCGGCGGGCCCCCTCGTTCTGACTGGTCCGCACACGGCTGTCTTGTCGCCCTTCGCTATCGGACCGCGAGACTGCAACCGGAGGTCGAGACAGCGGGTAACACCCGCAGTCTCGTCGTCCCGGTGCGGTCTCGGCGGAGCTGGGTGGCCGTCGGGCGCGCGCACGTCGACAGACGGAGATTGCCGCGGCATCCGCTCTCTGATAAACTTGAGTCTCCGCGGCTCAAGTTTGCGATGAGCCGGAAACAGACTTCAGGAGCAACATGAACGCCACGCAACAGCCCGGGCAGGAGGAGCAGCAGAGCGCCCTCGAGCAGTTCGGGATCAACCTCACCGAGCGTGCCAAGCAGGGCAAGCTCGACCCCGTGATCGGGCGGGATTCCGAGATCCGGCGGGTCAGCCAGGTGCTGACGCGCCGCACCAAGAACAACCCTGTGCTCATCGGCGAGCCCGGCGTCGGCAAGACCGCCGTCGTCGAGGGTCTCGCTCAGCGCATCGTCGCGGGCGACGTCGCCGAGTCGCTCAAGGACAAAGAGCTCATCAGCCTCGACCTGTCGGCGCTGGTCGCCGGCGCGATGTACCGTGGCCAGTTCGAGGAGCGCCTCAAGGCCGTCCTCAAGGAGATCACCGAGTCGGACGGCCGCGTCATCACCTTCATCGACGAGCTGCACGTGCTCATGGGCGCCGGCGGCGGCGAGGGATCGGTGGCGGCATCAAACATGCTCAAGCCGATGCTCGCGCGCGGAGAGCTGCGGATGATCGGTGCGACGACGCTCAACGAATACCGCGAATTCATCGAGAAGGATGCCGCACTCGAACGTCGCTTCCAGCAGGTGTATGTGGGCGAGCCGAGCGTCGAGGACACCGTCGCGATCCTGCGGGGGCTCAAGGAGCGCTACGAGGCGCACCACAAGGTCGCCATTGCGGATGCCGCGCTCGTCGCGGCTGCTTCGCTGAGCAACCGGTACATCCCCTCGCGTCAGCTGCCCGACAAGGCGATCGACCTGATCGACGAGGCCGCGTCCCGGCTGCGCATGGAGATCGACTCGGCGCCGCTCGAGATCGACGAGCTGCGACGCCATGTGGACCGGCTCAAGCTCGAAGAGCTCGCTCTGAAGAAGGAGAAGGATGCGGCATCCAAGGAGCGTCTTGCCAAGTTGCGCGACGACTTGACCGGCGAGGAGGAGCGCCTCCGCGAGCTGCAGTCCCGCTGGGAGCGGGAACGGGCATCGCTGAACCGCGTCGGAGACCTGAAGACCAAGCTCGACGCCGCGCGCATGGAGGCCGAGCGGGCCCAGCGCGAGGGCAACCTCGAGAAGGCGTCGCGCCTGCTGTACGCCGAGATCCCGGCACTGGAGCGTCAGCTCGTCGATGCCGAGCGCGAAGAGCCGGCGGGCGACCGCATGGTGAACGACCAGGTGACCGATGAGGACATCGCGGCCGTCATCGCGGCGTGGACCGGCATCCCGGTCGGTCGGCTGCTGCAGGGCGAGACCGAGAAACTGGTGCACCTCGAGGGTGAGCTGGGCAAGCGCCTGATCGGCCAGAAGGAGGCCGTCAAGGCGGTCGCGGATGCAGTCCGGCGCTCGCGCGCCGGGATCAGCGACCCCGATCGGCCGACCGGGTCGTTCCTTTTCCTCGGCCCGACCGGCGTCGGGAAGACCGAGCTCGCAAAGGCGCTCGCGGAGTTCCTGTTCGACGACGAGCACGCCATGGTGCGCATCGACATGTCGGAGTACGGCGAGAAGCACACGGTCTCACGTCTCGTCGGAGCACCTCCGGGATACATCGGCTACGAGCAGGGTGGCCAGCTCACCGAGGCCGTGCGCCGTCGCCCCTACAGCGTCGTGCTGCTCGACGAGGTCGAGAAGGCGCACCCCGAGGTGTTCGACGTGCTGCTGCAGGTGATGGACGACGGGCGCCTCACCGACGGCCAAGGCCGCACCGTCGACTTCAAGAACGTGATCCTCGTGCTGACCTCGAACCTCGGCTCGCCGATCCTCATCGACCCCACCCTGTCGCTCGAGCAGAAGCGGGACGCCGTGCAGGGCCTGGTGCGCCAAGCGTTCAAACCCGAGTTCGTGAACCGCCTCGACGACATCGTGATCTTCCAGGCGCTGACCGAGGACGACCTCGCTCAGATCGTCGAGCTCGCCGTCGACGCCCTGCAGCGCAGGCTGCATGACCGCCGGCTCACGCTCGCGGTCACACCCGACGCGCGAGCGTGGCTCGCCGAGCGCGGGTTCGACCCGGTGTTCGGTGCGCGGCCGCTGCGCCGGCTCATCCAGTCCGAGATCCAGGACCGGCTCGCGATGGCGATCCTCTCGGGTGGCGTGCGCGACGGCGACCTCGTACGGGTGGATGTCGCTGCCGACGGGTCGACGCTCGTGCTGACCAGCAGCGGCCCCGCTGCCGAAGAAGTCGCGGACGACGACGAGGTGATCGAGGCGATCCTCGAGGACTGAGGCCTGGACACACTCCGCGCCCTTCCGCCGCGGGCCCCTTCGCCGCGGGCTCTTGCGCCGCGGGTCCCTTCGCTCGCCTGTCACGACACGCCGACGCCGTGCGCGCTTTGTGACAGGCGAACGGCGCAGGACTCGGACGGTACGGTCGGAGGCATGCGCATCGCGAGGTCCGGCCGGTTCGTCTTCGTCGCCCAGTGGGTGGCCGCGGCCCTGCTGCCCGCGTTCTTCTTCCTCGGGCGCGGGCTCGTCGGCGCGCAGCTCGGCTGGATGGCGATCATCGGCATCGTGTACGGGCTGGTGGTCGTCGCGATCCTGCTGCTCCCGCCCGTCCTGACCCTCTTCGACCGCACGGTCCGCCGGGGGAAGGCAACGCGTCTGGGCTACGACATCGCGAGCTTCGTGCTGTGGGGCGGACTGCTCGCGGCCGCCCTCACCGTTCCCGACTCGGGCGACAGCGGCCACCTCGACTCCGCGCTGACGACGTGGACGGGCGGCGCGGTCACCTACGAGGCATCCTCGATGGTCTTCACCGTCGCAGGCATTCGTCGTCGGCCTGGCGTACCTTGCGGCCCTGGTGCTGGCGATCATCGGCATCCTGCGCTGGCGGCGACCGTTCGATGCGTGACGGGCAGCATGCGGGATCGCCGACGCGAACGAGCGGATCATGACGGACGATCGCCCCCCGGCCGCACGGAGTCCGTCTCCGGTCGGCGCGCTCTGGCGGTCGACGCATCCCGGTCCGAGCGTCGTCGTCACCCTGATCGCGATCATGCTCGGGATCGCGGCGGGCCTCGAGCCCTGGCGCATCGCCGTGCTGGGCTTGGCGATCCTGCTCGGCCAGCTGTCGGTCGGGATCTCCAACGACGCCATCGACGCACCCCGTGACCGCCTGACCGGACGGCCCGACAAGCCGCTCGCCCGCGGCGACGTCTCGCTGCGAGCGGCGTGGGTGGCGGCATCCGCCTGTCTCATCCTCTCGCTCGTGCTGTCGTTCGTGCTCAGCTGGGCGATGGGTTTGGCGCACCTGATCGCGCTCGCATCCGCCTGGTCGTACAACGCCGGGCTCAAGTCGACGCCGATCTCGGTGCTGCCCTTCATCGTGAGCTTCGGGCTGCTTCCGTCGCTCGTGACGCTGTCGGCCGCCGATCCGCGGTTCGCCGCCGGATGGGCATGGGTCGCCGGCGCCGCCCTCGGAGTCGCGGTGCACCTCACCAACGTGCTGCCCGACCTGGAAGACGACGCCCGCACCGGGGTGCGAGGACTCCCGCATCGCCTCGGCCGCCGCGTCTCGGCCGTGCTGGCGACCGTCGCGCTCCTGGCCGGTGCCGTCGCAGTTCTGGTCGGTCCGGCGTCCGAGGCGGGCCTCACGCCCGCGGTGGTCGCGATCTTCGCGGGGGTGGTGGCCATCGCGATCGCCGGGCTCGTGCTCGCGCTCGTCCGTCCGCCCGGGCGCTGGGTGTTCCGACTCGTGATGCTCGCATCGCTGCTGCTGTGCCTGCAGCTCGCCGCCACGGGACAGGCCTTCGTCGCCTGAGCGTTCTTCACCAGCCGCGAGACTGCAACGGCACGGCGAAACAGCGGGTGAAACCCGCAGTCTCGCCGTCCGGATGCAGTTTCGCGCGAACGGGAACGAGAACGGGAGCGGAAACGGGAAAGGGACGATCAGCGCAGCGGCTCAAGCCCCGGCGTCGAGGCCCATCGCATACGCCCAGGCGAATCCGCGGTCCAGCGGCGGCGTGAGCATCGCGCGCACGAGTTCGCGACGTGCGAGATCCGCGACTCCGCGCCGCGGCCGGCCGAGCACCGTGTTGACGGCGGCGAGCTGGCCGGCGCGCACGGCGGAGCGCAACCGCCGCCGCTCCCACGCCGCGAGCTCGGCCTCCGGAGCCGCCCCCTCGTGCACCCAGCGCGCCAGCAGGGGCGCGAGCCCCACCGCGTCGAGCAGACCCAGGTTCATTCCCTGTCCGCCGATCGGGCTGACCTCGTGAGCCGCGTCACCGAGGACGAACAGGCGCCCGCGGCGCAGCTGCGGTGCCAGAACCCGTCGCACCCCGAAGGCGGTCGCCGTGACGACCGAATCGGCGATGGATGCTTCGCCCCGGGCCCGCAGCGCGGCCCGCAGCCGCTGCACCCGCACGGGTGCCTCATCGACCTCGGGGTCGGAGGCGGCATCCCATGCCACGACCCGGCGCATCGACCCGGGAAGCGGGAAGGACTCGAGCACTCCGCCCGGGGCGAGGTTCACGATCGCGGTGTCGGCATCCGCTCGGTCGGCGACGACCACGTCGGACATGAGGTAGCGGTCCGGATAGACCGTGGTCGGCACCCGGCCCTCGCGGTAGACCAGCGAGCGTGCGGTCCAGCCGCCCGCGAGCACGACGAGCGGCGCGGTCAGCTCGTCGCGCGCTCCGCCGGCCCGGGCGACGCGCAGCTCCACCGCCGACTCGCGAGGGACCACGCCGGTGACCTCCGCGCCGCGCTCCGGCGCGGGCGCGGCCCGGGCGAGCACCGCCTCCGTCTCGGCTTGAGGCAGCGTCGCAACGAACGGGAACCTGGTCGAGAGCCGGTCGAAGCGCACGACGCCGAGCACGTGGTCGCCCGCGCGCGCTTCGCCCCGCGGCACCCGATGCGCACGGTCGAGCAGCCGCTCGGTGATCCCCGACGGCTCCAGTGCGGCGAGCACCGGGGCGTGCACGCCGATGGCCCGCGTGCCCGCTCCCGGTGCTGCGCGGCGCTCGAGCAGGCGCACGTCGACCCCGCGCCGGGCGAGTTCGGCCGCCAGCACCGTGCCGATCGGCCCGGCGCCGACGATGACGACGTCAGTCACCGGCGGTGCCGGGCGCCACGGCGAGGATGCGGAACCACACCGGCTTCTCGACGTACCACGGCGCACCGAGCACCTCGGCGAGCTCGGCCGGACGGAAGCTGCGCCGGATCGAGCGCAGGCCGTCGGTGCGCAGGAAGGTGCCGGGCGCGAAGGGCGTGATTCCCACCGAGTACAGCGCGTACGCCGCCCGGCCGCGCTCGATGTCGCCGTGCAGGACGATCCCGCGGGAGAGTCCGCGCGACTCCTCCGCGAAGCTCACGAGTTCGGCAGGAGTCAGGTGGTGCAGCACGTGATTCGACATCACCACGTCGAAGGGTTCCTCCCCGGCGAGGAGGGTGGCGCTGTCGGTGCACCGGAACGTGGTCGGCTGCGGCGGCCTGCGAGACCGCGCCACTTCGATCGCGCGGGCGTCGGGATCGACGCCCACCCATTCGGCGGCGAGGCCGTCGCGCAGTGCATACCCCGCGAGGCGGGCGAGGACGTCGCCGCCGCCGCATCCGAGGTCGAGGATTCGGGCGGGGCGTCCGAGTGAAGCGAGGTGCGGGCGGACGCGCGATCGGTAGACGTGTCCCCAGCCCGAGACGAGGCGGTTGATCGTCCCGAACCGGCGAAGGGTGGCGCGCAGGCGCTCGGGATCGCACGACGGGTCGTCCATGAGCTCGCGAAGGACGACGTCGCGTTCGGCCAGGCTCACCCCGCGACTGCCAGGTGTCGATCGTCAGCCGGTGCCGGAGCGACGGCTGCGGTGCGCTTGGTGAGCAGCGCCGACTCGACGGTCAGCCCGGGCCCGAACGCAAGGCCCGCGATCGTCGTGCCCGAGGCGACCGAGTCGTCGTGGAGCATCGCCCGCAGGATGAACAGAACCGTCGCACTCGACATGTTCCCGTAGTCCCTGAGCACCGCGCGGGATGCCTGGAGGGCGTCGGGACCGAGCTCCAGGCCCGACTCCACCCGGTCGAGAATGCTGCGCCCGCCCGGATGCACGGCCCACGCCGTGGGAACCGCGCCGTCGAGGAATCGGTCGACCGCGCCGCGGATCTCGCGCCCGATGATGCGCGGCACCGCCCCGGTGAGGACCATCTCGAAGCCGTCGTCTCCGATCGTCCAGGCCATGTCCTCCTCGCCCTCGCTCGTGAGGGCGGTTCCGAAGCGCTCCAGATCGAGTCCGGGCCGGTCGCCGGCATCGGCGGTGATGATGGCAGCGGCGGAGCCGTCGGCGAAGACCGACGACGAGAGGATCTGGTCGGGTGATGCGCTCGGGCGGATGTGCAGGCTGCACAGCTCGGTCGCGACCACGAGGACGACGGCGTCGGGCTGCGCCGCGCAGAACCGCTCGGCTGCACGCAGACCGGGAAAGGCGGCGGCGCATCCGATGAAGCCCAGGTGGTAGCGCTCGGTGGTGCCGGCCAGGCCCAGGTCGCGGACGATCCGGAAGTCGGGCCCGGGTGCGAAGCATCCGGTGCACGAGACGGTGACCACGTGCGTGATCTGGGATGCCGTCATCCCGGCCTCGTCCAGCGCGGTCTGAGCGGCCGCGCGGGAGAGTTCGGGCGAGAGCCGCACGTATTCCGCGTTGCGCAGCGCGGTGCCGGGAGAGCGAAGCACACCGGACTCGTCGACGAAGATCCCGTCCCCGGCGGCTTCGCCGAGCTCGGCGAGCACCGTGTGGCGGCGTTCGATCTGCGCGGCGTCGAACGTGGCGCGGATGAGACGCTGCGTGAGCCGGTCGCAGTCGGGTTGAGAGGCGAAGAAGTCACGGATGCGATCCTGCGAGATCGTCGTCGGCGGTGTCGCGGTGCCGATCGACAGGATGCGTGCGGTCATGCTTCACGATAAGCCGCACTCGGGGCTCATGGCTAAGAACTTGCGCGATCCGTGCGTGCATTTCCCGGGGTCACCCGCGACCGGCCGTCTCGGCATGGGGCAGGTCGCGCATTCGCCAGAACGGACCCGTGACGACGAACAGAGCCGAGAAGAGCTGGCCGATCGCTCCGATCCACATCGTCGCCACCACGCCGAGCCATGTCCCGAGCAGGCCCGAGAGCAGCGCCGCGATCGGCATCACACCCCAGACCACGAACCGCACGGACGCGTTCATCCGGCCGAGCAGGCGTGGCGGTGTGATCCGCTGACGGAACGTGACCTGCGTGATGTTGTAGAGCAGAACAGTGAAGCTCACGACGAAGCCCTGCGCGACCAGCAGCGGGAACGCGACCGAGGGAACCATCGCGGCGAGTGGCAGGAAGAGGCCGACGACGCTGAAGCCGATCGAGCTGATCGGAATCGATCGCGCCTCGCCGATCCACCGCACGATGTGGGGCGTCGCGATGGCGCCGAGCAGTCCGCCGACGGCGCCGAGGGAGAAGATCACACCCATCGCGGCCGGGCTGAGACCGAGCTCGCGCAGAAGGAAGAGCGGCAGCATCGTCATCGACAGCGTGTTGAAGAAGTTCGACGTCCCGGTGGTGCCCACGATCCGGCGCAGCAGCTTCTCCGTGAAGACGAATCGCAGCCCTTCCCAGATCTCGGAGAGGATCGGCGCGCGATCCTCGGGGGCACGCGGAGGCTCGTGGTCGCGTGTGAACAGCAGCGCGACGAACGAGATCAAGTAGGTGCCGACCGTGGCGAGGATCGCGAGCGGGGCGGTGAGCGCACCGACCAGCCACCCGCCGATCCCCGGACCGGCGATGTTCGCCAGCTCGTACGTCGCCTGCAGCTTGCCGTTCGCCTCTGCGATCTGCGACGGCCGCACCAGCGACGGAACGATGCTCTGGTACGACACGTCGAAGAAGACCGTTGCGATGCCGACGACCAGAGCCACGGCGTACACGTGCCACATCTGCAGCGCACCGAGCCACCACAGGAGCGGCAGGGCCCCCAGCGCGACGGCTCGGACGGCATCCGCCCAGATCATCACGTGCCGCTTGCGCATCCGGTCGATCCAGGCGCCGGCCGGCAGTCCGACCACCAGGAACGCTGCGACACCGGCGGCGTTGAGCACGCCGACCTGCAGCTCACTCGCGTCCAGCAGCAGGACGGCGAGCACCGGGATCGCGAGCTCCTGGATCTGGGACCCGAACTGGCTGAAGGCCTGGCCGCTCCAGATCGTCAGGAAGTTGCGATCGCGCCACAGCGACCGCGCACGCACCCCGCTCTCGTTCGGCGGAGAAGATGCAGCCCCGATGCCGTCGTCGTCGGTCGACTCGGCGACCGGCCCCGCCAGCCCGCCGGGCCGGGATGTCTCGGCCCGCGCTTCGGTGATCAGCTCTTCGTCCGCGGCATCCGAATCATCTGATTGGGACATGTCAATCAGTCTGCGACACTGATTGAGAATAGTCAATCACTGCTCTAGACTCGAGACGTGACCGAAGAGCGGATCGTCCTGCGCGAAGACGATCCCGCCGCGCGCGCCCGCATCCGCGCACTCAGCTCGGCCACGCGGCTGCGCGTCCTTCGGCTGTGCGCGTTCGAATCACGGACGAACAAGGAGCTCGCGCAGCTGCTGGGCGTCAACCCCGGCACGATGCTGCACCACGTTCGCACGCTCGTGCAGACCGGGTTCCTCGCGGCGGAACCCGACCGTGCCGGCGCTCAGGGCGCACGAGAGGTGCCCTATCGTGCGACCGGCCTGTCGTGGCGCACCTCCATGCCGGGCGGGTCGCTGGTCATGGTCGAGACGTTCCTGCAGCAGATCGCCGGACTGCCGCCGGACGACGTGGACACCACGTGGCTCGGGCTGAAGATCAACGACGGGCATCGCGAGGAGCTCACCCGCCGCCTGTACGAGGTGGTCAACGAATTCAAGGAGCGCGGGCCCGACCCGGACGGGCAGCCGTACTCGCTGTTCACCGCGCTGCACCCCGACCTCAACCCTCCGGCCGCGCACTGACCCGGCGAACCCTCACGTTCGCGGCGAATCCATGGGCTCTCCAGCCCGCAACAGTGTGGGTTCGCGCGGGGCGTGTGGGTTCGTGAGCGGATGCCGCGCCGTAGCGTGGAAGCCATGACGATCGCCACCGCCGACCTGTACGACGAGCGCGGCGATGCGCTCGACTCGCTCCCTCTGCAGCTTCACGACCTCGGCGGCCGGACGAGCTTCGACGGCTCCATCCGCACCGTCCGCTGCCATCGCGACAACGCCCTCGTGAAGGCGACGCTCGCGACGCCGGGCGGCGGAGCCGTGCTCGTCGTCGACGGGGGCGGCTCGCTCGACTCCGCGCTCGTCGGCGACCTCATCGCGGCATCCGCGGTGGAGAACGGCTGGGCGGGGATCATCGTCCACGGCGCGATCCGGGATCGGGACGCGATCCGGCAGCTGCCGATCGGCGTGAAGGCGCTCGGCTCGAATCCGCGCAGGAGCGCGAAGGCCGGCGTCGGTGAAGTCGATGTCGAGGTCGTGATCGCCGGTGTGAGGTTCGCGCCCGGGAGGCACGTGTGGGCGGACGCCGATGGGGTGCTGGTCGAGAAGGCACTGGACGCGACCTGACTTCCGGGCGGATGCTGGGAGCCTCACGTCCGACGACCGAGGAGATGCCGATGCTCTCGAAATCCGCCGCCTTCAGCGGCTTCGCCGTGAACGACGTCGACGCCGCCCGCGCCTTCTACGCCGACACGCTCGGTCTCACCGTCGAGCTGAACGACATGGGCATTCTCGATATCGCCCTCGGCTCGGGTGCGCACGTCATCGCGTATCCCAAGCCCGACCACGAGCCCGCCGGCTTCACCATCCTCAACTTTCCGGTGGACGACGTCGAAGCGGCGGTCGACGAGCTGAACTCGCGCGGTGTCGTCACGAAGATCTACGACGATCCCGAGTTCGGCGGCGACGAGAAGGGGATTTCGCGCGGCTTCGGTCCCGACATCGCGTGGTTCCGCGATCCGGCCGGGAACGTGCTGTCAGTGCTGAAGACCGACTGAGCCCCGCGGGTCGCGTTCGGCCCGGACACGACGCTCCTGCGACGGCGCGAACGTCACAGCGCCGGCCACGACGATGGCCCCGGCGTGCCGGCCGGGTACTCGTCCAGCGGGACGAGGTCGCTGCGCCACGCGTCGATCACCGGCTGCACGATGCGCCAGCACTGCTCGGCCGTATCACCGCGCACCGACAGGGTGGGATCGCCGTCGAGGATGCCCTGCAGCACCTCGGCGTATGCCAGGAGCTCGCCCTCGCCGAACTCCGCCTCCAGCGAGGCACGATCGAGGTGGAAGGGATCTCCGGGGCCGTTGAGGTTGACCTCGAGGGCCATCCGGTCGGGCCCGAGGGTCAGGCGCAGCACCGACCGGTCGGCGGAGCCGGTGAAGCCGCTCGGAAGGTGCGAGACCGGCTTGAAGGTGATGACGATCTCGCTGCGCCGGTCGCCCAGCGCCTTGCCCGACCGAAGGGTGAACGGCACACCCTCCCAGCGCACCGTGGCGATGCCGACCGTCATCTCGGCCAGCGTCTCCGTCTGCAGCGAAGGGTCGACCGCCGGCTCGTCGGCGTAGGCGGGCAGCATCCGGCCGTCGACGCTTCCGGCCGCGTAGCGGGCACGCCGCGACGAGGTCACCGGATCGCCGTCCCACACGCTCGTGGCCCGCAGGACCATGCCCTTCGCATCGCGGAAGTCGACTGCGCCGAGAGTCGAGGGAGGGTCCATCGCGATCACGGCGAGCACCTGCAGCAGGTGGCTCTGGATCATGTCGGTCAGCGCGCCGGCGCGGTCGTAGTATCCGGCGCGGCCCTCCAGCGCGAGGGCCTCGTCGTAGCGGATGACGACCGATTCGATGTGCTCCGAGGACCACACCGGCTCGAACACCCGGTTGGTGAAGCGCACGCCGAGCACGTTGAGCACGGTGGAGCGACCGAGGAAGTGGTCGATCCGGTGCACCTGCTCCTCGGGGACGAGTTTCGCCAGCTGCACGTTGAGGGCTCTGGCGCTCTCCTGGTCCGTGCCGAACGGCTTCTCGAGGGCGAGGATCAGTCCGTCAGGAAGGTCGACCTGCTCGAGCGCGACGCACGCTCTCGCCGCGATCGCGGGCGGCACCGCGAAGTAGAACGCCGCACGACTGTTCGCATCGGCCGACCGGGCCTCGGCCAGCAGCGCGGTGAGGTCGGCGGGATCGGTGATGTCCGCCTGCCGGTAGCTCGTCCCGGCGAGGACCGCGTCGACGGCGGGACCGGAGGCATCCGCGGTCTCGAACGATGCTCGAACCACCTCGCGCCAGCGCGCGTCGTCCCAGTCGTCCATCCCGGCGCCGATCAGGCGGATGCCGCGGTCCGGCTCCCGGGTGAGCAGCTGGCCCAGCGCCGGCATGAGCAGCCGCGCCGTCAGGTCTCCGGAGGCGCCGAGCACGATCAGCGTGGTGTTGGCAGTCATGTCGTCACACTATTGCCGAGCGACCGTCCGGCGACGAAACGGATGCCTCGACCCGCGAGCCGAGGCATCCGTCCGCACCGCGCGGTCAGCCGCGCAGCGCCTCTCGCAGCTTCACGCGTGCCCCCATGCGCAGCAGCGAGTTCTCGTAGATCTTCGCGCCGATCAGGATCGCCGCGATGCAGGTGGCGATGAGGATCGCGAGCGACAGGATCGGCTCCCACCACTGCGCTTCGCCGAGGTAGAGGCGCATCGGCATCCCGACCGGGGCCGAGAACGGGACGTACGACATGATCGCCAGCACCGTCGGGTTGTCGTTGAAGAAGATCACCAGGAAATACGGCGCCATCACCAGCATCGTGAGCGGTGTCGTGGTCGAGCCGATGTCCTCCTGGCGCGACACCATCGCCGCCGCGGCCGCGAACAGCGACGCCAGCAGGATGAAGCCGAAGAAGAAGAACACCGCGAACCACGCGATCGGCGCACCGAGACCCTGCAGGATCTCGCCCTGGCCGGTGACGGTGAGCCCGATGATCGCGACCGCGGCGAGGACCAGGATCTGCCCCATCGCGAGGATCGTGTTGCCGACGACCTTGCCCGCCAACAGGGCTCTGGTCGGGATCGCGGAGATGAGCAGTTCGACCACGCGGGTCTGCTTCTCCTCGACCACGCTCTGCGCGATCGTGCCGCCGAACAGCGAGGCTGCCAACAGGAACACCACCCCGAAGCCGATCGCCACCAGATAGCGCAGCGCCTCGTTCGTCGGGTCGGGGTCCAGAAGCTCCACCGGGGGCACCTGCGCGAGGGTGAGCAGCAGCTGGGTCGGCGCGTCCGATTCGGCCAGGACGCTGAATCCGACCGGCGAGGACGGGTCGGCCACGATCGCAGCGTCCACCTCGCCGTCGGTGACGAGCTGCTCGGCCTCGGCGCGGTCGGCGACATCGGTGACGTCGAGGTTCGATCCCTCAGGCACGTACTGCGCGGCGTCGCTGGTCACCGCGACCGGTGTTCCAGTGTTGTTGCCGGCCGAGATGCCGCCCCAGATGACGAGCGCGAGGGCTCCGAGGAACAGGATGACCGTGGAGATCACGAAGGCCTTGCTGCGCAGCTTCGACCCGATCTCGCGCTCGGCCACGAGCCAGATGCTCTGCGCCGTCGTCGGCGCGCTCGGCGCGTCGCTGTGCAGACCTCTGCGGCTGCTCGGCGTGGTGTCGGAAAGAGTCACTGGATGACCTCCTTGAAGATCTGGGCGAGAGTCGGATGCTGCGGCGCGAAGCTTGCGACGTCGCCCTGGGCGACGGCCCGGCGCAGCACCCGCTGAGCGGTCTCATCGCCATCGGTCTCGAACAGGGCGTATCCACCGTCGAAGTCCAGGACCTCCACCCCGGGTTCGTCGCGGAGCCAGCCGGCGTCGCTCGCGGAGATGAGCTCGTAGCGGCGGGTCGAGTGCTCGGCGCGCAGCGCGTCGCGCGAGCCCGCAGCGCGGATCTCGCCGCCGGCGATGATGACGAGCTCGTCGCAGAGGCGCTCGACGACGTCGAGCTGATGGGACGAGAACAGCACCGCCGCTCCACGCGCCGCGCGTTCCTGAAGCACGCCGGCGACGACGTCGACGGCGAGCGGATCCAGGCCCGAGAACGGCTCGTCGAGGATCAGCACCTGCGGCTCGTGCACGAGGGCCGCCGCGATCTGCGCACGCTGCTGGTTGCCCAGCGACAGCGTCTCGACGTTGTCATCGAGGCGCTCGCCGAGTCCGAGCTGCTCGAGAAGGGCGCGACCGCGGGCCGTGGCCTCCGACTTCGAGTAGCCGTGCAGTCTGGCGAGGTAGACGATCTGCTCGAGCACCTTCATCTTGGGGTACAGGCCGCGCTCCTCCGGCATGTAGCCGAAGCGACGCCGCTCCGCCGCGGTGACCTCGGCGCCGTCGAGCGTGACCGACCCGCCGTCGTCGGCGAGCACACCCAGGACGATGCGCATCGTCGTGGTCTTGCCTGCGCCGTTGCCGCCTACGAATCCGGTGAGGCGGCCGGGTCGTACGTCGAACGACACGTCGTCCAGCACGCGCCTCCCGCCGTAACTCTTCGTGATCCCTCTGAGCTGCAGCATCCTGTCTCCTTCGTCGGTGATCAGAACGCTACGGATGCCGCCGGCATGCGGCATCCCCCGGCAGGCGGGTTGTCGGGAGTGCGGCATCCGCCATGCGGGGGAGACGTCGACTTCTTTCGAAACGATCCATTCCCGGGAATAGACCGGGCTGCCAGTTCCTTTCACGTGAATGGAATGTCCACGGTGGCCCCCGCACCGCGGGTCCACCCTGTCTGAAGGAATGTCATGACCAACCGCACCATCGGCTACATCGTCGGAAGCCTGTCGAGCACATCCATCAACCGTCGCCTGGCGAAGTCGCTCGAACGCCTCGCGCCCGAGGGGACCACCCTCGTCGAGATCCCGATCGCGGACCTCCCCTTCTACTCGCCCGACCACGACGGCGCCTTCCCTCAGGCCGCCCACGAATTCAAGTCGGCTCTCGCCGAGGTCGACGGCGTCATCATCGTGACCCCGGAGTACAGCCGGTCGATTCCCGGTGTGCTCAAGAACGCTCTCGACTGGTCGGTCCGCCCCTACGGTCAGGGATCGTTCAACGGCAAGCCGACTGCTGTCATCGGCACCTCCGGCGGCGGCATCGCGACCGCGGCGGCCCAGCAGCACCTCAAGGCGATCCTCAGCCACATGAACGCGCCGACCCTCGGTCAGCCGGAGGGGTACGTGCAGACGACCCCCGGCCTGTTCGCGGACGACGGCGAAGTCACCGACGACTCGACCGCGGCATTCCTCGTCGGCTACCTCGAGGCGTTCGGCGCGCTCGTCGACCGCTACGCGCCCGAGCGGCTCACCGTCGCGGCTTAGTCAGTCCGCGGAGCGCGTTTCGGCGCGAGCGAGACGAAACGCGCTCCGCTCAGGCCAGGCCGTGGCGGTGCGCGTAGACGACCGCGGCGACCCGATCGCGCGCGCCGAGCTTCTGCAGCACGTTCGAGACATGGGTCTTGACGGTCGCCTCGCCGATGAACAGGCGCCGCGCGATCTCGGCGTTGCTCATCGCCTGGGCGAGGAGGTGCAGCACCTCCGCCTCGCGGTCGGTGAGCTCGGGTTCGTGTGTTGCGCTGTGCATGGCCGGGTCGCTTCGAGCCGGGGTGGTCCGCGATTCCGCGCCGATCCCCGCGAACCGCTCGATCACCCGCCGAGTGACCTCCGGTGCCAGGAGAGCGTCGCCGGCGGCAGCAACCCGCACCGCGGCGATCAGCTCCTCGGGTCCGGCGTTCTTGAGCAGGAACCCGCTCGCACCCGCGGCGAGCGCCTGGAAGAGGTAATCGTCGCGGTCGAACGTGGTCACGATGACGACGGATGCATCCAGGTCGCCGTCCGCGACGATGCGGCGCGTCGCTTCGACCCCGTCCATGTCGGGCATCTGCACGTCCATGCAGATGACGTCGGGCCTCAAGAGCGGATGCCGCGGCCACCGCCTCCACGCCGGTGGACGCCTCCCCGGCGATGACGATGTCGTCTTCGGTCTCGAGGATCATGCGAAATCCGGCGCGCATCACCGCGTGATCGTCGACCAGCAGTACGCGGATCGGTCGCTCGTTCTGCCCGTTCCCGTTCGCGCGCCGGTGTCCCGTCACGCCAGAACCTCAGCCGCCGCGGGAATCGGAATCCGCACGCGCACGAGGAACCCGCCGCGCGCTCGCGGACCGACCTCGAGCGTGCCGCCCGACGCCGCGGCGCGCTCCCGCATCCCCAGCATCCCGAGGCCGGGCCGGTCCAGCCACGCGCCGCGCCCGGTGTTGGTGACTTCGAGCTCGAGGTCGTTCGCGCCGTAGCGCAGCCGCACGTCGGCAGCGGCATCCGGTCCGCCGTGGCGGCGCGCGTTCGTGAGGGCCTCCTGCGCGATGCGGTAGGTGTTCACCTGCACGAGAGCGGGCACCTCGATCGGCTCGCCGACGACAGTGAGAGTCGTGGGCAGGCCGTTCTCACGAGCGTGCTCGACGAGCTCGGGCAGAGCCGAGAGGCTGACCGTCGACTCGCTGGGGGCGGCGACGGATGGCGTGCGGAGCGTCTCGAGCAGCTGGCGCAGCTCGGTCAGCGCCGAGCGCGCGGACGACTCGATGCCCAGCAGCGCCGTGCGAGCGGCGGCCGGGTCGCGCTCGAGCACGGCGCGGGCCGCGCCCGCCTGCACCCCCATCGCCGAGACGTGATGGGCGACCACGTCGTGCAGCTCGCGCGCGATGCGCACCCGATCGAGGGCGACCGCCTGCGCGGCGGTGCGCTCGCGCTCACGCTCGAGTTCCGCGGTCCGCTCCTGCAGCGCCGCTCGTTGCATCGCGGAGGCGTATGCGCGATCGCCCATGTAGTACGCACCGCCGAAGAAGGCTGCGTTCACGAGCAGCTGGATCAGCATGAACGCCAGGAACGGCGAGAACACTCCGACTCTCGAGAACCCCTCGTCCGTCGGAGCGGTCGCGGACTGGAACGTGGTGATGAGCAGCCATACGAACATGCCGATGATGATGAGAACGCGCACGATCGTGGCCCGGCGCCGGTCGTCGACCCAGGCGCCGACGGTGTACATCGCGATGAAGAGGGCGATGTTGCCGACGTAGATCTCCGGGATGTGGAATGAGACGGCGACGAAGTAGGCGAGAGCCACCAGCACCGCGACGACCTCGGGAAAGCGCCTGCGCACGGCGAGCGGGGCGGTGAGCGCGACGGCGTACAGGAGCGCCCAGGTCAGATCCGCGGTGTCCTCGCCATACACCCCCGCGACCGAGCCGAGTGCGGCGCTCAGGATCGCGCCGAGCAGCAGCGCACCCGCAAGGACGGCGTCGGAGCGCAGTTCGCGCGACGTCGGGCGCGGGCGCCGATGCGGGAGGGCAGGTGTCGTCTCGGACATGAATCCACGCTACGGCGCAGCGGTGGGTCGGGCATCCCCCGCGCGGCGGAGGTTGAGGCCGCCGCGCCGCCGCGTCTATCGGTCGTCCGACCGCCGCGCAAGGGGCTGACCGGGAGCGGCATCCGTTCGACGATGAGATCGATGCCGCCCCACGAGAGGACCCCCATGCCCGAGTACTCCGACCGCCGCAGCGTCGCTCTGATCGTCGGCAGTGCGTCGCAGCCGTCCCTGAACCGCCGCCTCGGCGATGCGCTGACCGCGCTCGCTCCTCACGCCGGGCTGGAGCTCTCCGAAGTGCGCATCGACCATCTGCCGTTCTTCGGGTCGCACATGGCGTCCGAGTCCACTTACCCCGAGATCGGCCGCGAGCTCAAGACGGCGGTCGATGACGCCGACGGCCTGCTTCTCATCTCGCCCGAGTACAACAGGTCGGTCACCGGCGTACTCAAGAATGCGATCGACTGGCTCTCGCGCCCGAAGGGGAAGAGCTCGTTCCCGGACAAGCCCACCGCCGTCATCGGAATGACGAAGGGAGTGGTCTCGACCGCTGTCGCCCAGTCGCACCTCACATCGATCCTGACCTCGCAGGGCGCCGCCGTGCTGGGGCAGCCGGAAGCGTACATCCGGTACAAGGAGGGGCTCATCGACGGGCACGGCAACGTGAGCGACTCGGACACCGAGGAGTTCCTGCAGGAGTTCCTCGACTCGTTCCGCACCCTGATCGACCGGTACGTCTAGCGCCCGATCTCGGTTGGTGTCCCGCTCGCCTGTCACAAAACGCGACGCGAGTCGCAGATTGTGACAGGCGAGCAGGCCGGGTTTCTGGCGCGCCTGCCGCGAACTTGTTATTGACAAGCATGCTTGTTTTTTGCAAGCATGGCGTTCGACAGGCTCACCAACCGGGCCGGACCGAGTTCGAACCTCAGAGGAGCAGGATCATGACCCACATCTTCGTGAACATCCCCACGAACGACCTCGAGCGCGCCAAGAGCTTCTACACCTCGCTCGGCGCCGGCATCAACCCGCTGTTCACCGACGAGAACGCCGCCTGCATCGTGTGGGACGACAACGTCTTCTTCATGGTGCTCACCAAGGAGTACCTCGGCACCTTCACCGAGAAGACCATCGCCGACACCAGGACGACCGCCCAGGCCCTCATCGGCCTGAGCCGCGACTCCCGCGAAGAGGTCGACAAGGCCGTCGAAGCGGGACTGGCCGGCGGCGGCGTCGAGCCGCGCGCCGCGCAGGACTACGGTTTCATGTACAACCGCACGGTGGAGGACCCCGACGGCAACATCCTCGAGTTCATCTACATGGACCCTGCCGCGGCCGAGAAGGGCCCGGAGGTCTACATGGCGGAGCAGGGCACGGCGTAGAGCCCCGTGGCCTCACGCAGCTACGGCCAGTACTGCGGGGTCACGACCGCCGTCGAGCTGGTCGGCGAGCGATGGGCGATGCTCATCGTCCGCGACCTGCTCGTCGGCCCTCGCCGCTACACCGACCTCAAGCAGGGACTGCCCAAGATCCCGACCAACATCCTCTCCGCGCGGCTCAAGGAGCTGCAGGAGGGCGGTGTCGTGCGCCGTGTGCCGCTGACCAACTGCGGGCTGGTGTACGAGCTCACCGACTACGGCCGCGGCCTCGAGCCGATCGTGCTCGCGCTCGGGCGGTGGGGCTTCGCCCAGATGGGCGAGCCCGGTCCCGAAGACGTCGTGACGGCTGACTCGTTGACGATGGCGTTGCGCACGGCATTCCGACCGGATGCCGCGGCCTCTCTGCCGCCCGCAGACTACGAGCTGCATGTGGGCGACGTCTCCCTTCGTGTCCAGGTCCACGGCGACGAGCTGCGCATCGCGCAGCTCGCGCCGTCCGCGCCTCCCGTCGGCGCGCGCCAGCAAGCCGGGGGTTTGGGGCGTAGCCCCATTGGGAGCAAGGTTCCGGCGGGGGAGCCCGAGCTCGTGTTCGCGGCAGGCCCCGGCATCCGTCGCGTGATCTCGGGGGAGCTCACCCCGGCCGAGGCGATCGACCAGGACGTGCTCGCCGTTCTCGCGGGCGAGCCCGCGCTGCTTGAGCGCTTCGCCGCGGTATTCCACATCGACATCGCCGGGACAGCCGTCGCCGCATGACGGCGGGCTCCGGCATCCATTCAGGAGGACGAAATGTCAGATCCAGCAGGCCCCGGCCTCATCCACATCGACCTGTTCACGACGCTCGACGGAGTCGCGCAGGCTCCGGGCGGTCCGGACGAAGACCGCGAGGGCGGCTTCCGCTTCGGCGGGTGGCAGGCGCCGCTGTTCGACGATCTCGTCGGCCAGCAGATCTACCAGGGAATGGAGGGCCTGGACGCCCTCCTCCTCGGGCGGCGAACGTACGAAATCTTCGCCGGATTCTGGCCCCATCAGGAGTCCGGCCCCGACGGTGGCGTCGCTCGTCTGTTCAACGCCGTTCCCAAGTACGTGGTGTCGCGGCAGGCACTCGATCTGGAGTGGGCGGGCTCGACGCTCCTCTCGGGGGATCTCGCGTCGCAGGTGCGGCAGCTGCGCGAGCGTCATCGTCACGTCCATGTGATCGGCAGCGTCGATCTCGCCCACACGCTCTTGGCCGAGCAGCTGTTCGACGAGCTGACGCTGTGGGTCTATCCGATCGTGCTCGGCGAGGGCAAGAAGGTCTTCCCCGACGGGTCGGCACCCCGCAACCTGCGGCTGCTGGCGCCCGCGGTCAGCTCACCGCAGGGTGCGGTGCTGCTGCGGTACGGTCCGGCTGAGGGCGAGCCGGCCACGGGAGACATGTCCAGCGACGACCGCGCTTCGGACTGACCCGGCCGCCCGTCGATCAGCGCCGGAAGAACTCGTTCGCCCGGGGAGTCCAGAGCAGGACGAGGCCGATCAGCACGACCACGCCCGACACGATGCCCGACCAGACCTGCGCCTGCTGGAAGAAGATCACGACCAGCGCCGAGATCAGGTTCAGCACGAAGACGATCGTGACCACGAGGCGCGCGCCGCTGCTCCCGCGGAGCAGGCCGATGCTCACGACGATGGTGATGATGCCGAGGATCAGCTGAACCAGCCCGAACCACAGGGCATCTGGCGCCATGATCGCCGCGAAGATCAGCAGGACGCCGGCGATGATGTTGACGGCACCGGAGATCCAGGCGAGAACGGCGACGAGGGTGACCCCTCCGGGGCGAGCACCGGCCATGGCGGAGCCTCTCTGATCACTTCGGGTCCGCACACGGTCGCGCCGGTTCGCCACACAGTAGCGGAGTGCGTGTCCGTGCGGATAGTGGCAGCGCGGAGCGCCCTACCCGAAGATCATGGGGCGATCGTCGTCCTCGTCGGGGGATTCGAGATCCAGGTCGACCACGACGGGCACGTGGTCGCTCGGCAGCTTGCCCTTGCGCTCGTTTCGATGGATGGTCGCGCCCGCGACGGCACTCGCGAACGCATGCGAGCCGAGGATGAAGTCGATGCGCATGCCCTCGTTGCGGGGGAAGCGCAGCCGCTTGTAGTCCCAGTAGGTGAATCCGGTCGGCACCAGCGGGCGCACCACGTCCGTCAAGCCAGCCTCCTGGAGCGCCGCGAACGCCTCGCGCTCGGGAGGTGAGACGTGCGTCGAGAAACCCGGCACCACGGCAGGATCGCCGTTGTCGGCATCCGTCGGCGCGATGTTGAAGTCGCCCACGAGGGCGAGCGCGAGATCGGGATCGCGACCCAGCGCATCGATGGTGTACTCCCGCAGCGCGCTGAGCCAGTCGAGCTTGTAGTAGTAGTGCGGATCGCCCAACGACCGGCCGTTGGGCACGTAAAGACTCCAGACACGGATGCCGCCGACCGTCGCACCGATCGCCCGGGCCTCATGCGGGGCGTCGGCACCGGTCTCGTCAGTTCCGAAAGCCGGCATTCCCGGAAAGGCATATTCCACATCGGTGAGGGGCTCGCGGCTCGCTATGGCGACACCGTTCCACTGCGAGAATCCGTGCGCCTCGACGTGGAAGCCCGCGTCCTCGAACTGCTCGTACGGGAACTGCTCGGGCTTGCACTTGATCTCCTGCATGGCCAGAACGTCGACCGACTCCCGCACGGCGAAGTCGACGACACGGTCGGTTCGAGCACGGACGGAGTTGACGTTCCACGTGGCAAGCCGCATGGCGACAAGCCTACGGCGAGCATCGGACGCTGCAGCGGCATACGTCGCACCTTCAGAGCGCCCGGTGCAGCGCCGGCATCCGGGCGCTGAAGGCGGCGACGCGGGCTCGCGTGCGTTCGGGCTCCCCGAATGCTTGGAGCGACAGCATCCCCGGATCGCCGCGCCGGATCCCCGCCGCGATGCGGTCCGAAGCACGTCGCATGCGGTCCGCGACGGCGTCCAGCAGGTCTGCGGGATCGACCCCGCCGTATGCTTCGGCGGCGAGGGCGACCCGCCGCGCGGCATCCGCTGTCGGAACCCGCCGGAACAGCGGTACGCCGCTCCAGCAGAGGAAGGCGAGGTCGTCGAGCGGCAGTCCGGGCCCCGCCTGGTCCCAGTCGATCATGCCGACGAACCGGTCGCCGTCGAGGACCCAGTTGTACGCCCCGGTGTCGTTGTGGCAGATCAGCTGACCGGGCTCGAGCGGCGCGGCGGTCTGGCGCCAGATGCGCCGGCCCGGGTCGTACGCGCGCACGGCGTCGTGGAAGCGGCGCAGCCACCGCGCCGCTGCGGCGAGCGCGGCATCCGGGGCGGCCTCGGTATCGACGTCCACGATGCTGCCGGGAAGATAGGTGAGCACCTCTCGTCCGTCCTCGTCGAAGCCGAGGGGGCGGGGTACTCCGTCGAGGCCGGCATTCTCCAGGTGGACGAGCAGATCGTGCACGGCCGGCGTCCACGGCCCGGTCGGGCGGTGCACCTCCGGTCCGAGCTCGGGGTCGTCGTCGCGCCACACGCCTCCCGACCCGCCCGGCAGATGTTCCACCTCTCGAGGCTATCCGGCGTGCTCGGCTCGCTTCCGTAAACTCGAGGGATGACCGCCGCCAGCACGCCCGAACTTGAAGCCGACCGTCAGGCGCTGATCGCGCTCATCAAGGACGAGGCGGTCTTCCACGGCGACTTCACGCTGTCCAGCGGCAAGAAGGCGACGTACTACGTCGATATGCGCAAGCTGACGCTGGACCACCGCGCCGCGCCCGCGATCGGGCGCATCATGCGCGATCTGATCCGCGGCGTCGACGGCATCGTCGCGGTCGGCGGCCTGACGCTCGGCGCCGACCCGATCGCGAATGCGATGATGCACGAGTCGGCGCGCACCGACGCGCCGTTGGATGCGTTCGTCGTGCGGAAGGAGCCGAAGGATCACGGCCGCGGCCGCCAGGTGGAGGGTGCGGACGTCGCGGACAAGCGCGTCGTCGTCGTCGAAGACACGTCGACCACCGGGCAGTCCGCGCTGAAGGCGGTCGAGGCCCTGCGGCGCGAGGGCGCCGAGCCCGTCGCCGTCGCGGTGATCGTCGACCGCCGCACGGGAGCGCAGGCCGCCGTCGAGGCCGAGGGCCTGGAGTGGCTCGCCGCGATCGATCTGGACGACCTGGGGCTTCAGCCGCAGTAGTCGCTGGCGAGCCTTTCGTCTCGCTGCGCTCGCTCAACGCCGGATGCCCGGTCGGGCGGCATCCGACGCACTTTCCGTCGTCGCCCGCAGCAGAGACTGCGACGGATGCCGCGAACTGCGCTCATCGCTCGGCGGACGGCCGTCGAGCCGCTCGAGCGCGCCCGCTCAGTCCTTGCGGTTGCTGCGGAAGTACTGCCACACGAACACGATCAGCGTGCCGACCAGGACGATGGCACTTACGGCGAACAGCAGGTTCTGCTCTAAATCGGTCACACCCGCCTCCTGGCGTCGGCGCCGCTCATGGGCGCTTCCCTTCGGCCGAGTCGGCGACGACCTTCGCGATGCGCGCCGCGCGCGTGTCGGGGCGGCGCGCGGAATCGACCACGGCGATGCCCATCTTGCGGGCGGAAGGAGGGAACGCATCCCATCCGGCTCGCGCCTCGGGCGAGCCGTCGAGGGCGGCGGCGAGGTCGTCCGGTTCGCGCAGCGCCTCGGCGTTGTCGAGCACGGTCCAGGCGCCGTTCGCCTTCGCCAGCTCGATCGCCCGGCGGCCCGGCTCCGCCATGAGCCCGAGTTGCTCGAGCAGGATCACGCGAGCCTTGTTCGTCGCAGCCCACGCGCTCGACGGGCGACGCGGCGCGAACCAAAGCCCGCCGATCCGCTCGTCGAACGAGCGCACCGGTCCGTCGATCCATCCGAAGCACAGTGCCTGAAGGATCGCATCCTCGTACCCGACGGCCTCCACGTCCGACCCGGGCCGCGCGCGCACGAGCCACGCTCCCTTGGAGGTCGCGTGGTTCGCCTCGAGCCACGAGCGCCAGGCCGCGGCATCCGGTGCCACAACGCGCTCGCCGTCGTCGAGAGCTCCCATCAGCGCCCCCTCACAGCACGTCGGATCCGGGCAGGTCGGTCTCGAACGGCTCGTCCCAGAGGAGGTCGGCGACCGAGTGCAGCACCTCGTCCGGCCGGAACGGGTACCGCTCGATCTCGGCGGCATCGCTGATGCCGGTCAGCACGAGCACGGTGTGCAGGCCGGCCTCGATGCCCGCGACGATGTCGGTGTCCATGCGGTCGCCGATCATGCCCGTGTTCTCGGAGTGCGCGCCGATGCGGTTCAGCGCCGATCTGAACATCATCGGATTCGGCTTGCCGACGATGTACGGCTGTTTGCCGATGGCCTTGGTGATGAGCGCCGTGATCGCGCCCGTCGCGGGCAGCACACCGTCCACCGACGGGCCGGTCGCGTCCGGATTCGTCGCGATGAACCGGGCACCGGCGGCGATGAAGCGGATCGCCTTCGTGATGGCCTCGAACGAGTAGTTGCGGGTCTCGCCGACGACGACGTAATCGGGATCGGTCTCGGTCATGATGAAGCCGGCCTCGTGCAGAGCCGTGGTGAGCCCGGCCTCGCCGATCACGAACGCGCTCGCACCCGGAGCCTGGCTGTGCAGGAAGTCCGCGGTCGCCAGCGCAGACGTCCAGATGGATCCCTCGGGCACGAAGAGGCCGGAGGCGCGGAGCCGCGCGCTCAGGTCCCGCGGCGTGAAGATCGAGTTGTTCGTCAGCACAAGGAACGGTGTGCCGGCGTCCCGCCACTGCTGCAGGAGCTCTGACGCGCCGGGCACCGGAGTGTTCTCGTGGACCAGAACGCCGTCCATGTCGGTCAGCCAGCATTCGATGTCGGCTCGCGTCCGCATGCGTCCAGCCTATCCGGCAGCGCGCCGCCGGATCGCGGGCAGCCGCCTCGGCCCGGCCCGGAGCGGGCCGCGCCGACATGCATCGCAAACCCCGTAGGGTCGAACGCGTGGCGCGAACGCAGGCGTGGGACCCGGAACACCTCCCCGACCTGACCGGTCGCTGCTACCTGGTGACCGGATCGAACGCGGGGCTCGGCTTCTTCTCGAGCGAGCAGCTCGTGCGCGCGGGTGCCCGTGTGTTCATGACCGGACGCAGCCCGAACCGGCTGATGACCGCTCGTGCCGCGGTGCAGCGGCGGGTTCCGGATGCCGGCGACCGAGTCGAAACGCTCCTGCTCGACACGAGCAACCTCGGGTCGGTGCGAGCGGCCGCGGCGACGATCGGCGCCCGCGGGGCGCTGGACGGACTGCTCCTGAACGCCGGCATCGTGCATCCTCCGAAGCATCGCGAGACCACCGCCGACGGTCACGAGGTCGTCCTCGCCACCAACGTGCTCGGACACTTCGCCCTCGCCGGGGAGCTCCTGTCGGCGCTGGCCGCGGCATCGGGCCGGATGGTCTGGGTCGGCAGCATGTCGACGGCGATGTGGAAGTACGACCCGGTCGACCCGCAGCTGGCGGAGGGTTACACCGCGTGGCGCGCGTACGTGCAGTCCAAGGTCGCGACGGCGGCGCTCGGAATCGAAGCCGACCGCCGGCTGCGCGCTGCCGGGGTGCCGGTGGCGAGCGTGATCGTGCACCCGGGGTACTCCACCAGTGGTCGCACCCCCGGCATCCGCGGCGTGAACGAGCCCTCGCGTCTCGGCCGGTTCACCGACAACCTGCAGTTCGCGATCACGCAGTCCAAGGAGCACGGCGCCTGGCCGCTGGTGCGTGCCCTCGTGGACCCGGCCGTCGAGGGCGGCCAGTTCTGGGGGCCGAAGTTCGCGGTCCGCGGCGAGCCGCGTCAGCGCACGGCGTTTCCGATCACCCGCGACCCGGAGATCGGTGCGCGGCTCTGGGCCTCGCCGTGCCGCGAGCGCTCTTTGCCGAGATCCTGCGTCGGATCGGCCGGCTGCGAGGATCGCCCATGCCGGCGACATGACGGGAGGCAACCAGATGATGACTGCGGTCGAAGGGAAAGCCATGCGCCGGAGCCCGGCAGAACCCGCCGCAACCAGCTGCCGGGGCGCGTGGACGCTCTCCGGTCGCTCCCGACGGTCAGGATCGTGGCCTCACGCGCCGGTCATGTTGACCGACCTCTGTCGTAGGAGCATCGTCGATGCCTGGGACAGGAGCTATCTGGGGAATCTCGGTTCATACGCCTTGACCCACTCCAGCCCATTTGCATCAACGCAGTTCGGATCGTTGGCCGGGTTGGTCGGATCGTCCGGGATGCAGGTGAAGCCGTTGGTGCCTTCGCGCAGGGTGCGGATGTTCCCTTTCGCATCGAAGGCAATCACCGCGGCACCCTCCGCCACCGCCGCCGGCGCCGCCGACACGGCGTTGGCAATCATCTCGGTGTCCGTCTGGGGCGGTGTGTGCCCAGCGCCCATCTGTGCCGAAGCCGTCGGCGTAACAGCTGGGGGAAGCTGGCGACACCGAGCAGAACGATCGCTTGGGTTGCAATGACGGTCTCCCCCTGAGCTATCGAGTAAAGGCGGAACTGTAACATAGTCAGTTCCCTGCGAACAATGGCTGCCAAGCGCCCTTGCTCGACGCTCGCAGCGCTTGCAGTGGCCAGTCGGCGCGTGCCCGGTGAAGTAACGGGCTTCGATAACGGTCGATTTCAGCTAGTATGCGCCGCCATTGGAGAGAGCGATGACTACGAAGATCGGAGCCGAGGCATCCGCGATCGAGCGGCGGGTCGTGGAGGCAGCGCTCGCGATCGCAGCCGAGAGGGGCTGGAGCAGGTCCGCCTGCACGGCATCGCCGACCACACCAGGCTGGCGCTGGCGGAGATCGGTCAGCACTTCCGCGATATCGATGAGGTGGCGAACGTTTGGTTTCGGGGAGGCGCGTGAGGCGATGTTGGCGGTTTCGGCACCAGAGGGTTCGAAGAGGCGGCCGGCGGACGAGCGGGTCGCGCTGGTGTTTGGTCGGCTGGCTCGACCATCTCGCACCGCATCGCCGCATCGCGGGCGAGATCCTTCGGCATAAGCTGTACCCATCGCACCCGCACCACTGGGTGCCGCTGGTCTTCGACCTGTCGCGGCTGGTGCACGATCTCCTCGACGCCGCCCGCGTCGACGGCTCAGGCCGCCTACGTCAAGTCCAGGAGATCGGCCTCACCCTGATCGTGCTGGCGACGCTCGGCGACTGGCTCCGGGACGGAAGAAGCGGCCAGCGGCGGAGCAGGCAACGGCTCGAGCGGCGCCTGGCCCGCGCAGGCCGCCCGGCACTATTCATCGGGCGTATGCCGCCGCAGCCGCCAGCCGGCGGTGCCGGTGGTTGACCTGGGGACTGGCCCGCTCCTCGTCATGCTCCCGGGTGCGGGCAGGGACCGCAAGCGAGATGAGCTATGCCGACCCGCCTGACCTTTCACGGCGCCGCGTCGACCGTGACCGGTAGCTGCTACTTGGTCGAGCATGACCGTGGACGGTTCCTGGTCGACTGCGGCCTCGTTCCAGGGCACCAAGACGATCCGCGAGCTGAACTACCGGCCATTCCCGTTCGCCGCACAGGGGATCGACTACGTGCTGCTCACCCATGCCCACACCGATCACGCGGGACTGCTCCCCAAAGCTGCGGCGGGCCGGGTTCCAGGGCCTGATCCACGCGACTGAGCCGACCATCGACCTGCTCGCGCTTCATGCTACCGGACAGTGGCCACATCCAGGAGTTCGAAGTCGAGCGGCTCAACCGGCGCAACCGGCAGCGCGGCCGGCCGCTGGTCGAGCCGATCTACACCCGGCGCGACGCCGAGCGCTGCCTCGAAGCAGGACGAGCCCCCTGCGACTATGACGCCTGGCTTCGAGCCTGGCCCGGGCGTGCGGGCACGCTACTGGAACGCGGCCCACATACTGGGCTCGGCTTCGATCGAGCTGGAGATCACCGATCGGAACTGGGGGCAGCCGTTCACGGCCTGCTGCTCTCGGGGGACATCGGTCCGGACGAGACCACCGTTCCATCAAGGTGCCACGCGCACCAGCGGGGTGCAGACATCATGCTGGTCGAAAGCGACCTATGGCGATCGCGACCGCGAAAAGATCTGACGGTCGATCAGCGGCGGGACCGGCTGGGGCACGAGATCCGCGAGGTGCTCGCCGCCGAGTGGCAACCCTGATCAAATCCCGGCCTTCGCGGTCGAGCGCAAGCCAAGAGCTGCTCTACACCGATCCTCCCCAGCCTGATGCGCGAACGGCGCAATTCCCGGCAACCAAGGTGTTCCTCGACTTCACCGCTTGCCGTTCGGGCGACACGAGGCGTTCCGGCGGCATCGCGACCACGCTCGCCGAGGCCGCGGACTCTGGACGAGGTGTTCGCCGCATCCCCCGGGCCCTGAGCTTCTGCGAGAGTGCCGAGGACAGCAAGGCGATCAACCGGATCACCCTCCGGCGCGATCATCCTCTCCGCCAGCGGCATGTGCGAGGCCGGGCGCATCCGCCACCACCTCAAGCACCATCTCTGGCGCCCGCAATCGACCGTGCTGTTCGTCGGCTACCAGGCACCGGGGGACGTTGGGCCAGCCTGATCCAGAGCGGCGAACCCCATGGTGCGGATCGAGGGCGAGGAGATCGCGGTACGGGCGCGGATCCGCACCATCGACTTGTTCTCGGCCCACGCCGACCAACACGAGCTGGTGCGTTGGGTGGAGCGCTGCCTGCCGGTCCGGCAGGCCTTGTTCCTGACGCATGGCGAGCCGGCAGCGATGATCGCTTTTCGGGACGCACCTCGCGGCAGCCGGGCTGGATCCAGCCTTGGTGTGACTGCCCGCGTTGGACGCAGCCTTCCTGCTCTCGGTCCACGCTTCGCCACAATCCTTGCCCAGCCGGTCACGCCTGCCGCCGGAAGCCGCGGCCCTGCCGAGCGACTGGCACAACGCGCACAGCCATTTCGTGCTCGACCTCCAACGTCGGCTGAGCCAGCACGCCCGGACGACGCGGCGCGTCTGCTGCTGCTCGACCGGCTGCGGCAAGGTTTGCTGTAGCGGCCGATTTCAGGCTCGCTTGACGAGGCTCACGATGAACAGCAGCACACAGGCACCGACCACGGCCGTCACCAGCGAGCCCAGCGTACCGCCGGCGGCAATGCCCATGAGACCGAACACCCAGCCGCCGACGAGCGCGCCGACGATGCCGACGACAACGTCGCCCACCAGGCCGAACCCGCCGCCACGCATCAGGTTGCCGGCGATCCAGCCGGCGACCGCGCCAATGATCAGCCAGAAGATGACGTTCATGCTTTCCCTTCCGCCGGCGTGGCGCCGGTCGTCATTCCATCAACCGCGGCCGCGCCTTCCCCTCAGGGCTTGACCGCGTCGCCAGCCTTCTCGAGCGTCTCGCCAGTCTTTTCCATGTTCTCGCCGGTGTCCTCCTTGACACCGCGCCAAGTGTCGCCACAGGCGGCCAGCACCGTCGCCATGCCTACCAACGTCGCCATCACCACCGAGATCGTGCCCGATCCGTCATTGCTCATCCTCCATCAGCAACCAGCCTTGCATTGCCCGCGTTCGCGGCCGCTGTCCAGGCCACGCGGGACACGCTGCCACCACGCATTGTTAAAGCTATCGAGCTGGGAGCGCGGTCGCTATGCACTGGCGTCATGAACTCGCGGCGCAACAGCTCGAAGCTGACCGCGTCGCCTTCCACCCGAAAGCCATGCACCGCCACGCGCGGCAGGCTGTTGTAAACGAACGGCGTTGAGAAATAGTAGGCGCCGGTGTCGTGCAGCAGCACCCAGTCGTCGGGCGCCAGCAGCGGCAGTGGGCGGCGGCTCGCGATGATGTCGCCGGCGAAGCAGCAGGGGCCCGCTACGTCCTGGGCGACCTTCTCACCCGTTTTGGGGCGGCCCGCCGGGTCGAGCGCGCTGACGCGGATTGTCCACAGCTCGGGCATGAACACGGTTCGGGTCGCCACCTGGGCGCCGGCATGGGTCATGGCGATGTGCCGGCCGCCGGTGGTCTTGGTGTACTCGACCCGGGCAACGATGAAGCCGTTCTTCGCCATGATCGAGCGGCCGAACTCCGTGATCACCTTGAACTCGCTGGTGAACAGTGCCGGGATCGCCTCGCGCAGGGTGGCCGCGTATTCGGCGAACGTCGGCATGACCTCGTCGCCCTCGAAATTCACCGGCAGGCCGCCGCCGATGTCGACCGTGGTCACCTGCTTGCGGCCCATGGCGGCGTTGATCTCCTTCGCCAGGGCCACGGCCTTGCCGACTCCGCCCGCGATCAGCTCGAGCGGGCAGCCCTGCGAGCCGACATGGGTATGGACGCAGGTCAGCCACGGGCGCTGCCGATAGGCGTCCAGGATGCGCGCGCGGCTGCCCGGATCGTCCAGCGCGATGCCGAACTTGGAGGTCCG
>CAVYXT010000005.1:0-110710 GCA_963772625.1 uncultured Actinomycetota bacterium | reverse complement strand
GTGCTCATCGCCGGCGCGGGCGGAATCGGCGGCGCCTGTGCCGTGGCATATGCGCGGGCCGGGGCATCCGTAGCCGTCGTGGATCGCGACCAGGGCGCGCTCGATGCGCTCAGCACCGAGCTTTCGGCGGCCGGCGCACCCTTCGAACTGATCCAGGCCGACCTCACCGAGCACGGCTCGGGAGAGCGCGTCGTCGCCCAGGTCGTCAGGCGTCTCGGCGGACTCGACGTCATGCTGCACGCGGTCGGCATCAATGACCGCCGCCCCATCCTCGAGTTCACCGAGGACGAGTGGGATCACATCCTGCGCGTCAACCTGTCATCGGTCTTCGGGCTCGCGCAGGCCGCCGGCCGCCACATGGTCGAGCAGGGCTACGGCCGCGTGCTGCGCTCTGTCGAGCGTCTCGGGCCTGCTCGCCCACCACTCGCACGGCCCGTACGCGGCGTCCAAGGGCGGCATCAACCAGCTGCTTCGCGTCATGGCGCGCGAGTGGGCGTCTTCCGGCGTGACCGTGAACGCGCTCGCGCCCGGCTACATCGAGACTCCGCTCACTGCGGGCGAGCTGGCCAAGCCCGGCAAGCGCGCCGATCTCGAGAGCATGGTTCCCGCCGGGCGCCTCGGCACCCCCGACGAACTGACCGGCCCCGCGCTGTTCCTGTCGTCACGTCACGCCGGATTCATCACCGGCCACGTGATGTACATCGACGGCGGACGCACGCTCGTCTGAGACCTGCACCACGATTGGAGCTGAACATGACGGATTCAACCCCGCAGATCTTCCCCCGGTTCGCCGGAAAGACCGTACTCGTGACCGGCGCCGGCACCGGCTTCGGCGCCGAGATCGCCGTCCGCGCCGCCCAGGAGGGCGCCAGAGTCGCCGTTCACTACCGCTCGTCGAGGGCGGGCGCCGAAGCGACGCTCGAGCGCATCCGCGAAGCCGGCAGCGACGGCATCCTCGTTCAGGCCGACATCGGCTCGTGGGCCGAGATCAAGCGCATGGCCGACGAGGTCTGGGCCGCGTTCGGCACGCTCGACGTGCTCATCAACAACGTCGGCGACGTCTCGAGCGAGCAGATGAACTGGGACGAGCTGACCCAGGAGGCGCTCGACGCGGTCATCGACATCGACGTCAAGGGCACGCTGCTGATGACGCACGAATTCGGCGAGCGGATGCTGAGGCAGGGGCACGGCAACATCGTCCAGGTCGGCTCCACCGTGATCGTGCGCGGCTCCGCCCGCGCGCCCCAGTACGCTGCGGCGAAGTACGCCATCCTCGGCATCACGAAGTCGTACGCCAAGGCGTTCGCTCCGGCCGTGCGCGTCAACACGTTCGCGCCCGGATTCATGGAGACCGAGCGGCTGCTGAACCGCGAGGACTGGAAGGGCGGGCGCCGCGAGGTGCTCATCTCTCAGACGCCTATGGGCGTCATCCCGCCGCCCGAGTTCGTCACCGGCGCGTGCCTGTGGCTCGCGACCGACGAAGCGGCTCACCTGACCGGCGGCTACATGCTCGCCGACGGCGGCTTCAACATGGTCGGCGCCTAAGCGTCGGCATCCGATTCGATCTAGGAGATAGACAGACCATGAAGCTCATCACCTTCGACGGCGGCCGCGTCGGCCGTCTGGAACTCGAAGAAGGCACCGTCATCGAACTCGACGTGCCCTCGACCCGCGAGTACTTCGAGCGGGGCGGCCAGGTCAGCGAGACCGGCGAGCGCCTGGCGTACGCCGACGTGAAGCTCGAGGCGCCCATCCGCCCCAAGAAGTTCTTCCACACCGCGGGCAACTTCGCCGATCATCACAACGAGCTCACCGCCGTCGACTGGTCGCACCCGGTGCACAAGGGCATCGTGTTCTTCCAGAACGTCGATGCGATCATCGGCCCCGACGATGACATCGTCTACCCCGAGGGCCTGACGAAGGAACTCGACTACGAGCTGGAGCTCGCGATCGTCATCGGCAAGTCGGGCAAGTTCTTCGGACCCGACGAGGCGAACGACTACATCGCCGGCTTCACGGTGTTCAACGACATCTCGGCGCGCGACATCCAGCGCAAGGAGATGGAGTCGGGCGTGTTCTCCTTCAGCAAGGCGATCGACACGTTCTGCCCCATCGGTCCGTGGATCGTCACCGCCGACGAGGTTCCCGACATGCACGAGCTGCCGATGCAGCTGCGCGTGAACGGCGAGGTGCGCCAGCAGGGCAATACGAACCAGACGCGCATCAAGTTCCCGCACCTGATCGCGTACCACTCGCCGCAGACCTACAGCGCGGGCGACCTCATCACGACAGGAACCATCTCGGGCGTCGCCGCGGTGCAGCCGAACCCGTTCGACTTCTACCTGAAGCCCGGCGACCAGATCGAGGCCGAGATCACGGGCATCGGGACGCTGCGCAACAAGGTCATCAGCTGGGAAGAGCGCTACGGCGAGCCGGCCCCGCAGCGGGTCGACTGGTGAAGATCGCGAACCTCGGCGGTCGCGCCGTCCTCGTCCAGGGCGACGGCGCGATCGACATCGCGAATGCGTCGGACGGGCGGTTCGGTCCCGATCCGCAGTCGCTGTTCGACGAGTGGGCGTCGTTCACCGAGTGGGCGTCCGCGTTGGAGAGAGCGGATGCCGCGGCATCCGAGTCGTTTGACGTCTCCGAGCTGTCGGCCCCCGTGCCGCGCCCCCGCCAGGTGTTCGCGATCGGCCTGAACTACGCCGAGCACGCCGCCGAGGCGGGCTACCCGCCGGATTCCATGCCGGTGACGTTCACGAAGTTCCCGTCGTCGATCGTCGGGCCCGACGTCGTCGTCGAACTGCCCGAGGGGCACGTCGACTGGGAGGTCGAGCTCGTCGTGGTGATCGGCCGCGAGGCCTATCGGGTCGACCGCGACAGCGCGTGGGACCACGTCGCCGGACTCACCATCGGCCAGGACCTCTCCGAGCGCATCACACAGCTGCAGGGCTCCGCGCCGCAGTTCAGCCTCGGCAAGTCGTTCCCGGGATTCGGTCCGACCGGCCCGTGGCTGGTCACTCCCGACGAGTTCGCCGACCGCGACGATCTCGCGATCGCATGCACCCTCTCGGATGAGAGCATGCAGTCCTCGCGGACGTCGATGATGCTCTACGACGTTCCCGAGCTGCTCGTGCGGCTGTCGGCCGTGTGCCCGCTCCTGCCCGGTGACATCATCTTCTCGGGCACCCCAGCGGGCATCGGCAACCGTCGCACCCCGCAGCGGTTCATTCAGCCGGACGACGTGCTGGTGAGCGAGATCGAGGGCATCGGCACGTTGACCACCCGGTTCACCGCTGCAGGCTGAGCCCCGCATCGCTGAGCCAGGACGCGGTCGCTGAGCCTGGAACGCGGTCGCTGAGCCTGTCGAAGCGTCGCAACAGAGGAGACACCATGGCAGGGCTGCGCTGGCGGGTCATCGTCGACAACGACTTCGCGGGAGATCCGGACGGATTGGCAGCGCTCGCACACGTGCTGCTGACCGACGACGTGCACGTGGAGCTGATCACGTGCACCCCCGTCGATCCCGGGCTCGCACACCTCGCCGGCCTCGACCCGACGGCGACCGGGACGCTCGCTGCCGAGAATGCGCGTGCGCTCCTCGACGCGATCGGGGGCGCGGCGCCCCCGATCGTTGCGGGCGCGGAGACGTTCGGGAGCGCCGGCGAGCCGTCGGCGGCTGCTCGCGCCATCGTCTCCACCTGCGCCGTCGCGAGGCGACGTGCCGCTGGCGATACTGTGCGGCGGCCCGCTCACCAACGTCGCAGCCGCGATCGCACTCGACCCGGGCATCTGCGAACGCGCGATCCTCGTGTGGATCGGCGGCAGCGCGCACGACGCACCCGAATACAACCGCGACACGGATGCCGCATCCGCCGCCGCTGTGCTCGACTCGGCGATGCCGATCGTGCAGGTGCCGCTCGAGACCTACGAGCGCCTGCGCGTGTCGGTCGCGGAGGTGAGATCCGATCTCGCGGGCGCGTCGCACGTGGGGCGGTGGATCGCCGATCGCCTGCTGGATCTCCCGCCCTTCGTCACCCTGTACGGGGTGCTGACGCTCGGCGACAGCGGGCTCGCCGCCGTCGTCGGACTCGACCCGACCTTCCGTCCGGCTGCTGCGGGATCGGACGATGCTCGGCGGGTGATCGCCGAGATCGACATGCGGCTCGTCTGGGGCGACTTCCTGGCGAAGCTCCGGCTTCAGCATCGAGGAAAGGATTCAGCGTGAACCCGATCCTTCCCGGCTTCAACCCCGACCCGAGCGTTGTTCTCGTCGACGGCGCGTACTACCTGGTGACCCTCGACATTCGAATACCTGCCGGGGATGCCGGTCTACCGCAGCGAGGACCGACCGAGTCTTTCACCGGCCGGGTGCCGGGTCTGTACGCCGTGGACGGAACAGTCGCATTCGCAGACGTGACCTACGAGGGCAGCGCATGATCGAGCCAGGATGCCGCGACCTGCGCGTCGAGCACCTCGTCGCGCCTCTCGGGATCGGCGTGCGGTCTCCGAGATTGTCGTGGATCGCCGATCACCCGCAGGACGCCTACGAACTGCGTGTTTCGACCGCAGGGGGCCGGACGGTGTGGGCGAGCGGAGTCGTCGAGGACGCGGACACGTCGCTGATCACGTACACAGGCGAGCCGCTGACATCGAACACCGCCTACACGTGGCGCGTGCGCAGCCGCGCCGGCGAGGCGTGGACGGAGGAGGCGGCATCCGTCTTCGAAACCGCCCTCCTGGATCCCGGGGACTGGGTGGCGGCGTGGGTCGAACCCGTTCAGCAGGACGCCGTCATCGAACGCTGGAGCATCGTCGACTGGATCCGCGGGCTCGGTCCCGACACGCCGCCGGAGGAGCGGCTGCGTCCGTCCCAGCTGCTGCGGCAGTCCTTCGACGTGAGGGGCGGGCTTGCGCGCGCCCGTCTCTATGCGACGGCACGCGGCGTGTACTCCGCGTTCGTCAACGGCGGGCGAGCGGACGACCAGGTGCTCGCGCCGGGTTCGGACAGCTACGAGCACCGCATCTCGGTGCAGTCGTACGACGTGACGGATGCGCTCGTCGAGGGCGAGAACGTGCTCGGCCTCGCGCTCGCCGACGGGTGGTGGGCCGGACGCCTCGGCCTCACCGGTTCGAGCGCGCAGTTCGGCACGCGCACCTCGGCGATCTGGCAGCTGCACCTCGACTACGCCGACGGAACGACGGAGGTGGTGGCGTCCGGTGCCGAGGCTCGCAGCGCGGTCGGTCCCTGGGCGTACGCCGATCTCTTCGTCGGCGAGCGGTTCGACCGCCGCGCGGCGCCCGACGGGTGGGACCGCGCGGGATTCGACGACAGCGAATGGATGCCGGTCACCGAGGTCGGTCGCGACCATGACCTGCTGCGCCCGTTCACCGGCGAGCCGATCCGTCGGGTGCTGGAGGTGCCGGCGGTCGAGGTCACCGCGACGGCGGAGGGGACGGTCGTCGACTTCGGTCAGGTGCTCGTCGGGCGCGTTCGGCTGCGGCTGCGCGCATCGGATCCGGGGCAGAAGGTGGTCATCGAGCACACCGAGACGCTCGCCGCCGACGGGTCCTGGTTCGCGAACATCGTCGGCATCAACAAGGAGCAGACCGACGTCTTCGTCTCCGCCGGAGGCGACGACGAGTGGGAGCCCGAGTTCACATTCCACGGCTTCCGGTACGCCCGGATCAGCGGGTTGTCGGTGGCGCTCGAGCCCGACGACATCGTCGCTGTGGTCCTCGCGAGCGACCTCGAGCAGACAGGTTCGTTCGCGGCATCCGATCGATCGTCTGAACCGCCTGCACCAGAACGTCGTGTGGAGCCAGCGCGGCAACTTCCTGTCGGTGCCCACGGACTGCCCGCAGCGCGAGCGGGCGGGCTGGACCGGCGACATCCAGGCGTTCGTGGGAGCCGCCGCGAACAACGCCCAAGTCGTGCCGTTCCTCTCGCGGTGGCTCGACAACCTGCGCGCCGATCAGCTGGCCGACGGACGCATCCCGATCTTCTCGCCTCGATCGCCGTTCGACGCGGAGGCCGCCGCGAACGCACAGGGCATCGGCTCGATCGTCGCGGCCACGGGGTGGAGCGATGCGATCGCGATCGTCCCGTGGGTGCTGTACGAACGGTCCGGTGACCGCCGCGTTCTGGAGGAGAACTACGACGCGCTGGCTGCGGTGGGTCGAATACCAGCGGATGACGGCGGCCGCAGAGGTGCCGGAGGCACTCTTGGGCGACGATCTCCCGCGTCGGCGACGTCGCCATCAGTCCCTGCTCTTCAACACCGGAATGCACTTCGGCGACTGGCTGACCCCGAGCACCATGGAGGGCAAGCCGATGCACGAGGCGATCGGCATCGCGCCCGCGCTCACGAGCGAGTACATCGCGCCGATGTTCCAGGCGCAACACCCTCACGATCGCCGCGCGCGTCGCCGCGGTGCTCGGTCGTGAAGCGGATGCCGCCGCCTATGCCGCGCGCGCCGCCGAGGTCCGCGCTGCCTTCGCCTCGGAGTACGTCGACGAGAACGGGGATCTGCCCGTTCGGCTGCAGGGCGTCTATGTGCTCGCCCTCGCCTTCGACATGGTGCCGGTCGAACGGCGACCGGCGGCCGCTGCGCGCTTGGTGGAGCTCATCCGCGCGCGGGGCGGCCGGCTCGACACCGGCTTCCTCTCGACGCCGTACCTCCTGGACGTGCTGTGGGATCACGGCCACCACGACGTCGCGCGCTCTCTGCTCTGGCAGTCGGAGATGCCTTCGTGGCTCTACGAGGTCGATCGCGGCGCGACGACGATCTGGGAGTCGTGGGATGCGATCTCGCCCGACGGCGAGATCCGGCCCATGTCGTTCAACCACTACGCGCCGGGCAGCGTCGACGACTGGCTGTACCGCCGGGTCGCCGGCATCCGGGCGACCTCCCCCGGGTTTCGGACCGCCGTCATCGAGCCTGACTTCGACGCGGGGCTCGACTCGGCGCGGGCACACGTGGGCACGCCGTACGGGCGGCTGGGCGTCGAGTGGACCCGGACGGGGGATGCGGCATCCGCCACGGTCGAGGTGCCTTTCGGCGTGGCAGTGACGCTCGTGACCCCCGCGATGTCGGCGGCGCTGGAGCCGGGACGCAGCACGCACGCGGTCGACCTCGCCGCAGGGCGATGACGGCGACGCGGATCCGGTCGGGCGCGGGGGATGGACGAGGGGGATTCATGAGCCGGTCGCTGCGACTACGATCCGCGTAGAGGTCCGCCCCGACCGGAGGGATCGAAATGACGCATTCCGTGCTGATGGATGTCGACACCGGAATCGATGATGCGCTGGCGATCATCTTCGCCGTCAAGCACCCGGAGATCGACGTGCGCGGAATCTCGTGCGTTGCGGGCAACGCACCCCTCGAGAGCGTGGTGTCGAACACGCTCCGGATCCTCGACGTGGCGGATGCTCCCGACATCCCGGTGGCAGCCGGCGCTGTTCGACCCCTGATCGAATCGGCGCGGCGCGCGTCGGCGTTCCATGGAGCAGACGGTCTTGCGAACGTCGGCCTACCCGCGAGCGATCGTCGGCCGGAGGCCGACCACGCGGTGGACTTCCTTCGAGACCGACTGCTTTCGGCGGACGAGCCGCAGACGCTGATCGCCTTGGCTCCATTGACCAACATCGCCCTCCTCCTGCGCACGTACCCGGAGGTGACGCAGAAGATCGAGCGGATCGTCTTCATGGGGGGATCGGCCAAGTGGGGCAACGCATCCGCGGTCGCGGAGTTCAACATCCGGCACGACCCTGAAGCGGCGCACATCGTCCTCAACAGCGGCGTTCCGCTCACCATGTACGGACTCGACGTCTTCGAGCAGATCAGCCTCGACGTCGCGACGATCGCCGCGCTGCGACGATCCGATCGCGCTCTGGACCGGACGCTGGGGGACCTGGTCGGGTTCCAGCGCGAAGGCGCAGACGGCTCGTTGGAGGTCTACCGGTTGATCGGGGATGCCGGTGCCGTCTGCGCGCTCGTAGCGCCGGATCTCTTCAGCTTCGAGACGTGGCCCGTGCAGGTCGAGCTCGCTCCAGGACTCAGCCGCGGCCAGACGCTGGTGGATCGCCGCGAACGAAGCCTGGCGGCGTTCGGTGACCTCGATGCGGAGCCCTGGCCCGAGATCGAGGTCGCCATGGACGTGAGCGCTGCCGAGGTGGCCAGGTACTACCTCGAGACGGTGCTGACGGGGCCCCTCGGCAGCGCCGACTAGCATCCTCGACTCCTCCCCAGGGGTCGCGTTTCGTCTGCTATCCACTGGAATTATGAGCCTCTGATCTGGGCCTTTGAATGTCGGAGGCCCTCGCCACAATGGACGCATGATGAACCTCGCCGGCGCACTCGACGCGCTCGGCGATGCCCTGGCGGATGCGACCGACGCGGCATTCGCGGCCGACGGGCTGCGGGCCTGCGGCGACGACGAGCTGCTGGCAGTGCTGGCCGCTGCGGGCAGGCTTCGGCGCGAGGCCGAGGCGATCATGAGCGACGCCGCTGCGCAGGTGCTCGAACGGGAGGATCGTGCTGCCCACCCCGATCGCCTGACGACCAGGCACGGATGCCGGAATGTCGGCGAGCTGATCCAGCGGGCGACGCGGGTGTCGGGGCGGACTGCGTCGGACGTGATGGCGACGGCGAGGGCGGTGGGCCGGCAGGTCGCCGTGTCGACGGGTGAGCTTCTACCGGCGGAGTTCCCGCGGCTGCGCGAGGCGCTGCGCGCCGGGCAGGTGAGCCTGGATGGGGTGGTCGGGGTGATCGGGGCGTTCCGCGGGTGCATCGTCGGGAGGGTCGAGCTGCTCGCAGCGGACGAAGAGCTGGCAGCGGCCGCGTGCGGTGAGGGTGCGGATGCTGCGCCCCCGGCCTCGGCGGACGAGTTGCGCGCGTATGCGCGGGTGTGGGCGGCATATCTGGATCAGGACGGTGCAGAACCGGCCGAGTCGCGGGCGCTGCGCAGGCGCGGGATCACGATCGGGCGGCGCGCGGAGGACGGCCTGGTCCCGGTGCGTGGCAACCTGATGCCGGAGGTCGCCGCGCAGCTCCAGCTCGGCATCGACAGCGTCCTCAATCCCCGGGTCGAGGAGGTCGCAGGACCGTGCTTCGCCCAGAGCGAGCCGGGAAGTCGGGACGAACCGATCGAGAGTGCGGCCGAGCTGCGCACTCACACCCAGAAGCAGCACGACGCGCTCGCCGTGCTGCTCACCGCGGCCGCGGCATCCGGTGCGCTGCCGACCCTCGGCGGGGCCGCACCCACCCTGGTCGTATCGGTGCGCGAGGAGGACCTCGCCACCGGACGCGGGTACGCGCACCTTCCCGGCGACGACGAGCCGATCTCGCTCGCCGCGGCCCGGCACATCGCCTGCACGGGCGCGGTGCAGCGGGTGGTGTGCGGAACGGAGGGGCGGATCGTGTCGATCGAGACTCTCGACCGTGTCTTCAACCACCACCAGCGTCGGGGGATCACTCTTCGCGACGGCGGATGCCTCATTCCCGGCTGTCCCGTTCCCCCGCAGTGGTGTGAGATCCACCATGTTCGGGAGCATTCGCGAGGCGGGCCGACGCATACGGACAACGGAGTCCTGCTCTGCTGGTTTCATCATCGGACGATCGATTCGGGTGGCTGGCGCATCCAGATGATCGACGGCGTCCCGTACGTGCGCGGCCCGCACTGGTGGGACGCGCAGATGAAATGGCGACCCGCCACGAAGTCCCCCACCCGTCTACGGGATGCGATCGCGCTCCGGATGTGACCGCGCGCGCTGGTGCGGGAGTGCCTCGCGCCTACTCCGGCAGCGAGGGACGCAGCTCCTGCGGCGCGCGCTTCGACGGAATGAACAGCGCCACCACGAGGGCGATGATCGCCGCCGCGCCACCCAGGACGAGGGACAGGGTGAACGCCGTCGGCGTGGGAACCGGAACGCCCTCGAAGTCGACCGAGTACGTGGCGAGCACCGCGCCGACGACCGCCGCGGCGGTGCTCGTGCCGAGCGAGCGGAACAGCGCGTTCAGGCCGTTGGACGCTCCGGTCTCGCTCTGCGGCACGGACCGCATGATCAGCATCGGCATGGACGCGTACCCGAATCCGATGCCGGCGCCGATCAGGATGTTCGCGACGAGGATGTGCCAGACCTCTGAGGAGAAGAGCAGCGTGAAGACGTACGCGAGCAGCAGCGAGAATGCGCCGAGGAGCAGCAGGAGCTTGGGTCCTGTGCGGCGCGCCAGCCGGCCGGCGATCGGCGAGAGCAGCATCATCACGAGGCCCGACGGAGCGACGATGAGAGCGGCCGCCAGCAGCGACAGGCCGAAGCCAGCGCCGGTGGCGACGGGCAGCTCGAGCATCTGCGGGTACACGACGTTCGATGCGAAGAGCGAGAACCCCATCGCGACGGAGGCGATGTTCGTCAGAAGCACCGCGGGACGCGCCGCCACCCGCAGATCCAGCAGGGGCTCGGGGATGCGCAGCTCGAACCACCCCCACAGCAGCAGGACGAGCAGCCCGCCGAGGCCCGACGCGAGCACAGCGGGCGACGCCCAGCCCCACTCGTTGCCGCGCGAAATCGCCAGCAGGATGCCGATCAGCCCCACCGCGAGGCCTGCGGCGCCGATGAAGTCGAAGCGGCCGGCGGTGCGCAGGACGCTCACCGGCACGATCCACACGACGAGCACGAACACGACGGCACCGAGGATGGCCGCGACCCAGAACAGCAGGTGCCAGTCGCTGCGTTCGGTGATGACGGCACTGATCGGAAGCCCGAGTGCGCCGCCCACGCCGAGCGTGGCGCTGATGAGGGCGATCGCCGAGTCGACGCGGTTCTCGTGCAGCACGTCCCGGAGGATCGAGATGCCGAGCGGCACGACTCCGACGATCGCGCCCTGGAGGGTGCGGCCGACGATGACGCCGATGATCCCGGGTGAGAGCGCTGCGATCACCGAGCCGACCACCATGACGGCGAGCAGCACCAGCACGATCCGGCGCTTGCCGTACATGTCGCCGAGGCGGCCGCTGATCGGAGTGATGACCGCCGCAGCGAGAAGGGTCGACGTCACGACCCATGCGGTGTCGTCGCGACTCGCGTCGAGCAGCTCGGGCAGCTTCGACTGGATCGGCACCACGAGCGTGAACATGAACGACGAGCACAGGCCGGCGATCGCGAGAACCGCGACGATGGCGCCCTGTCGTGGCATCCGGGTGAGGCGTCTGCGCGCGTCCTCATCCCTCGATCCCATCGCTTCAGGCTATCGCCGCGCACGAGGGCTCCGGGCCGGGCTCCCGCGGGAGAGCCGGGCGCGGCAGACTGAGCGCATGGCCCACGACCCGCGGAACGCGGCATCCGAACCTGCCCCGCCCGGCATCGACATCCGACCCCTCGAGACCATCGCGCAGATCCAGGAGGCGGCCGGCGTGCTCCGCCAGGTGTGGGAGGGCGACCGTGATGCCATGCCGCCCAATCTCGTGCGCGCGCTGGCGCACTCCGGCAATTACGTCGTCGGCATGTACGAGGGCGACCGCATGGTGGGAGCATCCATCGCGTTCTTCGGCCCGCCCGCGGCGCGCACGATGCACTCGCACATCACCGGGGTGCTGCCCGGGCTGCAGAGCCACGGACTCGGCCGTGTGCTCAAGCGCCACCAGCGCGATTGGGCCTTCGCGCGCGAGGTCGGCAACATCACGTGGACGTTCGACCCCCTGGTATCCCGCAATGCCCACTTCAACCTGCGGGTCCTGGGCGCACGGGTCACCGAGTACCTGGTCGATCACTACGGGCCTATGGACGACGGCGTCAACCGCGGTGACGAGACCGACCGGCTCCTGGTGACGTGGGCTCTGGCGGCTCCGCCGGCCCCGACGCCGTCCGACGAGCAGGTTGTCGCGTCGGTCGCGGTGCCGCACGACATCGAGACGATGCGTCGTTCAGCGCCGACGGATGCCGCGGCCTGGCGCGTCCGCGTGCGCGAGGAGTTCCTCGCCCGCCTCGCCGAAGGGCTGGTGGCCGCCGGCTTCGACGACGCGCGCGGTTATCTGTTCGTGCGGCCCTGACCACATCCGAGCTTCCCTAGGCTGACCCGTATGCCCGAGTATCGCGCCCACTTCGATTTCGACATCCGCTTCGCCAACGGTGGCGGACTGACCGGCGATGCGTTCCGCCTGGACGTGCCCTCGGCTGCGATCTCGGAGCGCGACCTCGAACTGCTGCTCGTCGAACACCTGGGGCTCACGCTCGTCGGCTCGATCACCATCAGCGACCTCGAGGTCGTCGAAGAGCCGCACCGGGGCAGCCGCGGCGTCGAGACCGCCGAACCCCCGGCCCGACGCATCGTCGATCTCAGCCATCCGATCCGCGCCGGGCTCGTGACCTATCCCGGCCTGCCCGCACCCACCATCACGCCGCACCTCACGCGTGACGACTCCCGCGCGAGATACGCGCCGGGCACCGAGTTCTCCATCGACGCCATCACGATGGTCGGCAACACCGGTACTTACCTCGACAGCCCGTTTCACCGCTACGCCGACGGCGCCGATCTCGCGGGCCTCGACCTGGCGACTCTCGTCGGCCAGCGCGCCGAGGTCTTCCACCTCGAGGACGCGTGGACTGCCACCGACCGCGGCATCCGCCCCGACCTGCTCGCCGACCGCGACGTGCGCGGCGCGGCCGTGCTGCTGCACACGGGCTGGGACGGCTGGTTCGGGATGCCGGAGTACGGCGTCGGCGCCCCCTTCCTCACCGGGGAGGGCGCGCAGTGGCTGATCGACGCCGGGGTCGTGCTCGTAGGCATCGACTCGGTCAACATCGACGACACCGAGTCGGGCGGTGAGCGGCCCGCGCACTCGCTGCTGCTCGCCGCCGGAGTGCACGTCGTCGAGCACCTCACCCGCCTGGGCGAGCTGCCTCCGCGCGGTGCGCGCTTCACGGCGGCGCCGCCCGCCGTCGAGGGCTTCGGCACTTTCCCGGTGCGCGCATTCGCCGAGATCGGCTGACTTCGCGGGCGACCACGCGTTCGCCGCATTTGCGGCGCGGCCGCCCGCGCCGCCTCGATCGGTAGCGTAGGCCTGTGATCCCCGCCGACTGGACCCCGCACCGTCGCGACGACGGCGAGCTGCTGGGCTGGATCCGGCCGGAGGGCGAGGACTGGGTCGCGATCGATCTGCTCGGGCACGCGGCATCCCCGGCCGGTGAATGGCTCGACGCCGAACACGCCCTCGAATCCCGCGGACTCTCCTGGCTCGCCGATATCTGGATGCTGGAGCGCGACGCCGGAGATCCCCTCCAGGTGAAGCTGGTGGAGGTCACGCCCGGTCGCACCGGCGAGGCCGGTCGCGTCATCGTGCAGACCGACGACTTCGGCGCGATCGACGTCCCGGTGGAGCAGTACCAGCTGCCGTGGCCGTCGCCTCACGCGCTGCGTCCGCGGCGCCGGGGCGAGACCGGCGCTTCGCCGTTCGGGTGACCGCGCGGCGTAGCCTGAGCGCATGCCCATCGCCCGACCCGCGGCATCGGTGACCCTCGAGGGTTTCGAGCTCCGCGTGCTGCAGATCCCGCTGGTCGCCCCGTTCACGACGTCGTTCGGCACCGAGACCGTCCGCGAGGTCATCCTCGCGCGGGCCCTCACGACCGACGGCGACGGCTGGGGAGAGATCGTGACCGGCGCCGCGCCGCTGTACTCGAGCGAGTACACGCAGGGAGCCTGGGATGTCGCTGCCCGCTGGCTCGTCCCCGCCCTGCTCGATCGCCACACGCTGTCTCCCGAAGCGGTCGCAGGCGCGTTCGCACCGTTCGTCGGGCACCGCATGGCCAAGGCCGGCCTGGAGCTCGCGGTGCTCGACGCGGCGCTGCGCAGCGAGGGCCGACCGCTGGGGGAGTACCTCGGCGCCGTGCACGACCGGGTGCCGTCGGGCGTGTCCGTCGGCATCCAGCGCGACCCCGCGGCGCTCGTCGAGGTCGTGCGAGGCTATCTCGACGAGGGATACGTGCGGATCAAGATCAAGATCAAGCCCGGTCGCGACGTCGCCGAGACCGCCGCGGTGCGCGATGCGTTCGGACCGATCCCGCTGCAGGTCGACGCCAACTCGGCATACACGCTGGCGGATGCCGCCACCCTCGCCGAGCTGGACCGCTTCGACCTGCTGCTGATCGAGCAGCCGCTCCAGGAGGACGACCTCGTCGACCACGCCACCCTTGCGCGAAGCCTGCGCACCCCGGTGTGCCTCGACGAGTCGATCGTCTCGCACAAGGCCGCGGTGGACGCGCTCGCTCTGGAGGCGGCATCCGTGATCAACATCAAGGCCGGGCGCGTCGGCGGGTATCTCGAGGCGGTGCGGATCCACGACCTGTGCGCGGATGCCGGCATCCCCGTGTGGTGCGGCGGAATGCTCGAGACCGGGATCGGGCGGGCGGCGAATGCGGCGCTCGCCGCCTTGCCCGGGTTCACGCTGCCGGGCGATGTGTCGGCCTCGAACCGGTTCTACGCCCGCGACGTCGTCACCGAGCCCGCCGTGCTCGAGGACGGCCACGTGCGCGTGCCGACGGGGGCGGGCCTCGGCGTCGAGATCGACCCGATCGCACTCGAGGACTTCACCGTCTTCCGTGAGACCGTGCGGCGGTAGGTGAGCGCGTGCGTTCGGGATTCAGTCTGCGGCCGTCGGGCAGCCCGCGACACGCCGGGCGGCGTCCCCCACCGCCCTCGCAGAGACTGAATGCCGAACGCCGGCCGCGCGAGAACCGGCTGAATCAGGCCGGCTCGCGGCGAATCATGTGCGGCGCGATCTCGTCCGCCGCCGTGGCGCTCGCCCTCGCCGCCTGCGCGCCGGGCACCACGACCGCCGACTCGACGCCGGTCGGACTGCCGGAGGGCGTGACTGCGCAGCTCGTGCAGCTGCGTTCGGATGTCGCGGCCCGGCAGGCCCAGGTGGAGCTGCACAACGGCAGCGATCTCGACCTGACGATCGGCTCGCTCGCCGTCTCCGACCCGCGGTTCGAGGGCGACGCGACCCGGGTGCTCGAGCGGGATTCGCTCGTGCGGGCAGGTGCCACCGTCGACATCCGCATCCAGCTGCCCGAGGTGGACTGCGACGCGCCCGACGACGGGGTGAGCACGCTCGCGTTCACCTACTCGGCGGACGAAGGTCCGCAGCAGACCGAGACGCCGATCGACGACCCGCTGGACTTCATCGCACCCCTGCATGAGCGCGAGTGCCGCGCGAACGCGGTGGCGGATGCCGCGGCCATCACCCTCGCTTCCTTCACGCCGTCCTCGGCCGGGGACCCCGCCGACCTCGTGCTCCAGATCGCACCGACGGGCGGCGCCGCAGCCGAGGTTGTGGGCATCCAGACCACGAACCTGCTGACCTTCGCCGCCGCGCCCGGCACCACGGCCGACACGTTCCCGATCGAGGTCGCGGTAGCCGCCGGCGACACCGACCCTCTCGCCGTCCACCTTCCGCTCGTGCCGCTGCGGTGCGACCCCCACGCGGTCCAGGAGGACAAGCGCGGCACGATCTTCACGCTCGAGGTGGAGGTCGACGGCGAGCCGGGCGAGATCGAGCTCGCGGCATCCGAAGACATGCGCGGCAGCATCCTCACCTGGGTCGCGAAGTGGTGCGGATTCGGCTCGGCCTGACCCCTGCGCGCCCCGCCGCGGTCGCCGCAATCCGAGCCCCCGCGACTCAGCTCGCGCATCCGTTCTGCGGCGCGAGCCCGCGGGATTTACTCTGGACCCATGGCAACGGGCTCACCCCGCACGGTCGGTCGTACTGATGGCGTCCGCGCCGCGGAAACGGCGCGCCGCTCGCGCCGGGTGACCGGCGCCGCAGCGCTGGCCGTCGCCGCGACGATGGCCCTGAGCGGATGCTTCGGGAGCGGCTCCGATGCGGACGGCGGTGGCGGCGGCGACTTCGCCGACGACGGCTGTACCAGCGTGGTCGTGGCGACGTCATCGGAGAAGGTCAACATGCTCGACGCCCTCGCCGCGGCCTTCAAGGAGTCTCCGGAGGCGGAGGCGCTGGACGAATGCGCGACGGTGCGGCCGATCAACGTCTCCTCCGGTGAGGCGACGCGGATCCTCACCGCCGGCGGCGACTGGCCCGACGAGGACACCCGGCGCTGGCCGACGATGTGGTCGCCCGCGTCCACGGTGTGGACCGACCGGGTCGCGGCGGCGGCATCCGCTTCGCTCGTCGGAGAACCCGAGTCGTTCACCCGGACGCCGGTGGTCTTCGGTGTGCCCGAGACCATGGCCCGCGCGCTCGGATGGCCCGACGCCGATATCGGGATCGCCGACCTCGAGCGGCTGTGCACCGACCCCGACGGCTGGGCGAGTGTCGGCAAGCCGATCTGGGGCTCGTTCAAGATCTCGAAGACCAATCCGAACACCTCCACCACGGGGCTGTCCGCGATCCTCATGCAGTCGTACGAGGCGGCGGGCAAGTCCGCCGACCTGACGGCCGCCGACGTCGCCTCGGCCGCCGACTTCTCGCGTGCGTTCGAGGAGTGCGTCATCCACTACGGCGACACGACCGGGAAAGTCCTGACCACCCTGTACGACGAGACCCAGAACGGAGCCGGCGGCTCGGGATACGTTTCGGCGGTCGCGCTCGAGGAGACGTCGCTGCTGAACTACAACCAGGGCAATCCCGACTCCCACACCGTGCAGCCCGGTGAGACCCTGACGCCTCCGAAGGAGAAGCTCGCGGCCGTCTACCCGTCGGGCGGTTCCATGTGGTCCGACAATCCCGTCACCGTTCTCGGGGCGCCGTGGGTGACGGATGTGCAGCGCACGGCGGGCGAGGCCTTCGCCGCGTTCCTCCAGACCGAGGCCGCGCAGCGGATCCTGCCCGAATACGGCTTCCGGCCGCTGGATGACGGGGTGCCGCTCGGAGATCTGTTCACCGAGGAGTACGGCGTGGATCCGGCAGGGCCGGCGGTGACCCTGCCCAAGCCCGGCGTCGATGTGGTGTCCGCCGCGATCGACCAGTGGACCCAGATCCGCAAGCCGTCGTCCGTGCTCGAGGTGATCGACATCTCGGGATCGATGGACGATCCCATCGGCGACGGGCGCTCGAAGCTTGACGGGGCGATCGAGGGCGCGCAGGCGACCCTGGACCACTTCCGCGGCACGGACGAAGTCGGCGTGTGGGCGTTCACCACCGAGGTCGAATCGCCCGAGGGCGAGAACATCATCGTCGTGCGCGAGGTGTCGCCGCTCGCCTCCGACCTGGAGTCCCTCAACACCTCGCTCGACGATCTCCGCTTCGCGACGCGAGAAGGAACGCCGCTGTACGACGCCGTGGCGCTCGCGTACGACAAGATGCTCGAGCGCGCGGAGCCGGGTCGAATCAACGCGATCGTGCTGCTCTCGGACGGACAGGACACCGACTCCAAGATGTCGCTGGACTCGCTCGTCGCCAAGATCGGCCAGTCTGCGCGGGAGGGCGGAGACGACGCGCCGGTGCGGATCTTCCCGATCGCGTACGGCGAAGGAGCCGACACCGGCGCCCTGCAGCGGATCGCCGAGGCCACCGGCGGGCAGTGGTTCGACGCCTCCGACGCGACGAAGATCGATCTCGTGTTCGCGTCGGTCATCAACAACTTCTGACCGGGGGGCACTGATGAGCGCAGCGTCCGCGGGGTACGTCGACGACGCCGCCGCCGCGCTCGCGGAGTCGAACGTGTACGTCTCGGCGGAGGTGAGCGGGTCCGCCGCGATGCGCGATGCGCTGACCCAGCAGATCTCGGATGCCTCGATCGGCGTCGCGGTCTTCTCCGACAACGCTGCTCTGGAGGCATCCGGACCCGAGATCGTCTCCGAGCTCGCCGATCGCACCGGGTTCGACACGATCATCGTGGCCGTCGGCGATGACCTCTCGGCCGGCTCACGCGTGCTCGCATCCGGTGAGGCGATGCGGATCGCGAACGAGGCCGAGGCCTCCGCCGGCGGAGTCGATCAGGCGCTGGTGGAGACGGTGCAGGGTGTCGTTGCCGCGGCCGACGCCCCCGCGCCGCCGGCTGCCGGTGTCGACGGGGGCGTGATCGTCGGCATCGCGCTCGCCGCGGCCGCGATCGTGGCGGTGATCGGCATCGCGATCGGCGTGATGCGCTCGCGCCGCGCGCGCGGCCGGGCGGATCGGCGACTGCCGGAGGGCGTGCGATCGGACGTCGCGCTCCTGCAGACGCTCCGCGGCGAGTACGCCGCCCTGGGAGCGTCGGGCAATCCCGTCGCGGCGCAGACGGCGAATGACATCGGCGACATCGCCGGCAACGTCGTCGAGCTCTTCGCCCGGCTCGACAAGCGGAGCGACGAGGGCCAGCATTCCCTCGCCGCGGTCGAGTACGACGACAAGCTGCGAAAGCTCACCGCAGCGCTGAACCGCGACTACCTCCTCGACATCCTGACCCACCCCCATCTGTGGGACGACCCCGACGAGCGCATCCGCGAAGTGCGCGGGGCGGTTTCCGGCGTCTCGGAGGAGCTGCTGGAGAACATCAAGCAGGTCAACGCGCGACGCGGCCTGCACTTCCAGGTCTCCCTCGACGGACTCATCGGCCGTCGCAAGGAGTTGCAGGACTGGGAGCGGGAATTCGATCGAGCCGCTGAGGAGGGCGGGCCGACAGGCTCCGTCGGCGATCTCGACCGCGGCTAGGATCGAGGGATGCCGCCTGGCGCCCGTTGCGGCGCCGCCCCACACCTCGGCATCCCGGCGAGCGCCGCCTTCCGCGGCCCGTCCTCGCGAATCGCCCACCCCACCCGACCATTGGAGCCACCGTGGCCGAGCAGTCCCGCCTCGACAAAGTCATCGCCCTCGCCCGCCACCGCGGCTTCGTCTTCCAAGCGGGCGAGATCTACGGCGGGTCGCGCTCGGCATGGGACTACGGCCCGCTCGGCACCGAGCTGAAGGAGAACATCCGCCGCCAGTGGTGGCAGACGTTCGTGCGCGGCCGCGGCGACATGGTGGGCCTGGACTCGTCGATCATTCTGCCCAAGCGCGTCTGGGAGGCATCCGGTCACGTCGCGACGTTCACCGACCCACTCGTGGAGTGCCTGCACTGCCACCGCCGGTTCCGCGCCGACAACCTGATCGAGGACTTCGAGGCGCGGAAGGGCCGTGCGTCAGCGAGCCGGGGGTCTGGGGCGGAGCCCCAGAAGGCGTTCAGGGTTGAGAACGGGCTCGCCGACGTGCCGTGCCCGAACTGCGGCGTCAAGGGCCAGTACACCGAGCCGAAGGCGTTCTCCGGCCTCATGAAGACCTACCTCGGCGTCGTCGACGACGACTCGGGCCTGCACTACCTCCGCCCTGAGACGGCGCAGGGCATCTTCGTGAACTTCGGCAACGTGGTCACCGCCGCCCGCAAGAAGCCGCCCTTCGGCGTGGGCCAGGTGGGCAAGGCGTTCCGCAACGAGATCACACCCGGCAACTTCATCTTCCGCACTCGCGAGTTCGAGCAGATGGAGATCGAGTTCTTCGTCCCTCCCGCCGACGCGCAGGAGTGGTTCGAGCACTGGGTGGAGGCGTGCTGGAACTGGTTCGTCGACCTGGGCGTCGATCCCGCGCACATGCGCCGGTACGACGTGCCGATCGAGGAACGCGCGCACTATTCAGCGGGCACCATCGACGTCGAATACGAGTTCGGCTTCCCCGGCAAGCAGTGGGGCGAACTCATGGGCATCGCGAACCGCACGGACTTCGACCTGACGAGCCACTCCGAGGCGTCCGGGCAGAGCCTGTCGTTCTTCGATCAGGCCAGCGGCGAGCGGTACACCCCGTACGTGATCGAGCCGTCGTTCGGCCTCACGCGGGCGATGATGGCGTTCCTGGTCGACGCGTACCGCGAGGAGGAGGTGCCCAACGCCAAGGGCGGCACCGATACTCGCACCGTGCTGCGGCTCGACCCGCGCCTCGCGCCGGTCAAGGTCGCCGTTCTGCCGCTGTCGCGCAACGAGCAGCTCTCACCGATCGCGCGCGAGGTCGCCGAAGACCTGCGCGGCGAGTGGAACGTCGACTTCGACGACGCCGGTGCGATCGGACGCCGCTACCGCCGGCAGGACGAGATCGGCACGCCGTTCTGCGTCACGATCGACTTCGACTCGCTCGAGGACCGCGCCGTGACCGTGCGCGACCGTGACTCGATGGCGCAGGAGCGCGTCCCGCTCGAGGGACTGCACGCTTATCTCGCGGAGCGCCTCACCGGCGCCTGACACGCGAAACCGTTCAGGATGCCGCGAAGCCGCCGTCGCGGGCGCGCTTGGCCCAGACACCCGACGTGACGTTGCGGTACGAGTCGGAGACGATGCCCTCGAGCACTCCGAGGTCGACGGCCTCGAGATCCTTGATGTAGACGCAGACCAGACCGGTCGTGTGGGGGCCGAGACGCTCCAAGGCCTCCTCATGCGCCCCGACGCCATCGGGCAGGTAGACGACCGTCGCGGGCTTGCGCGGTGCGAAGCCCGCTGCGCCGGCGTCGCCCTCGCGGCCGGACTCGTACTTGTAGTGATACGTGCCGAAGCCGATGCTGGTGCCCCACAGCATGGGCTCCTGACCGGTGACCCGTCGCATCAGTGTCACGAGGGTGCCGGCATCCCGTCGGCGCTTGGCCGGCGTAACCTGCTCCACAAACGCGTCGACATCGCCACCGGTCGGTTCCATCACGTCCCCTTCGCCGCGGATTTGACCGCCCGCTTGTGCTCCCGCACCTTCGCGAGCGAGTCGGCCGACACGATGTCTGCGACACTGCGGAACGACCCCTCTTCGCCGTATGCGCCGGACGCCTCGCGCCACCCGGCGCCCTCGAAGCCGTACTGCTTGCCCAGCAGCGCCACGAAGATCCGAGCCTTCTGCTCCCCGAAGCCGGGAAGGGCCTTCAGCCGCCGCAGCACCTCCGCGCCGTCGGGTTCGTCGCGGGTCCACAGCGCGGATGCATCGCCGCCCCAGTGCTGCTCGATGGCGGCGCAAAGTGCCTGCACCCGCGCGGCCATGGATCCGGGGAATCGGTGCACTGCCGGGGGCCGTCGGAAGATCTCGACGAGCTCGTCGGGGTCGTAGCGGGCGAGGGTCGCGGCATCCATCGATCCGATACGCTGCTGGATCTTGAGCGGTCCCGCGAAGGCGGTCTCCATCGGAACCTGCTGGTCCAGCAGCATCCCGATCAGGAGCGCGAGCGGGTCGCGGGTGAGCAGATCGTCGGCCGCGGGATCGCCGGTGAGGTGAAGCGTCATCCCGTCAGTCTCGCACCGCGGCGGCCCCTGCGGCCAGGCGTGAAACCCCGGCCGCGGCCGCCCGATCCTCGATGCGAGGATGGACGCGTGGACGACGCACCCGAGACGCTCGACGCCCTCGCGGCGCACGCTCACGACACCTCCGTCGTCGTGATCGGCGGCGGCATCGGCGGCCTCGTCGCGGCGCTCGAGTGCGCGAAGATCGGCATGCGGGTGACGGTGGTGGAGGCATCCGATCGTCTCGGCGGGGCGCTGTGGACCACGGAGGTCGGAGGTCTCGCGATCGATCTGGGTGCCGAGGGCTATGCCACGCGCGGGGGAGCGGTGCGCCGCCTCGTCGATGAACTCGGACTGACGGATGCCGTCACCGGGCCCGATCCGCGCGCCGAGTGGATCGCGGGGCTGCCGGACGGCCCCGCAGCGCTGCCGGCCGGGACGATCCGCGGCATCCCCGAGAATCCGTGGGATGAGAGCGTCCGCCGCCTCATCGGCTGGCGCGGCACGTGGCGTGCGTACGTCGACCGGCTGCGCCCGCCGCTCACGATCGGGCAGGAGCACAGCCTCGGCCGGCTCGTCCGCACGCGCATGGGCGCGGCCGTCCTGGAGCGCCTCGTCGCGCCGCTGAGTCTCGGTGCCTTCGCGATACACCCCGACGACGTCGAGGTCGAGGCCGTCGCACCCGGCCTCAGCAGCGCGCTCACGCGCACCGGCAGCCTCGCCGGCGGCGTTGCCCAGCTGCGGGCGGCGCGCCGCCGGGCGGGCGATGGGGGCGAGGGATTCGAGGGGATCGACGGTGGGATGTCGCGGCTCGTCGACGCCCTGCACGCCCGTCTTGCCGAGCTCGGCGCGCGGGTCGTCCTCGGCATGCCGGTGCCAGAGATCGGGTCGCGCACGGACGGACGATGGTCGGTCGGAACGGATGCCGGCAGTCCGGCTGCCTCTGGCGGTACAGACGGCGGTGAGCGCGGCGACCCCGTCGAGGCCGGCGACCCAGGCGACCCCGGCGACCCCGGCATCGACCCTGCGGACGCCGTCATCGTCGCGACGGGCGCCGCGGAGACCTTTCGCCTCCTGATCGGCGCAGTTCCTTCGCTCGAGCCGTTTCCTGTCACTGAGCTTGAAGTCCTCACGCTCGTGGTGTCCTCGCCCGAACTGACGGCTGCGCCGAGAAGGACCGCGGTGTACCCGGTGCGAGGGCAGGCGATCGCAGCCTCCGTCACCGACGCGACCGCGCGCTGGCCGTGGGTCCGTCGTGCGGCGGGGGACGACATGCACGTCCTCAAGGTGACGTTCGGCGGCCCGGGGATGGCACCCGCGACCGCGACCCTCGACGACGCCGCGGCTGCCGAGTTGGCCGTGGCCCAGGCATCCGCCCTGCTGGACGTGCCTCTCGATCCCGCGCGCGTCCGCGGATCCCACCGCGCGCGCTACGCTCAGCCGCTGCCGGTCTCCGCGATCGGTCACCGCGCGGCCGTCGACGCAGCACGCTCCGCGATCCACGCGGTGCCGGGGCTTGCCGTCGTCGGCGCGTCCGTCGCCGGCACCGGCATCGCGCAGGTGGTTCCCGATGCGCTGGGCGAAGCCGAGAGGGTGCGACGCAGAGCGCTGTGGGGGAGTTCGGAGCCGAGCGCGTGAGCCTCGTCCGCGAGTCGGATTCGTAGCACAGCGTCGCCGACGAGACCAGCGGATGTCGGACTCGGCATACGGGGCTAACCTGGGAGCAGACCAAATGGCCCATCGAGCGTGAGGAGACCCCATGAGGGGCAAAGTCGGACTCGTCATCGGACTCGCGGCGGGCTACGTGCTCGGTACGCGGGCCGGCCGTGAGCGCTACGAGCAGATCAAAGAGCAAGCCGTCAAGGTGTGGAACCTCGATCCGGTGCAGGAGCAGGTCGGCAAGGTCAAGGACTTCGCGAAGTCGACCGCCATGGCTCTGCCCAACACCGTGTGGGACAGCGCCGTCAAGGTGACCAAGGCCGCCACCTCGAAGGGAACGACTCCGGGTCAGAAGCTGGATTCGGCGATCCGGACCGGGAAGGCGCAGGTCGACGACGTCAGTGCGGCCGCCCAGACCTCGGCTCACGCGGTGCAGGATGCTGCGGAGGACGCCTTCGATGACATCTCGGAAGCCGCCGCCGAGCGCAACGGAGCCTGAACGTGACGACACCGCGCGGCTTCCGCGATCGGTCCGACGACAGCCTCTTCACGCTGGTCGGCGAGATTCCCGAGCTCGTCCGCAACCTGGTCATCGCGGAGGTGGACTCTGCGAAGGCATGGGTGCGCCGCACCTCGAAGGATGCCGGCATCGGCGCGGGCTGGATCGTCGCCGCGCTGTTCTTCCTCTTCTGGTCGGTGGCGGCGCTGCTCGCGTTCGTCATCATCGGGCTGTCGTCGTGGTGGCCTGCATGGCTCTCCGCGCTCGTCGTCTTCGTCGCGATGGTGCTCATCGCCGCCGTGCTGGCGCTGCTCGGAGTGCTGAAGTTCCGCAAGGTCGCCCGCGCCCAGAACCCCGTCGATTCGATCGTCCAGGATGTCAAGGAGGTGCGCGATGAGCTCTGACTCGCCCGTTCCCGTGTCCCGCACCACCGTTGTGGTGCCGCGCACCGCCGTCCCCCTGGGTATCGCCGACCCCGTCGAGCAGGCGCGCGCGGAGCTGAAGGCCGCTCTCGCCGCAATCGAGGAGAAGGCGAACGTCGGGCGCCGGGTCAGCCAATTCACCGACCGGACAATCGGCAAGGCTCGGGCCTTCGCTCGGAAGAATCCCGCCTCCACCACGGGGATCGTCGTGGCGAAGGCGGCGGCGGTCGGACTGATCGTGTGGGCGGCCGTACGGGCCTACACACGCTGACCCTCAGTGAGCGGAACGAGAGCCCGTGCTGAGCGCGCGAGGTCCCGGCCCGGGGGTATGCTCAACTGTCAGGCAGTGCGATGGTGCGAATGCTGCCGACGGCGAGAACCGGCAGTTTCCCAGGTTCGAAGTCGCCTGTCGGCTGCTCGATCTTTTGGGGGCGGCTGACCGCGCACCACGAGAGTCAAGCCCATGAACACCGCTCCACAGCAACAGCCGAAGCCCCTCGCGGGCTGGCGCGTGCTCGTGCCCCGCGGCGGGCCCTGGGGCGATGGAGTTGCCGCGAACCTGCGCCACCAAGGGGCGACTCCCGTCGTCGCACCGCTCATCAACTTCGCCCCCACGAACGATCAGGCGACCCTCGACCAGGCGCTCGCCGACCTCGAAGCCGGCGCGTTCGACTGGCTGACGGTCACGAGTGCCACGACGGTCGACGTGCTCTACGCCCACCGGGCGACGATCCCCGGTTCGACCAAGGTCGCCGCCGTCGGCGAGACGACCGCGGCCGCGCTGCAGGCGGTCGGCTACCGCGTAGACCTCGTGCCGGAGCAGGACAACTCCGCCGCCGGTCTGGCCGAGCAGATGATCGCGCTCGAGGCCGAGGCGCGCGACATCCTCACCCTCCGCAGTGAGATCGCCAAACCCGTGCTCACCCGGCTGCTGTCCGAGGCCGGTCACCGTGTCCGCAGTGTCGTCGCCTACCGGACGGTCGGGGTTCCGGTGACCGATCGGATCGCCGAGGATGTGCGCAGCGGTCGCATCAACGCGATCCTCGTGACCAGCGGCTCCGTGGCCGAGCAGGTGAGCCTGCAGTTCCCCGACATCCCCGACTCGACCGTCGTCGCAGCGATCGGTCCCCGCACCGCGAAGGACGCGCGGCGCGCCGGCCTGCCGGTCGACGTGGTCGCCGCGACCCAGACCGTCGACGCCCTCATCGAAGCCGTCGCCCGCTTCACCCTCCCGCACGCCGCGGACGAATTCGCGCCTTGACGCCGGGCACCGTGACCGGCGACGCCGCGACGCCCCGCATCGTCGTGCTCGCGGGCGGGGTGGGCGGCTCGCGGTTCTGCGTCGGCGTGCGCGAATCACTGCGGCGCAGACCGGATGCCGCGGCATCCGCTTTCACGATCGTGGTCAACACGGGCGACGACCTGTGGCTCTCCGGCGTCCGCCTGCAGCCCGACGTCGATTCGATCGTCTACGCGCTGGCCGGCGTGAACGACACCGCACGCGGTTGGGGCCGCGAGGACGACAGCGAGCGAGTGAACGCCGAGCTGCAGCAGTGGGGCTCCGGCTGGCCGTGGTTCACCCTCGGCGACCTCGACCTCGGTACCCACCTGGCCCGCACCGGCTGGCTGCGGGACGGACTCTCGCCCACTCAGGTGATCGCGCGGATGTCGCAGCGCTGGCCGCTGGGTGCAAGGCTGCTGCCGATGACCGACGCCGAGGTCGACACGCAGGTCGCCCTGCGCGACGGCACGTCGATGCACTTCCAGGAGTGGTGGACGCGGCACCGCGCGACGCTCGAACCGGTGCGCTTCGACAACCCCGGCATCGACGATGCGGCTCCGGCGCCTGGCGTTGTCGAGGCGATCGCCGAGGCGGACGTCGTCCTGATGGCGCCATCGAATCCCGTCGTCTCGATCGGCCCGATCCTCGCGGTTCCCGGCATCCGCGAGGCGCTGCGCGCGACGGACGCGGTCGTCGTCGGCGTCTCGCCCATCATCGGGGGCAGGGTCGTGCGCGGCATGGCCGACGTCTGCCTCCGCGCGATCGGCGTGGACACGTCGGCCGCGGCGGTCGCCGGTCACTACGGCGCACGATCGGACGACGGACTTCTGGACGTGTGGCTGATCGCCGAGGAGGACGCCGCATCAGCGGACGTGATCGAGCGGCTCGGCATCCGCACGATCGTCACGCCGCTGTGGATGACGGATGCCGCGACCTCGGCCGCGATCGTCGACGTCGCGCTCGCGTCCGCGGAGGGGTGACGTGCCCGACCTGGCGTGGTTCGCGTGGGCCCTGCTCGGCGTCGCCGCCCTCATCGTCGGGCTGTCCAAGACCGCGGTCCCCGGGTCGGGCACGGTCGCGGTCGCGATCTTCGCAGCGGTTCTGCCGGCCAAGGAGTCCACGGGCACTCTGCTGCTGCTCCTCATCGTCGCCGACCTCTTCGCCGTGCTGGCGTACCGGCGTCACACGAACTGGCGGGCCCTGCTCCGGCTCGCGCCCGCGGTGGTCGTGGGCATCGTGCTGGGCGTGGCCTTCCTCGGCATCGCCAGTGACGAATGGGTGAAGCGGACGATCGGCGTCATCCTGCTCGCCGTCATCGCGATCACGCTGCTGCGGCGGCGGATGCTCGGGCCCGTCGCCGCCGAGGGCCCGCACCGGATCGCCGCCGCGACCTACGGCACGCTCGGCGGGTTCACCACGATGGTGGCCAACGCGGCCGGACCCGTCATGTCGATGTACTTCCTCGCGTCGCGATTCCCCGTGAAGGAGTTCCTCGGTACGGCTGCGTGGTTCTTCGCGATCGTGAACCTCGCCAAGGTGCCGTTCTCGATCGGGCTGGGGCTCATCACCGGTCCCGGTCTCGTACTGGACCTCGTGCTGGTGCCGCTGGTCGTCGTCGGCGCACTCGTCGGGCGGTGGCTCGCGGGCCGGATCGACCAGGTGCTGTTCGAACGCCTGGTGATCGGCTTCACCCTGCTCGGGGCGGTCTACCTGCTGATCTGAGGCACCCTTCGCGGCTTCTGCTGTGCAAGGGTGGCAGGTGCGGTCGGCTCACGGCGGCGGATGCGGCCTGAGCTGCCACTTCGTGGCGTGAGGCGCCTACCTGCGGAATGGGTGCCGGCCCTTGCCGAGGACCGCCGCCGCGGTGCGCGGTCCGAGCCCGAGCATCGCGGCCTCGGTCAGGTGCCCGGCGGTGTCGACGTCGCGGCGGAGCGTCGAGTCGTCCGGCACCGCCAGCGGCACGCAGCCGAGGCTCACATGCCGCGCGAAGGAGCCCTCGCCGAAGGAGGACTCGAACGGGATGCCGCGCGCCGCCGTCACGAGCGTGGTGCCCGTGCCCTCGGCATCCGGGACCACGGCGCGGTCCAGCCCGGATGCCGCGGTCAGGGCCGCCTCGAGGTCTTCGGGCCGCAGGGCGGGGAGGTCTCCGAGGAGTGCCGCGCGCGGCATCCCGTCACCGGCGGCGGCTGCGCCGGCCGCGACCGCCTCGTCGAGCCCCGTCGCGTCGCCCTCCGGGACGAAGCGAAGCGCGGGGATGTCGAACGCGAGCGTCACCAGCGCGCCGTCGTCGGTCACGACGTACACCTGGGCGACCGAGGTGCACGCGGCCGCTGCCGCGATCGTGTCGAGCGCGATCGCGCGCGCGAGCGTCACGCGGTCCACTCCCGAGATGTCGAGTCGGGACTTGCCCACCGCCGCCGGCTTGACCGGGACGATGACCGCCCATCGGGCCTCGGGCGTCGTCACGCTCCGAACCGGGAGCGCAGTCGCGGCAGGATCTCGGCGCCGTACGTGCGCAGGAACGCCTCCTGGTCGGGGCCGGGGTCGTGGAAGACCAGGTGGCGGAACCCCAGATCGACATACTGCGCGATCCGCTCGACGTGCTCGTCGGGATCGGTCGAGACGATGAACCGGGATGCCGCGCGCTCGATGGGCAGCTGCTCGCCGAGCCGCTGCATCTCCAGCGGGTCGTCGACTCCCATCTTCTCGTCTGCGCTCAGCGCCAGCGGTGCCCAGAACCGTGTCTTCTCCAGGGCGACCGCTGCATCGGGGTGGAGCGAGACCTTCACCTCCATGAGCGTGTCGATCGCGTCCTGCGAGCGGCCGGCCTTCTCGAGGCCCTCGGACAGAGCCGGGAGGAGGGTGTCGGAGTAGAGGCTCGGCGATTTGCCCGACGTCGTGATGTAGCCGTCCGCGATGCGGCCCGCGAGCCGGGTCGCGGCGGGACCCGACGCTCCGATGTAGATCGGGACGGGCTCGTCGTGCTTGTCGTAGATCGTGATGTTGCGCGTCGTGTAGTACGTGCCGTCGAACGTGACCCGCTCCTCCGACCACAGCCGGCGGATCAGCCCGATCGCCTCCTTCAGACGCTGGAATCGCTCGGGCGGGTCGGGCCACGCGATGCCGAGGTTCGCCTCGTTCAGCGCCTCGCCCGTTCCGACGCCCAGGATCACGCGACCCGGGTACATCACGCCGAGCGTGGCGAAGTCCTGCGCGATCACCGTCGGGTTGTACCGGAAGGTCGGCGTGAGCACCGACGTCCCGAACACGATCCGCGACGTGCGGGCGCCCAGCGCGCCCAGCCACGGGATCGACGCGGGCGCATGGCCGCCCTCGTGCAGCCACGGCTGCAGGTGGTCGGAGACGAACACCGAGTCGAACCCCATCTCCTCGGCCAGGACGGCGAAGTCGAGCAGCTCGTTCGGACCGAACTGCTCGGCGGAAGCCTTGTAGCCCAACCGCAGCGGAAACGTCATCAGGTCCCCCTCGTCGTCGGTGGTCCGGCGGCACCCGCCGCCCGGATCGGTGCCGGGACGGCCCCCCGCTGCGCGGTCCGCGTCGGCGGCTGGAACTCCGAGCCGTCGGCGCGGGCGAGACGCTCACGGAAGGCGTCTACCGTTCCCGGCCACAGCAGGGTCAGGCGTCCCGAGCGCTCGTCGACGTACCAGTTGCGGCATCCGCCTGCGATCCACGGTGTGGATGCCGCTGCCTCGGCGATCTCGTCGGTGTACTGCTGCTCGGCCGCGGGTGCGACCCGCAGCACGCCGTCGGCCAGGGACTCGCGCGCCGCCAGCGCGCGCACGGCGTAGGCGGCCTGCTGTTCGATCATCAGGACGGACGAGTTGTGGCCGAGCGAGGCGTTCGGTCCGTTGAGCACGAACAGATTCGGGAAGCCGCTGACGACGGTCGAGCCGAAGGAGGTCATGCCCTCCGACCAGTGGTCGGCGAGCGTGATGCCACTCTCGCCGCGCACGAGGTCCGCGTAGGGCTGCCGTGTCGAGGCGAACCCCGTCGCGAGTACCAGCGCATCCGCCTCGATCGTCGTCCCGTCGGCCGAGGTGAGCATCCGCCCGTCGACGGTCGCGAGAGCCGATGCCTCGAGAGTCACGCGGCCGCCCGCGACGGCCGGGTAGAAGTCGTCCGACAGGAGAACGCGTTTGCACCCGAACGCGTAGTCGGGGGTCAGCGCGACCCGCAGCTGGGGGTCCGCGATCTGGGCGTGCAGGTGGGCGAGAGCCGCCGCGCGGGCCGCTGTGGAGGCCGCGGCGTCTCCGGATCGCGACGCGAAGCGCGCCTCGCCCTCGGCGTAGAGCTGCGCGCGCAGGCGTGCCAGCGCCGGCGGATCCACGGCGAATCGCCGGCGCTCGTCCTCGGTGTAGTCGGTGCCGCCCCGGGGCACGATCCAGGCCGGGGTGCGCTGGAAGAGCGTGACGCGGGCGGCCATCCGCGTGACCTCGGGAAGCAGCTGCACCGCGCTCGCTCCCGTTCCCACGAGGGCCACGTGGGCGCCGGCGAGGTCGGCGCCGTGGTCCCACCGCGACGAGTGGAAGAGGGGTCCCGGAAAGGTCTCGAGCCCCGGCACGTCCGGGATCGTGGGCTCGGTCAGTCGTCCGCACGCGAGCACGAGCGCCTCGGCCTCGATCGTGCCGGGTGCGTCGCCACCCGTCTCGATGCGCCACACGGACGCCGCGGCATCCCACTCGGCAGCGAGCACGGGAGTGCGCAGCCGCAGCCGGTCGCCGAGCTGCTCACCCTCGGCGACGTCCTCGAGATAGCGCCGGATCTCGTCGCCTCGTGCGAAGACGCCCGACCAGTGCGGGTTCGGGTGGTCGGCGAATCCGTACAGGTGCGAAGGAACGTCGCACGTGACGCCGGGATACGTGTTGTCGCGCCAGGTGCCGCCGACGGACGTCGCGCGCTCGAGCACCTGGAAGTCCTCGCGGCCCGCGCGGCGCAGGGCGATCGCCATCCCGAGCCCGGCGAAGCCGGCCCCGACGATCGCGACCTCGACCCGGGTCATGCTTCCGGTCCTCCACCCTGTTGAAGGGTCGGCTCATCCGATTCCGGTCCCCGAGCCTGTCGAAGGGTCGGCTCCCGGTAGTCCGTCGTGCGCTGGCGGAACGGCCGGAACAGGCGCGCGGCGATGCGCGCGGCATCCGGCAGTGGCAGCTCGAGCCCGTGCTCGACGCCGGCCTCGGGCAGCACCCGACCGTCCAGGAGCGTGCCGCCGAGGTCGTCCCCGCCCGACTGCAGCAGGGTAGCCGCGGCGTCGCGACCCACGCGGGTCCATGCAATCTGGATGTGCGGGATGCTGCCGCTCAGCAGGAGGCGCGAGACGGCGACCATCGCGCGGTGCTCGTCGAGTGGCCTGCGCCCGGAAACGAGCGGCACGCCGCCGCCGGCTGGCGCGGGCAGCGGGATCGGCACGAACTCGGTGAAGCCTCCGGTCTCGCCCTGGATGGAGCGGAGCCGGCGCAGGTGGGCGATGCGCTCCGCCGCGGTCTCGACGTGGCCGTAGAAGATCACCGACGTCGAGCGGAACCCGGCGCGATGGGCGGCCGCGATCCCCTCGATCCACCGGTCGATGGCGAGATCGCCGGGCGCGATGAGGGCGCGGACGCGCTCGCTCAGAACCTTGACGCCGGTGCCCGGCACCGTGTCGACTCCGGCGTCCCGTAGAGCGGCCAGGGCACCGTCCAGTCCGAGCCCGCCGCGGTCGGCGAGATCCCACACGTCCTGCGGGCGATAAGCGTGCAGGTGCATGCTCGGGGTCGCCGCCTTGATCGTACGGGCGATGTCGAGGTAGGCGCGCGGATCCTCGGACGCCACGATCAGCCCCTGCACGCACAGTTCGGTGGCACCGAGATCCTCGGCATCCGTCGCGATCGCGGCCGCATCGTCGAGGGTGAACGCGCCGGGCTCGCCCGTCGGTGCCGACCGGAACCCGCTCGAGGTGAGGTTGCGGTTGACGACCAGGCTCACCGCCTCACCGACGGTGTAGCGGCGTACGTCGTCGGCGGTCGCGGTGAGCGCATCGAGGTCGTCGCCCGTCGACTCGAGCAGCTCGACCCACTCCGCGTCGTCGAGGCTCAGCGGGTCGGCCGCGGCCCGCCCGGCGAGCCGTCGGATCTGTCCACCTCCGCCGAACCCACCCGCTTCCAGCCAACCCGCTTGCTCGTGCGCGTCGGAACGTGTGGGTTCGCCGTGAACGGGTGGGTTCGTGCGAGTCGGGTGGTGGGCGAGCCCGGTCGCCGGCTCGGTCAGCGCTGCTACCGCGGCGTGCAGCGCCGGGTCGATCCACGCGTCCGCATCGAGCACGAACTCGGGGTGCGCGGTCAGCCGCTCGCGCAGCTCGAACCCGAGGTCGGCGGTGCGCTGCGCCAGCTCCGACAGGTGGGGCCAGGGCCGCTCGGGGTTCACGTGATCGGCGGTGAGCGGCGAGACGCCGCCCCAGTCGTCGGCGCCGGCACGCAGCAGCAGTTCGAACTCGGCAGGGTCGGAGAGGTTCGGCGGCACCTGCACGCGCATGCGCGGGCCGAGCACCAGCCGGGCGACCGCGACGGCGGCCGCGTACTCGAGGAGTTCGGCATCCGCGCTGTCCTGCATCGCCGTGCGCGGCTTCGCGCGGAAGTTCTGCACGATCACCTCCTGCACGTGGCCGTACGCCTCGTGCGCCTCGCGCAGCGCGACGAGCGACTCGGCGCGGTCGCGCAGGGTCTCGCCGATGCCGACCAGGATGCCGGTGGTGAACGGGATCCGCAGGCGCCCGGCGTCCTCGATCACGGCCAGCCGCAGTGCCGGATCCTTGTCGGGCGAGCCGTAGTGAACCCCGCCCGGCTCCTCGAACAGCGCGCGCGACGTCGTCTCGAGCATCATTCCCATCGATGGTGCGGTGTGGCGCAGCATCCGCAGTTCGTCGGCGGTCATGACGCCCGGGTTCAGGTGGGCCAGCAGTCCGGTCTCGGCGGTGATCAGGCGGGCCATGGCGCCGACGTAGTCGAGCGTCGAGGCGTAGCCGTGCTCGTCGAGCCAGGCGCGAGCCTCGGGCCAGCGGTCTTCCGGCCGGTCGCCGAGGGTCAGCAGGGCCTCTTTGCAGCCGAGGGCCGCGCCCTGGCGCGCGACGGTGAGCACCTGCTCCGGCGACATGAACACCGGTTTGTGGAGCTTCAGCAGCTGCCCCGGGGTGTCGACGAAGATGCAGTAGTGGCAGCGATCGCGGCACAGCGTCGTCAGCGGGATGAAGACCTTGCGCGAGTACGTGACCACGCCCGTTCGACCGGATGCCGCGAGCCCCGCGTCGCGCGCGGAGCCGGCGAGCTCCAGCATCCGCTCGAAGTCGGAGCCGTCGGCGCCCAGCAGCGCCTCCGCGTCGTCGACGTCCAGGCGCTCGCCGGCAGCCGATCGATCCAGCGCGGTCGAGACCGCTGATCCATCGACAGCTCGCGGCGGTTCGAGCAGGGTCACTTCTCCAGTCTCGCACCGTGGGGGCGGCGACGGCTTCACGATCGTTGTCCGTCCGTAAGCAAATGGGCCGGTGGGCGTCCGGGGGCGCTGGCAGACTAGGGGCATGGTCACGCTTCTGCTCGACTCGACGCAGCTCGAGATCGTGCTGTCGGGTGCCGAGCGCGTGCTGGCATTCCACAAAGGGAATGTGGCGATCGAGCGGTCGACGATCGCGAAGGTGCAGCTCACGGATGACGCGTGGACGTGGCTCCGAGGGTTCCCGAGTCCCGGCACGCACGTGCGCGGCGTGATCGCGATGGGCACGTGGCGGTCCTCCGCCGGCGACGATTTCGCGATCGTCCGGCGGCATCGCCCGAGCGTCGTGATCGACTTGCACGGCCACCCCGAGTACGAGCGGATCATCCTGACGACGCGGCACGGGCTGCAGCTCGTCCAGGCCCTGCGGCTCGACGTGGACACCCAGGCCGTCGACGTCGTCGACCTGGCGACCGGGACGATCCCGGTGGAGCCCGAGCAGGCGAAGAAGAAGGCGCGCAAGCGCAAGGCTCCGAGCCCGGCTCCAGCGACCTGAACCCGGATCCGAACGACTCTGTAACGTCCTCTGACCGGCGCGTTTTCGGGACTGGAATGTCGGACCCCCTCGGTTGAATAGGGGTATGAGCAGACCGGTCGAAGCCCTCGCGGAGCTCGATCAGTTGCTCGACGAACTCGTCCGTGAGTCATACGACGCAGATGCGCAGCGGAGCCTCTCCGACGACGAGGTGCTCACCATCACGGCGCTCGCGGGCCGCATCGTCCGGCGTGCGGAGGCGCTCGTGATCGATGCGACCGCTCAGGTGCTTGAGCGCTGCGAGTACACGTCGCACGACCAGCGCATCACGACCCGGAAGGGCGCTCGGTCGGTGGGCGAACTTCTGCAGCGAACCACGCTCGCGTCCAGGCAGACCGTCGCCGGCTACGAGCGCGCGGCCCGTGCGACCCGCCGCAGCATGGCTCCGTCGTCCGGCCAGGTCCTGCCCGCCGACTATCCGGCCCTGCGCGAAGCACTCGCCGGTGGCCACATCGGTGCCGACGGGCTGTGTGCCGTGCTCGGGCCGCTTGCCGGAGTGCTGGGCGATCTCGGGCGAGCGGGTCACCTCGCGGCCGATCAAGAGATCGCTGCGTCTGCGCGCGGCGAAGGTGCGGATGCCGCACCCCCGGCCTGCGCGGAGGAGCTGCGCATCCTCGCTCAGGTCTGGTCGGTGTATCTCGATCAGGACGGCGCCGAACCGCGCGAGTCGGCGGCGCTGCGCAAACGAGGAATCACCCTCGGAGCCGGCCGCGACAGTCTTGTGCCGGTTCGCGGGCATCTCCTGCCTGAAGTCGCCGCACAGCTGGAGCGGCTGTTCGACAGCTCGCTGACGCCGAAACTGAACGGTCCGCGATTCACCGACCCCGACCAGCCCTCCGAGGCCTGCGCCGATGATCGGACCCGCGCGCAGCGTCAGCACGACGTGCTGGCCAACGCACTCGACGTCGCGGCACGCTCGGCGAGTTCCCGACGATCGGCGGCGCCGCGCCGACGCTCGTCGTCGCGGTTCGCGAGGAAGACCTCGTCGCCGGCCGCGGGTATGCGCAGGTGGAGGGTTCGGATCAGCCGGTGTCGATCGGCGTCGCCCGCCACGTCGCGTGCACCGGCGGCGCGCTTCGCGTGATCCTCGATGAGGGCGGCCGGATCGTCGGACTGAACACGCTCGACCGCGTCTTCAACCACCACCAGCGCAAGGCGATCACGCTGCGCGATGGCGGATGCCTGATCCCCGGGTGCCACATCCCTGCAAGCTGGTGCGAGATCCACCATGTCGCCGAGCATGCCCGCGGCGGCGCGACGCACACCGACAACGGCGTACTCCTGTGCTGGTTCCACCACCGCACCCTCGATACGAGCGGATGGCGCATACGCATGAATCTCGGCATCCCCGAGGTCCGAGGCCCCTCCTGGTGGGACTCACGGATGCTCTGGAGACCCGTCACCACCTCGCGCGTCCGCATGAGAGAACGGCTCGGCCGAAGGCAGTGATCGAGCTCAGGTGACGTCGCGCCGCCAGCTGATCAAGTGTCCGAGCAGCACGAGGACGATCGCATAGCCCAGCAGCACAAGGCCGCCGACCCACCACTGCAGCGGATCCTCCGCGGGCAGACCGGGGGCGGCCGTGCTGAAGAGGCTCGCGCCGACGAGGGCGTCGCTCGCGGCGCCGGGGAGGAAGCGCGTCACCCCGGTGAGACCCTCGATGAAACCGGCCGCGGTGCGGCCGACCGGCTCGAGGAACTGCGTGAACACGAGCACCCCCACGATCGCCCCCACCTGATTGCGCACGAGGGCACCGACGCCGATGCCTACGAGCACCCACAGCACGAACGCCAGGATCATGCGGCCGAACAGGGCCCACGTGTCGCTCGACGTGAAGTCGGTCTCCAGGCCGTTCGCGGCGAGGAAGCCCGCGGACGGGATCACGGAGGAGAGCACGCCCACCACGCCGAAGAGCACGCCCAGCGCGATGCCGACCAGGATCTTCGCCCATAGCACGAGGCCGCGCTTCGGTGTCGCGAGGAACGTGGGCGTCAGCGTCTTGTGCCGGAACTCGGCCGTCACCATGAGCGTCCCGATGAGGAGCGGAAACACGTATCCGATGGCCGTCGCGGCGCTGTAGAGCACCGCGGAGAGCCCCTCGATCGGCACGGGTGGCGCGTCGCCGGGGAGAGACCCCGTCGCGGCGCCCGTGAACACGAACCCCAGCACGGCGGCGGTGAACCCCACGTATGCGAACAGGACCACTGCGAGGATCCACCACATCGAGGTCGTCAGCTGCTTCGTCGCCTCGGAGCGGGTCGCATCGGCGAGGCTCATCGCTGCTCACCCCTCTCAGCATCGGTGCGAGCCTCATCGTCCTCGGCCCAGTCGGGCGAGAGATCCGCGAGCGTGCCCAACTCGGTCGTATCATCGTCTTCCGGCGCAGCCGGTTCGGCGTCGGCCGAGGGCTCGGATTCCGCGTCGGTTGACTCAGCGATGGATTCCTCTGGCGGTCGGGCTTCGGCTCCGAACTCCGCCTCGGCCTCGTCGGGCCCTGCACCCTCCCCATCGCCGGCGGCCGTGAAGGTGGCGAAGAAGGCATCGGCCTCGACATCCGCGGGGGTCTTCACGTACTTCTCCCAGGGACGGTCGACCACGGGCGGTTCATCGGCGTCCTCGACGTCGGAGAGCTCCTCGTCGATCGCACCGAGAGCCTCGACGTCCGGATCCGCGTCGAGCGGGAGTCCGTCGGCGTAGGCATCCGTGGCGGGGTCGCCCGCGAAGGGGATGATGTCGATCACGCCCGTGCTCGCGACCGCGTAGGTCGGGCTCGGCTCCACGAAAGGCTCGCCAGGCGGCTCGGCTTCAGGCTCGACGGGCGAGTCTGCGGGCTCGACAACCGCCGGAGCATCCTGTTCGTCGGCCGATGCGGTCGCAGCCCACGTCGCGGCGCCGACGGCAGCACCCGTCGCGATCGCAGCCCCGGGTGCACCGCCGCTGCCGGCCTCGAGATCAGCGGCCACCGTTGAGGCCTCTGCTTCGGTCGCGGCGTCATGCGCTGCGGGATCAGGCCCGGCATCCGCCCCGTCCACCGGCGGCAACGGCGCGACCCCGGCCACCGCGCCGACCCCCGCCGAAGCCGCGGCCGCCGTCGGATGCACGCGCGCGCCGCTCACGAGATCGAGGAAGACCTCTTCGAGCGCCTGACCGCGGCGCGCGAGCGACGAGAGCCCGACACCGGCGGATGCCGCGATCTCGCCGACGCGCGCAGGATCCAGACCCCGAACGGTGAAGCCCGAGCGGAGCAGCTCGAACTGCACGCCAGCCGCCGTCAGTGCTGCGCTCAGTGCGGCGCGATCGGGCGAGTCGACGACCGTCGCGAATTCGGAAGGATCGGCGAGATCTTCGAGCGCGCCCTGGAAGACGAGCCGCCCCTGGGAGATGATCAGCACCGAGTCGACGGTCTGCTGCACCTCCGAGAGCAGGTGCGACGACACGAACACCGTGCGACCCTCGCGCGCCAGGCGCCGCAGGAATCCGCGCATCCACTTGATGCCCTCGGGATCGAGGCCGTTGGCCGGCTCGTCGAGGACGAGTACTCCGGGGTCACCGAGCAGCGCGTAGGCGAGGCCCAGCCGCTGCCGCATACCCAGCGAGAACCCGCCGACCTTGCGGCCGCCCACGTCCGCGAGCCCGACGAGTCCGAGCGTCTCCTCGACGCGGGCGGGTGCCAGACCCGCTGCCTGCGCGTAGACCTTGAGGTGGTTGGCCGCGCTGCGTCCGGGATGGAAGCTCGACGACTCGAGCACGGCGCCGACCGTCTGCAGCGGCCGGCTCAGTGACGAGTAGGGGAGTCCGCCGATGGTCGCCGTGCCGGTGGTGGCTCGGACGAGTCCGAGCAGGATCCGGAGGGTCGTCGTCTTGCCGGCGCCGTTGGGGCCGAGAAACCCGGTGACGACGCCGGGTTCGACTCGCGCCGCGAAGTCCGAGACCGCCCGTACCGCGCCGAAGTGCTTCGTGATTCCGGAGAACTCCAGCACCTGTCCTTCGGGCATGCCGAACCTCTCGTCGTCGTGAGCAGTTCTCCATATCCTGTCGGAAACCGATCCTCCCCGCACGAAACCGGCGTTCGAGCCCGTTCAGGCGCGAGGCCCCGGACGGGCATCGTGAGTGCGCGGTAACGTTGCGATCGTGACCGATCCCGCGCCCTCCGATGAGTCCCGCGTCCTGATGCGCGCAGCCGGTGGGCTCGGATGCCTGACCCTCAATCGTCCGCGGGCGCTGAACGCGCTCGATCTCGGAATGATCGGCGACCTCGCCGCGGCGCTGGACGCGTGGGAGCACGACACGGACGTCGATCTCGTGCTGCTGGACGGCGCCGGCGACCGGGGACTTTGCGCGGGCGGCGACGTGCGGGGCCTCTACGAGCAGATCCGGTCGGGCGATCCGGAGGGAGCAGGACAGTTCTTCCGGGCCGAGTACGCCGTGAACGCTCGCATCGCCGAATACCCGAAGCCCATCGTCGTGCTCGCCGACGGCATCACGATGGGCGGCGGCATCGGGTTGGCGGGGCATGCGACGATCCGGATCGTGACCGAGCGATCGAAGCTCGCGATGCCCGAGACGCGGATCGGGTTCACGCCCGATGTCGGCGGCACGTGGCTTCTCGCCCGGGCACCCGGCCGGCTCGGCGAGTATCTCGCACTGACGGGCGCGACGATGGATGCCTCCGACGCCATATACGTCGGTCTCGCCGACCACTTCGTGCCGTCCGCGAACCTCGACGGCCTGCGCGACGCGCTCGAGACCCGCGCGGACCCGTCGAGCCCGACCGAGCTCGTGCTCCTCTTCGACGAGACGCCCGAGTCCTCCCAGCTCGCGGCCCAGCGTCCATGGATCGACGAGGCCTTCGCCGGCGAAACCGTCGCGGAGATCGTCGACCGCCTTCGCGCGCGACCTGAATCCGAAGCGTCCTCCGCCGCAGACGTGCTCGGCGAGGTATCGCCTACCGGGCTCGCCGTGACCCTCGCCGCCGTGCGCCGAGCCCGCGAGCTGCCCGACCTGCGGGCCGCCCTCGCCCAGGAGTACGGGCTCGTCATGTGGTTCGCGACCAGCCAGCCCGACCTGCTGGAGGGCATCCGCGCACAGCTGGTCGATAAAGACCGCACGCCACGCTGGCAGCCTGCGACGATCCGAGAACTGACACCGGATGCCGCGGCATCCGCCTTCGCCTACCGACCGACCACTCCGCTCTGGAACTGAAGGGCGGACCATCTTGGCAACGGAGCAGCGCGCGCGCCGATATTCGATCGGAATCGCCGTCGACTGGTTCTTCTTCGTCTTCGCGGGCCTCGCGTCCGTGTGGCTGGCGTACCTGAGCCTGACAGACACGTTCAACGTCGGCTGGTGGGGTTTCGTCTTCGCCCTCGCGTTCTGGGTGCTTCTGGCGTACCTCGTGCTGCCTCGGCTGCATCGGATCCTCACGACGATCTACGTTCCGGATTACTTCATCGGGCGGGCCCGGACGAGCGACGGCCTGCTCGGCGACCCGGTCAACCTCGCCTTCCTCGGTGAGGCGGAGCAGATCCATGCGGCGATGGCCGCGGCCGGGTGGACCCGGGCAGATCCGGTGACGCTGGGCTCGTCGTGGCGGATCGTGTCGTCGACGCTGACCCGGCGCAGCTATGGCGAGGCCCCGGTCAGCCCGCTGTTCCTGTTCAGCCGTCAGCAGGACTTCGCGTACCAGCAGGAGGTCGACGGCAACCCGGCCCAGCGCCACCACGTGCGGTTCTGGAGATGCCCGGACGGCTGGCTTCTGCCCGGCGGCTACCGCGTCGACTGGCTGGCCGCGGGAACGTTCGACACGGCGGTCGGGCTCTCGCTCTTCACGCTGCAAGTCACCCACCGCATCGACGCCGACACCGACATCGAGCGCGATCACATCGTGAAGACGCTGACCTCCGGCGACGCGCGAGTCGCGGTGACGATCCTCCAGGACTTCTCGACGGGCTATCACGCCCGCAACGGCGGCGGCGACAGCATCCGCACCGACGGCGACCTGCCGATCGTCGATGTCCGTCCTCTTCCGGTGGTCGCGCCATGACCGACGCACCCGACAAGCGACCGGCGTTCGAGCCGGCCACACGGCTGCTGAAGCCGACGGCGTACGACCCCGCGATGCGGCGTCCCACTTCGACCGTCGCGGGCGCCGTGCTGGTCCTGCTGCGCGTCGTCGTCGGCGTGATCTGGATCGCATCGGTCGTGCTGGAGCTGCCGACCGTGCTGAGTCAGATCGATGTATCGTTCGACGACGTCGCAGCCACCCCGCAGCTGGTGGAGGCGACGCTGGTGGTGATCCTGATCGTCATCGGTGCGTTCCTCCTGTTCGACGCGATCCTGGCGATCCTCATCCTCCGGGGCCACAACTGGGCGCGGGTGGTCATCATGTCGTTCTCGGCGCTCTCCATCTCCGCATCGTTCATCCAGTGGTGGGCGGAGGGTCAGGAGATCACGATCACGACGACGCTGCTGCAACTCGGTCTCGACATCCTGATCCTCCTCGCCCTGTCCAGTCGCAGCGCCGCAGCCTACGCCCGTCGCAACGAGCGCCACTGAACTCCGGCAGCGATTAGCCTGGATCGCGCCGCATTCACCGCGTGGGGAGGGGTCGCGTGTTCGACAGTCCGCTGTCCGCCTCGGCCTACGACGTGCTCGGTGTCGATCCCGCTGCCGACGAAGACGCCCTGCGCAAGGCGTATCGCCTGCGCCTGCGGCAGACGCACCCCGACACCGGTGGTGACGCACTGGTGTTCATCCAGGTGCAGCGCGCATGGGACCTCGTCGGCACGGTCGAGGCTCGCGCCGCCTACGACCGCGGCCACGGCTTCGGCGCGGCCGCGGCCCCGGAGTGGTCCGGCTGGCGCGCCCCTGCCCGACCGGCCGACACCAGACCTCGAGCGCGTTCCTTCGGGCAGCCCGGCGGATGGCGCCGGGAACGCTACCTGACACTGATTCGAGAGTGGGCCGGCCGCGGCGTGACGGTCGAGGAGCCCTACGATCCCGCGCTGGTTCGGTCCGCTCCCCACGAACTGCGGCGGATGCTCGCGGACGCGCTCGCCGAGGAGGCGACCGCCCGCGTGGTCTCCGACCTCGGCATGGGCTTCACGGTGTGGCACGACGTCGCCGCCCCGGTTCGCGGCGGAACCGGTGACGACAAGCTCGACCACATCGTGCTCAGCCCGTCGGGGCTGTACGCGGTGCTCTCCGAGGACTTCGGCGGACCCGTCGGCGTGCGGCGCGGCGAGCTGACCGGCGACGGCGTGACGGGCACGCCGGTCGCCGACCTGCTCGCGCGCATGCGGATCATCGCCCGGTCGTCGGGCGTGCGCTTCGGCGGCGCAATCATCGTCCTGCCCGACGACGACCTGATGCAGGCGGTGACCGATCTCGGCCGCGTGCGCGGCATCCCCGTCGTCCTGGTGGCGCGCGGCGCTCTCGCGAACCTGCTGCGTCAGGGCGTCCCGGGAGCGCGGTCGGTCGGCGGCAACGAGATCTTCGACATCCGCACCCGCCTGCAGCAGGCCGTGCGGTTCGTCTGAATCGAGCCCGGTGCACTCCCGCCCGGCCGCGGTCCACCCCGGCTACTCCGACCAGACGGCGAGTTCGTTGCCCGCCGGGTCGACGAAGTGGAAGGGTCATTCCGCCCTGAGCGTACGGAGCCCGCGAACGCGTGAGCGTGTCGTCGGTTCGTGGCAGTGTGGAGCGGTGGCGCCTCCGCGCCCCCTCGCTCGCCCTTCCTCGGAGACCTCGTGCTCGGCAAAATACTCTTCCGCTACCTGAAGCAGTACCGTTGGCTCCTGCTCGGCGTGCTCGTGTTCCAGTTCATCTCCGCGATGGCGTCGCTGTACCTTCCCCGCCTCAACGCCGACATCATCGACAACGGCGTCGCCAAGGGCGACACGGCATACATCTGGTCGACCGGGATGGTCATGCTGGTGATCTCGCTCGGCCAGATCATCGCGGCGATCATCGCCACCTACTTCGCCGCCCGCTCCTCGATGGCCGCCGGCCGCGACATCCGCCGCGACGTGTACGAGAAGGTGAGCGGCTTCTCCGAGCGCGAGGTGTCGAAGTTCGGTCCGGGGTCGCTCATCACCCGCAACACGAACGACGTGCAGCAGGTGCAGATGCTCGCGATGATGGGCGCCACGATGCTGGTGACCGCGCCGCTGCTCGCGATCGGGGGCGTCTTCATGGCGCTGCAGCAGGATGTCGGCCTGAGCTGGCTGATCGCCGTGTCGGTGCCCCTGCTGCTGCTGTTCGTCCTCCTCATCATCAGCCGGATGGTTCCGCTCTTCCGCAGCTTCCAGAAGAAGCTCGACGCCGTCAACCGCGTCATGCGCGAGCAGCTCACCGGCGTGCGCGTGGTGCGGGCGTTCGTCCGCGAGGACATCGAGGAGGAGCGCTTCGCGGTGGCGAACACCGACATCATGGTGGTCGGCCGCAAGGTCGGCTCGCTCTTCGTGCTGCTGTTCCCGGTCGCGATGCTCGTGCTCAACGTCACGGTCGTCGGGGTCATCTGGTTCGGTGCGATCCAGGTGAATGCCGGCACGGTCGAGATCGGAACCCTGTTCGCCTTCATGCAGTACGTCGGTCAGATCCTCATGGGCGTGCTGATGGCGAGCTTCATGACGATCATGATCCCGCGCGCCGCCGTCTCGGCCGAGCGCATCGGCGAGGTGCTGGCGAGCGAGTCCACCCTGACCCGCGCCGCGAACCCGGTCAGCGACTTCGCCGCGCCCGGCGCGGTCGCCTTCGACCAGGTGGAGTTCACCTACCCCGGCGCCGAATCGCCGGTCTTGCAGGGCATCACGTTCGAGGCGAAGCGCGGTGAGACGGTGGCGATCGTCGGATCGACGGGCTCCGGCAAGACGACGCTCGTGTCCCTCATCCCGCGCCTGTTCGACGTGACCGGCGGCGCCGCGCGCGTGGGCGGCGTCGACGTCCGCGAGGCGGATCTGGATTACCTGTGGAAGGGCATCGGCCTGGTGCCGCAGCGGCCGTTCCTCTTCTCCGGCACCGTCGCGTCGAACCTGCGGTTCGGACGCGAGGAGGCAACCGACGACGACCTCTGGAAGGCGCTCGAGATCGCGCAGGGCAAGGACTTCGTCGAGGAGATGGAGGGCCAGCTGAACGCGCGCATCGCGCAGGGCGGCACCAACGTCTCGGGTGGGCAGCGTCAGCGGCTCGCGATCGCCCGCGCGATCGTCCATGAGCCCGACATCCTCGTCTTCGACGACTCCTTCTCCGCACTCGACCTCGCCACCGATGCGCGGCTGAGACAGGCGCTGTGGCGCGAGCTGCCCGACGTGACGAAGATCGTCGTCGCGCAACGCGTCTCGACCATCACGGATGCCGACCGCATCGTGGTCCTGGAGGACGGCCGCATGGTCGGCGTCGGCACGCACGATGAGCTGCTGAAGACCAGCGAGACCTATCGGGAGATCGTCGAGTCGCAGCTGGGGGTGGAGGTATGAGCACTCCCGACACCCTCACCGAGGAGGAGCGCCTCGAACTCGAGCTCGCCGAGCAGGCCCGCCAGAACTCCGGCGACTGGGACAGCGTCAAGCCGGGCAAGGCCGCCAACTTCGGCAAGAGCTTCGGCCGGCTGATCGGCCTCCTGAAGCCGCACGCGGTGGCCTTCGTCTTCGTCTCGATCCTCGGTGCCGTCGGGGTCTTCCTCGCGGTGATCGCCCCGAAGATCCTCGGCGAGGCGACGAACATCATCTTCGAAGGCGTCGCCTCGAACGCCCTCGCCGCGCAGTTCCCCGACGGAACGTCGCAGGAGGTGGTGGTCGAGGCACTCCGCGGCGCCGGCCAGACCGACCTCGCGAACATGATCGCGGCCATGAACGACTTCACCGTCGGCACGGGGGTCGACTTCGAGGCCCTGCGAATGGTCATCGTCGCCGTGCTGGCGATCTACGTGGCGTCGTCCTTCCTCAGCTGGATCCAGGGCTACGTCATCAACATCATCATGGTTCGCACCATGTGGCGTCTGCGCGAGTCGGTCGAGGTCAAGATCAACCGGCTGCCCCTGTCGTACTTCGACAAGGTCCAGCGCGGTGAGCTGATCTCCCGCGTGACCAACGACATCGACAACATCACCCAGACGATGCAGCAGTCGCTCTCGAGCGTCGTGACGTCCGTGCTGACGGTGATCGGCGTGCTCATCATGATGTTCTCGATCTCGTGGCAGCTGGCGCTCGTCGCGCTGGTGTCGCTGCCGCTCATGGCGGTGATCTTCGGAGTGATCGGCCCGCGGTCGCAGAAGGCCTTCGGCATCCAGTGGCGCAAGGTCGGCCGCCTCAACGCCCGCGTCGAGGAGTCGTTCTCCGGACACGCGCTCGTCAAGGTCTTCGGCCGCGAGCTCGACTCGCGCGAGAAGTTCCAGATCGAGAACGAGGAGCTCTACGAAGCCAGCTTCAAGGCGCAGTACCTCTCCGGCATCATCATGCCCGGCATGATGTTCGTCGGGAACCTGACCTACGTCGGCATCGCCGTGCTCGGCGGACTCATGGTCGCCAACGGCCAGCTCCGTCTCGGCGATGTGCAGGCGTTCATCCAGTACTCGCAGCAGTTCACCCAACCGCTCTCGCAGCTGGGCGGCATGGCCGCGGTCATCCAGTCGGGCACCGCCTCGGCCGAGCGGGTCTTCGAGCTGCTCGACGCAGAGGAGCAGGAGCCCGACGCGATCGATGCCCCGGAGTCGGTCGACGGCGACGGCGTCATCGAATTCGAGAACGTGCGCTTCTCGTACACTCCCGACCGCCCGCTGATCACCGACCTGTCGTTCCGTGTCGAACCCGGTCAGACGGTCGCGATCGTCGGCCCCACCGGTGCCGGCAAGACGACGCTGGTCAACCTGATCATGCGGTTCTACGAGCTCGACGGCGGCCGCATCCTGCTCGACGGCCAGGACATCGCCGAGCTCACCCGCGACGACGTCCGCTCGCGCACCGGCATGGTGCTGCAGGACCCGTGGCTGTTCGCCGGGACTATCCGCGAGAACATCCGGTACGGTCGCGAGTCGGCGACCGATCAGGAGATCGTGGATGCCGCGACGGCGACCCGCGTCGACCGCTTCGTGCATTCGCTGCCCGAGGGCTACGAGACCGTCCTCGACGAGGATGCGTCCAACGTGTCGGCCGGCGAGAAGCAGCTCATCACGATCGCCCGAGCGTTCGTGTCGCAGCCGTCGGTGCTGATCCTCGACGAGGCGACATCGTCGGTCGACACCCGCACCGAGCTGCTGCTGCAGCACGCCATGGCCGCGCTCCGCGAAGGACGCACGTCCTTCGTGATCGCCCACCGGCTCTCGACGATCCGCGACGCCGACCTCATCCTCGTGATGGAGCACGGCGACATCGTCGAGAAGGGCACGCACGAAGAGCTCATCGCCGCTCAGGGCGCGTACTGGCGCCTGTACCAGTCGCAGTTCGAGCAGGCGGCGACCGACCTCGATGCGCAGCCCGACCCGACGGGCACGATTCCGGTCACTGCCGATGTCGCACGCGAGGTCCCGTTGACGACGGACGCCGCCGAGGTCTCGTCGTCCTAGCAGCGCGCCGGGCCGCCTCGATGGCCGGTCGAAGAGAGGACTCGCATGGCCGAGCTGCTTCCGTCGTGGCGTGACACCGCCACCCGGGACCGCATCGTCGAGTTCGTCGAGTCGGTGATCCGGCGACGGTCCGTCAGCCGTGCCCGCCGTCGAGCGCATCGCGGTGTTCGACAACGACGGCACGCTGTGGACCGAGAAGCCGATGCCGACCCAGCTCGCGTACATCGTGCAGAAGTGGGCCGCGGCCGCGAAGGCCGACCCGAGCGCTCGCGGAGAGGCAGCCCTACCAGGCCGTCGTCACCGGCGACCTCGCGCTGGCTGGGCGACGCCCTCGACAAGCACTACGCCGGCGACGACGCCGACCTCAAGATCATGATCGGCGCGCTCCTCGGGCTGACGGCCGACGTCGATGTGGAGACCTACGCCGCCGAGGTCGCCGAGTTCTATCGCGATGCGCGGCATCCCACCCTGCAACAGGTCGTACGCGGGCTCGGTCTACCAGCCGATGGTGGAGCTGCTGCGCTACCTCGAGTCGCACGGCTTCACCTGCTACATCGTCTCCGGCGGCGACCGCGACTTCATGCGTCCGATGACCGAGGACTACTACGGCATCCCGCCCGAGCGCGTCGTCGGGTCGGCCGCCGGGTCTGCGCTATGACGCCGACGCGAACGCACTGCGCTACGAGGCATCCTTCGCGTTCATGGATGACGGGCCGGAGAAGCCGGTGCGCATCTGGTCGCGCATCGGGCGCAGGCCGATCCTCGCGGGCGGCAACTCCGAACGGCGACCTGCCGATGCTGCGATTCGCCGCGGCGGCACGCCGCGGGCTGAGCCTGCTCATCCACCACGACGACGACACCGGGCGCGGCGACGCTCCGTACGACAAGGGCGCCGAAGCTGCTCTGGCCGCGGCATCCGACGGATCGATCGTCGTCGTCAGCGTGAAGCACGACTGGGCCGAAGTGTTCCCGCACGCCCCGGATGCGTGAGAGCGACCCTCGCGACGCGCGACAGACACGCCTGAGCCGAGCCTGGGCGCGGCACGCGCGCCGCGATAGACCGACGGACGGCGCAGGCCGAACTCATCGCGCGCAGCGGAAGCCGATGTGCGTCATCGCGGTGTCGTCGGACTGCGGCGAACGGGCGGCGGGGCGGTAGCGCAGGCAGTAGTCCGGCGAGCACAGTTGCGAGCCGCCCTTGAGCACGCGGCGCGCGTCGGACGCCGGGGCGTCGCCGAGCAGGTTCGCCCGGCTGCCGGGCTCCACGCCTCCGGTCCCGGGAGCGACGTGCCGTGGTGCGTACGAGGAACTCGTCCACTCCCAGACGTTGCCGATCATGTCCAGCAGGCCGTAGCCGTTCGGGCGGGAACGTGCCGACGGGCGAGCTGCCCACCCACCCCTCGGCGCCGGAGTTGTGGAACGGGAATCGGCCCTGCCACGAATTGGCCAGCAGTCGTCCCTGCGGGCGCTCCTCATCGCCCCACGCGAAACGTGCGCCGACGAGGCCGCCGCGTGCCGCCCACTCCCACTCCGCCTCGGTTGGCAGGCGCCTGCCGGCCCAGGTCGCGTAGGCGGAGGCATCCTCGAACGACACGTGCACGACCGGATGCCGCAGTCGGTCGGCGACGGACGAGCCGGGGCCTTCCGGCTCCCGCCAGGACGCGCCCGGCTCCCAGCGCCACCACTGCCGCCAGTCCCGCAGATCGACCGGACCGGTGGTCGGTGTGAAGACCATCGAGCCGGGGACGAGATCCGCCGGGTCGGCACCTGGGAAGTCCGACGGGTCGAGGTCGCGCTCGGCGACCGTGACGTACCCGGTCTCGTCGACGAACGCGGCGAACTCCTCGTTGGTGACCGGGTGCACGTCCAGTTCGAACGGCGCGACCTCGCGCTCGTGGACCGGGCCCTCGTCGCGGTAGAACTCGTCGGAGCCCATCAGCAGCGTGCCGCCGGGAATCGCGATCATGTCGGGCATCACCCCACGCTAGCCCGGCAAGCGCCCGCTTCGCCTGCCGTGTGGGGGCGCGAACGGCTAGAAGCTACCGATTCCCTTGCCGATCAGAACGAACGCCGATCACCAGCAGCAGCACGGCCATTACCGTCGCGTTGTTGTGCACGAGCCAGGTGCGCAGCGACTCGAGCGGGCCGGCCATCCGCTTGGACGCGACGAGGTAGGCGATCACGGGGATCGCGACCGATGCCGCCGCGATCAGGGTGAAGACGAGGATCGCCACGACGATCGACGCCGACCGATGCAGTCCGGCGCTGCCGATGGTGACGCCGGCGCCCGCGCCCATCAGGAGGTTCTTCGGGTTCACCGCAGCGAGCAGGAAGCCGAGCCCGAAGCCCTTGCCCGCGTTCATCGTGTCGATCGCCGACATCCACTTCGGCAGCGCCGCCTGCTCGCCGGGCTGCGGGGCGCGAGCGCCACTGCCGCAGCGCGAGGAACAGCAGCCCGGCGCCGAGCAGGATCTGGATGACGCCCTGGATCGGCTTCGACGGCGTCGGGCTCGCCGTCGGGGATGCACCGACGACAGCAGCGTGAAGACGCGTGACCGCGACGACGATGCCGACGACCCAGCCGAGCAGGAACCCGACGCTCGTGCCCTTCGCCTTCGGCGAGAGCAGCATGAGGATCGCCGCGATGATCGGGATCGGGCTGATCGCGATGCCGATCGCGAGGGGGAGGATCTCTCCGATGACGCTGCCCATGAGCTGTCCTGTCAGTTGCTGCTGCGGGTGATGTGGATGGGCTTCGGTCGGCGGGCCGCGCGTCCGGGGCGTCCGCCGCGTCGGCGACGGCCGGGTGCCCGAACAGCTTCTCGCGCAGCTTGTCGCGCCAGCCGACGGGCGGCGCGAGGGCCTCGACGGCGGCGCGGTTGGTGGGATACACCGGTCTCGCCTTCGAGGATGCCGAAGGCTGACGAGCCGCTCGCGCGCGCCGGGCGCACGCGGCTGAACGACAGCGCGACGTCCTGCGTCGCGCAGCCACTCCTTCAGCGCGGCGAACGACTCGGCCGCCGGTCACGTCGACGTCGGTGACCGCCTCCATGTCGACGACGAGGTTGTGCACGCACCGGCCCGGGCGCGGCCCGCGCACCGCGCGCTTCACCGCCTGCGCGAACACGTCGCCGTTGGCGAAGAACAGCGGGCGCCGCCAGGCGGATCACGACGACCCCCGGCGCCGTCATCGATCCCGCCGGGGCGTCGTCGAGCAGCGAGTCGGTGGGCGAGTCGTTCGTGGCCAGCACGTCGATCGCCGGGTTCGCCGCGCGCTTGGCGAGGTTGATCAGCGCGAGCACGAAGGCGACGACGATGCCGGCGATCGAGCCGATGAACAGCGTCACCAGGAAGCACGCCGCCGCCGACGAGCGAACTCGAAGCGGTCGAGCCTCCACAGCGCGATGAACTCGCGGATGCCGAGCAGCGGCAGGATCGCGACGGCGACGATCGCGCCGATCGCGGGCGAGGGGATGTCGGCGAGCAGCGCGGTGCCGAAGAGCAGCAGCAGCAGCGTGCCCGCCGCGAGCACGAGCGAGGGCAGCTGCGTGCGCGATCCCGCCTGGTCCATCGCCGCGGTGCGCGAGGTCGACGAGCCCATCGCGAAGCTGCCGCTCGCGCCGGCGGCGATGTTGCCGAGGCCGAAGGCGAACAGGTCGCGGTTCGGGCTGCGTCGGGTAGCGGTTCTTCTCGCCGTACGAACGTGCGACGAGCAGACCCTCGGCGGTCGTCACCATCGTGAGCGCCATCGCCGAGGGGATCAGCGAGAGCCACGTCGTCCACTCGATCACCGGCCAGGTGAGCGCCGGCGGACCGGCCGGCACCTCGCCGAGCACGGCCACCCCGGCGTCGTCGAGGTCGGCGATCATCACGGCGATCGTCGCGACGACGAGCACGACGAGCGCCCACGGCACGGCGCGCAGGTAGCGCTTGCCGAGCAGCAGGACGGCGACCGAGACGGACGGAGATCGCCAGCGAGATCGAGGTTCGTCGTCGGGAGCCCGAGCACCAGATCGGTGAGCTTCTCGACGAACTCGCCGCCCGAGTCGATCGAGATGCCGAGCATCTTGGCGATCTGGCTGACCAGGATGTCGAGCGCCAGCCCGCCGACGAATCCGACGAGGATCGGCTTCGAGAGGAAGTTCGCGAGGAAGCCGAGCTTGAAGAACGCGAGCAGCAGGAACATCACGCCCGACAGGATCGCCTGCGCGAGCGCGAGCGTGGCGTAGTCCGCCGAACCCGGCGACCGCGAGGCCGCCGACCGACGAGGCGACGAGCGCCGCGGCCGCGGCATCCGGCGACGCCACCAGCTGGCGCGACGACACCACCAGCGCGTAGATGACCGTCGGCACGACCAGCGCGTAGAGACCCGCCGTCGGGCGGCAGGCCCGCGATCTGCGCGTAGCCGATGTTCAGCGGGATCGCGATCGCGAGCAGCGTCACGCCGGCGACGGCTTCGCGGACGACGTTCTGTCGCGTGAGTCCGGCGAGGGGCTTCTGCATCAGGGCTCCGAGAGGCGAGGGCGCCGCAGATCGCGGCATCCCGAACCTATCGCCCGGACGGAGGGGGTGCCAGCGAATGACGCCGCGATGCCGCACTTTCACGCGGATCGGATGACGGCCGTGCCCGGCCGACGGCCGAGGGGCAATACGTTCTTGCGGACTTGGAGAAACCGCGACGACCCGCGACCGCCGCGCCACAGCCAGACGCACGAGCTGATCGCCGTCATCCTCCTCTCGCTGGTGGCGGTGCTCACGGCGTGGTGCGGATTCGAGTCGAACAAGTGGGGCGGCGATTCGTCGGTGGCGTTCAGCGAGGCGTCGGCCGCTCGCATCGAGGCCGCCGACTACGACAGCCAGGCGCGGGATGCGCGCGGATTCGACCTGGCGGTGTACTCGCAGTGGGTTCTCGCCGAGGCGAGTGGCGAGACTGCTCTCGCGGACTACATCGAAGCGCGGTTCTCGCCGGAGTTCGCCCTCGCGTTCGATGCGTGGATCGCGGACGGCCAGCAGGAGAACGGACCGTTCAAGCGAGCCGGAGTACGTGCCGCCCGGCACGGCGGACGCCCAGGCGGCGCAGAAGCGGGCCGACGCGAAGCAGGCCGAAGCCCTGGACTTCAACGAGAAGGGCGACAACTACTCGCTCATGACCGTGATGTTCGCCCTCGTCCTGTTCCTGGCGGCGATCGCCCAGCGCGGCGTGTCGCCGCTGGCCACGCGGATCGTGCTCGGGCTCGCCGGCACGCTCGCGCTCATCGGCCTGGTGGTGCTGTTCACGTTCCCGATCCGCGTCTGAGGCCCGCGTCCGGATGGGTCCGAGCGCACTGGTCCTCGGCCACCCGCGCTCTCGAGCGACAGCCCCGGCGCTTCAGGGTGTGACGATGTCGAAGTTCGGGTCGCCCTGGTCGAGCACGCCGAGCAGCGTGGTCAGCGCGCCCGCGTCGCCCGTGATGTCGAGCCCGGGCGAGCTCGTGTCGCCGCCCAGCACGCCGAGCAGGCGCGGCTTCGTCGTCGTGATCGTCGCCGCGGCGTCCGGGTCGGCCTCCGCCTTGCGGTGGATCAGCACGCCGTTGCGGAGGGTGAGCCGGTAGGCGGCATCCAGGTCGGTGAAGACCACGTTGATCGAGAGGTCGAGGTCCCACGCCTTCGGCCCGTTGACCGAGATCGCGATCGCGTCGAACAGCTGCTCGGGCGTCAGCTGGGCGACGATCGCCGGCGCGGAGGTCGCGGTCGGCGTGCCGAAGTTGCCGTCGCGCAGCTCGGTCGCGCCCGAGAGGAAGAAGTTGCGCCACGTGCCGTTCTCGGCGCCGTAGCCCAGCTGCTCGAGCGTGTCGGCGAGCAGCTCGCGAGCCGGGCGCGTGGTTCTCGTCGGTGAAGACCGCGTGGTCGAGCAGCGTCGCCGCCCAGCGGAAGTCGCCGGCGTCGAAGGCCGCCTGCGCGAGCTCGACGACGCGGTCGATGCCGCCGAGCGCCTCGACGTAGCGCGTGGCCTGCTCGGCCGGCGGGTGCGGCCAGAGGCGCGCCGGGTTGCCGTCGAACCAGCCCATGTAGCGCTGGTAGATCGCCTTGACGTTGTGGCTGACCGAGCCGTAGTAGCCGTGCGTGCTCCACGCGTTCTCGAGCGCGGGCGGCAGCTCGATCAGCTCGGCGATCTCGGCGCCCTGGTAGCCCTGGTTGAGCAGGCGCAGGGTCTGGTCGTGCAGGTAGGCGTAGAGGTCGCGCTGCGTCGAGAGGTACTCGACGACGCGCTCGCCGGTCCAGGTCGGCCAGTGGTGCGAGGCGAAGGCGACGTCGGTGCGGTCGCCGAACGTGTCGATCGCCTCGGTCAGGTACTGCGACCACACGTGCGGGTCGCGCACGAGCGCGCCGCGCAGCGTGAGCAGGTTGTGCAGCGTGTGGGTCGCGTTCTCGGCCATGCAGAGCGCGCGGTACTGCGGGAAGTAGAAGTGCATCTCCGACGGCGCCTCGGTGCCCGGCGCCATCTGGAACTCGATCTCGACGCCGTCGACCGTGTGCGTCTCGCCGGTCGTCGTGACCTCGAGCGGTCGGCACGATCAGCCCGACCTCGCCGCTCGACGTCGTCTGCCCGAGACCGGCGCCGACCTGCCCCTGCGGGCCGCGCGCGAGCGCCGCGCCGTACATGTAGCCCGGCGCGCCGCGACATCGCCGTGCCGGCGTACACGTTCTCGGCGACGGCGTGCTCGACGAATCCCTCGGGCGCGATGACCTGCACCTTGCCGGCTTCGACCTCGGCCTCGCTGGTGACGCCGAAGACGCCGCCGAAGTGGTCGACGTGGCTGTGCGAGTAGATGACCGCGACGACCGTCGCGTTCGCCGCGGTGCTGCCGGTACAGCGCCGAGCGCGGCCGCGGCCGTCTCGGTCGAGATGAGCGGGTCGATCACGATCACGCCGGTGTCGCCCTCGACGAACGTGATGTTCGACAGGTCGAGACCGCGCACCTGGTAGATGCCCTCGACGACCTCGTAGAGTCCCTGCTTCGCGACGAGCTGCGACTGCCGCCACAGGCTCGGGTGCACGGTTGCCGGCGCCTCGCCCTGCGAGGAACGCGTAGCTGTCGTTGTCCCACACGACACGGCCGTCGGCGGCGTGCACGACGCCCGGCGCGAGCGCCGCGAGGAAACCGCGGTCGGCATCCTCGAAGTCTCGGGTGTCGTCGAGGGGAAGCGCGCCGAGGTGCGCGGCGTGCGCCTTCTGGATGGCGGGCGTGACGGGTTTGTTCTGCATGAGCGGCCGTTCCGTGGGAGGGGTGGGACAACTCTTCGACTATGCACCCCGCGCCGGGCCGCGGCAACGGAACCGTCCGCCTAGAGACCCAGCTCCGCCTCCAGGCGTCCCGAGTCGATGGCGGCCATGAGGGCCTGGTAATCGGCATCGTTCTGGTCCGCGTACGCTTCGGCGAAGTCGGCGATGGATTCCTCGAAGCGGTCCGACTTGCCGAGGTACGCCGCAATGGCGACCCGGTCGCCCGATCGGGCGTGTGCGCGAGCGAGCGTCTCGCCGCAGACGCGGGCGTACAGCAGGGCGCCCCGCGGAACCATCACTTCGGGATCGAGCGAGCCCTTCCAGTCATGGAGCTGGCGCAGGTAGAAGTCGCGCTCGATGCCGTCGATGCCCTCGACCCGCTGCCAGCCGAGGAAGATGTCGCTGGAGGCCTGCATCATGCGCTGCCCCCGCACGACGCGCTCGCCGCTGTTCTCGTATTCGCTCGCCCCCACGAAGCGCTCCAGCACGGACTCCTGCGCCTCCTTGGCCTGGAGGAAGAGCGGATCCGCATCGTCGCGGCCGGTCAGCAGCACGATCCAAGCGCGTGTGCCCACGCTGCCCACGCCGACCACCTTCCTGGCCATGTGCACGTACGAGTACTCCGCGAGCGGATGGTGCTGGACGAGGAGCGTCTTCTGGTACGAGGCCAGCAGGTCGCCGTATCCAATCCTCGATCTGCTCAGCGCTGCGGCCGTCGGTCACCAGATCCTCGACGGGCACGATGAGCGGCGGGTCGGCGATGATGCGCAGCTGCCCGTCCTCCGTCGAGACGAGCTTGGAGAACGCCTTCAGGCGGTCCTTCGTCAGCGCCTTGGCGACGATCGAATCGAAGCCTTTCACCTGCCTCTTCTCGGCGCTGCCGGCGGCCTTCTCCTCCCGCAGCCAGGTCTGCACCTTCTCGGCGTCGAGGGAGTCGTACCACGCATCGAGCACCGACTGCTCAGCCGAGTGCAGGATCCGCTCGCGATACCCGCGGCCTGCCGCCAACAGCATCTCGCGCCGCTGCTCGTCCGTGAAGCCGCGATGCCGTCCGGCGATCTCGAAACTCGCCACGAGGCGCTTGACGTCCCACTCGAACGGTCCCGGATGGGTCTCGTCGAAGTCGTTGATGTCGAAGGCGAGGCGCCGTTCGGCCGAGCCGAACAGGCCGAAGTTCGACAGATGCGCGTCGCCGCAGAGCTGCACGATCAATCCGCTGTTCGGCGGTGGTCGCGAGGTCGGCGGCCATCAGCAGTGCGGCGCCACGGTAGAACGTGAACGGCGACACCATCATGCGGCCGTGGCGAACCGGGATCAGCGCGGGAACCCGCGATGCGGCCTGCTCCTCCAAGCAGCGAGACGGGGTCGGCGCGATCCTCGGCCGGCGACCACTCCGCATGGCTGGACCGTGGTGTGCGCACGCGCGCCGCACGCCCGAACGCGCGCCGTCCTTCGAAATCGGATGCCGCCGGCGAAGCCGTGACAGTGGACGAACCCGCATCGGTCATGAGCGTTCTCCTCGATCGGCCCGGCCCTTGACGAGGTGCGGGCCAGCAGTTGCGCACAGTCTGTCACCTCGACGCCTGGGCGGATACTGTCGTGCTCACCAGGATGATTCCGTCGGAATGGGAGCCCGTATGTCCGAGAGCAGCCCGCCCGCCCGGCGGCCGCTGAACTCCCCGCGCGCCGCAGCGCTGGCGGGCGTGCTTTTCGCGGTGCTGTTCACCACGTCGCTCGCGCTGATGCGAACGGCTCTGCCGGAGACGCTGACGAGCGACACGCAGTGGCTGGACGGGGGTTCGACGGCGCGCATCAGCATCGGGCTCGGACTCGTGCCGTTCGCCGGCATCGCGTTCCTGTGGTTCATGGGGGTCGTCCGCGACCGCTTCAAAGACTCCGAAGATCAGCTGTTCTCCTCGGTGTTCATCGGCAGCGGGCTTCTGTTCCTCGCCATGGTCTTCGTGTCGGCGGCGATCGCGGGCGGCATCGTCGCGTCCGTGCCGATCGTCGGTGACGAGCAGAGCCGGGCCGAGATCATGACGTTCGGGCGCGCGGTGATGCTGCAGGTCAGCAACATCTACGCGCTGCGGATGGCGGGGGTCCTGCTCATCTCGCTCGCGACGATGTGGCTGCGAACCGGAGTCATGCCGCGGTGGCTGGCGTTCGTCACGTACGCCGTGGCCCTCGTTCTGCTCGTGGTGACCACGCTCAGCCTGTGGGTGACGCTGATCTTCCCCGTCTGGGTGCTCGGGGTGAGCGTGCTCATCCTCGTGCAGAACTACCGCCGTACCGCCGGATCGCCGGCCGCTCCGGTCTGACCGTGGCGGCGCCGCGGTCAGTCGAGGCCGAAGAGAGCCAGGGGGTGGGTCAGACGCCACCACGCGGTCGGCGGGTCGACATCGTCGGCCAGGATGAGCGTCGTGGATGCCGCATCCAGCGGTCCCTGCACGGCGAGGGTTCCGACGTCCGCGTCCTTCTCTCGCGCGTCGCCGAGTGAGAACTCGGTCGTCACCGCGCCGACGCCGTTGTTCCAGAGGATCACGTCGGCGTCGTCGTCGGTGAGGATCGCGACGTTCTCGCCCCATTCCGTCGACCACGTGACCTGTGACGGTGCCTGCCGCGACCGACGGCACCGGCTGAAGGCCGAGCTCCACCTCGGAATAAAGGATCCGGGATGCCGCGAGACGCGCGTCGTCATCAGGCTGCCCCAGGACGGCGCTGTAGATGCGCACGGTCGTCTCGCCGACGAGGACGTCCTTCGCCGACAGCAGGTTGTACGAGTCGAGGGAGCCCGTCTTGATGCCGACCACTCCGGGGTCGGCGAGCAGGCCGTTGGTGTTCTCGACGAGCCCTGCGCCCGGCAGCTCCACTGCCGTCTTCGCGACGATCTCGGCGATCACCGGCTCGGCCATCGCCTTCTGCGCCAGCACGATGAGCGCCTCCGGGCTGGCCGCGTTGCGCGGGTCGAGGCCGGTAGGCTCCACGACCGTCACGCCGGGAACGCCGTGCGCGGCCAGCCAGCTGTTCGCGGCGTTCGCGAAGACGGCATCCGTGGGCCAGAGGTTGCCGGCCAGACGATCGGCGTAGTTGTTGGCCGATCCGACGAGCATGCCCTCGAGCAGCTGGTACTGGGTCAGCGAGCCGCCGACGGGCACGTCGAGCGCCGACTCTCCGTTGTCGCGGTACTGCCAGTAGGCGATGCGATCACGGTCGGAGAAGCGGAACTCCGGACCCTGCTCGCCGACGGCCAGCGGCATCTGATCCAGCACCACGAGGGCCGTGACGACCTTCGTGATGCTTGCGATCTGCACCGCGTCGGCGGCCGATGCGACGACACCGTCGATGCCGGCGACCGCGACCGACGCGCTTCCGGCTCCGGGCCACGTGAGCACGGCCGGGGGCGCCACGATCGGATCGACCTGCGCCGCCTCGACGGTCGGGGCCACCGCATGCAGCGGCCAGAGGAGAGTCGTGGCACTGTAGCCGCTGAGGAGCAGTGCGACGACGGCGATCGGGACGAGCACGCCGGCGCGCAACAGCGAACGCCGCGGGCGCTCGGTCAGCAGATCGGGGCCGACCGGCACATACGGGGATGCGACGGCCTCCAGCGTGGCGGTGGCGGGCGGCGCCGAGGCGACAACCTGCTCGTCGACCCACCCGAAGGCGACGTGACCCGTCGCCGCGGCGGGCAGTTCGCGAGGCAGCGTCATGCTCGCCGGACCGACCGATGCGCCTGGGGCGGCCGCCGTCGCGGCGCCGACGGGAGGCACTGGAGTCGAGGATGTGGGCGGGACCGTCTCGCCCGCCTGCGCCAACGAGCCCGCGACGTCGAACGTACGCGACTGTGATTCCGATGCACCGCCGAGCACGTCGCCGCCACCGAACGAACCCTCCGGGTTCTCCATCCCGCTCCGACGGCGCGGCGAACGTCTCGTCGGCGTGGCGGCGTCGTCCAGTGTCACCCGCCCAAATTACCCCCTCCGGCCGGGGCTATAATCATTTCATCAACACGGGAGTCCGGTGTGCCGGGCTGAGAGGAAGCGACCACGCTTCGACCGTCGAACCTGATCTGGGTAATGCCAGCGCAGGAAGGAGATTTCCATGAGCACGACCATGTCCTCGCCCACCCCGACTCGTCGGGGATTCTCGGGCATCACTTGGCGTTGGCGGGTCGTCGACATCGTCGTGGCCAGCGTCATCGCCGTGGCCTGCTCGCTGGTGTTCCTGCTCTGGAACATCGGCTACGAAGCACCGAGCGCTCTCCTGAAGCCGCTGCTGCCGGGTCTGCAGGGCCTGCTCGCCGGACCGTGGCTGGTCGCAGGCGTTCTCGGGGCCCTCATCATCCGCAAGCCGGGCGCCGCCCTCTACACCGAACTCGTCGCCGCCGTCATCTCCGCGCTCGTCGGCAACCAGTGGGGACCCCTCACCATCGTCTCCGGACTCGTCCAGGGACTCGGGGCCGAACTGGTCTTTCTGCTGTTCGCGTACGCGGTGTGGCGGCTGCCGGTCGCCATCCTCGCAGGGGCGGGAGCGGGCCTGGCATGCGGTATCAACGACCGCATCCTCTGGTACGCCGGCGCCGACACGACCTTCACGATCGTCTACATCATCTCGACGACTCTCTCCGGTGCCGTGATCGCGGGCGCTGGTTCGTGGTTCGTCGCACGCGGCCTCGCGGCCACCGGCGCCCTGAACCGGTTCGCCTCGGGCCGCGAAGTCGCTCGGCGCGTCTAGCGTGACGGGCGCGGTCGGCGGCGTCGAGCCTGCGGCCGTCGAGGCGCGCGGGTGGAGCTGGCGGTACGCGACCCGCCGTCGCTGGGCGGTGCAGGATGTGTCGTTCCGCCTCGCGCCGGGGGAGAGGGTGCTCCTGCTCGGGGCCTCGGGGTCGGGCAAGTCGACCCTGCTGCACGGCCTCGCGGGCGTGCTCGGCGGCGACGACGAGGGGGAGCAGACCGGTGAGCTCACGATCGGAGGCGAGCCCGCGGCGCGCGTGCGCGGTCGCGCGGGGATGGTGCTGCAGGATCCCGACAGCCAGGCGATCCTGGCGCGCGTCGGCGACGACGTCGCGTTCGGCTGCGAGAACCTCGGCGTCCCGCGCGAGCAGATCTGGCCGCGCGTCCGGGATGCCCTCGACGCGGTCGGCCTGGACGTGGCGCTCGATCGCTCGACATCCGCCCTCTCCGGTGGGCAGAAGCAGCGGCTCGCGCTGGCCGGCGTGCTCGCAATGAGGCCGGGCGTGATTCTGCTCGACGAGCCGACCGCCAACCTCGACCCGGAGGGAGTGGTCGAGGTGCGCGACGCCGTTCGGCAGGCGCTCGAGGCCACCGGGGCGACGCTCGTCGTGGTCGAGCACCGGCTGGACGTGTGGCTCCCGCTGGTGGACCGGGTGCTCGTGCTGGGGGCTCCCGGGCCGGACGCCGCAGGCGCCTCCGGGATCGTCGCCGACGGAACGCCCGACGCGGTCCTGCGCGCCCGGGGCGCCGAGCTCGCAGCCGGCGGCGTCTGGGTTCCCGGCATCCCGCCGGTCTTTCCGCCCGCGCCGGCGCGTCCGCCGGGCGAGACGCTGCTCGCCGCCGAGTCCCTCGTCGTCTCGCGGGTGCGCGGCACCGCGGTCGCCGGTCCGCTCGACCTCGCCGTCCGCGCTCGCGAGGTGCTCGGCATCGTCGGCCCGAACGGCTCGGGCAAGTCGACGCTCGGCCTGACGCTCGCGGGACTGCTGCGCCCGGAATCGGGTCGGGTCGCGGCATCCGCTCGGCTCGCGGGCGGAGAGGATCCAGCCCCGATCACGTGGCCGTCTCGGGTCCTCCTGACTCGCATCGGCACGGTCTTCCAGGATCCGGAGCACCAGCTGCTCACCACGACCGTCCGCGCCGAGCTGGAGGTCGGTCCACGGGCCCTCGGGCTGCCGGCCGCGGAGATCGCGACACGCGTCGACGAGCTGCTGGACAGGCTGCGTCTGACGGCACTCGCCGAGGCGAACCCGTACACGCTGTCGGGTGGAGAGAAGCGCCGCTTGACCGTCGCGGCGATGCTCGCGACCCGCCCGCAGGTTCTGGTGCTCGATGAGCCGACCTTCGGGCAGGATGCCGCGACCTGGGCCGAGCTCGTCGGTCTCATCGCGCGGCTGCGGAACGAAGGAGCTGCCGTCGTCGCGATCACCCACGACGAGATGGTCCTCGAGGCGCTCAGGGCAAGCCGCTTTGCTCTCGGAGGGAACACGTGACCGCAGGCGCCTCGTCCGGACCGCGGCGGGGTCCGATCGCGGCACTGAACCCCGTGGCCAAGCTGGGGGCGGCACTGCTGATCGCGCTGCCGCTCGTGCTCACGATCGACCCCGTCTCGGCCGCGGTCGCGCTCGTCCTCGAGCTTCCGCTGCTGGCCGCGGCGGGACTGCGGCCTCGCGAGTTCTGGCTGCGCACGCTTCCGATCTGGATCGCCGCGCCCTTGGCCGCCGTCACGATCGCGCTGTACGGCGCGACCAGCGGCGAGGTGTACGCCGAATGGTTCGTCGTGCGCATCAGCGAGGGTTCGCTCACGCTCGCGCTGGCCACCTTCTTCCGCGTGCTCGCGATCGGACTCCCGGCCGTCGTCCTGTTCGTCACCGTCGACCCGACCGACCTCGCCGACGGACTGGCTCAGTTGTTGAAGCTTCCGGCGCGCTTCGTGCTCGGCGCACTCGCGGGCATGCGTCTGCTCGGCCTCCTGACCGACGACTGGCGCGCGCTCGCCCTTGCGAGACGAGCGCGCGGAGTCGCCGATACCGGACGCGTACGTCGAGTGGCGGGGATGGCGTTCGCGCTCTTCGTCCTGTCCATCCGTCGCGGCTCGACGCTCGCCACCGCCATGGAGACCCGTGGCTTCGGCGGACACGGTGCGCGCACGTGGGCCCGCGAGTCCCGCTTCGGCTGGCGCGAGTGGATGCTGCTCGCGGCCGGAGCCGCCATCTCCGCCACGGCGGTGACGGTGTCGATCGTGACGGGGTCGTGGAACTTCATCCTCGGACCTGCGTAGCGGCTACGTCGCGTTCCACAGGTCCCGGTAGAAGGCGAGGCGCACCGGGTCGGGCTCGAGCCCGTACGCCTCGACGAGCGCCGTCTCCCAGCCGTCGCCGTAGTTCCACGTCGTCGACATCGCGGCGACTGCGATGTCGGCCCACCGGTCGCCGGTGCCGAGGGCGCCGAGATCGACGTGGCCGCTCCACTTCCCGTCGTCGGCGACGATCGTGTTCGGGCAGCACGCGTCCGCGTGGCAGACGACGAGCCGGTCCACCGCGGGCGCGCTGCGCAGTTCATCAGGCACGCGGATGCCGCGGCCCGCCGCATTCGCGATCCGCGAGCCCACGCTCCACTCGAACGGGCAGTCCGCGACCGGAAGCGCGTCGTGCAGCGCTCGCAGGCCCTCGCCGACAGCCCGCACCGCCCTCGCCGGCTCGGCCACCCACCGCGGATCCACGGCCGAGAGGCCGGGCACCGCGGAGGTCACGAGCCATTCGTGCGTCTCGTCCCGGCCGACCTCGAGCGGGCGCGGCACCGCCGCGAATCCGCCTGCCCAGGTGAGACGCTCGGCCTCCCCGGCGAAGGAGGTCTCGGCATTGATCGGTCCGAACTTGATGTAGCGCTGGTCATCCGTGCGGAACGTCACGCCGCCGAGCTCATTGACCCACACCGGCTCGAGTGCGGCTCCCTGGGCGAGCGCGAGTACGCGCGCCGGCGGCTCGGCGAGATCGGCGGGTATCGACATCCGCGTCCTCAGAGGCCGAGCGCGTCGCGCAGCACGATTGCGTGCGTGCGGTGGGGGTCGTGCGCCGCGAACAGGAGCGTCGCGACGGGGTGCAACCGCAACTGCTCCCGCAGGGCGTCCACGGCCGGGCGTGATTCGCCGTCCAGCTCGGCCCGATACTCCTCGGCGAAGGCGTCCCACGCCTCGGCGGGGGCTGCGTGCCATGCTTTGCGCAGCTCGGCTGAGGGAGCGGCATCCTTGGCCCAGAGGTCGACAGCGGCGCGCTGCTTGCTCAGCCCGCGAGGCCACAGCCGGTCGACCAGCACGCGGAACCCGTCTTCCGGTCGTGGGTCGTCGTAGATCCGCTTCAGCTGCAGCTCCATTCGTTCATCCTGCTCTCTCGCGGAGGCGGCGAGTAGCCTGAGTCCGGCAGTCGGTCCGGCATCGCCGTCGCGGGCGGCCGGGCTCGGATCCGCCGCCAGGGGTGATACTCGGTTCCACGTATGCTGAAACGCAATGTCGGATCCGTGGCCCCCGCTGCGGCACGTTCGAAGGAGAGCACATGGACATCACGGGCGCCTCCGCCCTCGTGACCGGCGGCGCGAGCGGCTTGGGTCTGGCAACGGCCCGCCGGCTGGCGGCATCCGGTGCCGCGGTGACGATCATCGACCTCCCGACCTCCGCGGGCTCCGCGGTCGCGGCCGAACTGGGCGGCACGTTCGCCCCCGCGGATGTGACCAGCCCTGACCAGGTCGCCGAAGCGGTGCGGACCGCCGCAGCATCCGGTCCCCTTCGCGTCGTCGTCAACTGCGCCGGCGTCGCGCCGCCGGCCAAAGTGCTCGACCGCGACGGCAACCCCTCACCGCTCGACGGGTTCGAGCGCATCATCCGCGTCAACCTCATCGGCACGTACAACGTCGTCGCACAGGCGTCCGCCGTGATGGCGCGGACCGGGCCCGATGCCGGCAGCGGCGATCGCGGCGTGATCGTCAACACCGCCAGCGTCGCCGCGTTCGACGGGCAGATCGGACAGCCGGCGTACTCGGCGAGCAAGGGCGGGGTGCACGCCATGACGCTCCCCATCGCGCGCGAGCTCGCGCGGTACGGCATCCGGGTCGTCACGATCGCCCCGGGGATCATGGAGACGCCGATGCTCGCGGGGCTGCCGCAGGCGGCTCAGGACTCCCTCGGCGAACAGGTGCCGTATCCGGCGCGGCTCGGTCGTCCCGATGAATACGCACGGCTCGTGATGTCCATCGTCGACAACGGCTACCTCAACGGCGAGACGATCCGCCTCGACGGGGCGATCCGAATGGCCCCGAGGTGACCCTCGTGCGGAAGGTGATCCGTACGAGGCTGAAAAAGCGCAGTATGGCGCCGAGGTGACCGGCGGCGCCGCCCCCAGACAAGGAGACATATGAGCGACTCGATCCTTCTCACCCGCGATGGCGCACTCGCGCGGGTGACCTTCAACCGCCCCGCCTACCTGAACGCGATGGACTTCGACATGGCGAACCGGTGGCGCGAGGTCGCGCACGAGGTCACCGCCGACGGCCGGATCGGCGCGGTGATCCTGGATGCCTCCGGCCCGGCGTTCTGCGCGGGCGGCGACGTCGTCGCCATGGCGACCTCGGGCGCGAGCGGCGACGCGGTCACCGCGACGGCACACGTGATCCATGACGGCATCCGCACCTTCGCCCTTTCGGACAAGCCGATCGTCGCCGCCGTGCAGGGTGCGGTGGCCGGCGGCGGGCTCGGGCTGATGCTGACAGCCGACTACATCGTCGCGTCCGAATCGGCGAAGTTCGTCAGCAAGTACGCCAACATCGGGCTGACCCCCGATCTGGGCGTCACGACGCTGCTGCCGGCCGCGATCGGCCAACGCCGCACACTGCAGCTGCTGCTGCAGGACCGCACGCTCGACGCGGACGAGGCGCTTGACTGGGGTCTCGTGGCCGAGGTCGTCCCGCCTGCCGAAGTCGGCGGTCGTGCGGAGCACGTCGCCCGCTTCTGGCTCCAGAACGCCACCGCGGCGTTCGGGCAGGCCAAGCGCCTCGTCCGCGTCGGCGCCTTCCGCTCGTTCGACGAGAACCTCGCCGACGAGGCGCTCACGATCGGGGGCCGCTTCGACACCGACGAGTCCAGAGTTCGCGTCGCAGCGTTCGCCGCGGCATCCCGCAAACAGGCTCCGAAGGAGAACTCATGACCGCTGCGACGAACGCAGGAAAGGCGCTCGCAGGCAAGACCATCCTGATGTCGGGCGGCAGCCGCGGAATCGGTCTCGCGATCGCGCTGCGCGCCGCCGCTGACGGTGCGAACATCGCGCTGCTCGCGAAGACCGACTCGCCGCACCCGAAGCTCGAGGGCACGGTGCATTCGGCGGCGGAGCAGATCCGCGCGGCCGGAGGCAATGCCCTCCCGATCGTCGGGGACGTTCGCAGCGATGACGACATCACCGAGGCGGTGCTGAAGACCCAGGGCGAATTCGGCGGCATCGACATCGTCGTCAACAACGCGAGCGTGATCGATCTCTCGCCGTCGCTGGACCTGTCCGCCAAGAAGTACGACCTCATGCAGGACGTCAACGTGCGCGGCACTTTCATGCTGTCGCAGGCGGCGGTGCCGATTCTGCGGGGCGCCGAGAACCCGCACATCCTGTCGCTCTCGCCGCCGCTGAACCTGGACCCGAAGTGGCTCGGCGCGCACACCGGCTACACCCTCGCGAAATACGGCATGACCATGGTGACGCTCGGCTTCGCGGCGGAGTTCGCCAAGGACGGCATCGCCGCCAACACCCTCTGGCCGCGCACCACGATCGCGACGGCGGCCGTGCAGAACCTGCTCGGCGGCGATCGGGTGATGGCCGCCAGCCGCACGCCCGAGATCTACGCGGATGCCGCGTACGAGGTGATCACCCGCCCGTCGCGGGAGTACACCGGGCAGACGCTGATCGTGGAGGACGTGCTGACGGATGCCGGCATCACCGACTTCTCGCGCTACGCCGCCGTTCCCGGCACCCCCGACGCCCACCTCTTCCCCGACATCTTCCTGTAGCGCCTGGCCCCTCACCCCTCGCCGCCCGTCGCTTTCGGCCGCGAGACTGCAACCGCGCGTCCAGACTGCGGGTGAATCCCGCTGTCTCGCCGTCCCGTTGCAGTCTCGCGGGCTAGTGCGAGGCGGGGCGCCGGGTCGTAGGGTGTCGGCATGGGCGTGCGGAGCCTGTTCCCCATCCTGAACTCGCGCGATCTGCCGAGACTCGTCAGCTTCTACGAGGATGCGCTCGGGGCGACGGTCGAGTACCGGTTCGCCACCGGCGACGAGGACGACTACGTGTCGCTGCGGCTGGGCACCGAGGCGCTGGGGATCGGCCGCGTGCCGAACGCGCCGACGGAGGGCGACCGGGTCGCGCTGTGGTTCTACGTCGACGACGTCGACGCCGCGTTCGCCGCATGGACGCGACGGGGTGGCGAGACCGTGCAGGCGCCGGCCGACATGCCTTGGGGGGAGCGCGTCGCACAGGTCCGCGACCCGGACGGCAACCTCGTGAACCTGGGCGCGCAGCCGGTCGATCCCGCGTAGGTGCGACACCCGCGGCGTCCCAGTCGAGAGGACCCGGCATCCGCTGGGGGAGTGCCTTCGAGCTCAGGAGATCTCGCGAGCGCAGGAGAATCGGGCGGGAGACGTCCTGACCCCGCGAGATCTCCTGAGCCGGCGCGAAGCCGCACCGCAGAACCGCCGACGCGGCTCAATGCTCGTCGCCGGTGAACAGCAGGATGCCGCCGAGGCCGATCATCAGCCCGCCGCCCGTCGCCGAGAGGGTGGCGATTCGCTTGGGCGACTTGCCGAACCACGTGCGGGCCGCCGCGGCCGCGAGCGCCCACGCAGCGTCGGAGATCAGGGCGATGACGAAGAACACGAGCCCGAGCTCGATCATCTGGAGTGGCACCGAACCCGAGTCGAGGTCGACGAACTGCGGCAGCACCGCGACGAAGAACGCGATCGTCTTCGGGTTGGTGATACCCACGATGAATCCCTCGCCGAGCTGTCGCCAGTGCGAGCGAGGCGCGATGTCTCCGGTCGCCGCTTCGGCGGTGCGGTTCCGGTGCCGGATCGCCTGCACGCCGAGGAACATCAGGTACAGCGCGCCGGCGACCTTGACGATCGTGAACAGCACGACCGACTGCGCGACGATGCCGCCGACGCCCAGCGCCACGAGTCCGATCACCGGCAGAAGCCCCAGCGCGTTCCCGAGCACGCTGAGCAGGCCCCCGATGCGTCCGAGCGCGAGCGCGCGGCCGATCGTGAACAGCACGCTGGGCCCGGGGATGACGATGAGCACGATGGCGGCCACGACGAAGGCGAGCAGACTCTCGGTCGGAACCACACCCACACGATAGTGCGGATGCCGCACCGCGACGCCGCAGAGCGCTCAATCGCCCTCGGTCGAGGTCAGCAGGATGGTCACGAAACCGCCAGGTCCCCAGAGGAAGCTCACGCTCTGGTCGGCCGTCATGCCCGCGGGACGCTCGTCCGCCACGATCCGCGCGTACGGCAGCGACACGAGCAGCTCCCCCTCCGCTCGCCATTCGCGAGCCACGCATCTCGAGCGGGTGCCGGACCCGTCCGCCAGAAGCAGGCAGTGCTCGTCACCGCGCCGGCTCGGCGCGGCGCCGATCCACAGGTCCCAGCCGTAGTACTCGCCGAGCGGCTGGACCCACGTCATGTCGCCGCTGACCGGGAAGGTGGGCACCTCGACGTCGGCGGAGAGATCGACGTAGTCGCCGGAGTACGCGTCGATCAGCACCCGGATGAGGATCTTCGCGTCCGGATCCGCCGCGATCCCGCGAGCGGCGACCTCAGCGTCCGTGAGGGTCGCCTCAGCGGCGAAGCTCGACGCCCGGGAGAAGGCCTGGACACCACCGGTCACGCCGAGCGCGACGGCGAGCACCGCGACCGTCGCTATCAGTCCGACGTGCCAGCGCGGATGCCGCGCGGGTGGTCGCTCCTCATCAGGCGAAGGTGTGACGAGGTGCGCGTCCTGCGGCGCGATCTCGAGCGACGGCGCGGCGGGTTCGACCGGGTCGTCGACAGCGGCGGGGCCGGCCTCGATACCGGGCGCCGGCAACGCGCGTTCCTCGAGCTCGATCAGCCGCGCCAGGGCGTCGTCGTCGCCGGCGATGTCGGATGACGGGCCGTAAGCGCGGATGCGCAGCGCGTCGAGCTCAGCGCGTGCGGCGGCATCCAGAACCGATCGAGTCCCGCCCGGGTGCCCAGGCGTGAACGGCCGCGCCATCACGTCCCCCACCTTCCTCACGGTACCCCTCCCGCTGGGATCGTGGGGCCGCGTCAGCGGGCTGGGGGTCTGGGGCGGAGCCCAGTGGGATCGCGGCGTCACCGGGCCAGGCTTTCCGCAGGTGCGTCCCCTACCCTGAAACCATGACGCCCCCGCCCGAGACACCCATTCGTCAGGTGCGCCCGGCGACGGAGGGCTGGTCGCAGAAGAAGGATGACGCGGGCCGCCCGCTCCTCCAGTTCGCGAGCCCGAAGCGCGGGAAGCCGCCCGTGCACCTCGCCGACCTCACCCCCGACGAGCGGGTGGCGAAAGTGAAGGAGCTCGGCATGCCTGGCTTCCGTGCCAAGCAGCTCGAGACGCACTACTTCACCCACTGGACCCACGATCCCGCCCGGATGAGCGACCTGCCGGCCGCCGGTCGCGAGGACTTCGTGCACGGGATGCTGCCGCCGCTGCTGACGGAGGTGCGACGCCTCGAGACCGATCGCGGCGACACGATCAAGTTCCTGTGGAAGCTGCACGACGGTGCCCTCGTCGAATCCGTCCTGATGCGCTACCCGGGCCGGATCACGCTGTGCGTGTCGTCGCAGGCGGGATGCGGGATGAACTGTCCGTTCTGCGCGACGGGCCAGGCCGGACTCACGCGCAACATGTCGGCGGCCGAGATCATCGAGCAGATCGTGCGCGCCAACCGGCTCATCGCCGACGGGGGACTGGGCGGGAAGACACTTCGACAGGCTCAGGGACCGGGTCAATCGCCCGAACGAGTCTCCAACATCGTGTTCATGGGGATGGGCGAGCCGCTGGCCAACTACGCGCGGGTCATGCAGGCGGTGCGCGTCATGACCGACAAGAAGCACGGCCTCGGGATGAGCGCGCGTGGGATCACCGTCTCCACCGTCGGGCTCGTGCCGGCGATCCTCAAGCTCGCGAACGAGGACATTCCGGTCACCTTCGCGCTCTCGCTGCACGCACCCGACGACAAGCTGCGCGACGAGCTCATCCCGGTCAACTCCCGCTGGAAGGTCGAGGAGGCCCTGGATGCCGCCCGGAACTACTTCGACAAGACGGGCCGTCGCGTCTCGATCGAGTACGCGCTTATCAAGGACATGAACGATCACGCGTGGCGCGCTGACCTCCTGGCCGAGAAGCTCAACGCACGCGGGCGGGGCTGGGTGCACGTGAACCCCATTCCCCTCAACCCGACCCCGGGCTCGATCTGGACAGCATCCGAGGTCGGTGTGCAGAACGAGTTCGTGCGTCGGCTCAACGACGCCGGCATCCCGACCACTCTCCGCGACACGCGCGGCAAGGAGATCGACGGTGCCTGCGGTCAGCTGGTGGCGACCACCGAGGACGAGGCCGTCGCGGCCGCCACGCCGCCCGACGACTGATCTTCGCCAGACGCTAGCGACGTAGTCCTGACAGAATCTGAAGCATGCCCGCCTGGCTCGCCTTCGCGCTGACCGCGCTCGCATTCGCCGCCGCCTCGACCTGGGTGTCGCGGCGACTGCTCGACACGCCGGTCGGCTGGGTGCGCTCGTGGGTGATCTCGCTCCTCGTGTTCGCGCTCAGCATCCCGCTGGTGCTGTGGATGCTGGAGCAGTCGCGCGTGTACGCCGACGGGAAGTTCCTGGTCGCCTGGCCGATCGTCGCGACCATCTCGGCCCTCATCCTCGGCTGGGTCTTCGCGATCGTGGTGGTCGTGATCGTCGTGAGCGAGTTCCTGCTGCCCACGCGCCCGGTGCGCAATCCGATCGCCGTGATCCGCGACGCGATCCGTCGCCGCGACCGGGCCAGGCGCTACGCGCAGATCGTCGTCATCGCCTCTCGCCACGGAATCGGGCTCTACCAGAACCGCGCGAGAGGCTACAGCGACGAACTGCCCGAGGCGCTCGTCGGGGCGCTCAACGAGGCGGGGGTGACCTTCGTCAAGCTGGGTCAGGTGCTCTCCTCACGCGAGGACGTGCTGCCGCCGCAGCTCATCAAAGCGCTCTCCACGCTGCAGATGGATTCGACGCCGATCCCGTGGACCGAGGCCGAACCCGCGATCCGCCACGAACTCGGGCGTCCACTCGAAGAGGTGTTCGCCACGATCGATCAGACGCCGATGGCGGCTGCATCCGTCGCCCAGGTCCACGCCGCGACGCTTCTGAACGGCGCACGGGTCGTCGTGAAGATCCAGCGTCCTCGGGCGCGAGCCCAGGTGACGACCGACCTCGACATCCTCGAGCGACTGGCCGCCGACGCCGAGCGACGCACCGAGTGGGCTCGCGATTACAGAGCGGGTGCGCTGGCGGCGGAGTTCGCCCGCGCCCTGCGCGAAGAGCTGGACTACCGCGTGGAGGCTGCGAACACCGAGATGCTCCGAGGCGCGATCGACCGATCGCAGTCACCCGCGCTCAACATCCCCACCGTGTACAGCGACCTCACCACGTCACGGATGCTGGTGCTGGAGCGGGCCGACGGCATACCGTTCAGCCGGCTCACGCCGAACGCGCTGCCGCCCGCGACCGCGCACACGCTCGTCGACGGCGTCGTGGACTCGGTCTTCGAGCAGATCGCCGTGCGCGGGGTGTTCCACGCCGACCTGCACGCGGGCAACCTGATCCTGGCTGAGGACAGGACCGTCACACTGATCGACTTCGGCGCGATCGGCGTGCTCGAGCGCAGCGTGCGGAGGCTGCTCGCACCGCTCCTGGTGGCGATCGCGAACGACGACGACGTGTCGGCCACCGACATCGTGCTGCTGCTGTGCGCGCCCATGGCGGGCGGGAGCGTGGAGCAGACCGTGCTTCAGCACGACATCGGGGCGATCCTCACCCGCGTCGCCAACGCGCAGGTGGGGGAGAACGTCTTCAGCGCGCTGATCGACGTGCTGCGCACACATCGGCTCGCGATTCCGCCCTCGCTCCTGCTGGTGTTCCGCACGCTCATCTCGCTGGAGGGTTCGCTGCGCCGCCTCGTGCCCGGCTACGACATGGTCGGCCGCGGGCTGGTGCGAGCACCCCACATCGCCCTGCAGCTCGCGTCCCCGCGGGCCGTGGCACTCGGCCTCCAGGCTCAGTCGGCGATCGTCTCCGAACAGCTGCGCCGCCTCCCGCGGCGGATCGAGGGCATCACCCAGGCGCTGCAGGACGGCACCTTCCAGGTGCGCGTGCGTGCGTTGGAGAGCGTCGACGACCGTCGCTGGGTGGACTCGATCCTCGGGGAGGTCACGGCGACGGTCGTGGGCGTCGCGCTGGTCGCGACGGGCTTCTTCCTGGCCGTGTCCGATGTCGGACCGGTGATGACCGGGGACGTGCGCGCGTTCTCCTTCCTGGGCAGCGTGCTCGGCCTCGGCGGCATGCTTCTGCTGCTGCGGAGTCTCAGCGGAGCCTTCCGGCGACGAGGTCCGGAACGCTGACCCCGGCGGATTCCATCCTGCGCAAGGCCCCGCCCGCGTCTCCGCGGGCGCACTAGCGTTGAGGACATGGTCAACTATCGATATCTCGGCAACAGCGGTCTCAAGGTCTCGGAGATCACCTACGGAAACTGGGTGACCCACGCATCGCAGGTCGACGACACCGACGCGATCGCGACCGTGCACGCCGCTCTGGATGCCGGGATCACGACGTTCGACACCGCCGACACGTACGCGAACACCGGGGCGGAGACCGTGCTCGGCAAGGCGCTGGCCGGACGGCGCCGCGAGTCGCTGGAGATCTTCACCAAGGTCTACTGGCCGACCGGGCCGAAGGGGCCGAACGACGGGGGACTCTCGCGCAAGCACATCCTGGAGGCGATCCACGGCTCCCTGACCCGTCTCGGCACCGACTACGTGGACCTCTACCAGGCGCACCGGTACGACTACGAGACCCCGCTGGAGGAGACGTTCCAGGCGTTCGCCGACCTGGTCCGTCAGGGCAAGGTGCTCTACATCGGCGTCTCCGAGTGGACCGCGGAGCAGCTTCGCGACGGTTCCGCGCTTGCGAAGGACCTCGGCATCCAGCTCATCTCGAACCAGCCGCAGTACTCGATGCTGTGGCGCGTCATCGAGGAGCGGGTGGTTCCGGCGTCGGAGGAGCTCGGGATCTCGCAGATCGTGTGGTCGCCGATGGCGCAGGGCGTGCTGAGCGGCAAGTACCTGCCCGGCCAGGCCGCGCCGGAGGGTTCGCGAGCGACCGATGAGAAGAGCGGCGCCAGGTTCATCCAGGGATTCCTGCGCGACGACGTGCTCGAGGCCGTGCAACGGCTCAAGCCCATCGCTGAGCAGGCGGGCCTCACGATGCCGCAGCTCGCGATCGCATGGGTGCTGCAGAATCCGAACGTCGCCGCCGCGCTGGTCGGGGCGTCGCGTCCCGAGCAGCTCGCCGACAGCGTTCAGGCCTCCGGGGTGAAGCTCGACGCCGACACGATGGCGGCGATCGACGTGGCCCTTGGCGATGCGCCGAACACCGACGCGGAGCACACGTACACCGTCTCTCCGAAGGGCCGGCCGGCGTAGCCGGCGGGATCGGCCATGGCGGCGATGAGCGCCGGCATCCTGCTGTATCGATTGGTGCAGCAGCGCACCGAGGTGCTCATCGCGCACATGGGCGGACCGTACTGGGCGGCCAAGGATGCCGCGGCCTGGTCGATCCCCAAGGGCGAGTACGACCCCGACACCGAGGCCGCGCTGGATGCCGCGCTGAGGGAATTCGAGGAGGAGCTCGGCGTGGCACCGCCCGAAGGGCCGTACGCCGAGCTGGGAACGTTCGCATACTCGTCGGGCAAGCGGGTCACTGTCTTCGTGGCCGACGGCGGGGCCTTCTCGCTCGAAGATCTGGCTTTCGGCGAGTTCGAGCTCGAGTGGCCGCCGCGTTCGGGACGCACGCAGTCCTTCCCGGAGGTGGACCGCGCCGAATGGACCGAGACGGATGCCGCGAGAGAGCGTCTCGTGAAGGGTCAGCGGCTCGCCCTGGACGCCCTCGAGCAGCACCTGGCCGAGGCCGGTGCGTGAGCGGCGTCAGGGTGCTGGCGCCTCGCCCGCACGTTCGGCCACGACGCCGCCGCCGGGCAGGAGGGTGTAGCTCACCGGCTCACCCAGACCGATGAAGGCGTCGCTCTCCGAGTCGGCGAGCCACTCCGAGAGGAGGACCGACTGGGGGTTCGCATAGGCGTTCTCGATGGAGATGCAGGTGATCGACGGCTCGGGGACGTCGGTGACGACCATGCAGAACTGGTGGTCCACGGTCGGACCGGCCCCCACCGTGCGCCCGTACAGGGTGCCATAGGGCCTGAACTGCTCGCGGATCAGCCTGCTCGCGATCCCCTCCATTCCGGGGCCGGACAGCAGCTCCTCCCGAAGTCCGTCGAGGTACCGCTCGTAGCCGGCCTCGTACGACAGGGACCGCCGCTCCAACGCGAAGCCGGCGGTCTTCGCATACACGGATCGGACGTCATCATTCGTGCGGTCGCCGCTCTCCGCCGCTGCGCCGAGCATAAGCGCGACGACCGCCGTCGCCGCTACGAGTCCGGTGTGCCAGCGGGGTGCGCGCGGCCGCGGCGGGCTCGGGACGGGGAGGGATTCCACGGCTTGGGTGTCGGCGCTCGGTTCCGGCCGCGCTTCCGGCGAAGGCGCCGGGTCGGACCTCAGCTCGGGTGGAAAGCGCTCGAGACGCACCAGCTCCTCGAGCGCCTGCAGACGCGCGACGGCCGCGGCATCCGCGAAGATGTCCGCACCCGGTCCGTAGGCACGGCGGCGCAGCGCGTCGAGTTCGCTGAACCCGCCGTGCGTGACGTCGCCGAGCGGCTCGTCCCCCACGATTCCAGGCTACTGCGGGGCTACGGCCGACGGGCGCACCGCGAAGTGCACGGACCGTCGGTTCCACGCCGGGCGGCGGGCATCACGTCGCGCCGCGCTCCGCGTCCCATTCCTCGAGCAGCTGCGGCATCCTTCTGGCCAGGAAGCGGAAGAACTCCGACATGTCCCGCGCGCGCCGCACCGATGCCGGCGCGTCGGCGTTCTCGTCCGCGACCCGATCCACGAAGTCCGCCAGCCGCTCGTACAGCGGCATGTTGGCCGTGAGCACGACATGCCAGCCGTCGTCGATGATCTCGTAGCGGTCACGCCGGTCTCCGAGCCGCGGCAGCCGCTGGATCATGTGGATCGCCTGCAGGTACCGGACCGCGCCCGAGACCGCCGCGGGCGAGACACCGAGACGGTCGGCCAGGTCGGCGGCCGAGTAGCCGGAGTCGGGCGATGCGACCAGTGCCATCATCACGCGGGCCGGCATGCGCGGCATCCCCGCGGCGGTCATCATGGCGGCGGCCTGCTCGGCGGGCTCCGATCCGGTGTGCTGCACGACGTCACCCAGCCGGAGCCAGCTCGCGTCGGCGCATCAGTCCGCCGGCGGCGATCCCGATCGCCGTGACCGCGAGCACGAGCCACCACAGACCCCTGACATCGACGCCGTCGCCCGTCACCGTGGGGGCGACCGCGATCGGCGCGACATGGATGAGCCAGTCCGGGAACCCGAACAGCGGTCCGAAGAGCCCGAGCACCATCGCGAGGAGCACGAGCGTCCAGCCGAGCGGGATCGTCAGGCGCGGAGCCAGAACGAAGACCAGCGCAGTGAGAACGAGGAACACGGATGCCGCCAGCACTTGGCCGGCGGCGACCACGAGGACGTCGCCCAGGAGGTTCCAGTCGCTGTCCGGTCTCGCGAGTCCGGCCACCGCTCCGACCACGGCCGCCGCGGCGACCAGGACGATGCCCGCGAACCCGACGATCGCGTACCCGGCGAGCCAGCGCACGCGATCGACGGGGGTCGCAAGGACCGGCTCCGCCGTACCGTGCGCCTCCTCCTGCCGCGCACGGCAGACCGTCTGCACCGCGCAGCACGCGGCGAGGATGCCCAGCACCTCGAAGAAGATCACCACCGCGCCCTGCTCGATGCTGCCGCTCGAGGTGATCGCATCGAGGATCGCCTCGACCGAGGGCAGCTCCACGGTCACGTCGCGGAGCACACCGGCGAGGCTCGTCGCGAGCAGCCCGGTGAGGAGGCCCCCCACGCACCATCCCAGGATCGAACCGCGGGTGAGCCGCCAGACCAGTGGCGTGGGGCCGGCGAGCGCCGTGCCCGCATCCGCGCGCCCGCGTCGCTCGGGTACGAGGCTGCCGCCCAGGTCGCGCGAGGACTGGAGCGCGACCGACAGGCCCGCCAGCGCGAGCCCGAAGAGGACGCACAGCAGCAGCGGCCAGACGTTGTCGTCGGCGAAGGGGCGGGAGTTCTCGCCCCAGCCGAACGGCGAGAACCAGGTCAGCGGCGAGCTCTCGATGCGCTGCAGGTCGGAGGTGGGGGTGCCGAGCGCGTTGCCGATGCCCGCGAAGAGGAAAGTGATGAGCAGGACCCAGACGGCGAGCGCGTTCGCGCCGCGCGACGTGCGCAGAAGCTGCCCGGCGAGAAGGCCGACCCCGAGGAAGGCGACGCCGACGGCACCGGCGCCGAGGCCGGCCACGAACGAACCTGCCGGCGCCAGCCCCGTGGCGATCAGCGCGAGCGCGGTGAGTATCCCCAGGGCGACGTTCGCGATGACGCCGTGCGCAAGTGTGGCCAGGAGCGGCACGGTGCGCCCGGCAGGGGTCGACGCGACGAGCTCCGCGCGGCCGAGCTCCTCGTCCATCCGCGTGTGCCGCACGGCCAGGAACGAGCTCATGAACGCGGCCAGCATGGCCAGGAACGGGAAGATGAGGAACGCGATGAACGCGCCCTCGTCCGCTCCCGAGGGCAGGCCGCGGAACAGCATGATGACGGGGTTCGCGATCGCCGTCGCCAGCAGCGCCTGGCGATCCTGCTGCGTTCCGTACGAGCCCGTCACTCCCACGTACGTGACGTACGCGAGCAGTGCGGTGCCCGCGATCCACATCAGCAGCTGCCAGCGATCCCGGCGGATGCGCTGGCGCAGGAGGATGGCGAAGGTGTTCATCGCTGTCGCACGCGGTCGCGTCGCAGCGTCGCGCCGCCCGCCGACGCGGTGCCGTCACCGTTGCCGTCCGTGCGGTCGTCGCCGTAGTGGCGCAGGAAGAGCTCCTCGAGCGACGGTGGTTCCACACGCAGGCCGGCCACGTGCAGGCGGGCGAGCTCGGGCAGCGCCGCCGTCACCTGGTCGCTGTCGACGGTGAAGCGTGCGCGGCCCTCGGAGACGCTCACGTCGTGAGCGCCTGGGATGCCGGCCGCGGTCGCGGCATCCGTCGCTTCGAACGAGACCTCGGTGCGCGTCAGGTGCCGGAGCTCCGCGAGCGTGCCGGTCTCGACCACCCGGCCGGCGCGGATGATGCTCACGCGATCGCACAGCAGCTCGACCTCCGAGAGGATGTGGCTGGAGAGCAGCACCGTGGCGCCGGCATCCTTCATGCGTGCCATCTCACGCCGGAACACGACCTCCATCAGGGGGTCGAGGCCGCTCGTGGGCTCGTCGAGGATGTACAGGTCGGCGGGAACCGCGAGGGCTGCGATGAGTGCGACCTTCTGCCGGTTGCCCTTCGAGTAGGCCCTGCCCTTGGTGCGCGGATCGAACTGGAACTCCTCCATCAGCCGCTGCTTGTCGTCGCGGTAGGCGGCGTCCTGCCGGGATGCCCCGCGCAGACGGGCGAGCACGTCGATCGACTCGCCTCCGGTGAGGTTCGGCCAGATGCTGACGTCGCCGGGAACGTACGCGATGCGCCGATGCAGCGTGACGGCGGAGCGCCACGGGTCCTGCCCGAAGACGGATGCCTCGCCGCCGGTGGCGCGCGCGAGGCCGAGCAGGATGCGGATGGTCGTCGACTTTCCCGCGCCGTTCGGGCCGAGGAAGCCGTGCACCTGACCTTCGTCGACCTTCAGGTCGAGCCCGTCGAGCGCATGGACGCGGCCATAGTGCTTGGTCAGGCTGCTGGTGGAGATGATGGTGTTCACGGACGGCGACTGTACGCCTGATTCACAAGTTTGTGAATACTGCTAAGGCGTGGTTCGCTGATCGGTCCGCGGCCGCGAGCACTTTGTATACGTAAGCCTTCCGTTTGCGCCTCGCAGACCGCAGCGGCGGGCCTTGTGTATACACTGGGATGGTGCGGCGTCGATCGGAGGTGGGCATGAGAGCGAGCGATCGCGCGTACCAGACCCTGCTCGACGAGATCCAGTCCGGAGCGCTCGCGCCCGGTGCCGTCCTCGGCGAGGTCGAGCAGGCCGCTCGGCTCGGGGTGAGCCGGACTCCGCTGCGCGAGGCACTGGGCAGGCTCGCCGCCGACGGGCTCGTCGCGCAGCAGTCGGCGCGGGTGACCGTGGTGACAGATGTCGATGTCGACGACATCCGCGAGCTCTTCGAACTGCGCCGCGCGCTGGAGGAGACCGCGGCGCGCCTCGCCGCCGAGAGCGCGAACGCCTCGGCCTTCGCCGCGCTTGCGGAGGAATTCGCTCGCGCGGACCTGGAAGGACGGCCGGGCACGGACGCCTACTACGCGCTCATCGCCCGATTCGACGCCGAGCTCGACGCCGCCGTCGGAAACGACTACCTCACCTCGGCGCTGCGCACCGTGCGCACCCACCTCGTGCGGGTGCGCGGACTCGCCCGCGACAATCCCGGCCGGCTGGCGGCATCCGTCGCGGAGCACCGGCTCATCGCCTCCGCGATCGCCGCGCGCGACGCCGACCTGGCCGCCTCTGCGACGCACGTGCATCTGCACAACGCTCTCGCCGCCATCCTCGCGTCCGTTCAGGGCGCGCACATCGAACCGCACACCGAACAGGGAGCAGCATGACCGTCACCCACCACCTCCGAGTCCACCGCAGCGATGAGCACCTTCCGCGCGAGGGCCAGCTCGCATGGCGCATCGCCGAGGTCGCGGCGGATCCGGTCGAGGTCGAGCCGGAGGTCGTCGACATGATCATCAACCGGGTCATCGACAACGCCGCGGTAGCGGCGGCATCCCTCACCCGCGCTCCGGTGAGCGCGGCCCGCCAGCAGGCGCTCGACCACGCCGTGTCGATCAGCGGCAGGGGCGGGACCGTCTTCGGCTGCAGCATCGAGCGCCGCACGAGCCCGGAGTGGGCCGCGTGGGCGAACGGGGTCGCGGTGCGGGAGCTCGACTACCACGACACGTTCCTCGCCGCCGACTACTCCCACCCTGGCGACAACATCCCGCCGATCGTCGCCGTCGCCCAGCACGTCGGCGCCGACGGCCGTGCGCTCGTCCGAGGCCTTGCGACGGGCTACGAGATCCAGATCGACCTGGTGCGGGCGATCTCGCTGCACAAGCACAAGATCGACCACGTCGCCCACCTCGGACCCTCAGCCGCGGCCGGCATCGGCACTCTGCTGGGCCTGAACGTCGAGACGATCTACCAGGCCGTAGGCCAGGCGCTGCACACGACGACGGCGACCCGTCAGTCGCGCAAGGGCGAGATCTCCACGTGGAAGGCCCACGCGCCGGCGTTCGCCGGCAAGATGGCCGTCGAAGCCGTCGACCGGGCGATGCGCGGCGAGACCTCGCCGAGCCCGATCTACGAGGGCGAGGACGGTGTCATCGCGTGGATGCTCGACGGTCCGGATGCCGCGTACGAGGTGCCGCTGCCGGCCGAGGGCGAGGCCAAACGCGCCATCCTCGACTCGTACACGAAGGAGCATTCCGCCGAATACCAGGCGCAGGCGTGGATCGACCTCGCCCGCAAGCTCGGCAGTGAGCACCCGTCGTTGCGTGAGGGCAGGGGCCCCGAGGGGCAGGACATCTCCTCGATCGTGCTGCACACCAGTCACCACACGCACTACGTCATCGGTTCGGGCGCGAACGATCCGCAGAAGTACGACCCCGCGGCATCCCGCGAGACGCTCGACCACTCCATCCCGTACATCTTCACCGTCGCGCTCCAGGACGGCGCGTGGCACCACGTGGACTCGTACGCACCCGACCGGGCCGCGCGCGAGGACACCGTCGCTCTGTGGCGGAAGGTCACCACGGCCGAGGACGAGGAGTGGACTCGTCGCTATCACTCCGACGACCCGAACGAGAAGGCCTTCGGCGGCCGCGTCGTCATTCTCTTCTCGGACGGCAGCGGGATCGCTGAGGAGATCTCCGTCGCCGACGCGCACCCGCTCGGCGCGCGGCCGTTCGCCCGCGAGGACTACATCCGCAAGTTCCGGCTGCTGGCCGAGCCGGTCCTCGCCCCCGAGGAGATCGAGCGCTTCCTCGACCTCGCGCAGCGCCTGCCCGACCTCACGGCCGATGAGGTGCAGCAGCTGACCATCGTCGCCAAGGTGGGCGTGCTGGCCACCGCGCCGGCGCCGAAGGGGCTCTTCTGATGCTCTACGCCATCACACCGGCCGCCGAGAAGCGCCGGCTGCTCCGGGAGCGGCTCGCATCCGGCGATCTGCTCCGGCTTCCCGGCGCCTTCAATCCGCTGAGTGCCCGCCTCATTGAGAAGAAGGGGTTCGACGGCGTGTACATCTCGGGTGCGGTGCTCGCCGCCGACCTCGGGCTGCCCGACATCGGGCTGACGACGCTCACCGAGGTGGCCGGCCGCGGTCAGCAGATCGCCCGCATGACCGAGCTGCCCGCGATCATCGACGCCGACACCGGCTTCGGTGAGCCGATGAACGTGGCGCGCACGATCCAGACCCTCGAGGACGCGGGGCTTGCGGGCACGCACATCGAGGACCAGGTCAACCCGAAGCGCTGCGGCCACCTCGACGGCAAGTCCGTCGTAGACGAGAACACCGCCATCAAGCGCATCCGCGCGGCCGTCGACGCCCGGCGCGACCCGAACTTCCTGATCATGGCGCGCACCGACATCCGTGCGGTCGAGGGCCTCGATGCCGCGATGGACCGCGCCAAGGCGCTGGTCGATGCCGGAGCCGACGCCATCTTCCCGGAGGCGATGCGCGACCTCGGCGAGTTCGAGGCGATGCGGGCGGCGCTGGACGTGCCGATCCTCGCGAACATGACCGAGTTCGGCAAGAGCGACCTGTTCTCGGTCGATCAGCTGCGCGACGCCGGGGTCAACATCGTCATCTGGCCGGTCTCGCTTCTGCGGATCTCGATGGGCGCGTCGGGCCGCGCGCTGGATACGCTGATCGAGGAGGGGCACCTGACCTCGAAGCTGGACGAGATGCAGCACCGCGCCGACCTCTACGATCTGATCGACTACGAGGATTACAACCAGTTCGACACCTCCGTGTTCAACTTCCGCATCGCCCGCTGACCCCACTTCGAGGAAGAACCGATATGACAGAGATCGAGATCAAGAAGGGCCTCGCCGGGGTCTGGGCCGACTACACCGCGGTCTCGAAGGTCAACCCGGAGTCCAACAGCCTCCTCTACCGGGGGTACCCCGTTCAGGAGCTCGCGGCCACGCAGCCGTTCGAGGCGGTGGCCTACCTGCTCTGGTACGGCGAGCTTCCGACCGATGAGCAGCTCGCCGAGTTCGTCGCCGAGGAACGGGCGAATCGGGCGCTCGACGAGAACGTGAAGCAGGCGATCGACCTGGTGCCGCTCGAGGCGCATCCGATGGACGTCCTGCGCACCGCGGTCTCACTGTTCGGAGCATCCGATCCTGCCGCGTTCGACAACTCGCGCGAGTCCGACCTCACCAAGGCGCGCCTGCTGTTCGCAAAGCTCCCGGCGATGGTCGCGTACGACCAGCGCCGCCGCCGCGGAGAGGAGCTGATCGACCCGCGCGAGGACCTCGACTACTCGCAGAACTTCCTGTGGATGACCCTCGGCGAGGTGCCCGACCCGGTGGTCGCCGACGCGTTCAACGTCTCGATGATCCTGTACGCCGAGCACTCCTTCAACGCGTCGACGTTCACCGCCCGCGTCATCACCAGCACCATCGCCGACCTCTACTCGGCGGTCGTCGGCGCCATCGGGGCCCTCAAGGGCCCTCTGCACGGCGGCGCGAACGAGGCGGTCATGCACACCTTCGACGAGATCGGCTCGGCCGACAACGTCGTGCCGTGGCTCGATGAAGCGCTCGCCGAGAAGCGCAAGATCATGGGGTTCGGGCACCGGGTCTACAAGCACGGAGACTCCCGGGTCCCCACGATGAAAGCCGCGCTCGACACGCTCGTCGAGCACTACGACGCACGGGATCTCGCCGCGCTGTACGACACGCTCGAGTCGGAGTTCGTCTCCCGCAAGGGCATCTACCCGAACCTGGACTACCCGTCCGGTCCGTCGTACAACCTGATGGGGTTCGACACGCTGACGTTCACACCGCTGTTCGTCGCGTCGCGCGTGACCGGATGGACCGCGCACATCATGGAGCAGGCCGCCTCCAACGCCCTCATCCGTCCGCTGTCGGCCTACAACGGACCCGACGAGCGGCACGTCGACGGCTATGTGGCGGATGCCATCGCCGACGCCACCGTGGACCGCCCGGAGGAAGCCGCCGCCGGCTGACGGAGTCGCCATGACCATCACCTCGCGGGACGAACTGCGGGCTGCTCAGGCGCCGCTCAAGGACCGCTACCGGCAGGACCCCGGCGCGGCGATCACGCCGGTGCGGGCGGAGGCCGAGTTCTCCGACCCGGGCGTCACCGCCACCGTCGCGGGCTGGAACAACAGCACGGTGCGTACCGGTCTGCACGCGGCGACCGGGGGTGACGGCTCGGACGCGTGCTCGGCCGACCTGCTCATGCAGGCTCTGGTCGCGTGCGCCGGAGTGACGCTGCGCAGCGTCGCGACCGCGATGGCTCTGGAGGTGCGATCTGCAACCCTGGTGGCCGACGCGGTGTTCGACGCCCGAGGCACCCTGGGGCTGGACCGAAGCGTCGACGTGGGCGTTCAACGCGTTCGGGTGCTGGCGACCGTCGACACCGATGCCGGTGATGACGACCTGGCCCGCCTCGCGGCCTCCACCGAGCGGTACTGCGTCGTCGGACAGTCGCTCCGGTCTCCGCCCGCCATCGTGATCCGTCGCGCCGATGCCGCCGGGGGCGACACCGCCCGTCCCGAGACCGCGACCGAATCACCCAGGAGCTGACATGCGCACCGCCGTTCTCGTGGACGTCGTCCGAACCCCGTCGGGGCGGGGCAAGCCTGGCGGCGCGCTCTCGGGCGTGCATCCGGTCGACCTCGCGGCGGGCGTGCTCACCGCAGTGCTCGAGCGGAACGGGCTGGAATCGCGGCAGATCGATGACGTGCTGCTCGGGTGCGTGAGCCAGATCGGCGACCAGGCGATGAACATCGCCCGGCAGTCCGTGCTGGCGGCGGGTTTCGACGAGACCGTTCCGGCGACGACGATCGACCGCCAGTGCGGATCGAGTCAGCAGGCGGCGCACTTCGCCGCGCAGGGCGTGATCGCGGGCGCTTACGACATCGTGATCGCCGGCGGCGTGGAGTCGATGAGCCGCGTCCCGCTCGGATCCTCGCGCACCGGCGGGTCGCGTTCGACTCTGCTGCACGAGCGCTATCCCGACGGTCTCGTGAACCAGGGCGTGTCCGCCGAGCTCATCGCACGGAGATGGGACCTGTCGCGCGACGTGCTGGACGCCTATTCGGCCGAATCGCACCGCAGGGCGGCGGATGCGGCATCCCACGGACTGTTCGACTCGCAGTTGCTGTCCGTGGACGTGGACGGCACCGCCGTCACGAGGGACGAGACCGTGCGCGCCGGCACCACGCTCGCCGGACTCGGCGGGCTCAACCCGGCCTTCCGCACTGACGAGATGGTTGCGCGTTTCCCGGATCTCGACTGGCGGATCACGGCGGGCAACTCCTCGCCGCTCACCGACGCGGCATCCGCTGTCCTCATCATGAGCGAGGAGAAGGCGAACGCGCTCGGCCTCACACCACGTGCGCGATTCCACGCGTTCGCCGTCGTCGGCGACGACCCGCTGCTCATGCTCACCGGACCGATTCCGGCCACGCGGCGCATCCTCGAGCGCAGCGGTCTGACGATCCACGACCTGGACGCCTACGAGGTGAACGAGGCGTTCGCGTCCGTGCCGCTCGCGTGGGCGCGCGACCTCCACGCCGATCCCGCGAAGCTCAACCCGTGGGGCGGAGCCATCGCCCTGGGCCACGCCGTGGGCGCGTCCGGGACGCGGCTGCTGGGCACCCTGCTCGCCACCCTCGAGGCGACCGGCGGCCGTTACGGGCTGCAGACCATGTGCGAGGGCGGCGGCATGGCGAACGCCACTCTCATCGAGCGCCTGTAGCCGCGGGTGGATCAACGATGCCGGCTCGCCGAGCGGACTCCCGGGTCGCCGCATTTTCCGATTCGACTGACAGGGCTTCCTCGCATATAGTTGGAAGTCCAGGTAAAATCATCATCGTGCCAACGACGGCACGGGAGGAGTCTGCACAATGACGCAGAACACGGCGTACATGTTGGGCGCAACGCAGGCCGAGGCGGAGCCGATCCTCCCTCTGCCCGCCGATGAGCGCGAGGCCATCATCGAGGCGGTGCGCGATTTCGCGCAGACCGAACTGGCACCCCACGCCCTCGAATGGGACGAGCAGAAGCACTTCCCCCGCGAGGCGCTCGCCGCGGCGGGCGCGCTGGGCCTCGGCGGCATCTACGTCCGCGAGGATGTCGGCGGATCGGCGCTGAGCCGCACCGACGCGGTCGCCGTCGTCGAAGAGCTCGCGAAGGCCGATCCCTCGATCGCCGCCTACATCACGATCCACAACATGGTGGCGTGGATGATCGACTCGTACGGCTCGGACGAGCAGCGGCTCACCTGGCTGCCGCGCCTCACCGCCATGACCGACTTCGGCAGCTATTGCCTCACCGAGCCGGGGGCCGGGTCGGATGCCGCCGCGATCACCACCAGTGCGATCCGGGATGGCGACTCCTACGTCCTCACGGGCGTCAAGCAGTTCATCTCGGGAGGCGGAGAGGCATCCGTCTACGTCGTCATGGCCCGCACCGGCGAGGCCGGTGCGCGGGGGATCACGGCGTTCCTGGTTCCGGGCGACGCGGTGGGTCTGTCGTTCGGGGTCAACGAGAAGAAGATGGGCTGGAATGCCCAGCCGACCCGCCAGGTGATCTTCGACGAGGTGCGGGTTCCGGCATCCGCTCTTCTCGGTGTCGAGGGACAGGGCTTCAAGATCGCGATGTCGGCGCTCAACGGCGGTCGTATCAACATCGCCGCGTGCTCGCTCGGCGGGGCTCAGTGGGCCCTCGACCGCGCCGTGAAGTACGTGCACGAGCGCTTCACCTTCGGCGAGCCGCTGGCCGAGAAGCAGGCGGTGGTGTTCACGCTGGCCGACATGGCGACCGAGCTGCGCGCCGCGCGGGCGCTTGTGCGCGACGCCGCGCGCGCGATCGACGAGAAGGCGCCGGATGCCGCGATGCAGTGCGCGATGGCCAAGCGCTTCGCGACGGATGCCGGTTCACGGATCGCCAACGAGGCCCTGCAGCTGCACGGGGGCTACGGCTACCTCCACGAGTACGGCATCGAAAAGGTCGTCCGCGACCTGCGGGTGCACCAGATCCTTGAAGGCACGAACGAGATCATGCGCATGATCATCGGCCGCGAGCTGCTGGGAGCAGGGCGATGAGGATCGCGTTCCTCGGCCTCGGGCACATGGGGCTGCCGATGGCGCAGAACCTGGCGGCTGCGGGGCATGACGTGGTGGGCTTCGACGTGTTCCCCGCCGCCGTCGAGTCCGCGCGCTCCGCGGGCCTGGGCGTGGCGGAGTCCGGTGCGGATGCCGTCCGCCGGCAGACGAAGGAGCCGGGTGGCGTCGTCATCACGATGTTCCAGACCGGCGCGCAGGTGATCGACGCCTACCGCGGCGCGGATGCCGCCGGGCTCGTCGAGGTCGCGGCTCCCGGCACGCTGTTCATCGACTCGTCGACGATCGCAGTCGACGACGCCCGCGCCGCGCACGCGCTCGCGGAGGCGGCCGGGCACCGGTCGCTCGACGCGCCCGTGTCGGGCGGCGTCGTGGGCGCCGAGAACGCCACGCTCGCCTTCATGGTCGGGGGGTCGGAGGAGGACTTCGAGACGGCCCGGCCGATCCTCGAGACGATGGGGCGCCGCGTCGTGCACTGCGGCGGGGCGGGCCTCGGTCAGGCCGCGAAGGTGTGCAACAACATGATCCTCGCGGTGTCGCAGATCGCCGTCGCGGAGGCTTTCGTCCTCGGCGAGCGACTCGGGCTGACCCACCAGGCGCTGTTCGACGTCGCATCCAACGCCTCGGGTCAGTGCTGGGCGCTCACCACCAACTGCCCGGTTCCCGGCCCGGTGCCCACGAGCCCGGCGAACCGCGACTATCAGCCCGGGTTCGCGGGAGCCCTCATGTCGAAGGACCTGGGCCTGGCCGAGCAGGCGATCGACCTGACCGGGGTCGACGCGCGGATGGGCCGGCTGGCGCGCGAGATCTACCGGGAGTTCGCCGATGGCCCTGGCGCTCGGCAGGACTTCTCGGGGATCATTCACACCATCCGCGCCGAGAGCCGGGTCTGATCTGCCGATGCGGTTCGCCTGTCACAGAACGCGGCCGAGGCCGCATTCTGTGACAGGCGAGCCCGGGTCCACTTGGGTTCGCCTGTCACATTCGGCGGCCCGGGCTGCAGACCGTGACAGGCGAGCGGGGGTTCAGATGCGCGAGCGAGGAGAGAGATGACCGAGTCCGAGAAGACCTACGAGACGATTCTGGTCGAGACGCGCGGTCGCGTCGGCTGGATCACCCTGAACCGTCCGGAGGCGCTCAACGCCCTGAACTCGCAGGTGATGCACGACATCGTCGCCGCGGCATCCGCTTTCGACGCTGACGAGGGCATCGGCGCGATCGTCCTCACGGGATCGGAGCGCGCCTTCGCAGCGGGCGCCGACATCAAGGAGATGGAGGCCAAGTCCGGGCTCGAGATGGTGATGAACGACCACTTCGGCGGGTGGGCGGACTTCGCCGCGGTGCGAACGCCCGTTCTCGCGGCGGTTTCGGGCTACGCCCTCGGCGGAGGCTGCGAGCTGGCGATGATGTGCGACATCATCCTCGCCGCCGATACGGCGAAGTTCGGCCAGCCCGAGATCAACCTCGGCGTCATCCCCGGCATGGGAGGCTCGCAGCGTCTCGTGCGCGCGTTGGGCTACTACAAGGCGGCCGAGCTGGTGCTGACCGGGCGGATGATGGATGCCGCTGAGGCCGAGCGGTCCGGCCTGGTCTCGCGGGTCGTGCCCGCCGCCGACCTGCTCGACGAAGCCGGCAAGGTCGCTGAGACCATCGCGTCGAAATCGCTTCCGTCGCTGTACGCGGCGAAGGCGGCTCTGGATGTCGCGCTCGAGTCGACGCTGGCCGAGGGTGTGCGCTTCGAGCGCCAGGTCTTCGCGGCGCTGTTCGACACGGCCGACCAGAAGGAAGGGATGGCTGCCTTCCGTGAGAAGCGCGCGCCCGACTTCACGAATCGCTGAGCATCGCGTGGCGGCCGACCACGAGACTGCAACGGGACGTCGAGACTGCGGGCAAACCCCGCTGTCTCGACCTGCGGATGCAGTCTCGCGGGTGCGGCTGTCAGGCTCGCGGAAGGCGCCTGCGGCTCAGAGCGGGTCGGGCAGAGGGCGCGGATCGGCAAAATCGCCGGCGTCCTTGCGGAATCGGGCCAGGATCCGCACGAGCTCGACCGTGTCGTCGTCGGAGAGTCCCGGATCGGCGAACACCTCGGTGTTCAGCGCCTCCGTCGCGCGCTCCACGAGGTCGCGCCCCGCGGGCGTGAGCACGAGCATCGCCGCGCGGCCGTCGCCCGGGTGCGGCTCGCGCTCGACGAGCCCGTCGCGGACGAGCCGGTCGACGGTGTTCGTCACGCTGGTGGGATGCACCTGCAGTCGGGCGATGGCGCTGGCCATCGGCATCCGTCCCTGGCGGGTGAAGCCGAGCAGCCTGAGCATCTCGTATCGCGCGAACGACAGCCGGAAGGGCTTGAGCGCCGCGTCGATGCGGGCGAGCATCAGCTGCTGGGCGCGGATGATGGACGTGACCGCGGACATGCCGGGAGCGGCATCCGTCCATCCGTGCTCGGTCCACTGGCGCTTCGCCTCGGCGATCGGGTCGACGGGGAGCGGTCCTGACCTCGGCATCGTCGGCCTCCCTTCCGTCTGCATCCACGGTAGTCGGTCGTCGGACGATGCCTCGGGCAGCGCGGCGAGGGTGGCCGCGACACACGCCGGTTGCGCGAACAGGCGCACCATAGACTCGGTTCGACGAAGGAGCGGAGCGCAATGAAGATCGTCGTCTTGGTCAAGGAAGTCCCGGACACGTATGGGGATCGGAAGCTGAATCTGGAGACGGGTCTGGCCGAGCGCGGGGCGAGTGACACGGTGATCGACGAGATCGGTGAGCGGGCGCTGGAGGTCGCGTTGAGCTATGCCGACAAGAATCCGGATGCCGAGGTGGTCGTTCTTTCGATGACTCCGGCTGGGTCGGCGGCGACGGTGCGCAAGGGCCTGTCGATGGGCGCGGGTTCGGCGGTGCACGTTGCGGATGAGGGTCTGGTCGGCGCGGATCTGGGGTTGACTGCTGAGGTTCTCGCGGCGGCGCTGCGGCGGACCGGGTTCGACCTGGTGATCGCGGGGAACCTGTCCACGGACGGTTCGGGTGGGGTGATCCCGGCGATGGTCGCGGAGCTGTTGGATGTGCCCGCCGCGACCGCCTTGAACAGCGTGCAGATCGGCGACGGAATGGTGTCGGGGGAGCGGGCCAGCGATGGCGCGACGATGCAGGTGACGGCGGAGCTGCCTGCGGTGATCTCGATCACGGAGCGGCTGCCGGATGCCCGGTTCCCGAACTTCAAGGGGATCATGGCCGCGAAGAAGAAGCCGTTCGAGACGGTGACCCTGCAGGATCTGGGGATCGAGCCGGAGGATCCGAACGCGTCCCGGTCGATCGTGCTCGCCCTGTCGGAGAAGCCGGCGCGCGCGGCGGGTGTGAAGGTCGTGGACGAGGGTGACGCGGGGGCGAAGCTCGCGGAGTTCCTGATCCAGAACCGGCTGGTGTGAGGTGGCTGCAATGACGTTCGCGAACGATTCGATCCTGGTGCTTCTGGACGTGACTCCGGCGGGGGAGCTGGCGGGGTCTGCGGCGGGTCTGCTGGGCGCCGCGGCGTCGGCGGGCACGCCGGTTGCGGTGATCGTCGGTGAGGACAGGCTCGCGGCGGATGCTGCCGCCCTGGGCGCCGCGCAGGTGCTCGTCGCGCCACCAAGTGGCGCTGCGGAGCAAGCCGGGGGCCCCGGGCGGAGTCCCGGTGAAAGTAGCCTCACCGTGCCGGTGGTGGATGCGCTGGCGGCGGCGGCCGATCTGGTGCGGCCGGACGCGATCCTGATCTCGAACTCGATCGAGGGACGCGATGTCGCGGGCCGGTACGCGGCCCGCACCCGGTCGGGGCTGTGTGTGGACGCGGTCGGCGTTTCGCGCGACCCGGAGGGCGTGGTCGCGCACCACTCCGTGTACGGGGGTGCGTACAGCGTCGACGCGGCGGTGACGTGGGGGGCTCCGGTGATCACGATCCGGCAGGGCGCGATCGACGCCCGCGCGGAGGCGGTCGCCGCGCCCGAGGTGGAGACCCTGCAGGTGCGGGCATCCGGGAAGAAGGCGGCCACGGTCGGCGCGGTCGACGCTGCGGTGGTGACCTCGTCGCGGCCCGAGCTGCGCGGCGCGGGCAAGGTCGTCGCCGGCGGTCGCGGGCTGGGCTCGCAGGAGAAGTTCGTGCTCGTCGAGGAACTCGCCGACGCGCTCGGCGCCGCGGTGGGCGCGTCCCGCGCTGCGGTGGACGCGGGGTACGTGCCGCAGGCGCACCAGGTCGGCCAGACCGGCGTGTCGGTCGCGCCGCAGTTGTATGTCGCGCTCGGCATATCCGGGGCGATCCAGCACAAAGCGGGCATGCAGACCGCGAAGACGATCGTCGCGATCAACAAGGATGCCGACGCCCCGATCTTCGAGATCGCCGACTACGGCGTCGTGGGCGACCTGTTCACCGTCGTCCCGCAGCTGATCGCCGCGCTCGAGGTCCGGAAGGCGTAAACCGGATGGCGACCTACGGTGCCGCGGTCCGCCGCGGACTGCCACGGCAGCCCGGCGGCGACCCCTGGCCCCCGGCCGGCAGCGGGCCGGCCGTAGCGATCGCCGAGCTCGTTGAACCGTCGCCCGCGGTCCCGGTCGCTGAGCACGTCGAAGCGTCGCCCGCGGCCCTGGCCGTCGCGCCAGCCGAGCCCGCACCCGCGCCCCGGGTCGTTGAGCGAGCGGAGCGAGACGAAACGGCCGCGCCCGCGCCCCCCGCACCCCGCAGCATCCGCCGCGGCCTGCCCCGCGTCACCGGCGGACAGCCGTGGCCGCCCGCTGCGCCGGCGCCGGCCTCCGCAGCTCAGACGCAGACGGTCGCAGCAACGGCGGAACCCGCCGCGCCACGGCCGACGACGGCGGATGCGGCACCTGTATCGACCGCGGACGTCGGCGCCGTCGCGGCACATGCGACCGCGGCCGCACCAGTAACCGAGGCGGAACCCCCGGCCGCACGCGAGGGAGCCCGCAGTATCCGTCGGGGGCTGCCGCGAGTCGCCGGGGGCCAGCCATGGCCGCTGGCGGGACTCGCTCCCGCTGCGACCTCCGCCGACCGCGGCGGGTCTGCCCCCACGCACGCCGAATCGCCGCGCGGTGCGGACGACGCAGCGCACGCGGTGTCGGGTGTGGCGGCATCCGTGCCCCTCGAACCGGTGGCGGCATCCGTGATGGAGCAGCCGGCGGCATCCGTGATCCCGGCACCCAGCCCCGACGGGGACGGTCGGCCGGTACGCCGCGGCCTCCCGCGCGTGCCCGGTGGCGACGCCTGGCCGCCCGCGGGAACCGCTCCCGCGGCGACCGTTCGGGTGGCAGGTTCGGTCGCTTCAGCGCCCGCGATGCGTCAAGAGGCGCCACCTGAGCAGCTCGCCCCGGCCGCGGCACTCGCCGGGGTGGCAGGTTCCGTCGCTTCAGCGCCCGCGATGCGTCAAGTAGCGCCACCTGAGCAAGTCAACGCGCCCCAGGCGCCATCCGAGCAGGCCCCCGCGCAGCCGCTGCCGGACCAGGCCGCCTCGCCGGCGCAGGTCGCCACCGCCCTCGAAACGGTCCCGGCGCCGCGCGACCTGACACCCCTGCCGTTCACGCAGACGGTCTTCCCGGGCAAAGCTGCGGCGGTCTTCGAGGAGGAGCGGCTCTCGGGCCGGCGGACCCCGGCCCCGGAGCCGGAGCGGATCGGCCCGTTCACGCGCCTGCAGTGGGCGGGTGCGGTCATCGTCGCCGGGGGCGGACTGCTGTATGCGGCGGCGATGGCGGTGGTGGCGGTGCGGTGGCTGCTGAGCCTGGAGCCGATGCAGGAGTTCCTGCTCGCCTTTCCCGGCGAGTACCCGCTGCCAGCGGGGGCGCCGGTGGGGATTCCGCCGTGGCTGGGCTGGCAGCACTTCTTCAACGTGTTCCTGCTGGTGCTGATCATCCGTTCCGGGCTGCAGGTGCGCACCGAGAAACGCCCGACCGCGTTCTGGTCGCCGCGCGGCAACCAGAAGCGCAAGATCAGCCTGAACCTGTGGCTGCACCAGTCCCTGGACATCCTCTGGATCGTCAACGGGGTGATCTTCGTGATCCTCCTGCTGGCCACCGGGCAGTGGATGAAGCTCGTCCCGACGAGCTGGGCGGTGTTCCCCAACGCGGTGTCCGCGGCGCTGCAGTACGTCTCGCTCGACTGGCCCACCGAGAACGGGTGGGTCAACTACAACAGCCTGCAGCAGCTGGCCTACTTCGTCACCGTTTTCCTCGCCGCGCCGCTGGCGATCGCCACCGGCGTGCGGATGAGCGGGATCTGGCCTAAGAACGCCACCGCGCTGAACAAGGCGTACCCGGTGGAGTGGGCCCGCGCGATCCACTTCCCGGTGATGCTGTACTTCGTCGCGTTCATCCTCGTGCACGTCGCCCTCGTGTTCGCGACCGGAGCGCTGCGCAACCTCAACCACATGTACGCCAGCCAGGATGCCGTCAACTGGACAGGCTTCTGGATCTTCGTCGCATCCCTGATCGTGATCGCCGCCGGCTGGGTTGCCGCTCGGCCACTCGTCCTCGCGCCGATCGCCCGCCTTTTCGGCAAGGTCAGCGGCCGCTGAGGCTCACGGTCCGGAGCGGAACGCCTCGGCCTCGATCTCGCGAACGGATGCCGCACCTGCGGCATAGCCCTCGGCATAAGCCTCATCCGCCCCGAGGCGGAACATGTCGCGTTCGGCATCCCTCACGATCGAGCGCGCTCCCGGCAGCTCGAGCGACCCGACCAGATCCGCTCGTCCGCGGACGACCGCGACCGGAAGCCGGGAGGCCTTGCCCTTGACGAGGTCTGCCGCGGCCGCCAGCTCGTCGGCGACGCACGGCATCGTCACCACGAGCGGCCGGCCCTCGGCATCCGTTCGTCCCCGCAGATCCTCGAAGACGGAAACGCCCCCGGCACCGATCGCGCTGTCGGTCTGCCCCTCGCGCCAGGCCCGCCCGAGCGTGTCGGAGATGAGGACGCCGATCGTCACGCCGAGCCGCGCACGCAGTCCCGACGCGAGCGAGCGCGCCGAGGCATCCGGGTCGACCGGCAGGAGCAGTACCGTTCCCGCGGGCGTGTTCGACGCGTCGACGCCGGCAGCGGCCGACACGATGCCCAGCCGGTTCTCGACGATGCGCGTCGTATGCCCTCCGGGGGATGGCCGTGTCGCCACGACGCGGACGGTCTCCGCGGTGATCGCGTCCTCGCGATCGGCCGCCGCCACGAGGCGACCCTCGGCCTTCGAGACGATCTTGGAGGTGACCACGAGGATGTCGCCGTCCTGCAGCGTGGCACCGGCGGCATCCGCGATCACTCCGACGAGGTCCATGCCGGGCACGATCTCGGGAATGCCCTCGAGGGCCCAGATCGTCAGCGCCTCAGGCATGCATTCCGTTCGGGCGCGGTCGCGTCAGCGGACGAACCGCACCTCGGTGAGCGTCTCGCCGAGGAACGGCTCGGTGTGCGTGGCGCCGTCGAGCTGGAATCCGTTCCGCGCATAGAAACGGTGCGCCCGCGGGTTGTCCTCGGCGACCCACAGATAGACCGACTCGGTCGGGTCGATGGCGGCGTCGAACAGCTGCTGACCGATGCCGGTTCCGTGGAACGCGTCGAGCAGATAGATGAAGTACAGCTCGCGCAGGCGCGGGGCGTCCCTGTCGCGCGCGGGTCCGGAACCGACGAATCCCACGATCTCGCCGTTCACGAGGGCGGCGCTCATGCGGAACTCGGGACCCTGAGCCGCCCAGTGCGTCCACAGTTCGGCGAGTCGCCGAGGCGAGACGTTCTCGAGCGCGGCCTTGCTGATCAGGTGATCGTAGGTCTCGTGCCAGCAGGTCGCGTGCACACGTCCGAGGGCTTCAGCGTCGACGTCCCGCACCGGACGGACGATGATGTCGGTCTGCAGTTCGGCATCCATGGGGCGACTCTACGCTCGGGCCTGCGGGGACGGAAATCGAGCGATTCGGTCTCCCCAGGCGGCCCCGCAGAGCACTCCCGGCACATCGGATGCCGCTCCGCCGCTGTGGATGCGGCACAACGGAATCGCCGATCCACCCGCGGATGGCTACCATCGCATCTCGTGAATGTGATCTGGCGGAGCCTGCTGACGATCTGGCGCGCGAAGGTGCAGCTGCGCCGTAGGGGAACGCTCGAGCCGACGGCCGTCGGGCGCGTTCGCGTTCGCACACTGCCGACCGACATCGACCTGCTCGGACACATGAACAACGGGCGATATGCGTCGCTGTTCGACCTCGGACGATTCGATCTGCTGATCCGCACCGGCATCTGGGATGTGTTCAACAAGCGCGGGTGGTATGCCGTGGTCGCCAACGAGACGATCACGTTCCGCAAGTCGCTCGAGCTGTGGCAGCGGTTCACCGTCGAGTCGCGACTGCTGGGTCACGACGACAAGTCCGCGTACCTGATGCACCGTGCGGTCGTGGACGGCGAGGTCTACGCCGAAATGATCGTGCGTGCGAGGTTCCTCCGCCGGTCGGGTGGGCTGGTTCCCCACGAGGAGCTGTTCGAGGCCCTGCACCGGCCCGACAATCTGCCCGAGCTGGCGCCGTGGGTCATCGAGTGGGCCGCGTCGTCCGCCCTGCCCTCCACGCGCAAGCCCGCTCCGAGCGTCTGGCGGTGACCGGCTAGCGTGGACGGATGATCGCCGTCGTCCGCGTCGCCGGGCTGCTCCTGTGGAGGCATTGGCCGGCGCTGCTCGCCCTGTACCTCGCGGGCACCCTCGGGACGGTACGTCGCCCTCGAAGTCGCCGGCTTCGTCGGCGCCTACAGCGCGATCGCCGGCGCGCTGCTGTTCCCGCTCGCGATCCTCTCCCGGCTCGTCGCGCTGGTCGCCATGCTGCTCGTGCTGCGCGACGGCATGGCACGGCTCGGCGTGCTCGCGCCGATCCCCGCGGAGCGCTCCGAGCGACGCCGTGCGTTCGTCGACGCCCTGCTGGCCGGCATCCTGCCGTTCGTCGCGTTCTACGCGGCGTGGGGATACCTGCGCGAAGATGCCGCGGCCTACTTCGCCCGGCTCCTCGAGGTGAACACCGGCCTGATCGCCGATGAGATCCTCGGCGAGGTCGAGCGCGCCGGCGACGCGTGCGGCCGGCGAGCTCAGTCTCGGGCCGGTGACGATCGGCCATCATCGTCGCTGGCCTTCGCCGGGCGCTGGCTGTGGAAGCGTTACCGCAGCCGCCTGCCGAAGGCGTTCGCCGCGATCGCCGTGTACCTCGAGGTGCTGTGGGTCTACCTGTCGGTGACGCTCATCGCCGACGCCCTCAACATCGTCGTCGACGTGGGTCGCAGTCACCGCCAGGCGATGGTCTGGCTCGGCGACGTGCGCGAGTGGGTGGGCGACCAGCTCGTGCCGGTCGCCTGGGTGTGGGACGCCGTCGAGTGGCTGCTCGGCGAGGTCGGCGGGATCGTGCTGCTGCCGATCGCGTGGCTCACGATCGCCGGGCGTGATCTACGGGCAGGCGGTCGCCCCTCAGACCGCGCGCCTCGGCGGCGCATGTCGTGCATGCGCGCACAGGCGCGGTTCGACACGCTTCCGTCCCGACTGCGTGCGCGCCTGCGCGACCTGTGGTCGGACCTCGATCTCGCGGTTCCAGCCGATCGGCCGCGCGCTGCTGCTGATGTGGCGCGCCGGACCGGTGCTCGTCGGCTCGTACATCCTGCTGTTCACGATCGTGCTGGCGCTGGATGCCGCGCTCGAGTTCGGCGATCACCCGGGTCATCGGCCCGCAGGAGCTCGGCGGGTTCTGGATGGTCAATGCCCCGCTCATCTTCCTCGTTCGTCCCGCTGGTGATCGAGCCGCTGCGGGTCGTCCTGGTGGCGAGCGCGTACGACGCCGTGATCGGCCGGCTCGCCCCGATCGCGACCGGAGCGGCCGAGGTCGCCGAAGACCTGGCCGACGAAGCCGGGGCGCGCTGACGCTCGGGTCAGGGTTCGACGATCAGCCGCACGAACTGCGGCAGCGCGTCGCCCGCCTGGAGAGCTCGAGCGCGAACGGCCCGGTCGCGTCTTCGGGCACCAGGTAGTCCAGCGTCAGCGAGTAGCGGATCGGCAGCTCCGAGTCGCACGAACGTCTTCAGCGGTCGGCGTCGTAGTCCCGGTCGAGTTCGAAGGACGCCTCGTCCCACTGCCGCTGCGCGCCGCCGGTTTCGCGCAGCGATCGGAGACAGGCAGCTGATCGGCTCGTCGCCCGGAGCTCGACCAGGACTGTCGACGTTGACGACGCGCGATGCCGGGCGGGATGCCGGCATCGTCGGTGAACTCGCGCGCTCGCCGGTCCGATCGTCGCTCCGCCGTACAGGTCGTGGCATCGCCGGCGTCGACCGTCGTCGCCTTGGTCGCGTGGCCCAGGTCCCAGTCCGACCACTCGTTCGCCGCGATCACGCCGACGGTGGCGGGAACGAGCAGCACCAGCGGCGCGCGAGCGCCACGAGCGTTGCGCCGCCACCATCCGCGCGTCATCGCGTGCTCCATTCGGTCGGCTGCAGCTCGGCATCCGACTCGACGTCGATCGTCGCGCAGGTCGATCGGACACCACGATGAGGGAGTCGAGCCGCGGGTCGGTGTCGAGCCCGAACGTGCAGGACGGCATCCGCGGGCTCGATGTCATCGGCGAGCTCGAACGCGAGGCTGCCCGATCGCGGGATGCCGACCGAGAGCGAACCCCGCCGGAGCGACTCCGGTCGCTCGCTCGCGCTGTACGTGCGGCCGTCGACCTCGAGCGTCGCAAGATTCAGGAGCGTTCCGAACTCCGAGACGACCGCCTCGGCGTCGAGGTCGACGACGACCCAGTTGCCCTCGGCCGCTCCACTCGCCCGCGCTCACCGCCTCCGCGCGCCGCACGTCGTGGACGGTGATCGCGATGTTGCGGCCGTTCGCCGCGCTCGCCGACGTCGACGGTCACCGGGAAAGGGTCTCTCGAACGCGTCCTCCGGAGGCGTGATCGAGGGCGACGCCCCACGCTGCCGCGATCAGGGCCGCCGCCGATCGCCCAGCTCACCCACCGCTTCATCCGCCCGCCCCGATGTCTTCCACGGCGATCGACACGGTCGCCGCGGCGACCGGATCCGTCCACCACTGGCCGTTCGCGACGAACGAGCCCGTGTGCAGCGTCATGTCGTTGACGGTGAGCCGACAGTTCCTGCCCGTCATCGAACGCGTCCGCCTCGACGGCCCACGCGATGACGATCTGCGCGGGGACGCCCGGCTGCAGCACGGGATTGATCGTCGCGTCGTCGTAGCGGGCGACCGAGTCCGGCGCGTCGGGCGAGCCCGTCGATCGGTCAGCGACTCCGTCACGCTGCTGTCGGGGTAGGCCGCGCAGGGGCTCGTCCCAGGTGTTCTCCACGTTGACCAGGAGGGCGAGGACCCGCTCGCCGTCGTCGACGTACACGCCGGCATCCTCGAACTCGTCGATGAGCACCGCACGCTCGACCGTCATCGCGAGCTGATCGTTGCGGTGCTCGTCGCCGGGCTCGAGCGCGGTGATCTCGGGAGCCGCCGCGGTCGCCAGTCCGCCGAATGCCGCTGTCGCGGCGAGGAACGAGGCCGGTCGCGATTCCGGCGAACCAGCGGGTCGGGACCCGATCGGATGCCGCGCGCAGCCAGCCGAAACCGCTCGCGGGTGCGCGAGCCGGCTCGTGTCGGGTCACTCGTCGCGCCGGTCGGCTCACATCTATCTTCACCACTATGTGCGCGTAGCTCACGGACAGCGCTCCCGCGGCACTAGCCCACCCGATGTGCTTCCGCAAGCCGTTGTGACCAACCCTGATGCGGTTGCCTCATCACGTGGGGTCGCCCAGCCCCCGGCGGCCCCCCTCAACGAAGGAGTGAGCCTGTGGACACACCGACACTCATCTGGATCATCATCGGCGTCATCGTCGTCGCGATCATCATCGTCGTCGCCGTGATGCTGTCACGCCGGAACTCGGCGAAACGGCTCGAAGCACAGCACAAGAAGGCCGAGGGTCTACGCGAAGACGCCCGTCGCACCGAGATGGCGGCCCGCGAGCGCGAAGCCCAGGCCGCGCAGGCGCGCGCCGACTCGGCGACAGCCGCTGCCGAGGCGGAGCAGGCGAAGGCGCGGGCGGCCCAGGCGGGCATCGAGGCCGAGCGCGCCGCCGCGACCATCGACGACCACGCATCCGACGCCGCGAAGCTGCGCGAGGAGCAGGCCGAGAAGCTGCGCAAGGCCGATGAGGTGGACCCGGCCGTCACGACGGCGGCGGACGCCCGCGACGACCGCACCGGAAGACGACCACACCGTCACCGACCGCGACGCGACCGATCACGATCATGACGCCACCGATCGCCGCATCGTCCGCGACAACCCCGATGCCGTGACCTACGACCGCGACACCCGCAACGTTGACGGAGACGGACGCAGGGACGATCGTCCGACCTCGGTCTGACCCGCTCCGCGAACACCACCGCCTCCGGCCGACAGGCCGGAGGCGGTGTGCGGCGAGCCAACCGGAGGATCAGCGCGGCTGCCGCGGCCGGCCGCTGGTCGAGCGCGTGGCGAACGCGTCCCGCAGAGCCCCGCGGACAGTGCGGATACCGCTCCGTGACATCGACGATCGACGCGCGGCGGTGAAGATCTCGCGGGCCGGATCGCCGGGAAGATCGAGCAGCCGGACCGGCGGATCGAGATCCGCCCAGACGAGATCCGGCAGGACTCCCACGGCTCGGCCGGCGGCGATGAGGCGCACCTGCGCGGTCAGGTCGGCGATCTCGAAGCGGATGTCCGGCTCGAAGCCGGCAGCGCGGCACTGCTGCACGGCCCACTGCCGCGCTGCCGTCCCGGCCGGCTCCATCACCCACGGTCGCTCCCGCAGCCCGGGAAGGTCGTCGGCGTCGTCGTCCGGCGGGAGCGCCAGCCGAATCGGGTCGCTGCCGAGAGTCTCGCGCTCGAGCCCCGAGCGGTGCGCCCGCGTGTGGCCCGGATACTGTTCGGCGATCACGAGATCGAATCCGCGGGCCGACAGCTCGAACAGCCCCTCCTCGGGCGGGACCTCGGCGATCTCGACGCGCAGCCCCGGTTCGCGCTCGGCGAGCAGAGTGAGCGCGCTCGGCAGGATCGCCTGCGCGGCCGTCTGCAGGACGGCGACCCGAACCGGAGCGATCCCGGGCTGCAGCGACTCGAGCTCGCCTCGGATCTGCTCCTCGAGCTCGAGCGCGCGCGATGCGTGCGCCGCGAGAGCCATGCCGTGCTCGGTCAGCCGCACGCGTCGTCCGTCCGGGATCAGCAGGGGCACCCCCGCATCCTTCTCGAGCTGCGCCAGCTGCTGCGAGATCGTGGACGGACTGTACGACAGCGCCTCCGCGACGGCCGCGAGAGTGCCGCGCAGCGCAAGCTCGTGCAGCAGCCGCAAGCGTCGCAGTTCGAACATGCGCCCCTCCGTCCGAGCAGCGTAATCATCGAAGGAACCGAATGGTACCGATCATAGATGGTCGCTTTTGCTGAACGATCGGATGCCGCATGCTGGAGGCATGCCGTCGACACCCGTGCCGCACACCGCGCCTGCCGATACCCTCGCCGACCAGGCCATCGAACTGACCCGTCGCTGGGTCGCCGAGAGCGCCGAGGTCGACGTGGACGCCGCCGCCGCGCGACTGGCCGGTGTCCTGAAGGATCCCACCGGTCTGCCGTTCACGATCGGGTTCGTCGACGGAGTGATGCGACCCGAGAGCCTGTCGGCAGCGGCATCCAATCTGAGTCGGGTCGCGCCGCTCGTGCCGAGGTTCCTGCCCTGGTACCTGCGCAGCGCCGTCCAGGTCGGCGGCGCCGTCGCGCCGCTCCTGCCCTCGCCGGTCGTGCCGATCGCGCGGCGCGTGCTGCGCGAGATGGTGGGCCACCTCGTGGTCGACGCGCGCCCGGAGAAGCTGGGCCCTGCGATCGCGCGGATCCGCGAGAGCGGCGCGCGGCTGAACCTCAACCTGCTCGGCGAAGCGGTGCTGGGCGAGCAGGAGGCGCTTCGCCGTCTCGACGGCATTCACGAGCTCGTCCGGCGACCGGACGTGGACTACGTGTCGGTGAAGGTCTCGGCCATCGCGAGCCACATCTCGATGTGGGCGTTCGACGAGGTCGTCGAGAAGGTCGTCGAGCGACTGCTGCCGCTGTACGTGACAGCGTCGTCGGATCAGACGTTCATCAATCTCGACATGGAGGAGTATCGCGACCTCGACCTCACGATCGCGGTGTTCACGCGGCTGATGGAGGATCCGAGGCTCCAGTCGCTGGAAGCGGGCATCGTGCTGCAGGCGTACCTGCCCGACGCGCTGCCGGCGCTCGAGCAGCTGACCGCCTGGGCGCGAGCGCGCGTCGACGCGGGCGGCGCACGCATCAAGATCCGCCTGGTCAAGGGCGCGAACCTCGCGATGGAACGGGTGGACGCCGTGATGCACGACTGGACGCTCGCGACGTACGACACCAAGCTCGACTCCGACTCGAACTACCTGCGCTGCCTCGACTACGCGCTGCGCCCCGAGCACACGGCCGCCGTCCGGATCGGCGTCGCGGGCCACAACCTGTTCGACATCGCCTACGCATGGCTGCTGGCCGGAGAACGCGATGTGCGCAGCGCGGTCGAGTTCGAGATGCTCCTGGGCATGGCCCAGGGCCAGGTCGAGGCGGTCGCCCGTGATGTGGGTCACGTGCTGCTCTACGTTCCGGTCGTCCGCCCGGACGAGTTCGACGTGGCGATCAGCTACCTCGTGCGGCGGCTCGAGGAGAACGCATCCAGCGACAACTTCCTCTCGGCCGCGTTCGAGCTCGCCGAGGACCCGGCGATGTTCGACCGCGAGCGCGACCGCTTCCTGGCGTCGGTCGGCCGCGCCCACGATGCCGCGCTGCGCACGGGCCCGAATCGCAGTCAGGACCGTACCGAAGCGCCGTCCGAGCCCGGACCCCGCACGGGCGCGCGGTTCCTGCGCGACGCAGGGGCGGACGCAGACGATTCCGCTCTGACGCAGGCCGTGCTCGGCATCGCCCGCTCGGCGGCGGCGGAGGGCGACACCGCACCGATCGAGCCGTCGGCGGCGGAGATGGTCTTCGGCGGCGACCGGTTCGTCGAGACCGCGGTGTTCGCCGCCCGCGAGGGTACCGAGCGGGCCGTCGGCGCGCCAGGATTCCGCAACGCCGCCGACACCGACCCGTCGCTCCCGGCGAACCGCGAGTGGAGCCGCGGCATCCTCACCCGCATCGAGGGATCGACGGCCGGCGACGCGACCGTGGCCGCCGCCTCCATCACGGACGCCGCCGCGATCGAGGCGACCGTCGCTCGCGTGCGCGGCGCCGCGGAGGCCTGGGCCGCGCTGCCCGCCGGCGAGCGCTCGGCGGTGCTGCAAGCGGCCGCCCGGGCCCTCGAGGCCCGGCGCGGCGAGCTGATCGAGGTGGCGGCATCCGAGACCGGCAAGGTGTTCGCCGAGGCGGACGTCGAGGTCAGCGAAGCGGTCGACTTCGCGAACTACTACGCAGCCACCGCGCGCGAGCTCGACCGCGTGAGCGGCGCGGTCTTCGTCCCGTCGCGGCTCACGGTGGTGACGCCGCCGTGGAACTTCCCGATCGCGATCCCGGCCGGAGGGGTGCTCGCCGCACTCGCCGCGGGGTCGGGTGTGATCTTCAAGCCGGCGCCCCAGGCGCGCCGCTGCGCCGCGGTCGTCGCCGAGGCGCTGTGGGAGGCCGGCATCCCGCGCGAGGTGCTCGCCCTCGTCGACATCGACGAGGGCTCGCTCGGTCAGCGGCTGGTGTCGCATCCCGACGTGGACCGCGTCATCCTCACCGGCTCGTGGGAGACGGCGGCTCTGTTCCGCTCGTGGCGGCCTGAGCTGCCGCTGCTGGCGGAGACGAGCGGCAAGAACGCGATGATCGTCATGCCGTCCGCCGACCTCGATCTCGCGGCATCCGACGTCGTCAAGAGCGCCTTCGGGCACGCGGGGCAGAAGTGCTCCGCCGCGTCGCTCGCGATCCTGGTCGGACCCGTCGGCCGCTCCGAGCGCTTCGCTCGGCAGCTGGTCGATGCCGCTACCTCGCTTCGAATCGGGCCGCCGAGCGACCCGACGGCCGAGGTCGGACCCGTGATCGAACCGCCCCAGGGCAAGCTCGCCTGGGCGCTGACGACCCTCGATGAGGGCGAGCGCTGGCTGGTCGAGCCCACCCTTCGGCACGCTGCGGGACCGGATGCGCTTCCCGAGTACGCGGGACGGCTGTGGACTCCCGGCATCCGCACCGGCGTCCAGCCGGGTTCGCGCTTCCATCGCGAGGAGTTCTTCGGCCCGGTGCTGGGCGTCATGCACGCGCACTCGCTGACGCACGCTCTGGAGCTGCAGAACGCGGTCGCCTATGGCCTGACGGCGGGCCTGTACACGCAGAATCCGGACGACCTCGCGGTCTGGCTCGACAGTGTCCAGGCGGGCAACCTGTACGTCAACCGCGGCATCACCGGGGCGATCGTGCAGCGACAGCCCTTCGGCGGCTGGAAGCGCTCATCGGTGGGTGCGGGCACGAAGGCGGGTGGACCGAACTATCTGATCGGTCTCGGCTCGTGGCGGGCATCGGGCGGTGCGGCCGCGTCCGCGACGCTGCATCTGCGCGGTCTGGACTCCCGGATCAGCTCCGTGATCGAGGCGGCTCAGCCCTCACTCGGCTACGACGCGTTCGAATGGCTGCGACGCAGCGCCCTCTCGGACGCGCTGTCGTGGGACCGCGAGTTCGGCCAGGTGCGCGACGTCTCGCACCTCGGCGTGGAGCGCAACCTGTTCCGCTATCGTCCCGTCGACGTGGCCGTTCGGGCCACCGGGGATGCGTCGTGGGAGGCCCTGCTGCGGGTCGTGGTGGCAGGCATCCGGGCCGGGTCCGATTTCACGGTCAGCTCGCCGGTGGGCCTGCCGGGCGCGGTGCGCCGCTCGCTCAGCGACCAGGGCGTCACCGTCTTCGTCGAGGACGACGAGCAATGGCTGCAGCGGATGACGGCGGAGGATGAGGCATCCGTCGCCCGTCCGTCCCGAGCTCGCCTGGTCGGTCCCGCGCAGTCCGTGGCACTGCTGCACCGCGCACTGGCGGAGGCTGTCGCGGGCGATCCGGACCTCGCGGTCTACGCCAACGAGGTGACGACGGCCGGACGGCTCGAGCTGCTGCCGTTCCTGCACGAGCAGTCGATCACCATCACCGCCCACCGATTCGGCAACCCGGATGCGTGGAGCGAATCGGTCATCTGATCGCGCGGATTGACATCCACCGCACGGCAGACGATCATGACCATCACCGATTCGATCAGCAGACCCGATGCACAACCGGCCATCATCCAGGGGGAATGGTGACCCGGTGCGGGGCGTGTGCCCGATGTGCGCTCAGCCGAGTCGGCGAGGGGGAGAGTTCGAATGTCGACGATGGTGATCCGTGTGTGGAACGAGACCGCCCAGGAGAGCGCCTTCCGAGCGCGCCTCACGATGAGCGACGACGGTGGAGTCGACAACTCGATCGTGTCGGGCGATCCCGAAGAGGTCCTGGCGGCGGTGCGCGATTGGCTGGCAGCGCAGCAGCTGGAGCAGGCGTCCCGCGTTGCACGTCCGCCCGACGGCCCAAGCGCCCTTCGCGCCTGAGCGAGATCGTCACGAGGCGTTTATGGGGTTGCCCTCGGCTGGCGTGGAGCGCACGAATCCACGCCGAGCGAAGCCCGGAGCCCCGTTCGTTCGTCAGGCTACACCTGCACGAAATGGGGGTTGACACGGGGGCTCACAGTTCTAACCTGGGAGGCGCCTACGTCGGGCTCAACATCGAGCGAGCTGACGACGACGGCAACTCGTTCGGGGGTGATGCGAGTTGGCATCGATGGTCGTGCACGGGTGGAGCCTGCGACTCCTGGGAAGATGGGAGCTCCGGCGCGGGGCGGAGCTCTTCGATGTCGGCGCGCGGCAGCAGCGACTGCTCGCCGTCCTCGCTCTGTTCGGTCCGCGCCCTCGGGCCTATCTCGCCAACCTGCTCTGGCCCGACAGCTCGGAGGCCCATGCCGCGGGCAGCCTTCGCACGTGCGTGTTCGAGGTATCGCATCGACTGCCGGGTGTGATCGTGAACAACGCCGGTCCCGTCGCGCTGGATGAGGCGGTCGACGTCGACGTCGCCCACCTGCGCCGGCTCATCAGCGACATCCATGCGCACCGCCCTCCGGCCGAATCGGTCGATCCCATCGACGTGCTCTCCGACGCCGATCTTCTGCCCGGCTGGTACGAGGACTGGATCGTCTACGCGCAGGAGGGGTTGGCGCAGGATCGGCTCTGCGCGCTCGAGACGGTCGCCCAGAGGCATCTGGACGCCGGCGAGGCCGATCCGGCGATCCGGGCAGCAGCCGCAGCGATCGCGATCGAACCGTTGCGCGAGAGCGCCTACCTCCTGCTGATCCGAGGCCACCTGCTGGCGGGAAACTACGCCTCCGCGATCCGAGCGCACGAACGCATCCGAGATCTCCTCGAGCAAGAACTGGGCGTCGCCGCCGCCCCGATGTTCGACGAGCTCCTCGCCCACGCGCGCCCGAGCGTCCGCCCGACCCCGGAGTAGCTCTCGATAACGCTCCGATAACGGATCGGTAACGGCGCATCCCTTGACTGGTGCGGCCGATCCGTTCGGGTCGGTTTTCAGTCGAAGGGAACGGAAACATGCAGCACATCACACTGGCCGAACTCGACGCACAATCCGTCGAACTGCTGCCGTCGAAGGAGACGCTCTTCTTCGACTCCAACTGGGCCGCCGTTTACGCGACGAACTCTTCGGTCGCGGCAAACGTCCTGACCTTCGGGTCGCTCGCGAACAGCCAGGCGTACCAGGCCGTCATCGTCTCGCAGGGCTAGTCGATCGATCCGACCCGGCGCCGCGTCCGCGGCGCCGGGTCCCCAGAAAGGAGAACCGTCATGCCTACAACTGCCTTGACGATCGAAGCTCTCGACGCGCAGACCGCGGAACTACTGCCGCGCCGCGAGACGCTTTTCTTCGACATCAATGTGGCCCCCGTCATCGGGGTGAACCTCGCGTTCGCAATCAACGCCGCGACCATCGGATCCGTCGCCAACGCCGGAGCCTGGCAGGCAATCGTTGTGACGCAGTACTGAGTCGGGGCATCAGCTCGGCGGGTGCGCACCCCCGAACCGCATCCGCCGGGCCGATGCTTCCTCGCACACCGGGAGGCGAAGTGACGACGATTCCGACGGCACCGTCCGATTCGGATACGTGGCGCCGCGCTCCCGGCGTCATGCTTCTGGGGCCGGTGAGCGGTTCCGGGCTTGTTCACGAGACGCATCTGGTGCAGCGCCAGGACGGCCAGATCGTGCAGCTCTCGGAGCTGTTGAACCTCGTCCTGGATTCGGCAGCGACCGACAAGCCGGCATCCGAACTCGCCCGGGATGTGAGCGACGCGTACGGCAGGGAGCTCACCGTCGAAGGACTCCACCACCTGCTCGGCACCAAGCTCGTCCCGCTGGGGCTGATCGAGGCATCCCACGAGGATGACCGGCCGCCGCCGCGGCTGCCCAAGGCCGATCCCCTCCTGGCGCTGCGTCTGCGCGGCACCATCCTCCCCGCCCGCGCGGTCAACGTCCTCGCCGGCGTTCTCGCTCCCCTCTTCGTCCCCGCCGTCGTCGTGGTCGCGCTCGCCCTCCTGGTCACGCTCGACATCTCGCTCCTCGTGATGGGCGACGCACTCGCGGCGCTCGAGCAGATCCTGATGACCCCCGCGCTGCTGCTCGCACTGTTCGCGCTGCTGAGCCTCGGGGCGCTGATCCACGAACTGGGGCACGCCACGGCGTGCCGCTACAGCGGCGCCACCCCGGGGCGGATCGGCTTCGGGATCTACATCGTCTTCCCCGCCTACTTCACGAACGTGACCGATTCGTATCGCCTGGGCCGTGCGGGGCGGGTGCGAACCGATCTGGGCGGGCTGTATTTCAATGTGTGGTGCGTTCTGGCCGCCGGCGCCGGGTACCTCATCACGGGGCACGGCCTGCTGCTGCTGGTCGTCATCCTGATGCAGCTCCAGATGATCCAGCAGCTGCCGCCGTTCATCCGGCTGGACGGATACTTCGTCCTGGCCGACCTGGTCGGTGTGCCGGATCTGTTCTCACGGGTCGGCCCGGTCGCGCGCAGCATCCTTCCCGGCCGCGCGCCGGATCCGAGGATGGTCGAGCTCAAGCCCGCAGCGCGGAGGATCGTCACCGTCTGGGTCATCACCGTGGTCCCCCTGCTGGTGATCGCCCTGCTCGTCTCGCTGTGGATGCTGCCCCTGGTCCTGACCAAGACCGTCGAGGCGATCTCGGTGCACGCCGGATCAGTGGTCACGGCGTGGGAGCAGGTCGATCCTGTCCTGCTCGTCGTCGCGATGCTGTCGATCCTGTTCCTCGTGCTCCCGCTGCTCGGTCTGGCGGTCGTGCTCGTGCGGGTATCGGCACTCCTCGTCCGCGCAGCGACATCGGCCGTCCGGCGGCTGCGTCGAGCCCGTACTGCGGACGACCCTCATGAAAGGAAGAACGACATGAGCACGCTCCATCGGCCGCCGGCCGACTCGATGGCATCCCTCGACCGGCTCGACGACGTCGTCGAGCCCGACTCCGCCCAGCGGATCGGCGGGCCCGAGTCCGCGGCCTCCGACACGCCACCGGCGGCGGCCTCGGCCGATCCGGAGGCCACCCTCGTCAGCGCCGACACTGCGATGCGCGCCTCCTTCCTGTGGGAGGAGCCGCGGGATCCCGCGGCGCGCGAAGGATGGCGCGGCTTCGTCGTCCGGTCGACGGGGCTGCAGCTGCGGCCGTCGTCGGCGGAGCGCGACCGCCGCGGATACGCCGAGGCGGTGAGCCGGCGGTGGCTGGCGCCCCGGACGGTCGCCGTCGTCAACGGCAAGGGCGGCGTCGGCAAGACCGTCACCACCGCGATGCTCGCAGCGGTGTTCGCCCGCTCCGGCGGGTCCGGTGTCCTGGCCTGGGACAACAACGACACTCGCGGCACCCTCGGCTGGCGCACCGAGAAGGCGCAGCACGAGGCGACCATCCAGGACCTCCTCCCGTCGGCGTCGGAGATGCTCGCCCCGTCGGCCCAGGTCGCCGATCTCACCCGATTCGTCCATCACCAGACGAGCGACAAGTACGACGTGCTGCGGTCCAACCCCGAGCTGCTGGCGACCAATCAGCGGATCACCCGGGAGGACTTCGATGCCCTCCACGGCGTGGCGACCAAGTACTTCCGAGTGGTCTTCTTCGACTCCGGCAACGACGAGTCCGCCCCGCGATGGCTGCGCATGATCGACTTCACCGATCAGCTCGTCGTCGCCACGACCGCATCCGCCGAATCCGCCGAATCCGGCGCGCTTCTGCTCGAGGCCCTTCGGCAGCGCGACGACGCGGGCGCCCGGCTGGCATCCTCCGCCGTCGTGATCGTGCTGCAGTCCGAACGCGACGGCACGGCGGCCGCCGTCCGCCAGATCGCGGACGGGTTCGCGCGAATGGCGCGCGCCGTCGTCACCATCCCGTTCGACCCGGCGCTGCACAACGGCCCTCTGCGCTTCGACAACCTGGCGATCTCGACGCAGCGAGCCTGGCTCAAGGCCGCCGCCGCGGTGGCCGAGGGGCTCTGAGCCGCCGAAGGAGAAAGAACTTATCTTTCTAGCCTCTCGGGCGTTCGACCGTCACGATGGATTGCGGGGGACGGAGCGCTGTCGAGTGCGGGGGCCTCGCACGGCGCGTCCCTCGTGCTGGGGGGTCAGCGACCCCGGCCGTCGGCGGTTTCCGTCGCGCGGCCGGGGGCCGCTTGCTCGGACGCTTCGACGGTGAACGCCTCGACGAGCCCCAGGATCCCGATGCCGAAGAGCGTCCACCGCCCGCTGGGCAGCTCGGCATCCTCCGGTATGTCGTACTCGGGATGATCCAAACCCTCGGCGGCGCGGATGGCGAAGCCCTCGCCGAGCGCCGCCATCGCCTCGGTGAAGTCGACGATGGTCAGCGGTGATCGCACGCGGCGCCCGAAGCGCTGCAGCAGCGCGGCGTAGAACTCCGCGAAAGCGACGATCGATCCTCGGTGCCGGTCGGCGCTGGCCACCCGAAGCTCCGGCCAGGCGCCTGCCGCCGTGCGCAGCGCAAGGGCCGTGATGAACGCGTGCGAGTCACGTGACGCGGGCTCGGTGTGGAACTTCGAGGTGTAGGTGACGTGATCCAGTGCCGCGGTGCGAGCGACATCCTGCAACGAGCCGCCCGACTCGAGCACCTCGCTGATCGCGCTCGCCGCACTCGCGACCGGCGGCGCGAAGCGCAGCCCGACCATCTCGACCGCGAGGTCCCGGTGGAACTCGGTCTGGTCCGCCCAGATCCGATAGGCCGCGCCCGTCGTGAGACCCACGGAGCGCAGCACCTCCTGGAGCCGGATGTGCTGAACACCCGCGGTCGCCCCGCGCTCGAGCAGCATCTGAATGGCCGCCTCGAGGATGAGGCGGCGGGTTTCGTCGGCGGTTCGGCGTGCCATCCACCCAGCCTGGCAGGCCGGATCGATCCGGGATTCATCTCCGCCACTTGCGGCAATCGGCCGGCTCTGCGCAGAAGGAGGCCGCCGATCGCCGCACCTCGCCACCGAGCAACCGCCGAAAGTAAAGAATGTTTGACATTGCTCCCCACCGGCGACTACTGTCGCAGTGTCAAACATTTTAGACATCGGAGAGGGCCATGGTCTACGAGGAGCGCAACACCTGGGTGGGGCTGATCGTGAGTGTGATCGCGATGACGGTCTATGTGATCGTCGTGCTGCAGCAGGCTGCGGGCGGCCCGCTCACGGACGTCGTGTGGTGGCCGATCATGCTGTGGACGATCGGGCTGAGCATCGTCGGCTCCATTGCGATCAGCATCCTGTGGGGGATCCTCGCGGGCATGCGCGACCCCGACGGCGTCGGGAAGTCGGACATGCGCGATCGCGACATCGCACGCATGGGCAGCCGCGTGGGGCAGGCGTTCATGGTGATCGCCGGACTCGGGGTGATCGTGCTGTGCGCGTTCGAGGCGGACTGGTTCTGGATCGCGAACACGATGTTCTTCGGCTTCTTCCTCACGGCGTTCCTCGGCGGCATCGCCAGTGTCATCGCCTACCGCCGGGGGATCATCTGATGGTCAAGCCCACCAGGGTCACCAACTCCATCCGCGCGCTGCGCGAAGTCGCGGGGCTCACCCAGGTCGAGCTCGCCAAGCGCATCGGCGTGACACGCCAGACGCTCATCGCGATCGAGCAGGGCCGGTACTCGCCGACGCTGGAGCTCGCGTTCCAGATCGCACGCGTCTTCGGCGTCGGACTCGACGACGTGTTCCAGTACCCCCAGGCGGAGTCATGACGGATGCCGCGGCCGGCGTCCCCGCAGCGATGGATGCGTGGCGGCAGACTCGCTACGGCGGACCCGAAGTGGTCCGCATGGAACGGATGCCGGTCCCCGTCCCGGGTGCGACGGATGTACTCCTCCGGGTGCGGGCCACCTCGGTCAACTCCGGCGATGTCAAGGTGATGCGCGGAGTGCCGCTGCTCATCCGCCCCGCCTCGGGTCTGCGCCACCCGCGCCTCGCGACCCGCGGGATCGACGTCGCCGGCACTGTCGCCTCGATCGGTTCCGAGGTGACGGCGTTCGCGGTCGGCGACGAGGTGATGGGCGAGATCGCCGGTGGCGCCCTGGCCGAGTACGTCGTCGCGCCCGCCACGCTGCTGACGCGCCGCCCCGACGGGCTGAGCGCGGCCGATGCGGCGACCCTCCCGGTCGCCGGCGGCACCGCATGGCAGGCACTCGACTCGGCGGGAGTCACCCGCGGCGACCGCGTGCTCGTGATCGGCGCCTCGGGCGGTGTCGGGCACTTCGCCGTGCAGCTGGCGGCGCAGCGCGCTGCCGAGGTCTGGGCGCTCTGCGGCGCTCGCAGCGCACGAATGGTCGGCGACCTGGGTGCGGTGCGAACGTTCGACTACCGAACGACGGATGCCGCAGACCTCCCCGCTGCGTCGTTCGACGCGGTGGTGGACATCGCGGGGTCATTCCCGCTGCGTGCGCTGCGGCGGCTCGTCCGCCCGTCCGGGACGCTCGTCCTCGTCTCGGGCGAGGGCGGCAGAGTCGGGGGACCGATCGGACGCATCCTCCGCGGCATCCTGCTGTCCCTTACGCCGGGACCGCGCATCCGTCCGGTCGCGGCCGTTCCGAAGCCGCACGTGACGCGCGAGCTCGCCGCGCTCGCCGCGACGGGCGGCATCCGTCCCGTCGTCGAGCGCACGTTCGCGTTCGCCGAGGCGCGGGCGGCGCTCGCCCACGTCGATGCCGGTCACACCGTCGGCAAGGTCGTCGTAGACGTCCCGTAGAGCTTCCAGGATCCCCGGTCCCGCACGTGCGAGAATGGATGCCGGCGTGCCCGAGTCGCACCCTTCCCCGACGCTGTTGCTCAGCCCTTCGACAGGCACAGGAACCGCGGAAGGAAGGGCCGGCGGGCCCCTGGACAGCGTCCGCCGCCCCTGTCTGAGGAGCAGAATGTCCACGCAGAACACGGCGCCCGCAACCGAGGCCGCGCGCGAGACGACCCGCACGCAGCACCTTCGCCGCTACCTCATGTGCCGCCCCGAGCACTTCACGGTCAGCTACACGATCAACCCATGGATGGTGCCGGCCAATCCCACCGACACCGACGTGGCGCTGCGCCAGTGGCAGGAGCTCTACGACACCTATCTCGCGCTCGGCCACGAGGTCGAGCTCATCGATCCCGTCGAGGGGCTCCCCGACATGGTCTACACCGCCAACGGCGGCTTCCTGATCGACGGCATCGCCTACGGACCGAAGTTCCGCTTCCAGGAGCGGGCCGGTGAGGCCGTGCCGTTCATCGAGTGGTTCCGGGCGAACGGCTTCGACACGCGCGAGCCCCTCGAGGTCAACGAGGGCGAGGGCGACTTCCTGCTGGTCGGCGACGTGATCCTCGCGGGCACCGGCTTCCGCTCGACCGGTGACAGCCATCGTGAGATCGGCGACGTGTTCGGTCGCGAGGTCGTGTCGCTCACGCTCACCGACCCGCGGTTCTACCACCTCGACACCGCCCTCGCGGTGCTCGACCCGGTGCAGGGCGTGGCGAACGGCGGACCCGAGCGGGCGAACATCGCCTACCTCCCGTCGGCGTTCGACGCGCGCAGCCAGGCGATCCTCGCGGAGCGCTTCCCCGAGGCGATCCACGTGTCCGACGAGGACGGGTCGGTCTTCGGCCTGAACTCGTCGAGCGACGGCTACAACGTGATCATCTCGCCCCGCGCGAAGGGCTTCGAGAAGCAGCTGCGCGAGCGCGGCTACAACCCGGTGCTGGTCGACCTGTCCGAGCTGCTGCTCGGCGGTGGCGGCATCAAGTGCTGCACGCTCGAGCTCCGCGGAGCCTGATCATGACGATTCCCCAGCTGCTCGACGCGAGCACCTCGGCGATCATCGCGGCCGAGGGCGAGCACGTCGCGCACAACTACCACCCGCTGCCGGTCGTCATCGCGAAGGGCGAAGGAGCATGGGTGACGGATGTCGAGGGCAAGCGGTACCTCGACCTGCTCGCGGCCTACTCGGCCCTGAACTTCGGACACGGGCACCCCGCCATCCTCGCGGCGGCGCAGGAGCAGCTCGGACGCCTGACGCTCACGAGTCGCGCGTACCACAACGACCAGCTCGGCCTCTTCGCCGCAGCGCTCGCGGAGCTGTGCGGCAAGGATCTCGTGCTGCCGATGAACACCGGCGCCGAAGCCGTGGAGACCGGCATCAAGGTCGCGCGCGCGTGGGGCTACCGGGTCAAGGGCATCGCGCCCGACCGCGCCACCGTGATCGTCGCGGGCGGCAACTTCCACGGCCGGACCACCACGATCGTGGGCTTCAGCGACGATCCGCAGGCCCGCGATGACTTCGGTCCCTACGCGCCGGGGTTCGTGACGGTGCCGTTCGGGGATGCCGCGGCTCTCGAAGCGGCCATCGACGAGTACACCGCGGCCGTCCTTCTGGAGCCGATCCAGGGCGAGGCCGGCATCCTGATTCCACCGGACGGCTACCTGCGCGCGGTTCGAGAGATCACCGAGCGGAAGAACGTGCTGTTCGTGGCCGACGAGATCCAGACCGGGCTGGGCCGCGTGGGGGAGACCTTCGCGTGCGATCGCGAGGGCGTCGTCCCGGATGTGTACCTGCTCGGAAAGGCCCTCGGAGGCGGCATCCTGCCCGTGTCGGCGGTCGTCGCGAACCGCGACGTGCTCGGTGTGCTGCGCCCCGGCGAGCACGGCTCGACGTTCGGCGGCAATCCGCTCGCCGCGGCGGTCGGGACCCGCGTCGTCGAGATGCTGTCGACCGGCGAGTTCCAGCGCCGCGCGGCAGCGCTGGGCGAGCATCTCGAAGCGAAGCTCCGCGAGCTCATCGGGCACGGCGTCACCGCCGTGCGCGTCGCCGGCCTGTGGGCGGGCGTCGACATCGACCCTGCTCGCGGGACGGGTCGGGCCGTCGCGGAGCGGCTCCTCGGCCGGGGCGTGCTCGTGAAGGACACGCACGGCCAGACGATCCGCATCGCGCCGCCGCTGGTCGTGCGCGCGACCGAGCTGGACTGGGCCGTCGAGCAGCTCAAGCTGGTGCTCGAGGACTGACCCGGCCAGCCGGAAGATTCGGCGGCGCCCTCCGGTGGGTCGCCAGGACGATGATTGGATCGTGGCGATGGAGCACACTGCGGACCTGGCCGAGGGCGAGCCGTCCCGCTCGGTGATCGACCGTGCGCTCGCCATCATCGGAACCTTCCAAGGCGGCCGCATCCGGCAATCGCTCTCAGACATCAGTCGGCGTACCGGTCTGCCGATCGCCACCTGTTACCGGATCGTTCAGCGCCTCACCGAATGGGGCGCCCTCGAGCGTGACGGGGAGAGCAAGTACCGGATCGGACTTCGTCTGTGGGAGGTCGCGTCCCTCGCGCCGCGCGCAGTCGGGCTTCAGCGCCTCGCCCGGCCGTACCTACAGGATCTGTACGAGACCACCGGCTACGCCTCCCACCTCGCGATCCGAGAGGGGATCGAACTCGTCTCGATCGAACGCTTCCAGAGTCCTCGCCGGACCACGCAGCGCCCCCTGGTCGGTGGACGCTACCCGATGCACGCGACCGCGATCGGTCAGGTGCTGCTCGCTCATGCGCCCAGCGACGTGCAGGATGAGGTGCTGGGCGGCGAGCTCCCGGCCTTCACCTCGCGCACGTACACCGATCCCGACACGCTCCGCCGCGTGCTCGCCGACATCGTGCGCGCCGGCTACGCGGTGAGCGACCGGCAGATCGACAACGTGCACATCGGCGTGGCAGCTCCCGTACGCAGCGCGGAAGGAACCGTCATCGCCGCAGTGTCGCTGGCCCTCACGAAGAAGGACGTGGACGGCAAGAACATGATCCATCTGGTTCGGCTGACCGCCACCTCGATATCCCGAACGCTGGATGCCGCGGGCTACGACCCGATGCACGGCTGAGCCTTTCGTCCTGCCACGGAACGCTGGACTGGGCTGAAAGCCCACCCGCGCGGCGAGCTCGCCCCGGCGCCGCGACCGGGTCGAAAGCCGGCCGGGCGCCGCTCACTGCTTCGCCTGCTGTAGTTCGCGGACTGCCTCTTCCTTGACGCGCGCCAGCTCGATCTTGCCGGTCGCGGTCCTCTCGAGGCTCGGGCGCACGAAGATGTGGCGCGGCTTCTTGTATCCGGCGAGGCGCGCATCGACGAATCGGAGGAGGTCGGCCACGTCGATCGCAGCGCCGGGTGCAGGAGAGACCATCGCGCTGACGACCTCGCCGAACCGGAGGTCCGGCAGACCGAAGACGACGACGTCGTCGACGGAGGGGTGTTCGAGCAGCGCTTCCTCCACCTCCGCGGGAAAGACCTTCTCGCCACCGGTGTTGACCACGGCGCTGAGACGACCGAGAAGCTCGATGGTGCCGTCGCCACGGGCCCGCGCCCAATCGCCGGGCATGACGTAGCGATGGCCGCGGATCTGCAGGAACGTCTTCGCGGTCTTCTCCGGGTCGCCGTAGTACTCCCTGGGCAGGATGCCGCGATAGGCGAGTATGCCGAGGGCGTCAGGTTCGATGGTGATCTCGTTCAGGTCCTCGTCCAGCAGCACGGCGCCCGGCGTCAGCACGAGCCGCGCCGGCAGGTCGTCCGCGCTGCGGGTGATTCCGAACGCGAACGGTCCGCCCTCGCTCGAGGCGAGCATGTCGATGATCGCGAGGTCACCGAGTGCGTGCAGACGCCTCTTCACGTCATCGCTGAACCGCATCCCCGAACTGAGAATCGTGTCCACGTGCGGCAGTCCGCCGCGCTGCTCCGCCACCTCGGCCAGGGGCAACGCGAGCACGTCGCCGGCGACGATCAGCCGGGTCGCCTTCGTGTCCATCGCCAGCCTGTAGGCCTCCTCGATGTCCATGTGCGCGCTCGCGTGGAGCGCGATCGTCCCGCCGAGGGCGAGAGTGCCCATCGTGGTGGACTGGGCGGTACCGTGCAGCAGCGGGCTCAAGGGCAGCGTGACGGGGTGCGGGGTGAGGGGTGAGACCGCGACCGCGACCGCTTCGTCGAGGCTGGTCGGTGTCGGGATGCCGACGAGCCCCCAGGTCGATTGCTGCCGCGCCACGAGCAGCGTGTCCAGGTCCCAGACGACGGCCTTCGGCGCCCCCGTGGTGCCGCCGGTGTAGAGCCGCAGCTCGGCCCCGCGCGGTGCCTCGCGAGGCATCCGGCCGCCTGCCGCGATGATGTCGGCGTATCGGGTGGCACCCGGGAGCGGCTCGCCCCCGTCATCCACAGTGATGATCTCGATGTCGAGGCCCTCGGCTGCCTCCGCGGCGATCGCGCCGAGTGAGGTCGAGACGAGCAGCACCTGCGAGTCGGAGTCAAGGAGCAGATCGCGCACCTCTTGCGCGCGATACCGGTAGTTGATCGCCACGGGGGCGATGCCTCTTGCCAGGCATGCCCACGTGAACGTCAGGTATTCCGGCCGGTTGTACAGCAGAATCGCCGCCGCCTCCCGAAACCCCAGACCGCTCTCTTCGTCGAGATGCCGGGCCAGCGCACCGGCCTCGCTCGCGAAGCGACCCCACGTCATGCGGTCGTCTCGGGTGATGATCGCGACGCGATCCGGCTCTCGGAGCGCGATCGCCTGCCAGAGATCGCTGTAGTGCGGTGCGCTCACCGGGCTCCTCCTTCGGAGCGGACGCCGACT